>JBCNVM010000001.1:0-269060 GCA_039630085.1 Candidatus Caldarchaeales archaeon
TCAGGAGCTCAGATGAACGTCAGCAGTATCGGCAGAATCAGGTGTATGAACACCAGCGTTATCAGCCCGCTGATCGTCAGCCTGATACCGTAGAACTCCTGCCTGAGCCCTACCGCCAGCAGGAGACCCACGATCACCATCGCTATCGCCAGGACGTTGATCACCGGCGTCAGGACCTCGAACACCGTCAGCACTATGTTCCGGATGATCTGCTGTCCGATCTGCCCGGCCGTCACCAGTGCTACGACATATGAGAACATGCCCTCTCACCTCCCCCCTCGCATAGACCCGTCCGCACCGGCTCACAGGGACTCCCGCTGCGGCTGGGCGGGGTCGCCCTCACCGGTACCTCATCCGGATCATAGCTCCGGGGCATGGTTGATGGTGCCCCGGCCCCTGTTTAATGGGGAAAAATTCGAGGGGTGGAGGTTCGGGGCCGTCAGCTCTTTCTCGGTCTGAACTGCATCGGGTTCTTTATGTTGACAGGACACAGCCTGCCGTTCTCGACGCAGAGCCCGTGCGTTCTCATCGTCTGACACGAGGGCACGGTATACTTCGTCCTCGATCCTCTGAGGCCCGCTATGATTCCGCACCTGGAGCCCGCCGCCATACCTTGCTAGGCCACGGCCCCCTCTCACTAGCGGACCCCGGCCTTTACTTAACCATAGCAGGACGCAGACCCGAGTGCTCGCGGCGTTGAGTTTGACGATAAGCTAAATGGGGGGCGAGAGGTAGCCCGCGTGGATGGACTACGCCGAGACGATCGACGAGATACTCGACCACTACAGGAACCCCAGGAACTACGGGGAGCTCCCGGACGCGACGGTGAGGGCGAAGGACTCGAACCCCCTCTGCGGCGACGTGATCGAGATGTCCCTCAGGATCGAGGGGGACAGGATCGTCGACGTGAGGTTCAGGGGGAAGGGGTGCGCGATAAGCCAGGCGTCGGCCTCGATGCTCACCGAGCGGTTGAAGGGAATGTCCTTGGACGAGGCGAGGTCTCTGAACCGGGACTACGTCCTCGGGATGCTGGGGATCGAGCTGAGCCCCGTGAGGGTGAAGTGCGCCACTCTGAGCCTCAAGGTGCTGAAGCTGGGGATCTACTCGCACTTGGGGAGCTCCGCGAAGGACCTAGAGGTCTAGAACGGACTCCGTCGAATCCTCAAGCGCATATTTCCGTATTACCGGTGTGATGGCGGGCGGAGAGGCCGCTCTTAACCCACGAATACGGCTGCGGAGAGCTCGGTCGCGAATGAGCGAGCTGGAGCGGCTTGCGGCCTCGAAGGCGAGGCAGGCGGTGCTGCTCGACAGGTCGGGGTCCAAGTCCGAGGCGATCAGGATGTACAGGGAGGCGATCGGCATGCTCAGGAAGCTGATCGAGCTGACCGAGAGCCCGATAAACCGCGAGGTCTACAGGGAGAGGATCGAGGCCTACGAGCGGAGGATAAGGGAGCTCCAGGAGGGAAGGGCGGACCAAGAGCCGAGCCAAGATAACCCCTCTCAACAGCAGAAGGCTTCCGTTCAAGACTTCAAGCCGCCCGTGAAGTGGGACGACGTCGTGGACCTCGAGGAGGCGAAGAGGGCAATAAAGGAGAGCGTCGTCTACCCCGCGAGGAGGCCCGACCTCTTCCCGCTCGGGTGGCACAACGGCATCCTGCTCTTCGGCCCTCCGGGATGCGGGAAGACGCTGCTGGTGGCTGCGACGGCCAACGAGATCGACGCGAAGCTCTACGTCGTCGATTCGGCGAGCCTTATGTCCAAGTGGCTCGGCGAGAGCGAGAAGAACCTCCAGAGGGTCTTCAGCTCGGCGAGGTCCGAGGCGGCTCAGGGCAGGACGGTGATCCTCTTCATCGACGAGGTCGACTGGATCACCAGCTACAGGGCCGTTGAGGTGGGGGGAGAGGCGCGGGTCAGGGCCCAGCTGCTATCGGAGATGGACGGGATCCTCAGCAAGTTCAACAGGTCCTTCCTCTTCCTGATAGCCGCGACCAACAGGCCCTGGAGCCTCGACGAGCCGTTCATCAGGAGGTTCCAGAAGAGAATCTACATCCCGCCGCCCAATAAGGAGGTCAGACTGATGACGCTCCGTCACTACACCAAGCGGCTGAGGCTCGCCGGGAACGTCGACTTAGAGGCGCTCGCGGACCGACTCGATGGCTACTCGCCCGCCGACATATACTCGATCTGCCTCGACGCCCAGACCGCCGCGCTCAGGAGGGTCTTCGAGGAGGGAATGGACGAGGTCCCCGAGATAACCCAAAGCGACTTCCTAGAGGCGGTGAGGAAGAGGAGGCCCTCAATATCGGCGGAGACGCTGAGGCGTTACGAGGAGTGGAACAGGGCCTACGGCGCGGTCTGAGCGATCAGCCGGCCTCGGCATAAGATATCTCGATCAGGCCCTTCCTCGCAAGCTCCTCGAGGGCCTCCTCCACCACGTCCCTGGGCAGGCCGGTGACCCCGCAGACCGTCTCGACGTCGAAGCCCGCCGGGTCCTCGATCGAGTTGATGGCGTCGTAGACGAGCCTCTCCTTGTCCGTCATCACGGGCGCCTCCGGGAACGTCATCCTCACCCTCTCCGTGGCGATCCTCTTGGCCTCCTCGAGGACCCTGAGGGCCTCGTCCTCTAGCGCCTTGACCTGACCCGCGCTCGGGGTCGGGACGCCCGCGGAGGTCGCAGTGACGATCGTCTCGATCTCCTCTGAGAGCCGCTTCAGGTTCTCCGAGACCTCCGGCGATACCGATGCGACCTCGCTCGCGACCCGGGAAAGGAGCTGCCTCACCGAGACCACCAGGGCCAGCACCTCGGTCAGCTCCGCGACGGTCTCGAGCCTGATCTTCACCTGCTCAATCAGGAGCAGGTTGCCCACAATGACTTTGGCCAGCCTCCTGAGCTGCATGATCTCCTCGGCGTAGAGCCTCGCGTGCTCCTCGTCCCCCGACGAAAGGTGCGAGACGCACCTCTCGAAGTAGTCCTTCGCCTTCTGCTCCAGCTCGGAGTACTTCCTGTTGAGCCTCAGGATGCTACCGTTCAGCACGGAGATCGTCCTGTTCAGGCTCGCCTCGAGCGAAGAGACCCGCTTCAGTCCGTCGGCGCGCCGACCCCATAAGGCGAACCGCATCGGCCGCGTCTTCCCCCCGGCCAGATATTAGCGATCAAACCGCCACTTCCTCGGGCCAGCCCATGATAATCGCGGGGTAATCCTAGACCTCCCACACGGCATAACTTACGGAGTCGTGGAGCGCTCGGTCGCAGATGCGTGTCAGATGTCGACGCGACGAAAGCTAATTACCCCCGGTCGTGCTGAGAGGAGATGGGGGTGGTGTGAATTCATCACCGTGTTGGGAGGGAAGGCCCCTCCAGACCCCGAGACGCTCGGACTCTCGAGCGATGACCTGATGAAGATGTACAGGACGATGGTCCTGACGAGGGCCCTCGACAGGTACCTGCTGAGGCTCCAGAGGATGGGGAAGGTCGCGCTCTACGCGGAGACGATAGGCGAGGAGGCGGTCGGGGTGGGGATCGCGTACGCGCTCGGGTCCGAGGATGTGCTCTTCCCGTCCTACAGGGAGCTGGGGGCCTTCCTGATGAGGGGGGTCCCGGTCTCAGAGATCCTGGACAGGATGCTGAACACGGTCGACGACCCGCTGAAGGGGCACGAGTTCGCTATCTTCGGCGACAGGAGGTACAACATAGTGCCCGCGCCCACGCCGGTCGGGACCCAGATACCGCTGGCCGTGGGTTACGCAATGGCCGCGAAGATCAAGGGCGAGAGGATCGTGGTGCTGACGGTCTTCGGGGACGGCGCGACCTCGAAGGGAGACTTTCACGAGGGCGTGAACTTCGCGAGCGTCCACAAGCCCCCCGTGGTCTTCGTCTGCAGGAACAACCAGTACGCGATCTCGACCCACGTGAGCAAGCAGACGGGCTCCAGCACCATCGCTCAGAAGGCCGTGGCCTACGGGCTTGAGGGGATCAGGGTCGACGGCAACGATGTCCTCGCGGTTTACCTGACGACGAAGGGCGTTGTCGAGCGGGTGAGGGACGGGGGAGCGCCGGTCCTGATAGAGGCCCTGACATACAGGCTGGGCGCCCACACCACCAGCGACGACCCGAAGCGCTACAGGACCGAGGACGAGGTCCAGAGGTGGGCGAAGCTCGACCCGATAGACAGGATGAGGGCCTACCTGATCGCGAAGGGCGTGATCGACGAGGACCGGGACGCGGCGCTGAGGGCGGAGGTCGATGGGCTCGTCGCAGCGGAGGTCGAGAGGGCTCTACGGAAGCCGGGGCCCGACCCGACCGTGATCTTCGAGGACGTCTACGATTCGCCTCCTTGGATCCTGCTCGAGCAGTCCGAGGAGCTCAAGGAGCTCTTGGGCCTCCAGAAGGTGACGAAGGGATGACCGTGATGACCTTCGCCAAGGCGATCAACGACGCCCTCCGGCACGAGATGAAGCGGGACGAGAGGGTCGTGGTCCTGGGCGAGGACGTGGGGGTCAACGGAGGCGTCTTCAGGTGCACGGAGCACCTGCTGATTGAGTTCGGGCCCTCGAGGGTGATAGACACGCCGCTCTCCGAGTCCGCCATCATCGGGGTCGCGATCGGGATGGCGATGAACGGCCTCAGGCCTGTCGCGGAGATCCAGTTCTCCGACTTCATCTACGGCGGCTTCGAGCAGCTGGTCTCGAACTTGGCCAAGATCAGGTACAGGAACGCGGGCCAATACAGCGCGCCCGTCGTGGTGAGGACCCCTGTCGGAGGCGGGGTTAGGGGAGGCATGTACCACTCCCAGAGCCCCGAGGCCTACTTCGCCCACACGGCGGGCCTGAAGGTAGTGGTGCCCTCGACCCCCTCGGACGCGAAGGGTTTGCTGATCTCCTCGATAAGGGACGAGGACCCGGTGATCTTCTTCGAGCCGAAGAGGCTCTATCACTCGCTGAGGGAGGACGTCCCCGACGGCGACTACACCGTTCCGCTAGGGAAGGCGAGGCTCGTGAGGGAGGGCGACGACGTCTCCGTGATCACCTACGGCGCCACGGTCTACGACGCCCTCGAGGCGGCAGAGAAGGCCTCGCAGGAGGGGGTGAGCGTCGAGGTGCTGGACCTGAGGACGATAGTCCCCTACGACTGGGAGGCGATATCGAGGAGCGTGAGGAAGACCGGCAGGCCCGTCATCGTCCACGAGGCCCAGAGGACCGCGGGCTTCGGGGCCGAGATCGCCGCGACGATCGCCGAGAGGGAGATCTACAGCTTGGAGGCGCCGGTGCTCAGGGTGACGGGCTACGACACGCCGTTCCCGCTCGTCCACGAGCACCATTACCTCCCGAACCCAGGGAGGATCCTCAAAGCGATAAGGAGGTCGGTATCGTCTTGAGCGCGGTCAGGGTCCTCTCTCACGACCTGCTCAGCGACGAGGAGAAGCTGGTCCTAAAGACGGCGAGGTCCGTCGCCAGCTCCTTCGGGAGGAAGTACTGGCTCGAGAAGTGGTCGAGGGGCGAGGAGCCGGGGGAGATCTGGCAGAGGATGAAGGAGGAGGGCCTCGCGGGGACCGGCGTCCCGGAGGACCTCGGCGGATCCGGGATGGGCCTGATGGGGGCGGTGCTGGTACAGGAGGGCTTCGCGCTGGAGGGCCTCCCGATGATTCAGTTCCTCGTGACCCACTTCGTCAGGGACATCATCCTGAAGGCCGGGACGAGGGAGCAGATGGAGAGGTTCGTCACGCCCACCTGCGTCGACGGGAGGCGGATGAGCTTCGCCCTGACGGAGCCCCAAGCCGGCTCGAACACCTGGAAGATCTCGACCTTTGCGAGGAGGGAGGAGCGCGGTTACGTCCTCAGGGGCCAGAAGGTCTTCATCAGCGGCGCCGGGGAGTCCGACTTCATGATGGTCGTCGCGAGGACCAAGAGGTACGAGGAGGTGAGGGACAAGCGCGACGGGATATCGATCTTCGTCGTGGAGACCGACAGCCCCAACCTCAGGCTCCAGAGGCTGAACATCGACACGAAGTCCCCCGAGTGGCAGTACATGGTATACTTCGACGACGTCGAGGTCCCGCCGGAGAACCTCATCGGAAGGGAGAACGAGGGTTACAGGGCCCTCTTCCACGGCCTGAACGTCGAGAGGCTGATGATCGCCGCGATCGCAGTCGGGCTCGGGACCTACGCCCTGTCGAGGGCCGCGGAGCACGCGAGGCAGAGGGTGGTCTTCGATGTCCCCATCGGCTCCCATCAGGGCGTCCAGTTCCCGCTCGCGAGGGCCGCGATCAGGTTGGAGGCAGCCAGGTCCCTCATCTACTCCGCGGCAAGGCTCTACGACAGCGACGCCGGGAGCGTCGAGCTCGCTAACGCTGCGAAGTTCACGGCCTCCGAGGCGGCCGTCGAGGCCCTGGACGCGGCGGTCCAGACGTTCGGGGGGTACGCGTGGGACTTCGAGACCGACGTCCTCAACCTCTACCCGATCGTGAGGCTCTTCAAGACGGCGCCGGTCACGAACGAGCTGATCCTTAGCTACATCGCCACCCACGTCCTCAGGCTTCCGAAGTCCTACTGAGCACACAACCCCCGAAGAATCCGTTTTATAATGCCCCGAGACGCTAACCGCGAGATGAGACGAGTCCTAGTCGTGGGACTCGGCGAGTTCTCACCGAGGGCGCGCGAGACCGGTCTGGAGATCAGGGAGATGACCTTCGAGGCGGCGGAGAGGGCATACCTGGACGCGGGGCTGAGGCCGGAGGACGTGCAGGGGATCGTCTCGTCGGGGCTCGACTTCAACGAGGGCATCAGCATCACCGACTCCTTCACGCCGGACCAGGTCGGAGGGAGGCTGAAGTTCAACATGCTGGTCTCCGGGGACGCGCTGGAGGCCGTCTACCACGCGTTCATGATCGTGAGGTCCGGAATGCTGGACGTCGTCCTGGTCGACGGGTACGCGAAGCCCTCCGAGATCGAGAACTACGGGGACGTGCTGCGGTGCTCCCTCGACCCCTACTGCGCGAGGCCCCTGGGCTTCGACCCCTATGTGATAGCCGGGCTCGAGGCACGAGCCTTCCTCGCGAGGAGCGGGGCCGACCCCACGGCGCTCTCGAGGGTCGCGGCCAAAAACCTCAACAGGGCCGCGCTGGCTGGAGGGCCTTACGGCGAGAGGGTCTCCCCGGAGGAGGTCGAGTCGGACGGCTACCTCTACGCGCCGCTCAGGGAGAGGCACGTCGCGAGGCCCTCGGACTACGCGGGCGTGGTCATACTCGCGGCGGAGGACGCGGTCTCCCGGCTCGAAGGGTGCATCGAGCTGGTCGCGGTGGAGAACGCCGGCTCGAGCTCCACCCCGCACTTCTGGCTCAGGGACTGGGGGAGGGCGAGGTGGGTCGGAGCGGCTCTCGGGAGGATCGAGTCGAGGCACAAGGTGGATCCGAGGGACGTCGACTTCGTCGAGCTGACCGAGTTCTTCGCGCACCAGGAGCTCATGGTCGCCTCGGAGCTGGGGATCGACCTAAGAGCGTATCTCAGCGGCAAGTCGGGACCGGCCTTCAACCCGTCGGGAGGCTGCTTGGGGAACGGGAACTCCCTGACTGCGTCGGGAATGAGGGCGTTCATCGCGGCGGTCAGGCAACTCAGGGGTGAAGCGGGGGCCGTCCAAGTCGAGGGCGCGGAGAGCGGGCTGGTGGTCTCGACCCACTCCGAGATAGCCGACATCGGGACGGTCGCGCTCCTAAGGAGGTCGGGAGGATGAGGAGGGTCGCGATAGTCGGGGCGGGGATGACCGACTTCAGGTCGATGATCCCGCTGACCTCGCCGGAGATGATCAGGCTCGCGGTCAAGAGGTGTCTCGACGACGTCGGCGGCCTCTCGATCAGGCACGTCGACGGAGTCCTCGCGACCTCGGCGCCCGACGCCTTCGACGGGTACCACGACAAGGGAGCGATCGCGGTCGAGGCCGCGGGGGCCATCGGGAAGCCCATCACGAGGGTCTTCGTAGGCGGTGGGAGCGGGGTCGCCGCCGGGGTCGCGGGCTGGTACCACGTCGCCTCAGGGGCCTTCGACACCCTGCTGGTGGTAGCGTGGGAGAAGATGAGCCACCCGTACCCGCACGCGCAGAAGCTCTTTCAGACGATCTTCGACCCCGTCCTCGAGAAGCCCCTCGGCCCCAACCTCATCTGGATCTTCGCGCTGGAGATGATGCGGTACATGGAGGCCCACGGGCTGAAGAAGGAGCTGATCGCGGAGGTCGCGGTGAAGAACAAGAGGAACGCGCTGGACCACCCGCACGCCCAGCTCGGGGCCAGGATAACCGTCGACGACGTGCTGAACTCGGAGGTGCTCGTCTGGCCGGTCAACAGGCTCGACATCAGCCCGACGTCCGACGGTGCGGTCGCGCTGTTGCTCGCCTCGGAGGAGGTCGCGAAGAAGCTCACCGACAACCCGGTGTGGATCGAGGGCGTCGCCACCTGCCTGGACTCGCAGTTCTGGACGTCGAGGGACCTCGCGTACCCGTACTACGTCTACCTAGCCGCCCAGACGGCCTACAGGATGGCGAAGATCGCGTCGCCGCTCAAGGAGGTCGACGTCTGGGAGCCCTACGACCCGTTCACCTACAAGGAGCTCCACCACATGGACGGCCTGCTGGGGAGGCCGGGCCTCGCGCCGAAGCTGCTCGCCGAGGGACAGATGGAGAGGGACGGGGACTGCCCGACGTCGCCCTCAGGCGGTCTCCTCGGCGTGGGGAATCCGATCGCGGCCGCGGGCCTGATGAAGGTCGCCGAACTTTACTACCAGCTCTCCGGGAGGGCGGGGAAGAGGCAGGTGCCCGACGCCGAGGTCGGGGTCGCCCAGGCGTGGGGTGACCTAATGCAGGTTGGGACGGTGGTGGTGTGCAGGAGATGAGCGCGAGGGTAGTAAGGTACGGACCCGACCAGCTCGAGGGGCTCCCAGCAGGGGTCGGAGGCCTCCTCAGGCGGGCGACCGAGGAAGTCGGGTCCGGGAGGGAGAAGTCTTGGTCGAAGGCCGTCTCCGAGTTCAACGAGGGAGCCTCGGAGATGACGCTCCCAGGCCTGGTCGTGCTGCCTTGGCTCTTCGACTTCAGGTACAGGAGGGCGACCGGGGAGGCGGTGGGGAGGTTCCTCGAGGGCCTGAGGGAGGGAAGGATAATCGGGACTAAGTGCGAGGGTTGCGGTAGGGTCTTCATACCTCCGAGGTCCTTCTGCGAGCTCTGCTTCAGGCGCGTCAGGACCTACGTCGAGCATAGCGGCTACGGCGAGGTCGCAACGTACTCCGTCGCCTACATCGGGACCAACCCGAGGGAGAGGCTCGCGAGGCCCGAGGTGGTCGCGGTGATCTGGTTCGAGGGGACGAAGGTCGTCAGGCCGAACTCGCATCACGTCTTCCACGCGGCGGGGCTCATGCACAAGCTCGGCGAGGTCGAGCCCAGCGAGGTCAGGATCGGGATGAGGGTCAGGCCGGTCTGGAAGCCGAAGGAGCAGAGGAGGGGCGAGATCACCGACATATCGTACTTCGCGCCGGTGAGGTGAGATGGAGTACCGTCACACCGTGGAGAACGCCTACGAGTACCCGGCCGGCAGGGGGATGACCGCGTACCTCGAGGGGCTGAAGGAGGGGAAGCTGGTGGGGATGGAGTGCGAGGGCTGCGGCCGGCGCACGATACCGCCGCTCGGGTTCTGCGCCGCGTGCCTCTCCCACGGCGTGAAGTTCGTCGAGGCGCCGCAGGTCGGGACGGTCGTCACCTGGACGACGGACCCCGAGGGCCTGAAGTGGGTCTTCGTCTGCTTCGAGGGCTTCGAGGGCGGGATCCTCCACAGGTTCGTCGGGGACGGCGAGCCCAAGATCGGGATGAGGGTCAGGCCGAGGTTCAGGGAGAGGAGGGTAGGGAGCGTCCTGGACCTCTTGGGATTCGAGCCAGCCTGAGCCCCACCGGACTCACTGCTTCTTTCCCTTCATCTGCTCGGCGAACTTCTCGTAGAACTCGAGGCACTCGGCGTTCACTATCGCCTCCCTGTTCGTGACCGGCCTCCCCCTGAGTATGTTCGCGACGGCTATCTCCACCTTCTTCAGGTTGAACGTGTAGGGGATGTCGGGGGCCTGCGCTATGAGGTCGGGGACGTGCCTCGGCGAGGCCTCCTCCCTCAGCCTCCTCCTGATCGTATCCTTCAGCTCCTCGGTGAGCTCTTGACCCTCCCTCAGCTTCACGAAGAGGACCACTCTGACGTCGTCGCCCTCGCCGTAGCCGACCGCGAGGCTGTCCGCGACCTCCGGTATCGTCTCGACGACCCTGTAGATCTCCGCGGTCCCTATCCTGACCCCTTTCACCTTAAGGGTCGCGTCGGACCTGCCGTGGATCACCGCGCTCCTCGTGTCGGAGAAGATCGTCACCCAGTCGCCGTGCCTCCAGACGTTCTTCCCGACGGGCCTGAAGTGCTCGAAGTAGCTCTCGAGGTACCTCCTGTTGTCGGGGTCGTTCCAGAAGTAGACGGGCATCGACGGCGAGGGGGCCTCGCAGACCAGCTCGCCCTCGACGTCGTAGACCGGATTGCCGCGCTCGTCGTAGGCCTTGACCTTCATCCCCAGCGCGGGCGCCTGCAGCTCGCCGGCGTAGACGGGAAGGGTCGGGCTGCCCGCGAGGAAGCACCCGTTGATGTCGGTCCCGCCGGAGATCGAGTTGAACCAGAGGTCCCGCTTGACGTGCTCGTAGACCCAGACGAAGCCCTCCGCGGAGAGGGGCGAACCCGTCTGGGAGACCTCCCTGAGCTCGCTCAAGTCGAAGGCCTCGCCGGGCTCGGCGTTGACGGCCCTGAGGGCGTTGACGTAGCTAGCGCTGCACCCGAGGACGTTGATCCCCTCCTCATCGACTACCTCCCACATCGTCCTCCAGTCGGGGTGGAGCGGGTTGCCGTCGAAGACGACCAGCTTCGACCCGACCGCGAGCGAGCTTGTGACCCAGTTCCACATCATCCAGCTCGGCGAGGTGATGTAGGTGATCGCGTGCTCGGGCCTGAGGTCGTGGTGGAGGACTAGCTCCTTCAGGTGGTTGACCAAGACGCCGGCGACGCTCTGGACCATGCACTTCGGCCTCCCGGTGGTCCCAGAGGAGAACATCACGTAGACCGGGTGGTTCGCCTCCACCTGCTCGAACCTCAGGGCCTCGGCCTCCCCCTTCCCCGAGAGGACCTCCGTTGAGGTGACCGCGTTCGGGATCCCGGAGACGTCGACCCTCTCCTTCCTCCTGCTGATCACCAGGACTTTCCTGAGCGAGGGTATGGCCCTCGCGATCCTCGCGACTGTCCCCCTCAGGTCCGTCGTCTTGCCCTTGTAAGTCGAGCTATCCGTCGTGACCAGGACCTTCGGCTCTAGCTGGCCGAGCCTGTCGACGACCGCGGTGTAGCCCATCTCGGTCCCGGTCGAGGCCCAGATGGCGCCGAGGCTCGTGGCGGCGAGCATGCAGATCACGGTCTCGGCGACGTTCGGCATGTACGCGACGACCCTGTCGCCGGCGCCGACCCCCTCCTCCCTCATGAACTCACTGTACCTCGCGACCTCGAGGTGGATGTCCCTGTAGGTGTACGCCTCCCTCTCCAGAGACTCGTCCCGCTGGACGATCGCGACCCGACCGTCGCCGTGTCTCAGGAGGTTCTCGGCGAAGTTGAGCCTTGCCCCGACGAACCACCTCGCGCCGGGGAACTTGGTGAGGTCGTCGACGACCGCGTCGTAGGGCCTCGAGAACCTGATCCCTAGGAAGTCCCAGGCGTCGGACCAGAACTCAGGTATGTTCTCTATCGACCAGTCGTAGAGATCGAAGTAGCCCGAGAGCTCCAGGGACCTCCTCCTGTTCACGAACTCAATGAACGCGGAGATGTTCGAACGGCTGATGTCCTCTTCGGAAGGGGACCAGAGGAGCTTGTGGGACGGCATCCGTAATTAGTATCCATGGCCCGGTAATAGCGGTTCTGGGCGACGGCGCTACCTCCTCCTCGGCCTCCGCCTCTCCCTCCTTTTGCTCCTCGCCGCGACCAGCGCGAGGGCGGCCAGCAGGACCGCGAAGAAGGTCAGCTCGACCGAGAAGGCCAGGAGGTCGGAGAGACGGAGCGGAGCGCCTGCCTGAGGGCCGGTCTGTCCGCCACCAGCGCCCTGGGACGGCGTCGTGACCACCACTGCCGACTCCCCCTTCACCTCGATCCTCCGGGGCTCGCTCTCGGCCTGGTTGCCCTCGCCGTCGACCGCCACCACCACTACCTCGAGCTCTCCGCCGTGCCCCCTAAGGTCGACCGTCGCGGCGAAGCGGTCCCCGCCGATCGGCCGCATCGATGCCACGACCGGACCACCCGGCGCGCTCAGGCGGACCGAGACTCCTCCCTCGAGGAGGTCGCCGTCCAAGTCCCTCACCGTCGCCTCTACGTACACCGCCGGCCCGCCCCTCGCCTCCAGCTTGACGTCGCTGACCTCCGGCCTGAAGGTCAGGTCGTAGTAATCGGCCTTCGCCTGGGAGACGTCGAAGACGTAGACCCTCGCGGGCGACGGCGAGGCGACGAGGTCGGGCCTCACGTCCGTCAGCGAGTGCCACTTGACGCCGCCCCCCACCAACCCGATCCTCTCCTCGGCCTGGTCGACGAAGGCCACCCTGCCGGCCTTAGCCGGGATGACTACGACCCTAGAGGAGACGCGAACCGGCAGCTCGAGGGGGCTCGACGAGCCGTCGAGCCGGTAGATCCCGATCCACCCCTCGGACGCGACGGCCACCGCCTCCTCCGAAAGAGCCGCTATCGAGGAGACCATGCTGTGGTGCGCCGCGACCCTCCTCGCCTCCCACCTCTCCAAGTCCAGCGCGTGTATGCTCCTCAGGTCGTCGCCCACGAGCCAGACCGTCCTGCCCGACGAGCTCACGTGCCACGGCGACGACGAGGCCCCGACCCTCAGATACCTGAGCTCCTCGCCGTCAAGGCCCACTAGCGTCAGCCCCGTGCCCCTGTGGACCAGGAAGCCTCCTTGGACCCGCCAAGCTCCCTCGACCCTCATTCTCACCTCCCTCACGGGCATCAGACGCTCGACGTCGACGATCGCGAAGAGCCCCCCGACCCTCGAGTAGACGAGCGCCCTCGTCCCAGAGACCGCGAGCCCGTCGGGCGCGAACCCGAGCTCCACCTTCCACAGGCTCCCCGAGCCGGGGTCGAAGAGGGCAATCGACCTCTCCGCGGGAAGGGCCAGCAGCACCGTGCCCTGGGCGGTCACGGCGATCGAGGAGGGCGTCGACTTCACCGGCGGGTAGGCGACCTCGGTGGGGTAGAAGGAGACTAGGGCCAAGATCAGCAGGGCGGTCAGCGCGGCTGTCGGATGCATCCCCGGGGACACGCGGGTGGCGCTTAAAATCCCTACAACCCTCGGAGCCCGATGGCGAGCGGTTTTTAGAAGGCAGGCCGACCGACGGCCGTGAGCGGAAAGCCGGAGTTCCACGAGGTCTCCCTGAGGGTCAGGGGAGGGAACGAGGCCCTCATCAAGACGTTCGTGCTGGTGAAGCAGGGGAGGCTGGAGGTCCTAGAGGCCCGGATCTCCAGGGACGGCGAGCTCCACGAGGTCACGATGAGGCTCTCGGGGCCAGAGGCGAAGGTCAGGTGGTTCGTCGAGAAGGCGAGGGGTCTCCCTTACTACGTTGAGGCGAGGAAGCTCTGAGGGCTGATCCCTGAGCTGAGGCCTCGGCGGCGAAGTTCGCTTTATCTCAGACTTCGGACGACGTGGACCGGGATGGAGTTCAGGAGGCTCGCCGATTACTATGAGAGGCTCGAGGCGACGACGAAGAGGCTCGAGATGAGGGACATACTGGTCGAGCTGCTGAGGGAGGCGACGCCGGAGGAGGCCCAGAGGATCGCGATGCTCTCACTCGGCAGGCTCTATCCTCCCTACGTCGGGATCGAGCTCGGCATGGCTGAGAGGCTCGCGATAAGGGCCATCAGGTCCGTGACCGGCGCCTCCGAGGCCGAGGTCGATAGGTTGTTCGCGAAGAGGGGAGACTTGGGACTGGTGGCCGAGGAGCTCATCTCGAGGAGGAAGGCCCAGACTATTCTCTTCCAGGAGCCCCTCACCGTCGAGCAGGTCTACGCGACCTTCGAGAGGATAGCCCGGGAGACCGGAGAGGGAGCGGTCGAGAACAAGGTCAAGCTCCTGACGGGCCTGCTAGCGAAGGCGGACCCGAAGGAGGCGAAGTACATCGTCAGGCTCGTTACCGGGACCATGAGGCTCGGGGTCGCGGACATGACGTTCATAGACGCGGCCTCCGCGATGCTAGGGGACGTGGCGGCGCACAGGGAGGAGATCGAGCGGGCCTACAACATCACGTCGGACATAGGCCAGGTCGTGAGGCTCGTGAAGGTGGGCGGCATCGAGGCGGTCAGGTCCGTGAGGCTGAGGGTCGGAGTGCCGGTGAGGCCGATGCTCGCGGAGAGGCTGACCTCCGCGGCCGAGATCCTCGAGAAGCTCGGGGGGAGAGGGCTCGCGGAGTACAAGTACGACGGCGAGAGGCTCCAGATCCACAAGGACGGGGACCGCGTGATGATCTTCTCTAGAAGGCAGGAGAACATAACGCACCAGTTCCCGGACGTGGTGAGGGCGTGCTCCGAGAGGCTCCGCGCCGAGAGAGCGATCGTGGAGTGCGAGGCGGTCGCGATGGACCCGGACACGGGCTCGATGCTCCCCTTCCAGGAGCTGATGCACAGGAGGAGGAAGTACGACGTTGAGAAGGCCGCGGAGCTCTACCCGGTCGGGCTGTTCTTCTTCGACGCGATCTACGTCGACGGCCAGGACCTGATGGACAGGCCTCTCCCGGAGCGCAGGTCTGCGCTGGAGGAGATGGTTGACCCCTCGGAGACCTTCGGGCTCACGGTCGCGAGGCTCGTGGAGGACCCGGGAGACCTCGACTCCTTCATGCAGAGGGCCGTCGAGGACGGCTGCGAGGGCGTGATCGTGAAGGACGTCTCGCCGAGGTCCGTGTACAGGGCCGGCGCGAGGGGCTGGCTATGGATCAAGTACAAGCGGTCCTACGTCTCGAAGCTCACCGACACGCTGGACCTCGTCGTGATCGGGGCCTTCCACGGGAAGGGCAGGAGGAGCGGGTGGTACGGGACGCTGCTGATGGCCGCCTACGACCCGAAGACCGACACCTTCAAGAGCGTCTGCAAGGTCGGGACTGGGTTCAAGGAGGAGGACCTAGAGAGGCTGAAGTCGATGGTCGACGAGCGGGTCGTGCCCGAGAAGCCCGCCAGGGTCGACTCTCTCATGCAGCCCGATGTCTGGGTGAGGCCAGAGATCGTGCTGGAGCTGGTCGGCGACGAGATCACCGTGAGCCCGATACACACCTGCGGCTGGGGCTCCGTCCAGCCCGAAGCGGGCCTCGCGATCAGGTTCCCGAGGTTCACGGGCAGGTACAGGTCCGACAAGCTCCCCGAGGACGCCACGACCGTCGAGGAGATCGTCGAGATGTACAGGTCCCAGCTCAAGACCGTCGTGCCTGAGGAGGGCGAGGCGGTCTGACCGGGGAAGCCGCGGAGGACCTCGAGGCCCTCGTCTCGGGCGTCCTGACGGGGAGCAGGGTCCACGTGGCGAGGGCGCTCTCGCACGTCGAGTCCGGCGACTCGTTGGGGCTGGAGCTGCTGAGGAGGATAGGGCCGTCCGTGAGGGGGATACCTGTGATAGGCCTAGTCGGGCCTCCGGGAGCCGGGAAGAGCACGCTGGTCGCGAGGCTGGTGGCGGAGTTCTCGTCCAGGGGGAAGAGGGTCTCGGTTCTGGCGGTGGACCCGTCGAGCCCGATCACGGGCGGCGCGGTCCTAGGCGATAGGGTCAGGCTGACCGGAGTCGTCTCCCACGACCAGGTCTTCTTCAGGAGCGTGGCGAGCAGGGGCGCGCTGGGCGCGATCGCGAGGAACGTGAGGGCGATGACGAGGGTCCTCGACGCAGCCGGGTTCGACGTGGTCCTGATCGAGACCGTGGGAGCCGGTCAGTCCGACGTGGAGATCATGGGCGTCGCGGACCTCGTCGTGGTAGTGGTCACCCCGGACTTCGGCGACAGCATACAGGCCGTGAAGGCGGGCCTCCTCGAGATCGGGGACATCTACGTCGTCAACAAGTCGGACAACCCGGCCGCGAGCGCGATGAAGACGATGCTGGAGAGCATGCTCTCGGGGAGCAGGAGGGACGCGGTCGTGCTCAAGACTGCCGCCGCGATAGGGTTGGGCGTCCCCGAGCTGGCGACGAGGATGCTCGCGCGCTTCGAGGAGCTCTCGAGGTCCGGCGAGCTGGAGAGGAGGAGGGCCAGGATCTTCGAGAGGGAGGTCATCGAGGCGGCGACGGCCGACCTGCAGGAGTCGCTGAGGGAGCTGGTGAGGTCCGAGCCGGTCGCCGGGTGGCTGGCGTCCGAGATGAGGGCTGGAGCGGAGCCGAGGGACCTCGGCAAGAGGGTCGTGAGGATGCTGCTGGAGAGGCTGGCGACGGAGCTCAGAGCGGGCTGACGATTCCAGGTATCCTCGGGAAGGGCTGGACCTCCGCGACGTGCCTCGCGCCGACGACGTACGCGATGAACCTCTCGACCCCGAGCCCGGCGCCCGCCGACGGCTTGAGCTTCCCCTCCCTCGCGAGCTTCAGAAGGGCCTCGTAGTCCTCAGGCCTGAGGCCGTCGCGCCTGATCTTCGCGAGCATCTTCTCGTGCTCGTACTCCCTCTCGGCGCCGGAGAGGACCTCGCCGTAACCCTCTGGCATGAAGAGGTCGTAGTTCCTCCAAGTACCGGTCTCGAAGTCCTCGAAGTCGTAGAACTCCCTGGGTATGTCGGTCACCCAGACCGGTTCCTCGATCCTGTGGGGCAGGACCCTCTCCCACTCGGGACCGTAGGCCCTCTCGAGCTCCCTCCTGCTCACGACCTTGAACGGGGTCCCGAACTCCCTCAGCTCCCTCCCGATCTCCCTCAGTTCCTCCGAGAGCTCCGACCTGACCGCCCTGATCGCGCTCGTCACGAGCCTCTCGTAGACCCTGAAGACGTCCTCCATTTTGCCATAGGCGATCTCCGTCTCGAGCTGCGTGAACTCGTAGAGGTGCCACCCGGTCCTGCCCCTCTCCCTCTTCTCGATCCTTATGTTGGGGGAGAGGATGAAGAACCTCGGCGGACCGAGCGAGACCAGGACCCTCTTGTGGACGATCATCGACTGCATCGTCCTGACCTTCACCCCGTAGACCTCGAGCTCCGGCCTCGTCTCTATGCTCGCGCCGGGATCGGGCCAGAGCGGGTCGGTCGTCCTAGAGAGCATCACGGGGAGAACCCACTCGAAGCCCATGTCGAGCAGCTCCCCGACCATCGACCTGAGCACAACGGTCCCCGCCCTGTACGCGACTATCCTACGCATCGTGCCGATCGACTCGAGCTTCGTCAGCTCCTCGAGGAGCCCGTCGTCTACCCTCTCGGACTTCAGCACCATGCCCCCTCCCGAGATCGGCTCTTTAATATATCTGTCGTTTGATCGGCGATCGACAAGAATTCACGTTGATATGAGCTCTGAAGTCCTGATACTGTGGTGTTATGACGAGAATTCCGAACATTTCTGTCAAACTGACAAAAAGCGTCACGGGATTGAAGGGCAGGTCGTCCGGGTGACGGAGGGTCGGGCCAGCCGGCAGGAAGTGAGGCCGCTGGACAATTAATGACCCGGCGGTGACGACGGAATTGGGCATGGGAGAGAGGTGGACGAGGGAGCCGATAGTGGTGGTCCTGGGCCACGTCGACCACGGGAAGACCAGCCTCCTCGACAGGATGAGGGGGACGATCGTCGCGGCGAGGGAGGCGGGAGGGATAACGCAGCACATAGGAGCGAGCTTCTTCCCCTACGACGCGATCCTAGAGACCTGCAGGAAGCTCTTGGGCGAGGTCAGGGCCGATATCAGGTTGCCGGGACTCCTCTTCATCGACACGCCCGGCCACGCGGCCTTCGCGAACCTGAGGAGGAGGGGAGGGTCGGTCGCTGACTTGGCGATCCTCGTGGTCGACGCGATCCAGGGCGTCCAGGAGCAGACCGTCGAGAGCATACAGCTCTTGAGGTCCAGGAGGACGCCGTTCGTCGTGGCGCTGAACAAGGTCGACCTGATCCCCGGTTGGAGGCCGGTGTCTGGCGCGCCGCTGAAGGAGACGCTCTCGAGGCAGCACCAGAAGGTCGTCGAGGAGCTGGAGAGGAGGACTTACGCGCTGGTCGGCGAGCTGGCGAGGTACGGGTTCACCGCTGACCTATACATCAGGATCAGGGACTTCACGAGGACGCTCGCGGTGGTCCCGGTCAGCGCCAAGACCGGCGAGGGCATACCCGACCTGCTCCTGCTGATGATCGGGCTTGCCCAGGCCTACATGACCAAGAGGCTCGAGGTCTCCGAGGAAGGAGTTGAGGGAGTAGTGCTCGAGGTCGTGGAGGAGGTCGGGCTCGGGGCGACCGCGAACGTCATCCTCAGCTCCGGCGTCCTCCGGGAGGGGGACAGGGTGGTGATGATGGGGAGGCGGGGGCCAGTCGTCGCGAAGGTAAGGGCCCTCCTCCTGCCGAAGCCCCTCGACGAGATGAGGGACCCGAGGGACGTCTTCAAGCGGGTCGAGTCGGTCAGGGCCGCGGCCGGAGTTAAGCTGGTCGCCGAGGGCCTCGACGAGGTCTACCCGGGCTCTCCGGTCCTGGGGCTGAAGCGGGACGAGGAGCTGGACTCCGTGGTCGCGAGGCTGCGCGAGGAGCTGGAGGAGTTCAGGATCACGACGGACAAGATTGGCGTCGTCGCGAAGGCCGACACGCTCGGGTCGCTGGAGGTCCTCGTCAACTACCTGAAGGAGCGCGGGGTCCCGATAAGGCTGGCAGACATCGGCGACGTCTCGAAGAGGGACGTAGTGGAGGCGGAGGTGGTCCACACGAAGGACAAGTTCCTCGGGAACGTTATCGCGTTCAACGTCGACGTCGACAGGGAGCTCGAGCTCGAGGCGAACAGCAGGGGCATCAGGGTCTTCAGGGGCGAGGTCCTCTTCAGGCTGGTCGACGAGTACCTTAACTGGGTCGCGGAGAGGAAGAGGGAAGAGGAGGAGGCGGAGTTCGGGAAGCTCGTGAAGCCGGGGAAGATCAAGTTCCTCGAGGGCTTCGTCTTCAGGAGGAGCGACCCAGCGATATTCGGCGTCGAGGTCCTCGCGGGGGAGATCGCGCCCGGCGTGAGGCTTGTCAGCTCTTCCGGGAGGCAGGTCGGCGACGTGCACCAGATCCAGGAGATGGGGAGGCCGCTCCCTAAGGCCACCGCGGGGATGAAAGTCGCGATCTCGATCAGGGGCGTGACCGTGGGGAGGCAGGTGAAGGAGGGCGAGACGCTCTACGTCCTGGTCCCGGAGAGGGACGCGAGGCTCTTGGCCACGAAGTTCGCCTCGAGGCTCGACGAGCAGTCCCTGAGGGCGCTCGAGGAGCTGATCGGGCTGATGAGGAGGGCCGACCCTCTCTGGGCGAGGTGACCATGCGCCGGGCCTCTCCGGAGGTCCTGGCCGAGGTTCTGAGGGCCGCCGAGGGGATCGCGGTCCCGACCCGCGAGGAGGAAGAGAGGCTGAGCTCGGTCGCGGAGAGGGTCCTTGGGGCGGTGAGGTCCTCCTTCTCCGGGGTCGAGGGTTACCTAGGGGCCTCGGTGGAGGGTTCGGCGGCGAAGGGCACTTGGGTCAGGTCGAGGCCCGAGGTCGACGTCTTCGTGAGGTTCTCCCCGGACGTCCCCAAGGAGGGACTCGAGGAGCTGGTCGTGAGGCGCGGCATAGCTGCGCTGGAGTCCGTCGGCGCCTCGTGGAGGCTCAGGTACGCGGAGCACCCGTACGTCGAGGGGTTCCTCTCGGACGTCGGCGTGAACGTCGTCGGGTGCTACGAGGTCCAGAAAGGGAGGTGGATCAGCGCCGTCGACAGGACTCCCTACCACACCGCGTACGTCGCCTCGAGGGTCGACGGGAGGCTCAGGAGGGAGATAAGGCTCGCGAAGGCCTTCGCGATGGGCACCGGGGTCTACGGGGCCGAGCTCAAGGTCGGAGGCTTCAGCGGGTACCTGATGGAGCTGCTGGTCCTGAGGTCCGCGGGGTTCGTTAAGCTGCTCGAGGACGCATCCGGCTGGAGGCCCCCCAAGGTGATCGAGATGACCGGCGAGCTGGGCGAGGAGAGGGCGCTCGCGCTCTTCCAGAACAGCCCCCTCGTCGTCACGGACCCTGTCGACCCGAGGAGGAACGTCGCGTCCGCGGTCACCCTTACGAAGCTCTCGGAGTTCGTCCTCGCGGCGAAGCTCTTCCTCGCGAGGCCGTCGCTGGAGTTCTTCGCGCCTCCGGGACCGAAGCGCCCTGAAGCGTGGAGGGAGGTGATGGCGGTCAGGTTCGACAGGCCGCAGGGCCTTCCCGTCGACACGCTGTGGGGCGAGGCCCTGAAGTTCGCGAGGAGCGTCGCGTCGAGGCTCTCGAGGGAGGGCTTCGAGGTGAGGAGGTGGGCGGTGGAGGGCACGGATGATTCGGTCCTCGTCCTCTTCGAGCTCGACAGCCTCGAGCTACCGGCCTTCGCGCTGAGGGAGGGGCCTCCGGTCTGGCTGGAGAACGTCTTCGACTTCATCGAGAGGCACTCGTCGGACCCGCTCACGGCCGCCGGGCCCTGGGTCGACGGCGAGCGGCTCTACGTCCTCAAGAGGAGGGAGGTGAGGGGGGCGGTGGAGCTGACGAAGCGCTGGCTCGACGTCAAGTCGGTCTCTGTCCCGAGGGACCTCGAGGGCCCCCTGAGGAGGGCGGAGGTCGTTGCGCTGGACCGCGAGGCCGCGATGAGGCTCGGCTTGATGGGGTTCGGGCAGTTCGTCGATTCCTTCCTCGACGGGAGGCCTCCCTTCCTGAGGGCGGCATGAGGTGGAGGGCCCTCGTTCAGCTCGGTGAGGACGTCAGGTCGTTCTCGTATCCGCGTGGCGACTTCGGCTACGCGTCCCGGGTAGAAGCCGACCTCAAGGCCCTCGGCGTCGAGGAGGTCGCGGTCTCAGAGGAGGGAAAGCCCCTGATGCTCGGGAAGGGCTTCAGGAACGCGGTCTTCCTGGTGAGGAGGGGCGGAGAGGCCCTCGCGGCGAAGGTCAGGCGCGACGACTGGCCCCACGACGACGTCTGGAGGGAGGCGAGCGTCCACGGAGCCGCGAACGCGGTCGGAGTCGGCCCTAGGCTGCGGGGCTCTGCGGGAAGGGTGCTGCTCATGGAGGTCGTCGAGGGGATCAGGCTGGTCGACTGGCTGCCCTCAGCAAGTGGGGAGGAGGTCGTCGGAGTCCTCGGGTCCCTGTTCAGGCAGTGCAGGGCCCTCGACGCGGCCGGGATCGACCACGGGGAGCTCGGCGACCCCTCGAAGCACGTCGTGATAACCCGAGGGAGCTCGGTCGTGATCATCGACTTCGGCTCGGCCCGGTTCACAACGAGGCCGAAGAACGTGACCTCGATCGCGGGTTTCATCTCTAAGGGCCTCGCGAGGGAAGCGCTCCTTCGGGCTGGGCTCAAACCATCGGTGGAACCCGAGGTCCTGAGGAGGTACAAGCGGACGCTCTCCGAGGAGGATTTCCTCGCGGTCCTCGGGTCCATCGGGCTGGAACGCGGAGGATGATTTTTCGGGCAGTCCAGAGACGGGACGTTCGGGTTGGTGAGGCTGGAGGAGGTCGTGAGCGGGCTCCCTCCCACCTCAAGGCTCTACCTCGAGGACTCGTACCTGAGGGGAGCGAGGGCGAAAGTTCTGAGGTATGTTCCCGAGACCAGAGCCTCCGGTTACGTCGTCCTTGACGGGACCGTGATGCACCCGAAGGGAGGGGGCCAACCCTCCGACACCGGGCGGATCCACGGCGAAGGTGCGGAGTTCGTCGTCAAGAAGGTCCTCGAGCTGAACGATGTCGTCGTCCACTACGGCAGGCTGGCCTCAGGTTCCGAGCTCAGGGGAGAGGTAACGGTGGAGTTGGACTGGGAGCCGAGGTACTCGGTGATGAGGCACCACACCGCAGGCCACGTCCTGGACTACGCGGTCATGGCCGTCCTCGGGGAGGAGGGGCTGACTTCGGCCTCGGCGTTCCACGGTCCCCCCGAGAGCTACATCGAGTTCGAGGGGCCTCCGAGGGAGATGGACCTGAAGGCCCTCGAGGAGGTCGCGAACGAGGTCGTCGGGCAGGACAGGCGCGTCTTCCCGGTCTACGTCGAGCCCGAGAGGCTGGGGGAGGTCGTGAGGGGCGCGTTCAACCTGAACAGGCTCCCGAAGGCCGACAGGTACAGGGTGGTCGTGATAGAGGGCGTCAACGCGATACCCTGCGGAGGGACTCACGTCTCGAGGACCTCCGAGATCGGGAGGGTGAGGGTGACCGGCGTCGAGCCGTCGCAGGCAGGCTTCAAGCTCCTCTACAGGGTCGAGACGTGACCGGGCCCGACAGGTCCTTCAAGGCCTTCGCAAGGGTCTGCGGCCTCCTCGAGTCCACCCCCACTAGGTCCGAGAAGGTGAGGATAGCGGCCCAGTACCTGAGGTCCTTGGACCCGGAAGACGCAGCCGTCGCGGCCATGCTGATGATCGGGAGGACCGTGAGGGAGAAGGAGAGAGACCTCGCGGCGATAGGCTGGAGCGCGCTTAGCTCGGCCCTGAGGGCGGTAGGGCAGAGCGTCCTCCTCGATCACAGGCCCCTGACCGTATCGGAGGTCTGGTCGACGCTCGAGGGGCTCAGGGCCCACGCCGGACCCGGCTCGAGGGAGAAGAAGGTGAGGGCCCTCTCGGCGCTCTTCAGTAGGTGCGACGAGCTCGAGAGGGAGTGGCTCCTCAGGGTCCTCTCCGGTGAGATGAGACACGGCGTCAGCCACGGCCTGATGCTCGAGGTGGCCTCGAGGCTCTCCTCGGTCGACCTCGAGGGCGTGACGGTCGCGGACATGCTGCTGGGCGACGTCGGCGAGCTGGTCCGGAGGGCTCTCTCTGGGACGCTCAGGGAGGTCAGGCTCGAGCCGATGAGGCCTGTCAGGCCGATGCTCGCGGAGATGGCCTACGACCCGTCGGAGGTCCTCGCGGCCCACGGCGGGAGGACGCTCGTCGAGCCGAAGATGGACGGCGTGAGGGTCCAGGTCCACCGGAGGTCCGGGGAGGTGAGGGTCTTCACGAGGAGGCTGAAGGACGTCACCCACGCGCTCCCGGAGGTAGTCGAGGCGGTCTCCCGCTCGGCAAGGTGGGACGAGTTCATCCTAGACGGCGAGGTCGTCGCGATCGACGAGAAGGGAAGCCCGCTGCCCTTCCAGGAGACGATGAGGAGGGTCGGGAGGGAGAGGGACGTGGAGGAGGTGGCGCCGCTCGTGCCGGTCAGGCTCTGGGTCTTCGACGTGATCTTCGCGGAGGGCCGCCCGACGATAACTTGGCCGCTCTCCGAGAGGAGGAGGGCCCTCGAGTCCGCGGTCGAACCCGAGCTATTGACGCCCGCGAGGGTCTGCACGACGAAGGCCGAAGTCGAGGAGGCCCTCGAAGAGGCCCTGAAGAGGGGGCACGAGGGCGTGATCGCGAAGGACCCCGAGAGCAGGTACTTCCCTGGCAGGAGGGGGGCGAGGTGGCTGAAGCTGAAACCGTCGGAGACGCTGGACGCGGTGATCGTGGCTGCGGAATGGGGCCACGGCAGGAGGACGGGCTGGCTCTCCAACTACCACCTGGCTGTAAGGGACGATTCGAGGGGAGGGTACGCGGTCGTCGGGAAGACCTTCAAGGGCCTCACCGACGAGGAGTTCGAGTGGATGACGAGGAGGCTCTTCGAGCTCAGGACCGCTGAGCACCCCTGGGGAGTCGAGGTGCGGCCCGAGTTAGTCGTCGAGGTCGCCTTCGCCGAGGTTCAGCGGAGCCCGAGGTACGAGGCCGGCTACGCACTCAGGTTCGCGAGGGTGGTCAGGGTGAGGGACGACAAGGGCCCGGAGGACGCCTCGACGCTTTCGGACGTCGCGGCCCTCTACCGCAAGCAGTTCCAGAGCAAGGGGAGGCTTGACCTGAGTCGGCTGCCTTCCGACTGAACCGCGTCCCAGTCCGCAGAGAGCTCTCGTTCGCTTCAGAAACTAGAAGACGCTAGGAGCGCGATCGAGACGGCCGCGAGCCAGGGTGAGGACGCCTTGAAGGCCCCCCACGCGAGACGCTGGTCCGGCTTCCTCAAGAGCCTCAGGCTGTAGAGCGCGAAGAGCGCGGTGAGGGGCGAGGAGGCGAGCAGGTAGACCTCCGGAGACGGGACGACGAGTGCCGCGCCAGCCCAGGCAGGCATCGCCGAGAGGTTCGAGAGCGCGGTTATCCTCGAAGCCCTTTCGACGCCGACCCTCACCGGAAGCATCGGGAGACCTACAGACCTGTAATCCTCGACGCCCCTTATCGCGAGCGCCCAGAAGTGGCCGGGAGTCCAGAGGAAGACCAGGACGGCCAGCAGTACCGCAGGCAGGCCTATCTCGCCCGTGGCTGCGGCCCATCCGGCCAGCGGAGGGAAGCTCCCCGCTGCTCCGCCGATCACCACGTTCCATATCGTCCTCCTCTTCAGGAGCATCGTGTAGACGACCACGTAGAACAGCATGCCCGAGGCGATGAGGAGCGTCGCGAGCGGGTTCAGGGCGAACCAAGAGACGACCAGTGAGGCGGTCGAGCTCACGAGCCCCAGGACCAGCGCCGCCCTTCGGGAGACCCTTCCGGACGGGAGCGGCCTCCGCGACGTCCTCTTCATCCTCGAGTCCAAGTCCGCCTCGATGTAGTTGTTCAGCGCCGCAGACCCGCCGGCGGCGAGGTAACCGGCGGCCGACAGCGCGACCGCCCCGAGAGGGCCTCCTCCGGCCGCGAAGTAGCAGACGAGCGCCGTGAGGAGGTTCAGGAGGGCGATCTTCGGCTTGGTCAGCGAGACGTAGTCCCTCGCGCTTGCCATTCTCCGGGGTCCCACCCGTTGCGGTATTAAAACTGGACTCGTCATCACGCCCCGTTCAGTTCACACGAAGAGGCGGCCCGCGCCGACCGGTCCGAACCTCAGAAGCCTCCGACGTCCATCCGGCGTCTGTCTAGCCTCAACCGTCCTCAAGCACGTCTTCGGTCGTCCGCTGAGCTGACTCCGGGGAGCTGAGCGCGGCTATCGCCCTCATGAGCTCGTGCCTGTCGACCTCGACCTCCGACCTCCAACCCACGACCAGAGTGTCGTCCTCGGTCCTGACGAGGTATCCCCGCCTCACCAGCCGCTCTAAGACGCTCTCGACCCTCCACTTCGGGTACTTGGCCTCGAGGATCTCGACGACCTGCTTGTACGGAGCCCTCTCGTTGTTCGCGAAGAGGTAGGCCAGCGTGACTGCGAGGATCGCGACCTCGTCGATCGAGTAGCCCATCGTTCCGAGGTCGTAGAGCGAGAGCGGCTCCGCCACGACCACGTAATACCTGACCCTGTCGGGATCGTCGGAGCCCTCCTCCGGCACGGCCCTGATCCTCAGGCCGACCCTCCTGAGCCTCGCGTCCGCGGCCTCCAGCACCCTCTGGTAGTTCTTCCCGAGCCTCCTCCTCAGCTCCCAGCCCCTCACCCCGGGCTGCCTGTGTCCCGCGGTCAGCATCATCGCGACCGCGAGGGCGACTTTCCTCTCGAGTTTCGTCAGCTCCGGCGACTCCTCCGGCCTGACCGGCTGCTCCGACTCCAAACCGCCCGATTAGGCCGCCTGCTGTCATAAAGCGATTGCTCACATGTGAAGGCCCCCCGAGACCGAGCCGATCTGCCTTGACGGTAGCGGCTTTCGGATCCATAAGACGAGTTTCGCGCCACCCGCTGCCTCGCTAAATCTCCACAACTCCTGTCGTCTATATAACGGCGTGATTCTATAAATTCCAAGAGGTCCATCGAGCATAGAACTTCCGCTTCTCAATTATGCAATTGTATGCAGATGTAGATCGCACGAGACGGTTAATATCGTGAGGCGAAGACGCTTCAAAATGATGACAGCGACCCGCCGGGAATTTCTGACCGCGGTCGCCTCGACCATAGCCCTCAGCGCAGCCCTGCCCGGGTCAACGCCCAAGAAGACCGGAAAGAGGTACGCGATGCTGATCGACGTGGAGAAGTGCTTCGGGTGCATGGCCTGCGTCGTAGCCTGCGCGGCCGAGAACAACGTCCCCTTGGGGGTCTTCAGGACGTGGATAGAGCACTTGGAGAAGCCCGACGGGACGAGGCTCTTCATCCCGAAGCAGTGCAACCACTGCGACGACCCGCCCTGCGTCCCTCCGTGTCCGACTAAGGCGACCTACGTCACGCCCGACGGGCTCGTGCTGGTCAACGACGAGCTCTGCATCGGCTGCGGCGCATGCATCGAGGCCTGTCCCTACGGCGCCCGCTACAGGAACCCAGTCAAG
Source organism: Candidatus Caldarchaeales archaeon (assembly GCA_039630085.1). Lineage (GTDB taxonomy): Archaea > Thermoproteota > Nitrososphaeria_A > Caldarchaeales > Calditenuaceae > Calditenuis. The sequence goes on from JBCNVM010000001.1 coordinate 26,371, forward strand.
GGAGTTGCTGACAAGTGCACGTTCTGCGAGCACAGGATCGCGGAGGGCCTCCTCCCGGCCTGCGTCGAGGCCTGCCCGACCGGGGCGAGGGTCTTCGGGCCGCTGACCGAGGACAATGAGCTCACGAGGACCGTGAGGAGCAGGCCGACTCAGGTGCTGAAGCCGCACACCGGCGCGGAGCCGATGATCTTCTACCTCAGCCTCCCCGACGAGGTGAACAGGTGATGGCGGTCGAGTACTTCTACCCGAACGAGGCGGCGCAGCCGCTCCTCTGGCAGCCGGTCCTCTTCGCCTACACGCTCCTCATCTCGGGGGCTGACCTGCTCATACTCGCGTCGATCGCGTACCTGACCGGGTTCCTGAGGAAGGCGATACCGCTCCTGACGATGCTCGGGATAGCCTTCTTCTCGGTCGTGCTGCTCGGTCCGCTTGCGGACCTCGGGTCACCTCACAAGGCGCACCTCATTTTCCTCAACCCGCACCTCCTCCCGACCCCTTCCAGCCCTGGCATCTCCTTGATTTCTCTACAGACAGTCATGTGGGTCGTCGGAATGGTGCTCGCCGTCGCGTTCGCGGTGCTGACTTTCTCCTATCACTCATATCTCGCGTCCCTCGAGACGACCGGCGTCCGGAGGGCGATCTTCAGGGCCTTCTCACTCGGCATAACCACCGAACGGGAGTACGGGGTTGCGGAGAAGGTGGCCAAGGTGGTTGCGGTCGCGATGTTGGTGCCGATGGTCATGTGGGGCATGTACCCCGCGTCGATGCTGCTGTCCCAGACTTGGAACCCCGCGTGGCGCAGTTGGGCCCTCCTGCCGGTCGTCTATTTCGCCGACACCTTCGTCGTGGCCACCGCGATCTTCCTACTGACGTACTACGTCTGGAGACGGCGTTCCGTCGAGAGCGACGTGCTCGTCTCGACCCTGAAGGTCCACGCGGCCGGCTCGATCTCGGTCGTGGCGCTCACCGCCCTTCAGATGGCGGTCTGGTACCTCTGGTCGCCCTCGATCGCCTCCATGGTTGAACCTCTAGTGCCGTTCATGTACGCGGCGATGTCCCTGCTCGCCCTGAGCTTCCTGTCCGCCATCCTCGCGATCAAGTACCCCGTAACGAGCGTCTTGGTGACGGTCTTCGCACTGGCGGGCTCGTTCCTGAACAAGTGGAACATCCTGATCAACGCCCAGCTCGTCTCCAAGACGGGGCTCGCGTACTTGGAGGCTGAGCTCCACGGCCTCTGGTTCCTCGATATGATATCGCCCGTCGCAGCCGGAGTTGCGATATTCATCGTGCTGTCGGCGATCTTCCCGCTGGAGGTGAGGAGGAGTGGTTAGCAGAAGGGCAGTCGTCAGGGGGGTAGTTGGCGCTGCCTCGCTGGGCGTCTTCCTAGCGGGGTACTGGCACACGGTCGAGAGGATCGTCAGGCCGACGGCGCAGCTCTACAAGCCCGACAGGACCTTCGGGACCGGAGTCAGGTACGTCTACACCTCCTGCCTCGGCTGCAACGTCAGGTGCGGGATCAGGGTGAGGGTCGCGACCGTCGACGGCGTCGAGGTGATCGAGAGGATCGAGGGGAACCCGTACCACCCGTACAACAGGCACGTCTCGGCGGACCACCAGCTCCACAGGTACAGCGAGATCGACTACAAGACGCCGCCGGGCGAGGCGCTGAAGGTCGGGTCCACGCTCTGCGCCAGGGGCCAGGACGGCATCCACTACGTCTACGACCCGTACAGGATAGTCAAGCCGCTGAAGAGGGCGGGCCCGAGGGGGAGCGGCAGGTGGAAGGAGATCTCGTGGGAGCAGCTGATCAAGGAGGTCGTCGAGGGCGGGGTCATCGAGGAGACCGGCGAGAGGCTTCCGGGGATCAGGGAGATCTACGTCTTCGGGAGGCTGAGGGACGCGGGCTTCGAGAAGCCGAACGACATCCTCACGGCGATTAGGAATGACGCGGATGAACTTGTCAAGAAGGCGGCCGACCCAGCGGTCACCGCGGAGAAGCTCGACGAGCTGATCAAGGCTTTTAAGGAGAAGTGGTCGAAGGCCCTCGGCGAGAAGGGCGTCAAGCTCGAGGACGTCCTGATAGACCCAGACAACCCTGACCTCGGGACGAAGGCCAACATGCTGGTCTACATGAGGGGCAGGGGCCAGGACAACGCCGACACCTTCGCCAACAGGTTCGTCAGGGCGGTCGGGAGCGTCAACTGGCTCAGACACACTTCGGCCTGTCAGCTGGCCTTTTACGCGGGCAACTACCTCTGGTCGGGCTTCTACGACATCAACGCGGACTTCATGGGCGCGAAGGTCCTGATAATGGCGGGCGGCGCGCTGGGGAGGCTCCATCCGGGAGCCACCGGACAGGGCGCCCTGATCGAGAGGGCCGCGGACGGAGAGGTCAAGGTCTACTACGTCAACCCGATCGGGCCGAGAGTCTCAGCGAACGGGAACGTCGTCTGGGTCCCGGTCAAACCGGGAACCGACGCGGCGCTCGCCCTGGCAATCGCACAGCTGATGATCAAGAACGGCTGGATCAACATGGAGTTCCTCCAGGCGCCCTCCCTGAAGGCCGCGGAGAAGATTGGGTACCCGTACTGCAGCAACGCGACTTGGCTCGTCGTGATGGAGGAGAAGCACAAGCTCTACGGGTCGTTCCTGACCGACACGGCTCTGGGGATCGGGAAGGACGGGAAGGCCGTCGTCAGGGCAGGAGAAGCGTTCGCGGTCCACGACGCCGTCGACAAGGCCGAGCTCGAGTTCTCGGGGAGGGTGAGGCTCGCGACGGGGGAGGAGGTCCTCGTCAAGACCGCCTTCACGATCTTCAAAGAGACCGCGTTCAGCAGGACCGTCGAGGAGTGGGCCAAGATCTGCGGCGTCGACCCGAGGCTGATCGAGCAGATGGTGAGGGACTTCGGCCAGGCCGCGCCGAGGGCCGCCACCTACATCCACAGGGGCGTAGCGATGCACCCGAACGGCGAGTACACCGTCTGGGCCCTGAGGAGCCTTGATGTCCTGATCGGGAACTTCCACAGGATCGGGGGGATACTGGGCAGGCCATCCTTGACCTCGTACAACAACTACCTCTACAACTGCAGCGCGAGCGGTTACGGCGAGCCGGTCAGGTGGGGCCCGGCGATCGACAGGCACTACGCGGAGTATGAGAAGACGCTCATGTACTACAGGAAGGTCAAGCGCGGCGAGAACCCGTACCCAACCAAGAGGCCGTGGTACCCGCTCTCACCTGAGGAGAGCTACACCGAGCTCTTCGCGGGCATAGACCAGGGCTACCCGTACCCGATCAAGGTCCTGATCCTGTACTTCGCGAACCCCGTGATCGCGACCAACTTCGGTGTCAAGTTCGTCGAGGTGCTGAAGGACACGAAGAAGCTCCCGCTCTTCATCGGGGTAACCACCACCATCAACGAGACCTACCTCTACGCCGACTACCTGGTCCCAGACACAACGTACCTCGAGACCGGGACGATGGGCGTCCACTTCCTCTATGGAGGGGGCCTCGGGAGGCTCCTGGCCGAGTGCTGGAGGTCTCCGGTCATCATGCCGCTCACCCAGAGGATAGGCGACAGCCCTGACGGGAAACCCAGGTACGCGTCGTTCTGGGAGTTCTTCATCGACGCCGGGAAGGCCCTCGGCGCGGCCGGGTTCGGCGAGAAGGCGATTCCCGGAACTCCGGGCAGGAAGTACGAGGGGAAGTGGTTCCCGGTCCACAGCGCCTGGGACTACATCCTCAGGGTCTACGCCAACGGGGCCGCGAACGCTATGGACAGGGGCTTGATCCCGAAGACGATACCCGAGGAGGACGTGAGGTTCGTCGAGCAGAACTACCCGATCGCGAGGTTCAAGGGCGTCCTCCCAGAGGAGGAGTGGAGGGCGGCGGCCTACTGCCTCGCCAGGGGAGGGGTCTTCACCAAGTACGAGGAGTCCTTCACAGAGAAGGGCTTCTCGAAGAGGACCGTCCCTGGAACCAGGGTGCTCCAGCTCTGGCACGACAAACTCGCTAAGACGCCCAACAGCGTCACCGGGAAGAAGTTCTGGGGCGGACCGGCTTACTTCGAGCCGGCGACCTACGGGCCTGTGAAGGCGGGAGCGAGCGGCGTCCCGTTCGCGGGGACTTCGTTGAGGGCCCTCTACCCGGAGAGCGAGTACCCGTTCCTCCTGACGTTCGAGTCCGGGCCGCTGTACACTAAGCACCGGAGCATGAACTACTACTGGATCAAGACCATTCTGCCGGAGAACTTCGTGCTGATCAACAGGGAGGACGCAGCCGCGCTCGGGATCAAGACCGGCGACGTCGTCTTGGTCGAGAGCCCGTACGGCTCGATCGAGGTCCCCGCGGTCGTGACGGCCTCGGTCGCGAAGGGCGTCGTCGCGGTCCCCTACGCGATGGGCAGGTGGGCTGAGACGGTCCTCGTCAGGCCGAACTACGTCAGGATGAAGAAGTCCCCCGAGGCCTTCAGGGAGCTCCCGGAGAGAGTGGTCGTTCCGGAGACTGCAGTGAACCCGGTCAAGCACCTCCCGGAGGTCGTCAAGAGGATCCTCTTCACCGACAGGCCCAGCGATTACTACGTGAGAGGCCTCGCGGTCGACGAGTGGAGGTTCAACGGCGTCACCCCGAACCCGATCCAGTACGGCGACGAGTCCCTCGGCGACTGGCCGATGGTCTCGTGGATCGGCGCCGGTCAGGCCTACTTCTTCAACCCCGTGAGGATCGTGAAGACCGGGAAGACCGCGAAGATGTCCGCGCACCAGATCGTGTGGTGACTCACCCGTAACAGAAATCCGGTGACCTGTTTTTGCTGGATTCCTTTGAGAGGGCGAACCTCTACGTCTCTGTCTTCTCGCTCCTCCAGAGCTTGGCGGAGGGCTCCGACCCGCCCGTTGAGGTTAGGGAGCTCCTAGAGGCCTTGGGGTTAGAGGTGCCAGAGTTCGACAGGGAGGCGGCGAGGGAGCTGGGACGGGTCACGGCGAGGGACGTCCGTGCGGACGTGCCCGGGGGGCTCAGGAGACACCTCCACCTCCACGTGAAGTCCTTTGCGGAGCGGACGGGGTACGAGGTCCCCGAGCCGGCGGACGGACTGATCAACATGGCGGCACTCGCGGCGAGGCTCGCGATGGACGCCTTCGCGGCCGAGCCCGAGGACGTGAAGAGGTCCGAGGAGCTGGAGCGGGCGCTGATGAGGTTCCTACAGACCCACATGCTGCCGGCCCTCGAAAGCCTGAGCGTCCCGGACGCGGGCCTGAGGAGGCTGATCGGTGAGGTCGTCGCATTGATCAGGGCTGACGTGGAAGACCTGAAGGCGAAGTTCGCGGCGCAGAGCTAGATTGATGGACCGGGCGGGACTCGAACCCGCGACCTCTCCCGGGCGAGCTCTGTGCCCGCCACCCGGGTGCAAACCGGGCGATCTGCCGCTGATCTACCGGCCCTCGGACCGGACTTCATGAGCTCTCAATTTAGGTTTCGCGAACCGCAGCCCTCACGAGTGCCTCCTCAGGTACCTCTCGATCAGGAACTTACTCTTCAGGGACTCCTCGGACATCCTCCTCACCTTCCCGTAGATCCTCGACTCGGCGAAGGGCCTGTCGAAGGCGCCGAAGCACCAGCTTATCCCAAGGTAGCTGTTCGGGTCGACGCCGTCGAGCGCGTACCTGTCGTTGAGGTAGACGGCGTACTCGAACGCGGTCCTGGGGTCCTCGGTCCACTCGATCAGCCTCTTGCACCAGTACATCCGCATGTAGTTGTGGATCTTCCCGGTCCTCAGGAGCTCCCTCTGGGCCGCGTTCCAGTACCTGTCGTGAGTCTGGGCTCTCTCCAGCTCCTCGAGACTGTAAACGTGCTCGCGCCTGTCTGAGGCGTGCTCCTCGAGCGTCCCCCTCGCCCAAGCGGGGAGGCCCTCGAACTTCCCGAAATCGGGGTTGTGGACCGCCGCGTTCCTAGCGAGCTCCCTCCAGACTACTAGCTCGTCGATAAGCCTGCTCACGTTGGCGTCGTCCGGACCGAAGGACTTCAGGGCCTCCCGGAGCACTTGGACCGGCGAGATCATCCCCCACCTGAGGTAAGGGCTGAGCTCCGACGTCGCGTCCGCGCCGGGGTCAGACCTCTTCTCCGCGTAGAACTTCAGCCTTTCCCGCACGAAGACGTCGAGCCGCCGCAGAGCTTCGTCCTCGCCGCCGACGTAGTAGTCGACCGGAGGGACGGTCACGTCAATGTCCAGCCCGTTAAGGTAGCCCTCGACCGAGTCCTCGTCCCAGCTCGCGACGTCCATATCCAGAGAGGGCACCTTGATCTCTAGCTGGGGGACATCCTCTAGGAAGCTCTGGAGGTTCTTCAAGATCTTCGGCCTTATGGTCCTCGCGTAAGGCTCGGCCTTCGTGGACGCGACTCCGACCGGGACTACGACATCTCCCTCGACCATCGCGACCGGTGACTCGGCCCCCTCGACCGCTTCCCTCAGGAACCTCCTCTGGTGCGGGAGGTAGGGCGAATCCAGCACGACCATGCACGACTCCTCGATCAGGGGGACGAAGTCGGAGTTCCTCCTGACCACCAGCTTGATCCCCCTTCGGGCGAGGGAGCTCCTGAGCTTGATCATCCCCTCGAGCATGAACCTGAACCTCCTCAGGTTGGGGTGGGGCTTCCTCTCGATCAGCGGGAACACGACCAGCAGGGGCCTCCGGAGCCCATTGGCTGCGTAGACCGCGTACTCCAGCGCGTAGTTGTGAACAGACCTGTGGGAGGCGTACATCAGGTACGTCACGAACTCGCCCCGTGCCCCTCCTTCACCCGGCTTGAGCGAGTGGACCCGCTCCGGCCTGATGAAGCTCGGAGGAGGCAGCACGCGAGTCACTCGGAGCCTCCGCAATAAATCCACGACTCGTGCGCTGAGCTTGAATTCGGCGGAATAGAACGCAGAGCGCATGACTTCCTTAAGAGGAAAATTGTTAGTTTTTGCTATTCGTCGGTTCTGAGCACAACACTTTTGATTGAATAATTATGACTGGTCAGGTACAAATCATGTATGACGTGAACGTAGAACTCCTTCGGACTTTTGTTGTCAACGAGTCTTGCCAATAATTATCACTGAGGAATAGCGATACCATTATACGATATAAGCAAGCTCGCCGCTTTTGAACTTCTTCCTTATCAGTTCTTTATCACAGATGTTCGAAATCACCTCACCAACTGAGTTATAAAGATTATAAGTCGTCATTAGCTGAACAAACCTAAAGCGAGATCTTACCGCGTTTAACACATCGTTGGAAAATGGTGAGTCCCTTTCACGAGGTGGGTGCGACCTAAAGTGGTTAACCATCAGTATGGGTACAAGATTATCCTCACCTGTTTCGTCTAACTTTCTAAGGTAATGATCTACAACCTGTCTAAGATCACGTATGTTTGCCCATCTTTCCAACCCTTTCACTTCAATTATTGCAAAATAGTCCCCATCTCTGACTTCGAGATCGTGGATACCTTCTATTTCTGTAGGTTCAACTTTAAAACCTAAAAAATCTAGAGTGAAAGCTACAGCATCAACAAGTTCATAACCACTGGATGTTAAAAGAAGTTCGAATTTTTCATAGATTTCGAGCTCGCGATTTAACTTCTTTATTTGATCTTCTAAATTCTTCTTTTGTGGAAAAGAGTATTCTGATATCCACGTTGGTCTTGTAGATTTTTTAGAAAGATTTTCAACCATATACGCTGGTGCTACCAGTTTAAGTTTTCTTCGTTGATCAAAAACTACTTTTAGCCTAGATTCATTTATTAGATGATTTACATAACGAAGTACCTCATTACGTGTCATATCGCCCTTCAAGTTCTCGTGGATCATTGGTATAGTACAAAATTTTTTATATTTATCAATGTATTCTTCTATAATATTATAAATTTTATCAGCCTTCTGCGGGTCTATTTCTTTGCGTTTTGGCATGGCTATTGTTCAACTTTAATTTTCCTTTGATTACTTTGGGTTTTTTTTCGCGATTAGTTTCCTTCCTCGTCTTGCCCTAGTTAATGCTACATTTACAGTATTGTTGGTAGTCCCTAATATTTTCGCTATCTCCTTAGGTGTTAGCCCCAATCGAGAGAGGAGTTCGATTTTCTCTTGTTGATTGAACTCCATAGGAAGAGAAATAGCTAGCAAACTTATGATTGTATTTAATCTAATTGTTAGTTCTTGGAATTCGACCTTGAGCATCTCAGTTAATTCAATTGATTTCGTGACCTTTTCCACCTTCATCGAGCTCACCCTTTAGACTGAAGTTATCTCTAAGTGAGTATTCCTTCATCTTAAGCTTTTGTGTTTTTCGGTTCTTCTTTAAATTTGAGATGTTAATACCTAACTCCTCTAATTTAAATAATGACCTCTCTTTACGTCCCTCACTTATCGCTAATCGGTTCTCCACAAATTTTTTCACCCATCCCGTCACAGTGCGCCTTGGAATGCCAGTCATTTTAGAGATTTCAAGGTCTGAACGGTTACCGTCAAGATTGTTGTAAACTACGGCTTTTTCATAAGTGTCAATCACCTTCTTGGCGTTGTCGGAAACGATTGAAGCTGCAATTATGCGAGTATATACTAGTAACTGATTGAGAGCTTCCTCTATTCTCTTCTCGGAATTTTTCCCCTGTTTGTCCGATCTCTTCATGCTCTTTCGTTACTTGATATTTCTCACTTTCAACGTTTTTGTTGACCAATTGATTAGAGCCCGCATTTACAATACATCAAAGACACTAAAATCATAGAGGGCATCTACGATATAGTTGTGCAATTTTATCTTTAAATAATTGCACTAACACATTGAGATATAGTCGATTTTTCATTACAAACAGTATTTGGCCATTAGATATCAAAAGTATTTGGTCGAATAAAGTTGATATGTATCTGCCGTCCGCGTTCCGTGTCTTAATTAAGTCTCTATGCGAGGTCTTAGGTTTCATTAACTACCTCACTTCCCGTTTGGACACCAATTAAAACGTGGCATGCCCCGGCCGGGATTTGAACCCGGGTCTCGGGCTCGAGAGGCCCGCATACTTGACCGGGCTATACTACCGGGGCCTCCGCAGACTTTGTGATCAGTGTCATCTATTAGCGCTTTCCTTCCCTGGGTACGTCCAGTTCACCCCGGGACTGAACAGGGGCGCGTGAAGCTAACGGGGCGACGAAGGTGCATCAGGGAAAGAGGGCGGACGTTCAGGTCGCGGAGCTCGGCTATCTGCTCACCCGGCCCTGATCTCGACGACGTCGCCGTCGGAGAGGACGTGGTCCGGACCGACCCTCTGGCCTTGGACCTTGACCGACCTTCCCCAGACCCTCGCGTACCTGAAGCCCCTCGCGAGGTCCTTGTGGATCAGCTCCGCCAGCTCGATGACCGTCGCGCCCTCGGGCAGTAGGATCGGCCTGTTCGAGACGACTCCGTCCTTCTGGGTGTAGACTCTGACCAGCGTCAGCGCGCCGAAGACCGCCTCCTTAAGCTCCTCGATCGAGCGGGGGTCTTTCACGGAGGTGGACACAACCCTCAGTCCCGTGCGGTCCTCCAGCTCCTCGGAGAGCTCTCTGGCCCTCGCGGCGCCGACGAGGTCGGACCTGTTGAGGGCGACCAGGGCCCTCCTGTAGACCGGCTGGACGATCACCTGCTCCTCGATCTCGTCGAGGGTCGCCTCCCCGATCACCTTCACGACCGCTGAGCTGTAGCCGTAGGACCTCAGGAGCTCGACGACCTCATCGGCCCTGCAGTGGATCTTCCCCAGAACGACCAGCCTTATCCCGCCGCCGTCGGTCCTCTGTACCTTGACGTCGCACCTAGGCCTCCTCAGGGAGATCCCGTGGTCCTCGAGGAGGGACCTGACCGCCTCGAGCTGCGCGAACGGGTCCGAGGCCGCGTCGACGACGATCAGGATCAGGTCGCTGTTCCTCGCCACCGAGACGGACCTCCTCGCGAAGGCGGTGGGCCGGAGGTCTTCGGTGAGGACCGGAGGCAGGTCGACCACTTGGACCTCCGCGTCCCTGATCAGCGCCATTCCGGGGTAGGGCCTAGTGGTGGTGAGCGGGTAATCGGCGACCGGAGACTTCGCGTTGGTGAGGGCGTTGAGGAGCGAGGACTTCCCGGAGTTCGCGGGGCCGATGAGCGCCACCTGCGCCCACCCCTCCTTCTCGACGGAGAACTCGTCCCTTCCCCCGGACCTCCTCGACCTCCTCTCCTCGAGCTCGGACCTGAGTTCCGCAAGCCTCTTTCTTAGCTGCCTCCTCAGCTTCTCCGTGCCCTTGTGGTCCGGTATCAGGCCGATCGCCTCCTCGAGCCTCGCGATCTTCTCCTCGATCGTCCTGGCCGAGGAGTACTCCGCGAGCTTCGCCCTCGCCTCCGCCGGGAGGTTCGTGGGCATCCGGTGACCGAGGACGACTCCGCGATTTATCCACGTTGCGCGGGTCGAGCCTGAACGAACCGGCTCAAGCTTTTAAGAAACTCGGGGAGTGATGGCGCGGATTGGGCAGGCGGAGAAGGAAGATCATCAAGAGGACGCCCAAGCCGTTCCCCAAGGTCTTCTACTGCCCTCTGTGCAACCAGCAGGCGGTCACGGTCGTGAACGTCAGCGGCTACGTCGCGAGGGTGAGCTGCGGCAACTGCGGCGTCTCGCACGACGTCCCCTGGTACAGGAGCTCGATGCCAGTCGACGCCTACTCCATCTGGTACGACGTCGTGATGGGCAGGGTCACGGAGGAGGAGGTCGCCCGTAAAATCGAGAGGCTGAAGGCGGTCCATGAGGTGGTCCTAGAGGAGGCCGGAGAGCTGGCCGAGGAGGTGCCGGTCGAGCCGGTCGAGGATGCCGCAACGGTTGATAAGTCGGACGAGGGCGAGGTGGTCCCGGAAGATGAAGCAGGTCGTCAGGATTAAGCTGGCGTCGACGGACCTCGAGAGATTGGAGAGCCTCTGTAAGGAGATCAAGGAGATCGCGACGAGGAGCGGTGCGAAGGTGAGGGGACCCACCCCGCTGCCCACCACCAAGCTCGTGCTTCCGGTCAGGAAGAGCCCCTGCGGCGAGGGGACGAAGACATGGAGGAAGTGGGAGATGAGGGTCCACAAGCGGCTGATGGACCTCACTATCACAGACCCGCGTGTAATGAGGGAGATAATGAGGATCCAAGTCCCTGAAACTATAGCGATCGAGATGCGGGTTAAAGGCTGAAGGTCCCGGGCTTCTACTTCCCTAACTTCGTTATCTCCCTGACGATCCCTGCTCCTATGGTCATCCCCATGTCCCTTAGCGCGAACCTCCCGAGCTGCGGGAACTCGCTGTAGGGCTCGAGGGCCACGGGCTTGAGGGGTTGCAGCTTGACCATCGCGGCGTCGCCGGTCCTGAGGAACTGCGGGTTCTTCTCGACGACCTGGCCGGTCCTCGGGTCGATCTTCGCCTCCAGCTCCGCGAACCTGACTGCAGTCTGGGCCGTGTGGATGTGCATGACCGGGGTGTAGCCAACTGCTATCGCGGTCGGGTGGTTGATGATGATCACCTGGGCCCTGAACTCCTCAGCCACCTTGCAGGGGTTGTCCGAGTGACTGACGACCATCCCGCGGGCGAGCTGCGTCTTGTCGACGCCCTTGAGGTTGAAACCGATGTTGTCGCCGGGGACCGCCTGAGGGAGCGGCGTGTGGTGCATCTCTATGCTCTTGACCTCCGCCCTGATTCCGCCGGGCATGATCACGACCTGGTCGCCGGGCTTTAGGACGCCGGTCTCGACCCTGCCTACCGGTACGGTGCCTACCCCCTTGATCGAGTAGACGGCTTGGATCGGGATCCTGAGCGGCTTGTCGACCGGCTTCGGAGGCTCTTGGAAGGCGTCGAGGGCCTCGAGGAAGGTCGGCCCGGTGTACCAAGGCATGTTCTTGCTCCTCTCGACGAGGTTGTCGCCCGTCCACCCGGAGACCGGGATGAAGTTGACCTTGGAGGGGTCGATGCCTATCTGCCTCATGAGCGCGGAGACACCCTGCTTCACCTCCTCGTACCTCTCCTTGGACCAGTTGACGGTCGGGTCGTCCATCTTGTTGATCAGCACTAGGATCTGCCTTATGCCGAGCATGTAGGCGAGGAAGAGGTGCTCCCTGGCCTGACCGCCGGGCGCGATCGCGACCTCGTACTCGCCCTTCTTCGCGGAGACCACGAGCACCGCCGCGTCGGCCTGGGAGGCTCCGGTGATCATGTTCTTGACGAAGTCCCTGTGGCCCGGCGCATCGATGATGGTGAAGAAGTTCTTCTTCGTCTCGAACTTCTGGAAGCTCAGCGTGATCGTCAGCCCCCTCTCCCTCTCCTCCTTGATCGTGTCCATGATGAACGCGTAGAGGAAGGTCTCCTTACCCAGCCTCTTCGCCTCCTCCTCGAGTTGCTTCAGCTGCCTCTCGTCGACCGCGCCGTTCAGCACCAGGAAGTGGCCCAACGTCGTCGACTTCCCGTGGTCGACGTGCCCTATCACGATCATGTTGATGTGCGGCTTTCCGGACATCCTCGCTCGGAGTTCTGAACCTACGTGCCGTATTTAAAATTCTTCCCCGGGAGCTGAGCGGAGCTCAGGTCTCGGAGCGCGCACGTCGGGTGACCGGATGAGCGGAACCGGCCAGCGGGCTCACCTAGAGGCCAGCGCGACCCTCTCCTGCTCGATCTTCTTCTTGACCGCGTAGCTCTTGACGTCGTTCGACGCGGCAGCGATGATCTCGTCTGCGAGCGCCTCGTCTATTGTCTTTGCGGACCTGAAGGAGCTAGCCCTCGCGCCCTCCGCCATCCACCTCAGGGCCAGGTCGAGCCTCCTCTGGGGAGAGATGTCGACGGCCTTGAAGTAGGTGATGCCTCCGTAGGTGACCCGCGTCGTGTCCTCCCTGGGAGCCGCGTTCTCGATCGCCCTGACTAATACCTGAATCGGGTTCTCACCGGTCCTCAGCTGAATGATGTGGAGCGCGTTCTTCACCGCGAGCAGGGCCTTCTGCTTCTTCCCTCCGTTCTTGCCGGGCCTCATCAGCATGTTCGCGAGCCTCTCGACGACGTTCACGTTCGCCTTCCCGAACCTCCTGTGCTCGTGCCGGCCGCCGCTGTGGGGGAGGACCACGGGCTTCAGGTTGATGTACGCTCGAAGCCCCGGGTCCCTGACCTCGACGCCGCTGACGTCCCACTGGTCGAAGACCTTCATCGTCCGTCGTGAGCAGCCGCCGCAACAATTTAAGCGTGGTCTCCCGGAGGGCCTGACGTCCGGACCGCGAGTGCGGGCGATTACGGTTATAAAAGGGGCGTTCGGATTGTGACAGCGGGTTGTTGGAGCGGAAGTCTGCGGGGGCGGTGATATTCAACGACAGCATCGGAGACCGGTACTACCTGTTGCTCCTCTACAGCGCTGGGCACTGGGACTTCCCCAAGGGCGGGATCGAGGAGGGCGAGACCGAGGTCGAGGCGGTGGTCAGGGAGGTCTACGAGGAGACCGGGATAAGGGAGATGCAGTTGATAGACGGGTTCAGGCAGACGATCCAGTACTCCTACAGGAGCCAGCAGGGAGAGGTGAGGAAGAGCGTGGTCTTCTACCTCGCGAAGACCGCGACGTTCGACGTCAGGCTCAGCCACGAGCACAAGGGCTACGCGTGGCTGAAGTACGAGGACGCGATCGACCAGCTCACGTACAACACCGCGAAGTCGGTGCTGAGGGTCGCCGACGTCTTCCTGAACGGCCTGAGGAGGTCGAGCCAAGAGGGCAAAATTAAGGCCCTGAGGTAGGCGCGCTTGACGGGCAGGATCGCGGTCCTGACGCTACTCGCAGCCCTGATCTTCGCCAGCTTCGGGACCGTCGTCGGGGAGGAACATCAGCTCGAGCTGGAGGTCGTCGACGCCACGGGAAGGCCCGTGTCCGGTGTCGAGCTGGCGCTGATCGACGGAGGGGTGAGGAGGGCCTTCAGGACGACCGACGCTGGTCTCGCGGTCTTCAGGGCCCTCCAAGCCGGGACCTACCTCGCCCAGCTCCAGGTGGACGGGGTTCTGGTCCTCAACGAGACGGTCTCCGTGCCTCACGAGGGTAGGCCTAGGCTCGTGGCCAAGGTCGCGCCGCTGAGCCTAGTCGTCCTCGACGCCGACGGCCTCCCCGTGAAGGGCCTGACGGTCAGAGTGGCGGCCGGCGCGGGAAGGGTCGTAAGGGAGGCGGTGACCGGGGAGGCGGGGACCGTCACGTACAGCAACCTCCCGCTGTCGGAGCTCCCTGCCGTGGGCGTATACACCGTCTCGATCAGGGTCCAGGGAGTTACGGCCGAACTGGGGACCCTGAGGCACGACCTATCCAGGGAGCGCTACGAGTTCGCCGGCCCCTTCGCGACGGTCCGGATAAGGGTCGTCGACTTGGCGGGCAACCCCCTCCCCGACGGCTCGGTCACGCTCCTCGCCGGCCGGGTGACCTACAGGGCGGGCATCGAGGAGGGCAACGCCGAGCTAAGGGGCGTCCTGACCTCCGACGTCGCCGGGATGTACGGCATCTCGGTCTTCAGGCTCTACGGGAGGAACCGCGTCAACGTCACGCTGCTCGACACGTCGCTGGAACTGGTCAGGTCGACCAACCTGACCCTCGTTGCCAACGCTCTGGACCTCGAGGTCAGGGCACTGGCCGACGGCCAGGACCCGATAGCGAGTGCGCGGGTGTCCGTGATCTCCGCGAGGGGCGAGCTGGACTCCGGGGTCACCGACTCCGAGGGGAGGGCGAAGTTCAGGGCCCTGCCCGCCTCTCAGGCGGCTGAGGTCGGGGACTTGAGGCTGAGCCTCAGCCTCGGCGGGCGTTCCCTCCTTAACGTCACGCACAGGTTGACCCTCGAGGGCACCTCGCTCAGGCTCGCGGCAAGGAGGGTGGAGCTAATGGTAAGCTTGGTCGCCGCCGACGGGTCCCCGCTCGCGGGAGCGCTGGTCCAAACAACCGAACCCGGCACTGGCAGGAGGATCAACGCGACGTCGGACCGTTCCGGCATCGCACGTGTCAAGGCCCTGCCGGTCCCGCTGAGGGTTTCCGTCTTTTACGAGGGGGTTGTGGTCCACGCCGCGGACCTCGACCCCTCTAAGGGGACGGCCGAAGTCAGGGTCTCAGGCGCGAGGATACCTGTGACGGTCGAGGTGAGGGACTGGCTCGGCGCGAAGTCGCCCGGCTTGACTCTGAGGGCCCATCAGTCGGGCAGGGAGGTCGCTGTCCAGAGGACGGACGGCTCGTTCTCGCTGGTCGTCCCCGTGAAGGGGAGCCTGGCTCTGGAGGTTTACCTCGACGGCCGCCTGATCGAGAAGAGGGTTCTGGCGGTGACCGCGCCTTCCCACGAGGTCCTGGTGGTTAGCGGGCTCTTCGCCGGCGGCGGCCTGATGGGGCCGGAGGCGATAGGGCTGGCCTTCTCGGCGACGGTCTCCACGGCGATGATCGCGGCCGGGGTCTCCTTGGTCCTGAGGGCCCGGAGGCGGACGTCTGCGGCTCAGGCGAGGGCTTCGTAGAGCCTCAGGTAGGACTTGGTCACCCTCCGGTAGTCGAGGTCCTTCACGATCTCCCTGCCCCTCCTGATCAGCCTGTCCCTGGCCGACTCCAGCTCCCCGAATGCCTCCACCCACCTCTCAGGGACGGGGTCGGTCAGCAGCACCGCGTCCTCGAAGGGCTCGAAGGCCGGGATCCTGTTCGCGATGACCGGGCACCCCGAGGCCCAGGCCTCCAGCAGGACGCTCGGCATCCCCTCCCAACTCGACGTGATCATCAGGCAGACCGCGGACTTCATATGGGATATCACCTCCCTCCAGGGCGCGACCCGTTCAACGCCGAAGGCGACGTGCCTGACCCCGAGCCTCCTCACCACCTCCTTGAAGAGGCGGTAGTTCTTGATCGGGTCGTTCCTCCCTACGAAGAGGACGCAGCTCTCCTCGGCGGGCTCGACCTCCTCGATCGCCCGGACGTCGGTCATGTTGGGTATCCAGGTCCAACCCCTCCTGTCGGCTTCGTAACGCATCACGGTCGTGAGGGCACCAACGCGTCCCCGCATCGCCCTGATCCCGAACCAGAGCGCGTCCGCGACCGGCCCGTACTTCATCCTGAACTCGGCCTCTCCGCCGTGCACGGTGACCACGCCCCTCTCCGCGAAGGCGAGCGATGCCAGCAGCTTCGGCGAGTGGACGTGCACCACATCGAACCCCCTCACCCTCAGCGACGCCCCGACCGAGAAGGTGAGCGACTTGAGCTTCGGGACTCCCAGCGCCCACGCGTTGCCCGCGTGCACCGCGACGGCGTTCACCCCTTCCTCCCTCAGCCCCCTGTGGAGCAGTTGGACGTGCCTGCCGGATCCGCTCGCGCCGCCGTAGGTGTAGTTGACCAGAGCGACCCTCAACCCTTCGCCGACGGTGCGTTCCAACGTTTAATAGGTGAACCCGTGTCCGGACCGCAGAGATGTCGGCCGAGGCGCAGGCGCAGCAGCCGAAGAGGGAGGAGAAGCTCGTCTGGGGGGTCGTCCACATCTATTCCTCCTACAACAACGTCGTCGTCCACGTGACTGACCTGACCGGCTCGGAGACGTTCGCGAGGGCCTCCGGGGGGATGTTCGTGACCGGGGGGAGGATGGAGGCCTCGCCCTACGCGGCGATGAGGGCCGCGAGCTTCGCGATGGAGGTCGCGAAGTCGAAGGGCATCAACGCGGTCCACATCAAGGTCAGGGCGCCGGGAGGCGTGAAGTCGAAGACCCCGGGTCCCGGGACGCAGGCCGCGATAAGGGCGATCGCCAGGTCCGGCCTCCTAATCGGGAGGATCGAGGACGTCACGCCCACGTCCCACGACAGCGTCAGGAAGAAGGGGGGCAGGAGGGGAAGGCGGGTCTAGGCCCCGGGATTTAAATACAGGTTAAAATCCTCGAGCGCGGTTGCTCCGAATGTGAAGAGGCTCTACCTTGCGGTCTTGGCGGTCGTGATCGCGGTCGTCGCGGGCGTCGGTGTGGTCTTCGGCGTCGGGTCGGTGCCAGTCGCGGAGGACGTGGCCGCGCGACACGGCACGAAGGCCGGAGCCATCTTCCTGAACCTCAGGAACAACGGCTTCTTAGCCGACTGCGTCGTGGGCGTCGAGGTCTACGGCGAGACCAAGGACGGCAAGAGGGTCGATCTCCAGTCGGAGCTCCACACGACCGTCATGGAGGGCAACGTGATGAAGATGGTTAAGGTGGACAGGGTCTGCGTCGGGCCCTTCAGCGTCGTCAGAATGAGGGGCGCCGAGGGAGAGGGCTACCACGTGATGGTCTTCGGCGAGATCGAGAAGGTCGACATGTACCACGTCTACCTGAAGTTCCAGAGCGGCAAGGTCCTCCACTTCCACGTGAAGGCTCCGACCGCGACCGGTCACACCGACCACGGCATGGGACACAAGCACGGCTGACCCATCCCCTCGAGTTAACTCTCTAAGGGTAAGCTTATTTATTGTTCTTGGACTTCGTGAGACGAAATGGGGAGGATCCTGGAGGAGCTCTCAAACCGGTCATCGAGGAGGCTCGGGTACTGGGCCGACCTCAGGGCCAGGCGGGAGGAGAGGAGGAACAGGTCGCCGATGTTTAGGGAAGAGGCGCTCGAGAGGTTGAGGACCCTCCAGTCGTTATGGGAGAAGAAGTATCAGGAGAGCGTCTGCGCGATGCCGGAGAGGAAGAGGTCCTTCGAGACGACCTCGGGAATCGAGGTCAAGCCGCTCTACACGCCGCTGGACGTCAGCTGGCTCGACTACGAGACCGACCTCGGCTTCCCGGGCGAGTACCCCTACACGAGGGGAGTTTACACGTCGATGTACAGGTCCAAGGTCTGGACGATGCGGATGTTCGCGGGCTTCGGGACCCCCGAGGACACCAACAGGCGGTTCAAGTTCCTGCTGGATCACGGCGAGACCGGCCTGAGCCTGGCCTTCGACATGCCGACCCTCTACGGCTACGACCCCGACAGCCCGAGGGCCGAGGGCGAGGTGGGGAAGTGCGGCGTCTCGGTCGCGACCGTGAAGGACATGGAGGTGATCTTCGAGGGCATTCCACTGGACAAGGTCAGCGTCTCCATGACGATCAACGCGC
This sequence comes from Candidatus Caldarchaeales archaeon, assembly GCA_039630085.1. Taxonomy (GTDB): domain Archaea; phylum Thermoproteota; class Nitrososphaeria_A; order Caldarchaeales; family Calditenuaceae; genus Calditenuis. Next base: position 44,446 of record JBCNVM010000001.1, read on the forward strand.
CTGCGGCTGTCCTCCTCGCGATGCTGGTCGTCGTCGCGGAGAGGCAGGGCGTGCCGATGCGCGCGCTCAGCGGAACTACGCAGACCGACATACTGAAGGAATTCATCGCCCAGAAGGAGTGGGCCTTCACGCCCGAGGCCCACCTCCGGATCATCAGGGACATGATGGAGTTCTGCACCGAGAACATGCCCAAGTGGCACTACGTCAGCGTCAGCGGGTACCACATAAGGGAGGCCGGGGCCAGCGCGGCCCAGGAGCTGAGCTTCACCCTGATGGACGGGTTCACCTACGTCGATCTTGGAATATCCTCCGGCCTGAAGCCCGACGAGTTCCTCCCGCGCTTCTCGTTCTTCTTCAACTCCACGATGAACTTCTTCGAGGAGATCGCGAAGTTCAGGGCCTCAAGGAAGATCTGGGCCACCGTGATGAGGGAGTTCTACGGCGTCCGGAATCCGAGGGCCCTCACCCTTAGGTTCCACACGCAGAACTCCGGTGCCTCGCTGACGTGGCAGCAGCCGCTGAACAACATCATCAGGACAACGATCGAGGCCCTCGCCGCGGTCCTAGGCGGGACCCAGTCTCTCCACACCAACTCCTACGACGAGGCTTGGGCCCTTCCGTCCGAGGAGGCGGTCCTCGTGGCCCTCAGGACCCAGCAGATAATCGCAGAGGAGACCGACATCCCCGACACGATCGACCCGCTCGCGGGCTCCTACTTCGTCGAGTGGCTGACGGACCAGATGGTCGAGAAGGCCCTCGACTACTTCTACAAGATCGACGAGCTCGGAGGGATGGTGAGGGCGATCGAGACGGGATACGTCCAGAGGGAGATACACGAGGTCGCATACAGGACGCAGCTGGCGGTCGAGCGGGGCGAGTCCGTGATAGTCGGCGTCAACAAGTACGTCATCCCCGATGAGAAGCCGATCAGATACCTCAGGATCGACGAGAGGGTGAGGGACGTTCAGGTCGCGAGGCTGGAGGAGGTCAAGAGGACGAGGGACAGGGAGAGGGTGGCGAGGGCCCTCGACCAGCTCAGGTGGGCCTTCGAGCACGAGGACGTCAACGTGATGCCCTACATCATCGAGGCGGTCAGGTCCCACGCGACGCTGGAGGAGATAATGAACGTCGGCCGCGAGGTCTTCGGGACCTGGAAGGAGCCCCAGATCATCTGAGCCGGCGCCGATTCCCCTTCAGCCCGCCTCCTTCCACCTCTCCCTTCTCACCCTTTCGACGATGTGGTTGATGATCACGTCCAGCGGCGTGCCCGGCCCGAAGTTCCCGGAGATCCCCTCGCTCTCCAAGATGGGCCTGTCCTCCGGCGGTATGATGCCACCCCCGACGACGATCTTGTCCCCCGCTCCCCTCTCCCTCAGGAGCCTCGCGACCCTGATGAAGTTGGGGATGTGGTCGGCGTTGTGGAGGCTCAGCGCCACCACGTCGACGTCCTCCTGTATCGCGATCTCCACCACCTCCTCGGGGCTCCGGAGTATGCCGCCGTAGACTACCTCCATCCCCGCGTCCCTGAAGGCCCTCGCCAGTATCAGCAGGCCCCTGTCGTGGCCGTCGAGCCCCGGCTTCGCGAGGAGTATCCTGATCCTCCGAACGCCCCTCTGGGCCTGCTCGGTCATCCCGGGTTCTAGCCGGGAAGCCTCGGGTAATTAGAGTTCGCCGGCCGGTCTGAGGGGGTTCGGTTCTTTTACCGGCCCCTTCCCCGATAACCCGGTCGGTGGGGTTGGTCCTGAACTACGGCGACAGGGTGCTCCTCCTCACCGAGAGGGGCAACAGGTACCTCGTGACGCTCAAGCGGGGCGAGAGGTTGCATTCGGAGGACGGAGTCGTGAGCCACGACTCGCTGATCGGACTCGAGCACGGCGACGTCGTCGAGTCCAGCACCGGCGTTAGGGCCGCGGTCCTTTACCCGACCGTCTACGAGCTCTTGGCCTCGATGCCCCGCAGGACCCAGATCGTCTACCCGAAGGACCTCGGGATGATCGCGTTCCTCGCCGACGCAAGGCCGGGTTCCAGGATCGTCGAGGGCGGAACCGGGAGCGGCGTGCTCGCGCTCTACCTCGCGACCCGCGTCAGCCCCGGCGGCCTGGTGGTCAGCTACGATCTCTCCGACGAGAGGTTCCCCGTGATAGAGCGGACGGCCGAGAGGCTCGGCGTGAGGCAGGCCCTGGCGCTGAGGAAGGGAGACCTCGCGGAGCCCGAGGAGAGGGACGTGGACGCGTTCGTCGCCGACGTCCCGGAGCCTTGGGGCGTCGTCGGGGGCGCGGTGAAGGCCCTGAGGGGAGGGGGGACCTTCGTCGCGATCGTCCCCTCGGTGAACCAGCTCGAGAGGACGGTCTCGGCGATGAGGGCTTCGGGCATCGTCGACTACTTCGTGGGCGAGCTGATGATAAGGCCGTGGAGGGTCAGGGTCGGCGCGACGAGGCCGGTCCACGTTACGCGGGGCCACACGGTCTTCATCGCGTCCGGCCGGAAGGTCAACGCGGGGGACGTCTCGTCCTGGAACCTGAAGCTGCCCCTAGGGTTCAGGTGACCCTGAGGCTGGACTCGAGGAGGTTGAGGTACTCGATCAGCCTGGAGGAGAGCTCCTGGGCGTGCTGGAACGGATAGGACTGCGGGTATCTGCAGGACATCTTGACGTAGTAGCACTTGGCGTAGGACGCAGCGGCTATCGCGGCCATCTCGCTTAACCTCTGGTGCTCCTCTATCTCCTCGAGGGGCTCGAGGCCCCGCCTCCTCGAGACGTCCTCGTCCCTGCTCCTCCTCTCGAGGATGTCCTCGGGCCTGAAGTCAAGAAAGACCACCGCGTGGGGCCTGATCGCCTCCAGCAGGTCCGGAGGGAGACCCGGGTAGTAACCGAAGGGCGACTTGATGAGGGAGTGGGTGTCCACGAGGACCTTTCCGTCCATCGCGCCTATCCTCCTCGCGGCCTCGAGCTGGACGACCCTGTACTCCTCGACCGGGATGGCCCTCCTCATCTCGTCCCTTGAGCTCAGGTTGTACCTGGTCTTCGCGATCTCGAACATCACGTCGCCGAGGTTCGTCACCACGACCTCCGGGGCCTTCTCCCTCACCATCCTGAGGATCGTCGTCTTGCCAGATCCTGGGACCGCAGTCACGATGACCCGCACCATAACCGCGGAATGTCCTGCGAGCGGGCGCCTAATTGAGCTATACCCTGCCGATGCGGAGCTCCGGGAAGAGGGACCTGGCCGCCTCGATGACGTCCTCCCTCCTCACGGTCCTCCTGCCCGCGGACGCGGCAACCTCGATCGCCCTCGCGCTGATCTTCATCCCTATCAGCTCCAGTATCGCCCTCAGCTCCTCCGCGGCCTCCTCGCTGACCCTGACGGCCCCTGCCCTCTTCAGCATCCTGTGGACAGGGGCCATCGAGAGCTCCCGCATCCCCATCGACTCTACCGCGCAGCGGGCTATAGCGTTTCACGGCGCCCGGGATCCGCGAGCTCGAGGGGTTCGGGGTCGTCCCGAGGAAGTTCCGTTCGATGGCATGGGCCGCCCTCTACGCCGGGGGACGATCAGAATGGGATCCGGACATGTTGATGTCGAGGAGCTCGGGTTCCGGCGATCGACGCGGACGGCAGATCGGCTCCCGGCGTTCGGGGCCTCATCTTTGGGGCTACGAATCAAAGAGCGACTCAGTGCGCGAGTCGGTGGCGGAGACTGAAGGCAGTGGTCAAGCCCTCGTCCCGTACGGCTACCGCGTCTGTCCAGGACGACGTTGTCTGCGGAGCTTGGACCACGGCGACTCCGCCTCAGTGGGCCGCGCGCACTCCTGAGAAGATGAAAGCCGCTGTGACGTCGAGCGCTTGAGCCGTTTCTCCCGAGCAGGGAGAAGCTCAGCATTTATTCCGAGGTCACGGGATCGAACTTCGGATGAACCCCGAGGACATCCGCCAGCTGGTCTACAAGTGGGCCCTCAAGAACGCGCACGACCACGGCGGGTCGGCACAGGACAAGGCTGTGATCTCTAAGGTGATCGCGGAGAGGCCGGAGCTGAAGGCCTCGATATCCGCGCTCTTGGAGCTGGTGAGGGAGGTCGTAGGGCAGGTCAACTCGATGACGCCCGACGCGATCGCGCAGGCCCTCTCGGAGCTGGCCCCCGAGCTCCTGGTCGAGAGGAAGGTCGAGGCCAAGAGGAGGCTTCCCCCGCTCCCGAACGCCGTCCCGGGGAACGTGGTGACGAGGCTGCCGCCGGAGCCGAGCGGTTACATGCACATCGGCCACGCGCTCAGCGGGCTTCTCAACTACCTCTACAAGGAGATGTACGGAGGGAAGGTCTGGCTCAGGTTCGAGGACACGGACCCGAGGAAGGTGAGGCCGGAGTACTACGACAGCTACAGGGACGGGTACAGGTGGGCCGGGATAAGGTGGGACCACGAGAAGTGCAACAGCGACGACATGGAGCTCTTCTATCACTACGCGGTCAAGCTGATCGAATCAGGGAGGGCCTACGCCTGCGCGTGCAGCCGCGAGACCATGAAGAGGCTGAGGTCCGAGGGCGTCCCCTGCGAGCACAGGGCCCAGCCCGCCGAGGTCAACGCGGAGCTCTGGGAGGGGATGCTGGAGGGCAGGTTCTCCGAAGGCGAGGTCTCGCTGCGGCTCGTCGGAGACATGGCTTCGGCGAACACGACCCTGAGGGACCCCGTGATCATGAGAATCGTAGAGTCGCCGCACCCGTTGAAGGGCGACAGGTACAGGGTCTGGCCTACCTACGACTTCGCGGTCAGCATAGAGGACGCGATATGCGGGGTCACCCACGTTCTCCGGACATCGGAGTTCATGCTCAGGGACGAGCTCCAGAACCTGATAAGACAGTACCTCTCGATGCCCAACCCGACCTACGTCGAGTACGAGAGGTTCGAGTTCGAGGGGACGCCCGTCTCGAGGAGGGAGATCAGGTCGCTCATCGAGAGGGGCGTGGTCTCGGGATGGGACGACCCGAGGCTCGCGACGATCGCCTCGATCAGGAGGAGGGGGATAGTCCCGGAGGCGCTGAAGGAGTTCGTCGAGAGGTACGTCGCCTTGACGCAGAGCAGGAAGGTCTACTCCTGGGACCTCCTCTACGCGATCAACAGGAGGATGATCGACGACCGGGCGCCGAGGATGTTCTTCGTCAAGGACCCCGTGAGGCTCAGGCTGGAGGGCCCGGGCACCCTCAAGGTCGATGTGCCCCTGCACCCGAGCGGGAGGCTCGGGCAGAGGAGGCTGAGGGTCTCGGGGGAGGTCTACGTCCCCGCGGAGGACGTCAGGGCCGTCGGTCCCGGGGGCGCGCTCAGGCTGAAGTTCCTCGGCAACGTGACGCTGAGGTCAGTCTCCGACGGCGACGCGGTGGGGGTCCTCGAGGCCGCACCGCCGTTACCGGGCCTTAGAGTGATCCAGTGGGTGCCGGTAGAGGAGGCCGTGAACGTGAGGGTTCTGATCCCGGGACCGCTCCTTAACCCGGACGGATCCCTGAACGACTCGAGCTTGGAGGTCGTCGAGGGCGTCGCCGAGAGAGCCGTGACCTCGCTGGATGTGGATATGCACGTCCAGTTCGAAAGGTTCGGGTACTGCGTTAGGGACAGGTCACCCAACGCCTTCGTGATGGCTCACCGCTGACGCCTCTTCCTCACGAACTGCTCGTGTCCCCTCGGACAGACGACGTAGTAGTGGTCACCTCTGTCCTCCTCGTGGACCGACTCGACCTCGACCCTGCAGATCAGGCACTCGAACCTCAAGCGCTCCCACCTCAGGGGGGCCTCTGGAACGCGAGCTTGCCCCCCTCCATGACCAGCTCGTACTCCTCGTTAACCTCGAACTTCACCCCGAGCCTCTCGTACTCCTCCTCGGTCAGGTAGAGGACCATCTTGGGGATCACCCTGTCCCTCTGGACCGGCATCAGGCCCATCCACTGGAGCTGCGTGAGGAGCGACTGGAAGATCTGCTGGGCGACGACGACCTCCTCCGCGGCGTAGACGCCCCTCGAGGAGGGAGCTGGCCTGACCTCGACCAGCTCGATCACCTTGCCGGGCCTCCCGGTGTCCGGGTCGCTGTAGGAGGAGACCCTGAAGACCCTGACCCGAACCCTCACGGGCGGACGGATGGCTCCGAGGTGATAAGTCTGACCTCGGACAGGGTACCACACCGTTAAATCGGTCCCGGAGGGACGTTGCGTGATGACCGAGAGGACCTTCGTGATGCTGAAGCCGAGCGCGGTCGAGAGGGGGCTGATCGGCGAGATAATCTCGAGGTTCGAGAGGAAGGGGCTCAGGCTGGTCGCGATGAAGGCCCTGACCCTGTCCAGAGCCCAGGCGGAGGAGCTCTACTCCGTCCACAGGGGGAAGCACTTCTACGAGGAGCTGGTGAACAGGATGTCCGGGAGGAGGGTCGTGGTCATGGTGCTGGAGGGCAGGTCGGCGGTCTCCGTCGTCAGGAAGCTCACCGGAGCGACCGATCCCGTGAACGCGGAGCCAGGGACTATAAGGGGGGACCTGGGACTCGACCTGACGGACAACCTGGTCCACGCCTCCGACAGCGCGGAGAGCTTCTCCCGGGAGTGCTCGATATTCTTCAGCACCTCCGAGCTTACATGATGAAGGACCAATAACAGTCCTCAAATAAAACTTATCTATCACTATTCCATATCTAAATCGGTGGAGAGCGCAGTAGAGAGGGACGAGTACGAATCGGCGTCCGGCGCTCAACCATCCTTTTTGGACTACCGGTCGGTGCAGTCCTTCCCGGAAGAAACTCGGGAGATCTCGGCCCTCCACGCTTTACGGAGCTCCATGATCACCTATTCTAGGATGCTGTTCGCGAGGCAGATAGACGGCCGGACCTACCTCGAGCTGATGGCCAACGCCTACGAGCAGATCAGGAGGGTCCTGATGAAGGCCCTCGAGGAGGGGTACCCAGAGAGCTTCTTCCGGAGCTACGCGGAGGTCTTCAGCGACCCTGCCGTGACGAAGACGGCCGTCTTTCTCATCTACAACCACAAGTCCTTCGGCCTGAGCCTCGAGGAGGCCAAGTGGTGCGGCCTGGTGCTTCAGGGCAACGTCGCCGACGCGGGGCCGCCGCCGGTCGGGCGTCCCCAGCCCTCTACGGAAGTGCGTCCTAAGGTGGAGGGACCTCCGACCATCGACGAGGGGCTTCAGGCCCGGGTCGTTGAAAAGGAGCCAGCGGTCGCTAAGGCTGCGTCCTCCACCACCGGGACCCCGGGTGCCGCGGTCGAGGTCCAAGACGAATTCACCGAGATCGCGAACGCCCTCCGGGTCGAGAGGGACAGGCTGCCGGAGAGGGAGCGGCACCTCGTGTATCTGGCCCTGTTAGCGATTTCCTACTGTAGGGGTAAAGTGGACCGGTCGCAGCTGGTTAATCTCGGTAACGAGTATCTGGATAAGGCGGTCGGGCTCGACGCGATTTACTTGGGTGAGGCGAGGAAGGCCCTGCTCAGAAGGCTGGCCTCGATGCTGAAGGGCAGGAACGTCCCCTCCGCGATTATAGCGGTGTTCGAGAACCCAGAGATCCTGAGCTCCGGCAGGAGGATCAGGATCCAGTGACCCCTCGCTTCTGAATCGCGGCCGTCTTGCCCGCGAGCGTCCACTTGACCTTCCTCGGGTCCTTCCTGCGCTCGACCATGTAGACCCTGCACCTCCTGCTGCAGAACCAGAGGAGCGTCCCGTCCCTCCTGACGTAGAGCATCCCGACCCCGTGGGGGAACTGCCTCTCGCAGAAGGCGCACCTGTGCGTCGTCACCATCTCCTTTCGTGCTGCTTCGCTGGGGCTCAACTTAAAGACCTTGCCGCACGGGGGACGCCCGAGCGGCGGCGACCCGAAGCATCGGGAACGCCGGAGGACGGAGGGAAACGGTGGTTTGCGGCGCGGGCCCGCCGGGACTCGAACCCGGGACCTTCGGCTTTCCCCGGCCAGATAGAAGGCCGACGCTCTGTCCTGGCTGAGCTACGGGCCCCACATGACTCACTCGCAGGTGAATATCAAGTGAGCGCAGGACCGCTCTGGATGAGTTTTCGCGTCCTCAGACGCCGACGGCTAAGAACTTCCTGATCTGCTCTACCTCGGCATCGAACCTGTCGGACGTCGACTCCCAGACTATCTTACCTCCGACCATCACGAGGACCCTGTCAGACACCTTCGTCAGGAGCTTGTACCGCGTCCCTTGCTCAACTAGGAGCACCGAGAGCCCCGACTCCTTCATCGTAGTTATTATTCCGTAAATCCGGTTGGCGATGATGGGACTGACGCCCTCTGTGGGCTCGTCGACCAACAAGATCGAGGGCTTCATGAGGAGGGCCCTTAGGAGCGCGACTATCTTCCTCTCGCCGCCGCTCAGGGAGTCCGCCCGCCTGTCGAGCAGCGACTTCACCTCGGGATAAATCTCGACCGCCTGGCTCAGGTCAACCTGCTTCCTCCCCGCGGCGAGCCTGAAGTTGTCGAGCACCGACACGCCGGGGATAAGGCCGGTGTAGTCCGGCACATACGCGACGCCCCTCGAGGCTATCGCGTGGGTCGGAAGCCGCGAGATGTCGGTCCCGTTCAGGATCACCTTGCCCCTCTTCGCGACCCCGATGTTCATCACCGACTTGAGCAGAGTGGTCTTCCCCACACCGTTCCTCCCTATCAGGGAGACGACCTCGCCCCTCTGCACGTCGAGGCTGACGTCGAAGAGCACCTGAGCCTTGCCGTAAAAGGCGTCGAGGTTGCGGACCGAGAGGACCTCGCTCATCCCAGATACACCTCCCTCACCCTCGAGTCCGCGGCTATCGCCTGCGGCGCGCCGTCCGCGAGGACCTCTCCCCGGTGCATCACGACGATCCGACGGGCCAGCGTGAAGACGACGTCCATGTCGTGCTCGACCACGACCAGTGTCACACTCGACGGGAGTGACTGGAGCAGAGAGACTATTCTCTCCTTCTCGCCGACGTTGAGTCCTGCGGTGGGCTCGTCGAGGAAGAGGACCGAGGGCTTCGAGAGGAGGGCCATCCCCAGCTCGAGGACCTTCATCAGCCCGTAGGGGAGGAGCGCCGCCCTAGTGGTGAGGTAGTGTTTGAGCCCCAACCCCTCGATGAGCCCCCTCACCTCCCCGGCGTCGGCTCCCGCCGTAGAGGACGCCACCATCAGGTTCTGCTCGACGGTGAGGGACTTGAAGACGCTCGGGATCTGGAAGGTCCTGTTGAGCCCCTCCTTCACCCTCTCGTGTGGGCTCTGCCCGGTGATGTCACGGCCGTTGAGGAGGACCTTGCCCTCGTCGGCCCTCAACTGTCCTGTGACGAGGTTGATGAAGGTCGTCTTCCCTGCGCCGTTTGGGCCGATTATCGCGGTCCTCTCGCCCTCCTCGAAGGAGAGGGAGACCCTGTTGACGGCGACGAACTCGCCGAACCTCTTGACCAGCCCCTCTGTCCTCAGAACCTCCCTCCCCATAGCCTCTCCACCAGCCCCAGAATGCCTCCCCTGGCGCCGAGGAGGAGCGCTACTAGAACGATCCCCATGAAGAGCTGCCAGAACTCCGCGACTCGCGCGGTGACCGTGGTCACTGTCACGAAGACGGCGGCACCCACGGGCGGACCGAGGAAGTATTGAGAGCCTCCGAGGAGCGTCATGATCAGGGGCTCCGCAGCCATGGTCCAGTACGCGATGTCCGGGGTCACGGTCCTCATCAGGAGGGCGTAGAGGGTTCCCGCGAGGCCGCTGAAGGCCCCGGAGATCACGAGCCCGGCCAGCTTGTACCTGTAGACGCTCAGCCCGGTGAACTTGAACCTGTCCTCGTTGTCGCCGAGGGCCCTCAGGAGCAGCCCTAGCCTCGAACTGTCGATCCACCTCAGCAGCAGCACGCTGACCGCGAAGAACAGGAAGAGCATCGGGTAGAAGCTCTCGACCGTCGGCATACTGAAGTACGCGGACGCCCTCGGTATCCCCGATATCCCGTCGCTCCCTCCGGTCACGTCCCTCCACTTGATCAGGAGCGAGTAGAAAAGCATCGCGAAGGCGAGCGTCAGCATCGCGAAGTAGATGCTGGTGTGCCGCAGGGTGAGGGCGCCCACCGCGAGAGCCAGGAGGAGGGCGAGCGCGAGGCCTACTGCCATCCCGACGAGCATGTCGGGGACGAACCGCGTCGTGGTCAGGGCCAGACCGTATGCGCCAGCCGCGAAGAAGAGCGAGTGGCCGAAGGAGACGTGCTTGAGGTACCCGAAGACCACGTTGTACGCGTTGGCGAATATCGCGAAGATCATGAAGAGGGAGGTCAGGTAGATCAGGAAGCCGTCACGCGTCAGCCCGACGGCGGCCGCTGCCGCGACCATGAAGATCAGTAGCGCCTCCCGCCTCAACGCTCCCCGAAGATCCCCCATGGTCTCACCAGCAGCACCACGGTCATGATCACGAAGATGAGGAGGATGTCGACCTCAGGGACGAACATGATGAAGAGGCTCTCGGAGACGCCGATGATCATCGACGCGATGAACGCCCCCACGAGATTGCCTAGGCCCGCTACGACGACGATGATGAACGCCACGATGATGAGGGAGTCCCCGAGCCCCGGGGCCACGGGTGTGAACGCCACCATGAAGGCACCGCCGAGCCCCGCCAAGAAGCTGCCCAGCATGAACGTCCTGCTGAAGATCCCTCTGCTGTCTATCCTGAGGGCCTCAGCCATGTGGAGGTCCCTCCAAGTCGCCCTTACCTTCAGCCCCCAGAAGGTCCTCTCTATCAGGTAGTAGAGCAGGACGAGCGTCGCGAGGGCGAGCGCTATCACCACGAGGTAAAAGAGCGGGAAAGGCCTCGGCCCGATGTAGACCGCCGTCGAGAGCTCCCTCGGGAGCGGAAGCGACCTCGACTCAGGACCCCAGATGAACTTGCTCGCGTCGTTGATGATCAGGGTCAGGGCGAAGGTCATGAGGAGCTGGTAGAGGTTCTCGATCTTGTAAAGGGGCCTCAGAAGGGCGACCTCGCTCGCGAGGCCCACCAGCGCCACCACGGCCGCTGAGCCGAGCACGGAGAGGGCGAAGTTCCCGGTGATGGAGTGCATGGTGAGGGCCGTGTACCCCCCGAGCACGAAGAAGGTCGCGTGCGCGAAGTTGACGACCCGCGTCACCCCGAAGATCAGGGTCAGGCCCGACGCGATCAGCCAGTAATACGAGGACCTGAAGAGCCCTGTCAGGGCCTGATAAAAAATGGCGTCGATCATGCGGCATCGTTCGACCAGTTGGTTGCGTCACGAGAACGGAGGCGACCTGTAGTACTCCCACGCCGACCTGGTGACGAGGCTGGTGAGAACCGGAATTTCTCCTCCGGTGTGCGCGATTTTGCCGTACGGGACGTCGTATATCGCTTGGTGGTCCTCGGGCCTGATCCACCTGGCGCCGGCGGGCGAGATGATGACGCGTCCCTCCGCCTGCTTGATCAGCGCGTCGATGTCGAAGGTCCCGGCGGACTCCAAGATCGACTTGACGAGGTAGATCGCGGTGTAGGTCGTCTCGGCGGAGTACGGCGGATACTTCCCGTACTTGGCCCTGAATGCCCTCACGAAGGCCCTGTTGACCTCGTTGTCGGGGTAGAACCAGACGTACCTTCCCGAGACCCAAGTACCGAGCGGCGCCGTCGGGTAGTCGGCCCCGAGTTCGTAGACGACGTCTGTCGAGTAGCCCATCGGGTTGATGACCGCCCTCAGCTTATCGTAGGCTCCCAGCGCCTTCAGCTGCTTGTGCATTGTCGCCGCCTCTAACGCCCAGTTCGACGAGAAGAGGCCCTCCGCGCCCGCGGCGATCACCGCGGAGACGAAGGGACCGAAGTCCGTGGTCCCGGGACTTCTGTTGAACTGCTCCGCCACGAACTCGACGTCCGGCCTCAGCGCCGAGAGCGTCCTCTTGAAGAAGTCCCAGGAGACGCGGCCGTACTCGTAGTCCGGGTTGATGCCAGCCCACTTCTTCACCGGGAGGTCCTTGGCAACGTATGCCGCGAGTATTCCGTCCTGGTAGACCGGGACGGAGACCCTGAAGATCTGCTTGATCTTCTGCTTGTAGACGAGCTCCTCCGTCACCCTGTGAGTCGCGGCGTGGGTCACGATCAGGATCTTGTTCAGCTCCTGCATCAGCGGCCCGACCCTCATCGCGTTCCCGCTGGAGTCGACGCCCACGAGGAAGTCGACCCTTTCGGCCTCCACGAGCTCCCTGGCCTGTTTGACGACGTCGGCCGCCTCGTCGCGGATCGAGAGCTCGACCCTGCTGCCGAGGATCCCCCCCGCGGCGTTAATCTCCTCGGCCGCGAGCCTTGCCCCCTGCTCGATGAACGTCCCGTAAGTCGCCCACGGCCCTGTCCTGATGCCGAGGACTCCTATCTTCACCGTGTCCTTCGGGAGCTTCCTAACTGGCGTGACTTCCCTCGTCACGGTCACGGTCGTCTCCGGTCCGGGGCGCGTGACCGTGATCGTCCTCTCGCCGCCGGGCGCCGCGACGGTGGTGGTCCGGACCACCTCCCTGACCTCGGGTGACCTCAAGGCCCAGCCGAGCCCAGCGCCGACAACGACCCCCGCGACCCCACCTGCGAGGGTCGAGAGGAACCCACGCCTAGATATCTCCCCACGAGTCATACGTCTGCTACTTCTGATCTCTTAAATTTAAGTTTGATGCGCGAGCATGTAAATTCATCCAATCTGATTTCCATATAACAACGTTATTAAGTGACCGTTGCGAATTAAGAGTCGCAGATCCCTTCGAAATCGAGGCTCGCGAGGGAGCAGTGGTCGCTCACGTCTCCCGATCCGAGCTGCCGTCGCGGCGATGGGGCCTCGGCGCGGTTCGGTCCCTTTCTTACGGCTAGCGGTCCGCTGACGTCACCGTCGACTTGAATGGGCTTCCTTCACCTCGCGCTTCCGCTCCCGGCCGAAAAGATCCGAGCTCCACGCTCGCGGCTCACCGTTCCAGACGCTGAATCCGGCCTCGCCGCGGCCGCACGATCGTCATCAGGAGCAGTCGACAGGACGCTCGCTGAGCCGGTAGGGACTTGACGCGCGGCTGCTCCAGGTCATCTCGAGCCGTTAGCGCTGGATGTCCCTCCGCTACGCGACCCGTTCAACTTAATATACGGGGGTCTTGGGTAGCGGGTGTGCTGATCTCGAGGCGGTTTTCGGAAGAGGAAGAAGAGGAATGGGAGGAGTGGGAGGAAGAAGAGGACTTCGAGGAGGAGTGGGAGGAAGAGGAGTGGGAGGAGGAAGAGGAGGAGTTCTGAGGACCTCCCAAGGACCTCTCGGACTCTGTTATTTTGATGCAGGCGGTTTCACGGCCTCGCCGTCAGCCTGTCTCTCCTCCAACACGATCGAAGTCTCGACTCCCTTCACGCCGGCGAGGTTCATCACGCGCATCCTGAGGAACCTGTGGAGCTCGTTGATGTCCCTCACCCTCACCATCGCGATGACGTCGTACTCGCCCGTCACGCTGAAAACCCTCGTCACGTGCGAGCAGGCGCAGAGGCTCGAGACGATCTCTCCGACGCGGTTCGGCTCAGCGCAAATGTGAACGAAGGCGACGATCGATTGCTTCTCGTCCAACCCGCTCCCTTCAGGGTATCCCCGACCTAAAAATCATACTAGCGCAGAAGAAACTATTTTTTATAGATAATATATGAAATCAAGGGTTGCCCCGGTTCCACGAGAGGAGGATCCAGCAGCTCAGGGGGAGCTCCTATGTGGTCACGCTACCGAAGGAGTGGGTCGAGGAGTCGGGGCTGAGGAAGGGCTCTGCCGTGACCGTGATCGTGGAGAGGGAGCTGCTGAGGATCGTCCCCGCGGGCAGGAGGACCTCGGTCCAGCTCTCTCTGGACGCGGACCTTCTCGGCGAGCTGGTGGAGGACGCGATGGTGGCCTGCTACGAGGCGGGAGTGTCCTCGGTCAGGGTCCAGACGAGGCGCGGCAGGGCAGAGGAGCTGGTCGTGAGGTCGAGGAGGCTGAGGGAGAGGCTCCAGGGCTTGTTCGTGGCCCTCGAGTCGGAGGGCTCGATCGTCGTCGAGATCTCGGGCGACCCGTTCAGGTCGATCGAGCAGGCCCTTTCGGTATCGCTCCAGTCCCTCGTGAGGGCACTCAGGAGGGCCGAGTCCGACGTCGGCTCCGGTGGGACCCCGAGCCCCGAGCTCGAGGAGCTGCTCAAGGACTGCTTAGGCTACGCGTCCACCCTGAAGAGGATGGTCTCCCAGATGGTCGCGGTTCCGGACGAGCAGACCCCGTTCTACGCCGTGTCGGCGCTGACCGAGGCGGCCTCCGACTTGGCCGACCTCGTGAGGGAAATCGAGGAGGCCCTCGGCTCGGCCGGGGCCGGCGGGCAGGAGCTCCTCGCGATGGCCCATCTGGCCGACGCACTCGAGCAGCTGAGCGCACTGGTCGTTGAACTGAGGAACTCGGTCGTCGTCGACCAGCTCGCGGACCTAGCGAGGTCCCTGCAGGAGGCCAGGAGGAGGACGGGCGCTAGGTCGCTCTTCAGGCGCGCCGAGGACTTAGTGGGGTCCCTGATGCGGCTGAACGCGCTGGTCACGGTCGCTTCGGAAGGCAGAGCAGGTCCAGGGCTACATGGACGAGCCTGGCCGAGTACGACTTGACCCGCGTGGCCCTGAGCAGCCTGACTTCGTAACCCCTCCCCCTCGCCGATTTGATGACCTCGGCGCAGTAGTCCTCCTCCGAGCCCCTCTGCACCAGGTCGTGCAGGTGAATGACCCCTCCGCCGGGCCTCAGGGCCCTCAGCCCGGCCTCAAGGTAGCTGATCGTCCCGGGGAAGTAGCCCATCACGACCCTGTCGGCGATGCCCTCCAGCCCCTTCGTGACCTCCCTGCAGTCGCCTCGGTAGGTCCTGACCTTTCCCTCGAGCCCGTTCGCCCTCACGTTCCTTACTAGGTACTCGTAGGCCTCGGGGTTGAGCTCGATCGCGTGGACCGCCGCTGGCCTTCCGAGGGCCGCGATGGGCAGCGCGAACTGTCCTATCCCAGCGAAGGCGTCGACGACCACCTCCCACTCTCTAATCATCGCGGCGACCCTGAGCCTCTCGAACTTGTTTCCCAGAGAGAACATCATCCGCTCGACGTCAAGCTCGTAGGCGACTCCGTGCTCGACGTACCTCGTGACGACGGGCCTCTCGCCGTAGAGGAGCCTTACCCTCGGGAGCCTCAGCTCGCCTCCCACACCTTCGTACGCCAACACGGCCCTCAGCCGGGGGTGCCTGTCGAGGAGGTACTCGACGACCTCCTCCGGGTCCTCGCCGCCCCTGAGCCTCACCAGCGCGACGTCGCCCACGAGCTTGTAGCGCGGCCTCATGCTCCCCGCAGCGCCCTCAGCCTCCCCACGACCTCGCCCCGGCCGTTGCGCTCAGCCGCGAGCTCCGCGTACCTCCGGATCGTGTTGAATTCGAGATCGAGGGCCCTCCTGACCGCCTCCCTCAGCGTCTCGGGCGAGAGCTCCACGAGGTCGAGGACGACTGCCGCGCCCCTCTCCGAGAGCGACTCGGCGTTCCCCAGCTGCTCCGAGTGGTTCGGAGTCGGCACCAGCACCAACCTGCACCCGAACGCGAGCGCCTTCGAGACGGTCGAGTGCCCGGCCCTCGAGATGACGACGTCGGCGGCCGCGATCGCGACGTTCTCGTCGGGAAGCCAGGAGACGAGGAGGTGCCTCCCGCGCCTCTCCCGACGGTCAGACCCGAGCTCCCCCAGCGAGAAGACGAGCTGGTACTCCGACAGGGCGTCGAGGGACCTGATCAGCCTCTCCCTGAGCGCCCTCCTCTCGGACTCGGGGCCCGTGTTCAATACCAGCACGAGGGGCTCGTCGGGACTGAAGCCCAGCGCCTCTTTGGCCTCCCTCCTCCCCGGGAGCTCGGAGGGGTACCTGTCGAGGACGGGGCCGACGTAGGCGACCTTATCCTGCTCCACCTCCCTGAAGAAGAGGTTCCTCCGAGAGATCGTGAGGGGCGGAGGGTAGTCGGCGATGAGCACCTCGTCGGCCAGCGACCAGACCCTAGCCACGACGTCAGCGAAGGCGTTCGTCAAGGAGGACGCGGTCCGGTGCCTCTCGGACCGGACGACTACCCTGAACTGGTTGAGGAGGACCGCGACCGGAAGGCCCATCGCCTTCGCAGCCAGGACGGTCGACCCCCTCGTCTCGGAGAGGACGACCTCGGCGCCGAACGCGTCCATGACCGCCATCTCCTGCACGACCTGCATCGCGACCCTCAGGGGCAGCGCCGTACCCCTGATGAGGGACCACCTGACGCTGACGCCCCCGTCCGGGGACCTCCCGTAGTCGACCCGCTGCACGCCGACGACGTTTATGCCTCTCGACCTCAGGTAGCTGAGGCCCTCCGCGTAGCTGGTCGCGACGACCTCGTCGCCGCGCCTCGCGAGATCCTCGATCACGGCCTTCGCCCTCGCCGCGTGACCGAACCCTATCCCGCAGACGCCCACGTGGACCCTCAAACGCCGCACCCGGCCCCCGTTGCCGGCCTGTCAAGCCTCAGCCTCCTCACCGGGCCCCGGGGACGCTCCTCGACGTAGAGCTCGGCCTCGAACCTGTAGACTCTTGACCCAGGGTGCAGGTATGTCGTGGGAGGGAGTCCCGCCTTGAGGCAGACGTTGACTAGGAACTCCTCTGCGTCCCACCCCTGCTCGACGGCAACTTGTGGCAGCAGGAGCCCCGAGGCCTCCTTCCACTCGATCAGGAGCCCGTGCCTCCCGACCTCGACCTCGTCCGGCATCCTCCTCCTGTCGTCGACCCTTATCTGCTCCAAGGGCGTGAGGACGCTGAGCTCGAGCACTGACCTGTCCAGCTCGTCGACCTCTAGGGGCGGGAAGCGGGGGTCGAGGAGGGCCGCGGCGATAGCCGCTCTAACGGTCAGCACTTCCAGCCTGTCGACCGGCCTGGGGTAGCCTATGCAGCCCCTCAGCGCCATCTCGGGGTACGTGTAGACCGTCACGAAGACCCCCCTCCTCACCTCCTCCGCGAAGACCTCTGGGATCTGGACCTCCTCTGGGTCCGCGCCCCTGAGGACCGACTCGATGGCGGCCCTAGCCGCTGAGATCAGCCTCGCGGCCGCCTCCTCGCCGATCTCGCCCATCGGGCCTCCGTCCGCCGCCGAGCCTTTTACCCTTAACCAGTCTCCGAAGCCCTAGTCCTCGAGGCGTCCCGCGACCTCTTGAGCGCGAGCCTCCTCGCGGACTCGAGCGTCCTCTCTATCCTCGGCCAGTGGCTCCCCTCCCAGTACCTCTGGCCGCAGCTCGCGCAGACGTAGTGGCGCCCGTCGCCCTCCTCGATCAGCTCGCCGTTGCAGAGCGAGCACCTCGTCGCCTCGGGCTCGAAGAACTCCTCGATGTCCAGCCCGAACTCCCTCGAGACCTCCTCCGCGATGGCCGCCAGCTGCCTCTCAACGTCCTCGAGGGGGACGAGGACGGACCTAACTCCCCTCTTGACCGCGAGCCTGTGAAGCTCCACGTCCGAAGTCACGAGGACCCTCCCGGAGCCCTCGGCCTCAAGGAGGAGCCGGTCGTCGTCGGACCTCGCGTAGACCGAGTCGTACCCGAGGAGCCTCAGCCATCTGGCGAGCTTGCCGTGCATCGAGTCCGCGATGAACTTGGGCCTCTCACCCGACCGTCTCCCTTCCGGACTCAAGCCTGCACTCCTCGCAGAGGAAGTTGTCGTCGATCCGGAGCAGCATGTCGCTCCACTCGCCGCAGGAGTCGCAGTAGCCCTCGTAGTAGGGCTCGGGCCTCCTGGAAATCCCTCTGATCCTCAGCTGCTCCTTGACGATCTCGATGATGTCCGGCGTGAACTTCAGGATGTCCTTCATGCTGATGATCCCCGCTATCCTGCCCCTGTACGCGACGACCAGCCTGCTCACGTTGAGCTTGTTCATCGTCCTCAGGGCCTCCTCTATCGTCTCCTCCGGGCTGACGGTGATTATGGGGCTCGACATCACGTCCCTCAGTTTGACCCCGCTGGGCTTGAGGTCCCTCGCAACAACCTTCTCTACGAGGTCCCTCTTCGTGACGATCCCGACCGGCGCGTTCCCCCTCATTACCAGCACGCTGCTGATCCTGTACTTGGCCATCTGCTGCGCCGCTTCCGCGGCCGTCGCCTCCTCGCTGAGCTCGATGACCGGACTCGACATCACGTCCCTGACCAGTATCTCGCCTGTCAGCGGCGTCTCCTTCAACCCGACCGTACAGGGAGTCCGGTGTCAATAAACTTTGGCTCACTCGAGCGTCCTCGAGGAACCCGCTCACTCGAACTCCTTCTGCGGGTTGATCCGGCTGAAGAGGGCCCTAAGCCTCCTGAGGTCGATCCCTTTCCTCAGCAGCTCGGCCTCCACCTCCTCCACGAACTCCCTGCTCAGCGCCCTCGGGAACGAGACCAGCTCGTCGACCAAGTCGAGCGCCAAGGGCAGCCCCGTAGCGGGGTTGAAGGTCTCGAGGGCATACGTGATCGCGAGGTCCTTCAGGTCTCTCGGAGCGGTCCTCGGGAGCTCGATGCAGACCGGCGGCTGGGACTCCACGGTCCTCACGAAGACCCTCTCCGTAGAGCCTATGAGCCTCACCAGCTGCTCTCGCCTCTCCGCGCGCCCCTCCTTGACCCTTTCGGGTATGAGGTCCGACTCGAGCTGGACCCTGAACCGCCTCTCCGCGATCGCCAGGTCCCTCTTCAGTGCCTCCCCGTGGGCCTCGCCGCTCCGCTCGTCGAGCATGCTCCTGAGCAGGGAGTAGACCTCGTGAGGCCGGTCGAAGACCGAGGAGTACTCGACAACGTCGCCGGGAGAGGTGACCAGCATGAGGATCGACCTGTCCGTGAGCCCCAACATCCTGTCGGGCCCGAACCTGTAGCCCACGTATCCGTCGAGCGCGGAGGTCGCGATCCTCTTCACGACACCGAGGGCCCTACCGGACCCGATCAGCTCCTCCGTCATCCCGACCAGCTCGTCAATAAGCTCGTGGACGAACCAGAACCGCCTGTGGGTGAAGGGGTCCAGCCAGTCGAGCCTCTGCTCCTTCACCCTACTACATCCGGCCCTGAACCCGAAGAAGCTCCCATCTAAGACCACGTAGTCCGCCCTCTCGAGGGCCCTGAGCGCCATCCTCCTCTCGAGGTATACGGTCACGAGGTCCAGCTTCTTCAGGAACTCCTCCCTGCTGTCGTCGGACCGACCCCTCAGCGCCTCGCCCACGAAGTACTCGCCGTCCTCGAGAGCCTCCATCCCGCGGAAGAGCTTAGAGCCCGCCGCCGAGAGGCCGTACTTCAGCCCGATCCTCTCGTCGATCGAGGGGCTGTCGGATCCGTCCACGACTGCGAAGACCGAGTCCCTCCACTCGACCCTGCGCGGCCCGCGCTTGGCGCCGCCGACGACCTCCTCGAAAGGCTCCAAGAACCGAGGGTCGAGGGACCTGATCGCCTGCAGGATGCGCGCGGCCTCCTCCCTCGCCAACTCGTAGAACCTCTCCTGAAGCGGCCTCGGGATCCTCAGGACCGCGGGTATCTCCTCAGGCTCCACGCGCACGCTCATCCTCCGGTATCTCGAAGGTGATCAGCAGCGGCACCGGGGACGGGTTGAGCTTCCCGATCAGGAAGAAGTGGCCCTCGGGAAGCCTCAGGAGCTGGTCGCTGGAGACGTAAGAGGTCGCGAAGTACTTCTCCGCCTCCGGCGCGTCGAGCGGGTGTATCCTACCTACGAAGAGGGTGTTCAGGTTCCTCCGGACGGCCGCGTTTATCCCGATCTCTCCAGCGATGCCCTGTGAGATCAGCGTCAGGGCGAGCTTGTAGGACCTCCCCAGCGCGGCGAGCTCCGTCAGCGTCTTCGTGGTCCTCTCCTCGAGCCCCTTCGGCTGCCAGGGGCAGTACTGGGGAGCCTCGTCGATCACCAGCGCCACGTTGAGCTTCTGCTTATTCTCCATCATCCTCTTCAGGTACCTCGCGATCGAGAGGAAGACGCTCAGCTTCTGCTCCTTCGCGCCGTAGCTCAGGTCCAGGACCAGCAGGTGCTCCCTCCTGAGCCTCTCCATGATCTCGCTCGGCTTCATCTTCCCCATCACGGGCTTCAGGTGCTGCGGGTCGAGGTTGTTGAAGGCCCTCCTCGCCTTCCTGAGGTAGGTGACTCCCCACTTTGATACCTTCCCGCCCTGCTCCAGGTTGTCCTCCGTGATCACCTGCTCCATGCCCTCCAGTAGTCTCTCCTTCGTCTCGAGTTCGTCCTCGCCCTTCCAATCGTAGGTCGCTATCACCTCCCCGAGGTAGAGCTCGAGCCGCTTCCCGATGTCGCCGCCCCCGAAGTAGTTCAGCGCAGACGTCAGGTAGTCAACGATCGCCTCGTCGTCTAGCTCGACGTCTCCCATGTTCAGGACCTTCTCGGGGTAATGGGGCGCGTAATCGGAGCCCTTCCAGTCGAGGATCAGGACGTCGTAGCCGTTCCTGAGCAGCATCGGCACGACCTGGTGCCTGCAGAGGAAGGACTTCCCCGACCCCGTGACCCCGAAGATCCCGATATGTGAGGAGATGTACTCCGCCTGGACCGGGACCTCCCACGTCCTGTACCCGGTCGCGTAGTAGCCGAGCCGCTGCTCCGAAGAGGAGAGGAACCTCATCGGGTTGAACCTCTCGTTGAACCGGTAGACCTTCGAGCCCGGCGCTATGATAGTCGCGTTCTGCACGATCTTCCCGCTGGTCACGTCCCCGATCGCCACCAGCCTGAAGGCGTAGTACTCCTTCGCGGTGCTTGTCGTTCCTCCCCTCCTGGCGTAGGCGATCCCCGGCGTGTACCCGGAGGTCCTGAGCGAGTCGTTGACCCCGAAACCGCCCCTGCACACCGCGAGGACCCTGTTGCCGTTCCTGTTGTCGATGAGGACCAGCGACTCGTTCGTCACGACCTTCTCCATTCCCTCGTAGAGGACGACCAGGCTCTCGTTCTCCTTAGAACCGCTCGCGACGACTCCGATCTCCTCGAGGCTCCCGGTCAGCCTCTCGAGGTCCAAGGTCTCCTGCTCCATCCTCCCCGGACAGGTCGCGAACCGATAATAAGCTTAGATCCGGTCGGATATCCGACGCCTTAGGGTGCCGGTTAATAACGACCGCCGGGACATACCCCCGGGTTGAACGTCGACGAGGTGCTGGTGGAGCTCCTGCGGGTCTACACGCCTAGCGGCCAGGAGGCGGCGCTGGAGCCGTTGATGAGGAGGCTCCAGAGGGAGCTGGGCTACGACGAGCTCGAGGTCGACTCGGCGGGGAACTACCTCTTCGCGAAGGGGAGCGGCGAGAGGACGATACTGTTCGCGGGCCACGTCGACACGGTGCCCGGCATGCTCGAGGTGGTGAGGAGGGGCGACAGGATCAAGGGAAGGGGAGCGGTGGACGCGAAGGGCCCGTTCGCGGCGATGCTCTTCGCGGGGTCGAAGGCCGCCGTGCGGAGGGGCTTCAGGCTCGTGGTGGGAGGACTGGTCGACGAGGAGGGCGAGGGCTCCGGCGCGAAGGCACTCCTCAACTCGGGCTTCAGGGCCGATCACATCGTCATCGGAGAGCCCACCGGGACCACGGGGGTCGCGATCAGCTACCGGGGCAGCGTAACCCTCGCGCTCACCAGCAGGGGGAGGGGAGGCCACAGCTCGGCCCCTTACATGGGCGACTCGGCCCTCGACAGACTCCTCGACGCGATAGAGACGATAAGGTCCGTGTTCAACGGGAGGAGTTACGACGAGCCGACCTCCGCGGTCACCGTGATCAGAGCCGGGGACTGGCCGACGAGGCTCCCCGAGCACGCGGAGGCCGTTGTGAACATCCGGTTCCCGCCCACGGTCGAGACCCGCTCGATACTCGAGAGGGTTGAGGCGATCTGCTCGCTCTACGACTGCTCCTTCACCGTGAGGGACGTCACCGAGCCCTTCCAGACCAGCGTCTCCCAGCCGGTCCCCAGATCCCTCATCAGGTCGATGCTCAAGCTGGGAGTCAGGCCGAGGGTCGTGAAGAAGACGGGGAGCAGCGATATGAACGTCCTCTGGAAGCTGACGATGAGCATCTCCGCCTGCGGCCCGGGCAACTCGCTCCTCGCCCACACCTCCGAGGAGGAGGTCAGCGTCTCGGACCTCGAGCTGGCCTCGAGGATCTACGCTGGAGCCGCGGAGGACCTCCAGTCCAGATGATCCCGTCGCTCAGGGCCCTCTGAGGAGCCTCTCCCTCGTCCTCGCCATATACCCGAGGGTCTCCTCGGCCCAGGCCCTCAGCTCCCTGGCCTCCCCCGCGAGCTCCGCGCAGGCCCTCTTGACCTCCTCCGGGTGTGACGATCCGATCGCCCTGTAGGCCCTGAGCGCGCGTCCGGGATCGAGGAAGCCCCTCAGCATCTCGAGCGACTCCTCGTCGAGCCCCAGTGCCCTCCCCTCGGAGACCACGCGACCGAAGTCCGCGCCCGAGACGACGAGCCTCGAGAGCCTCGCGGCTATGCCGTGGGCACTCCTGAACCCCATCTTGCCCCTGAGCGCCAGCGCCGCCGCGAACTCGGTCAGCCCCGAGACCGGGTGGACCGCCTCCCTCGCCCTCTCCGTGACCGAGATCCCCGAGAACATCCCCCTCATGACCCTCAGCGTCTCGAGGACCGACCTCGACGCCGGCCATAGGTGCCTCGTCGACTCCTGGAGGTCGAGGACGTAGCCGCCGAGCCTGCGGTCGACCGTCGCCACGAACCCCACCATCCCCGCGAGGGCCTTCGGGGAGCAGGTCCTCGCGACCTCCGCCACGACCGGGTTCCTCTTGTGGGGCATGACGCTGCTGGTGGAGCAGTACTCGTCCCCGATCTCGACGAGTCCCATGCCGACGTACCTCACCACCTCCTCCGCGAGGTCCGACAGCGCGACAGAGAGCCTGCAGAGCGCGCCGAGATACGTTATCGCGAAGTCCCTAGAAGAGCTGGCCTCGAGGGCGTTTACGGCGACGCGCCTGAACCCTAGGAGCTCCGAGAGGAGGACGCGGTCGTGGGGGACGGAGGTCCCGCCGACCGGCCCGGCTCCGAGCGGCGACTCGGCGATGTCGTCGTAGAGGGACTTGAGGACCTTCAGGGACTTCAGGAGCCTTGAGGCGTGGGAGCTCAGGACGAAACCGAACGTCCCGGGAGCCGCTACCTGCTCGTGGGTGAAGAGCGGGAAGAGGGTCTCCGCGTGGGTTAGGGCCTTCGCGACCAGCTCCTCCGCGAGCCTCGCTCCCTCCCCGACGATCTCGGCGACGTAACGCATCAGCCTCAGCCTTATCGCCGCCGCGACCGCGTCGTTCCTGCTCTTCCCCAGGGCCAGGTTCTCTCCTGCCTCCGGTGCCAGAGCCTTGAGGTGCTCCTCGATGACCATGTGGACGTCCTCGAGCCTGTGGTCGGTCATGGGGAGCGCCGACGGTTCCGCCCTCCTTAGCGCGTCCAGGGCCCTCTCGAGCGTCTCCCGTCCTATCACGCCCATCCTCTCGAGGGAGACCAGGTGTGCCGCGTTGACCATCACGACCTCGTCGAAGATCTCCGGGTCGACGTCGAGGGACGAGATGTACCTCGCGACCTCCTCGGGCATCTCCGCCTCCAGTCGTCCGGACCTGAACGACACGGCCCTTCGGGGACCGAGCCCGTTATCACCGTTTTCCCGTCCCGTCCTCTGTTGCCAGCAGATTAATATGGACCGTTCAGGCGAAGACCGTGTGCGGACATGTCGGCCGACATCACGCTGAAGCTCCTGAACAGGAGCCTCGGGAACCAGGTGCTGATCAAGCTGAGGAGCGGCAGGATGATAAGGGGGGTCCTGATAGGCTTCGATCAGCACATGAACGTCGTCCTGAACCCCGCGGAGGAGGTCAACCAAGACGGGAGCGCGAACAGGCTGGGCACGGTCATCCTGAGGGGCGACAACATCGTGATGATCTCCCCCGGCCAGCTGAGGGAGGATGAGCAGAGGTGACGAAGGGAACCCCCTCGATGGGGAAGTTCAAGACGCCGACGCACGCGAGGTGCCGGAGGTGCGGAAGGAGGTCCTTCCACTACAGGTCGAGGAGGTGCGCGCACTGCGGCTTCCCCGACCCGAAGTGGAGGAAGTACAGGTGGACGAATAGCCTGAAGGAGAGGACGTAATCGCCTCAGAGCCTCGCAAGCTCCTCCAACAGCTCCAGGACCTTCCTCCCGCTCTCCGTGAGCCTGTAGGTCCTACCCCGCTCGTCGACCAGCTCTATCAGCCCATACTTGCCCAAGACCTCGACGTGCCTGTCGACGGTCTTCCAGTCCATCCCCAGCTCCTCCGCGAGCTGGTTCCTGTTCATGGGCTCGTTCAGCCTCTTGAGGATCTCGACCCTAGTCCTCGCGCCCTTCATCCTGACCAGCAGCCTGAAGACGTCGTAGTCGAAGTAACTCCTCGTCCAGACCCTCCTCACGTAACCCTTGAACGCCACCATCCCCGCGAAGGCCGCCCACGTGCCTGCCGCGCCGACCAGCAGGGCCGGAGACGGTCCGGACGCGACCAAGGCCCCCTCCCTCCCGAACGCCCTCGCGACTCCTGCTTCGTCCCGCCTCTCCTCCCCCTCCCGCTCCGGGACTTGAGCGGGCTGCTGCGGAGGCCAAGACGTGACCAGCAGCAGGCTGAGGGCTACCGCCGCGACGGCCAGCGCTACCGTCGCATAATCGTACCACCTGCTCGTCACCGCGACGACCGCCCTCTCCACCCTCAACCCCGATCTCCTGACACGTCGGTGAATATTTCTGAATTTTCCCGAATTTCATAGCAACTGTAACGCTCTGGCAAAAGTAGACATATACACTGCGCGGTAGTTTAGTCGTGAGCGGTGGGACCGGATTGAGCAGGGCATTAGACCTAGCGCTGATCGCTGCGATAGTGGTGCTCGCGTTCGGACTGGTGGTGCTGGCGTCGGGCGACAGGACCGTGCAGGTGGTCTCGAGGAACGAAGGCAAGGACTACACGATTACGGTCACGGGCTCGGCCTCGGCGAGGGTCGTCCCCGATGAGGCCAGGGTAATCGTGGGAGTCGTGGCTAAGGCGCAGAGCGCGTCGGAGGCGATGGGGCTCGCTTCGGAGGCGGCGAACAGGGTGATCTCGGCGCTGACCAGATTGGGGCTCAGAGAGGGGGACCTCAAGACCGTCAGACTCCACGTCGGGCCCTACTACGACTGCAGCTCCGGCCGGTGCGTGCAGAGCGGTTACGTCGCGAACAACATGATCGAGGTGACGCTGAGGGGCGCTTTCGTGGGCAGAGCGGGCGAGGTACTCGACGCGGCCGTGAACGCGGGAGCGAACGAGATCTTCGGCGTGAGTTTCTACGTCTCCAAGGAGATGAGGAGCCAAATGGCGAAGGACCTGCTAAGGGCTGCGGTCTCGGACGCCCGCGCGAAGGCCGAGCAGGTCGCGAGGGAGCTCGGGCTCAGGGTAGTGGGCGTTTCATGGGTAAGCGTGGACCTCCAAGAGCCGCTCCCGCAGGCCGTCCCCGCCGAGGGGGTGCGCGCCGCTCCGGAGACAGTGCCCGTGATGCCCGGCGAGCAGGAGTTCAGGGTGACGGTCTCGGTATCCTTCAGAATCGGCGACTAGGAGCTCAAGAGCTTCCTCAACACGTAGTTCAGAATTCCTCCGTTTCTGTAGTACTCGACCTCAATCGGGGTGTCGAGCCTCGCTATCGCGTTGAACTCGATGACCGAACCGTCGGCCTTCTTAGCCCTTACCAACAGCCTCTTCCTCGGGTGAAGGCCCTCGGAGATCCCGAGGACGTCGATGGTCTCGGTCCCGTCGAGCCCCAAGCTCTTCCAGCTCTGGCCTTGCTCGAACTGGAGCGGAAGGACCCCCATTCCGACGAGGTTGCTCCTGTGGATCCTCTCGAAGCTCTCGGCGATCACGACCTTCACCCCGAGCAGATGGACGCCCTTAGCCGCCCAGTCCCTCGAGCTGCCGGTTCCGTACTGTTTGCCCGCGAGGACCAAGAGCGGCACCCCCTCGTCCCTGTACCTCATTGCGGCCTCGTAAACGCTCGTCACCTCTCCGGTCGGGAGGTATTTGGTCCACCAGCCCTCCCTCCCGGGGACCAGGAGGTTCTTCAGCCTCACGTTCGCGAACGTGCCCCTCATCATCACCTCGTGGTTGCCCCTCCTCGCGCCGTAGGTGTTGAAGTCGTCGGGCGTCACCCCGAGGGACCTCAGGTACTCTCCGGCGGGGCTCCCGGGCAGTATCGCTCCGGCGGGCGAGATGTGGTCGGTCGTGATCCTGTCGCCGAGCAGGACGAGGACTCTGGCTCCGACGATGTCCTCGGGTTCCTTAGGCTTCAGCGAGAAGCCCTCGAAGAAGGGCGGCTCCCTGATGTATGTCGAGCTCGGGTCCCACTCGA
Source organism: Candidatus Caldarchaeales archaeon (assembly GCA_039630085.1). Taxonomy (GTDB): domain Archaea; phylum Thermoproteota; class Nitrososphaeria_A; order Caldarchaeales; family Calditenuaceae; genus Calditenuis. Next base: position 70,814 of record JBCNVM010000001.1, read on the forward strand.
AGACCTCGCCGGTCGGGGCCTCGAGCGCCCTCCACCTCTCGTCGCCCCTGAAGACGTCCGCGTACTTCCTCCTGAAGAGCTCGGGGCTGACGGACCTCTCTATCACGTCCGCGATCTCCCTCATCGAGGGCCAGATGTCCCTCAGGTAGACCGGCTTCCCCTCCCCGTCGAGGGCCAGAGGCTCCTCCGTGACGTCGATGTCGACCCTGCCCGCTATCGCGTACGCCACGACCAGCATCGGAGAGGCCAGGAAGTTGCCCCTGACCTGCGGGTGAATCCTTCCCTCGAAGTTCCTGTTGCCGCTCAGGACGGAGAACGTGATCAGGTTGTGCCTCTCGATCGCCTCCGCGACCGGCTGGGGCAGAGGGCCGCTGTTCCCGATGCAGGTGGTGCACCCGTAGCCCACCAGCGTGAACCCCAGTTTCTCGAGGTACCGGTAGAGCCCAGTCTCTCTGAGGTACTCCATGACGACCTGGGACCCAGGCGCGAGACTCGTCTTGACGTAAGCGGGGACCGAAAGCCCCCTCTCGACGGCCTTCTTCGCGAGGAGCCCGGCGCCGACCATCACGGTAGGGTTGGAGGTGTTGGTGCAGCTCGTGATCGCCGCGATCACCAACGACCCGTCCCTGAGCTCATGGGTCTGCCCGTTCAGCGTCACCTTGACGGAGACCGCTCCGGCAGTCCCCGCGCCCCCTTCGCCCTCCCACCTGTTGACGCCAACCTCCTGCGCCGCGAGGCCCCTGCTCCTCCTGACGTACTCCGTGACGATCCTCTTCAGCCGTTTGATGTCCAGCCTGTCCTCGGGGTTCGCGGGCCCCGCGAGGCTCGGCTCCACGCCCGAGAGGTCCAGCTCGACGACCTCGGTGTACGCCCCCCTCCACTCGTAGTCCTCCAGGAACAGCCTCTGCACCCTCGCGTAGGCCTCGACGAGCCTCACCCTCTCCTCGCTCCTCCCGGTCAGCCTGAGGTAGGAGAGCGTGTGACCGTCGATCGGGAAGAAGCCCACCGTCGCTCCGTACTCGGGGGCCATGTTCGCGACCGTCGCCCTGTCGGGGACCGTGATGTTCCTGAGGCCCGGCCCGAAGAACTCGACGAACTTCCCCACCACGTCGTTCTTCCTGAGGAGCTCCGTCACCGTGAGGACGAGGTCCGTCGCGGTCACGCCCTCCCTCAGCTCCCCGACCAGCCTCACGCCCACGACCTCGGGCACCGTCATGTAGTAGGGCTGGCCGAGCATCACGGCCTCCGCCTCTATCCCGCCAACTCCCCACCCGAGGACCCCGAGGCCGTTTACCATCGGCGTGTGCGAGTCGGTGCCGAGGACCGTGTCTGGGAAGGCGACCCTGAACCCGTCCTGGACCCTGTCGTCGACGACGGTCGCTAGGTACTCGAGGTTCACCTGGTGGACGATCCCTGTTCCCGGAGGGACGACCTGGAAGTTCGAGAAGGCGTTCTGGGCCCACTTCAGCAGCTGGTATCTCTCCCTGTTCCTCTCGTACTCGAGCTCGAGGTTGAGGGCGAAGGCGTCGGCCCTCCTGAAGAAGTCGACCTGGATCGAGTGGTCGACGACCAGGTGGACCGGGACCTGCGGGTTGATCAGCCTCGGATCCCTGTTCAGCCTCTTCGCGACGCCCCTCATGGCCGCGAGGTCTACGATCAGCGGGACTCCTGTGAAGTCCTGGAGGAGGACTCTGCTCGGGTAGAAGGGGATCTCCTCGACCGTGCTAGGTCCGGCGCCCCAGTGCCCCACCGCCCTTACCTCATCCTCGGTGACCACGCCGTTGCCGAGGTGCCTGTAGAGGTTCTCGAGCAGCACCCTGACCGAGAAAGGTAATTTGTCGACGTCCTTCGCGAGCCCGACCTCCTCGAGCTCCCTCAGAGGGTAGTACCTGAACTTCCCAAAGGGAAGGCCCAGCTCCCCCGGCATCCCGCACCGGTCGCTCAGACGCTCGTTATATAAGTTGAGACCCGGAGCGGAGGACGCGAGCTCACCTGCGGGCGCAGACGCCGACGAAGTTCCTCAGGACCCTCCTCCCGGTCTCGCCGGACTTCTCGGGGTGGAACTGAGTGCCGAAGACGTTGCCGGACCCGACGATCGATGGGAACGCGTAGCCGCCGTACTCCGTCGTCGCGAGGACGATCGAGCGGTCCCTAGGATCGGGCGCGTAGGAGTGGACGAAGTAGACCCAATCGCCCGAGGAGATCCCCTCGAGGAGTTCAGACTCCCTGATGACTCTGAGCCTGTTCCAGCCGATGTGCGGGAGCTTCGCCGAGGTCCTCAGCCTCACCACCCTTCCCCCGAAGACCGAGAGCCCCCTCCCCTCTCCCTCCTCGCTCCCCTCGAAGAGCAGCTGCATCCCGAGGCAGATCCCGAGCGTCGGCGTGCCCGAGCCCACCAGCTCGAGGACCGCGTCCCTCTGGGCCGCGAGGTTGACTGCCCCCTCCGTGAAGTTCCCGACGCCGGGCAGCACGAGCCCGTCGAGCTCCGCCCGGTCGAGGGACTCGAGCAGCTCGACCTCGGCGCCCAGCCTCCTGAGGGCGCTGACGACGCTGAAGAGGTTCCCGACGCCGTAGTTCAGGACGCCTATCCTCGGCAACCTCAGGATCGGGCCCCAGGGGCGCTAAAGAGGTTATTCACGGTTCAAATCCTCCGGGAGCCGGTATGGATCGGGTGGTCGGGATGAAGGTCGCGACCTACGAGTTCAGGCTCCGGACGAGGGGCGAGGGCGACGTGCTGGACGTCACGGACCGGGTCGCCGAGGCGGTCTCGAGGTCGGGCGTGAAGGAGGGGATGGCGAACGCCTTCGTCGCGGGCTCGACCGCGGCGGTCTCGACGATGGAGTACGAGCCCGGGCTGATCGAGGACCTCCCAAGGATGCTGGAGCACGTCGCTCCGAAGTCCGAGGTCTACAAGCACCACCTCCGCTGGGGCGACGACAACGGCCACTCCCACGTCAGGGCCACGATCATAGGGCCCAGCGTCACGGTCCCGGTCAGCGGCGGGAGGCCTCTGCTCGGGACGTGGCAGCAGGTCGTACTCATCGAGCTCGACACGAGGCCGCGGGAGAGGAGACTGATCGTTACGGTCATGGGCGAGTGACCAGCGGGAACTCGCCGACCTGCCCGCAGGTGCCAGGTGCTCCGGTCAGCCCGTGAGGGACCTGAGGGCTAGGATCACGGCGAGGGCAGTGGCCGGGACGATCACGTTGTCGTCGACCGGCCCGAACTCGAACCTCTCGACCAGCGAGGCCAGCAGCCCAGCCACGGCGCCGGGGACGCCGAGGACCGCGAAACCGTACGGAACGCAGAACCCCATCATCGCGAGGTTCCCCATGAAGGCCTTCGTCCTCCTTCGGTGGAGGGCGTTCCTTACGAAGCCCGTGACGCCGTCGCCCACCGCCATGAACATCACCGGCACTACGGCGAGCCAGAGGTCGTTCAGGAGGAACCCGACGAACACGACCGCTCCCCACATCAGTATGAAGTTGACCTCGTACATGTTCTCCTTCACTTGGTACCAATAGAACAGCTTCCCCCTCAGATGTGGGAGAAGGTTGCCGATCGCCAGCACCGCGACCATCAGCCCGATCATCGTGTAAGACTTGTAGAGATAGGGGACGAGCGCCGCGACAACGCCTCCGGCCAGCACGTGGATGACCTTGCGGTTGTAATATACCGCGACGTGGTGCTCCGAGCCCCTCCTCCTCATCGCTTCGTAGGTCCACTTGGTGAGGACCAGTGCGACGAAGAGCACCCAACTCAGAAGCACGGCGGTGTAGATAACCTCCTCAACGGAGGGCACTGACAGCACGAGTTCTCTGTTGTTGGGCTCCGTATAAGGAGTTGCGGGGTTTCCTCCTCAGCCGGTGCCCCTCTCCTGCATCCTCAGCTCGAGGGTCTTCAGGTCGAGTCCAGCCATCGACTTCGTCTCGGAGACCATCCTCTGCGCCTCCGTGACCACCTCAGGCCTGTCCCAGTAGGTAGTCGCGAGCACGATGGCCTTCGCCCTCTCGAGCGGATCGCTGGACTTGAAGATCCCCGAGCCGACGAAGATCCCGTCGCACCCGAGGCCCATCATCAGCGCCGCGTCCGCAGGGGTCGCTATTCCGCCAGCGGCGAAGTTCACTACGGGCAGCCTTCCCAGCCTCGCGGTCTCGACGACGACCTCGTAGGAGACCCGCATCTCCCTGGCGGCCCTCACGAGCTCCTGCTCGTCGCCCTCCTCGTAGACCGCCCTGATCCTCCTGATCTCGGCCTTAACGATTCTCATGTGCCTGACTGCCTCGGCGACGTTCCCGGTCCCCGGCTCGCCCTTGGTCCTGATCATCGAGGCTCCCTCCTCGATCCTCCTGAGGGCCTCGCCGAGGTCCCTGGCTCCGCAGACGAAGGGCGTCGTGAAGTCCCACTTCCAGATGTGCCTCTCCTCGTCTGCAGGCGTCAGCACCTCGGACTCGTCGATCATGTCGACCCCGACCTCCTCCAACACCTTCGCCTCCCACGTGTGCCCGATCCTGCACTTCGCCATGACCGGTATCGTGACGTGGTCCATGATCTCCTCGATGACCTTGACCGAGGCCGTCCTCGCGACCCCTCCGGCCTTCCTGACGTCGTAGGGGAGCTTGTCGAGGACCATCACCGCGACCGCGCCGGCGTCCTCAGCGATCTGCGCCTGCTCGACGGTCGTCACGTCCATCACGACGCCGTGCTTCAGCATGTGCGCGAACCCCCTCTTGACCAGAGTCGTGCCCCTCCTCACTAGGGCGCCGTAACCCTCGGAGGTCCTGACGCCCGGCGCCTCCCTCTCGGAGAGGACGAGCGAGATCATTCCTCCGGCGAATGGTCGACCCCACAATAAGAGTTTACCCGGAACTCTCACCGCTCAAGTCAGTCCTATCCTCCTCGCCTTCCCCGAGGAGACGAGCGGTCCGGCCAGCTCTCGAGGCAAGGCCGCAAGGCTTCCCCTCCTGAAGGGCCCCCTCTTCTTGCCAGAGGCGTCGACGAGCGCGGGGACGTCCTCCAGCACGGCCACCGTCACCGTCTCCCTCCTCGCGAAGCCCCTCGAGAGGTCTAAGGTCCTAGAGCACTCCCCGACGAACTCGGCGTAGTCCTCGAGGAGCGACCTGAGCTCGGAGTAGAGGCTCTGCTCGAACGGGAGGGCCTCGCCGGGGTCGGAACCGGTCTGTGCGGCCCTGATCAGGATCTTGAGCCTCTCCCTGAGGAGCTCCGAGGTCATCAGCGTGAGGGCCCCGAGCTCGGCCTCCTTCAACCTGCAAGCGAGGGACCTCCTGTCGGCGACCGTCCTGATCGACTGCCTCAGCTGGGACGCCCTCGACCTGAGCAGGTCGGTCAGCGACCGGGGGACGGTCACCAGCGTCGCGCTCTTCCTCTGCTCCTCGAGCGCCTTCAGGAGCGCCTCGTAAACAGTACCGGCCTCGCCCATTACCTATCGGCGTCTGAGGGCCGTGATATTATCCTGAATGCCCACGGGCCGGACGAGGTTATCAACCAGGCGCAGCGCTCGCCGGCGTGGCAGCGAAGCTGAGGTTCGTCACCTCCAACGAGGGTAAGTGGCTCGAGGTCTCGAGGCTCCTGTCGTCGATGGGAATCGAGTGCGAGTGGGTCAGGGCAAAACTGACGGAGGTCCAGTCCGACGACCTCTCCGAGATAGCACGGAGGTCCGCGGTCGAGGCCTACGGCGAGTTCGGTGGTCCGGTGGCCGTGGAGGACGCGGGGCTCTTCGTTGAAGCGCTGCGGGGCTTCCCCGGTCCCTACTCCTCCTACGTCTACAGGACGATCGGGGTCGAGGGGCTCCTGAAGTTGATGTCGGGCGTCGAGGACCGGAGCGCGTACTTCCTATCAGCGGTGGGCTTCGCCGACTCCGACGGGAACGTCGCGGTCTTCACGGGCCGCGTCGACGGGCGGATCGCTCACGCGCCCCGGGGCTCGAGCGGCTTCGGCTTCGATCCGGTCTTCGTACCCGAGGGAGAGACGAGGACCTTCGCCGAGATGGCGGCCGACGAGAAGAACCTGTACTCCCACAGGGCCAGGGCCTTCAGGTCGCTGGCGGAGCACCTACTGCGCCGGCGCTGATCGCACGGCCACCGACGTTTAGGGCTCGAACATCAGGGCTCCGAATCCATGACGGAGAACCTCGTGACGTAGAGGCCGTCATCGCCGGGCATGACGTAGATCCTGTCGCTGTAAATGAGCGTGAGCCCGTTGACGAAGTTGTGGAGCTCCTTCGGCGTCATCAGGTAGTTGTTCTCGAGGAGCGAGAAGGCCGCGGCCAACTCGAGGGCCCTCAGGCCCACGGGCTCCCTCCCTCCTCCCGAGAGCGACCTGAAGGACCTCGAGAGCTCCTGGAGCACGACCTGCTTCGTGGGGGCCTTCACGTACTTCACGTAGAGCGGCGCGACCGAGGAGAAGAGCGCATCGGTCCCTGAAGACGGCGGGAACTCCATCGCCTTCCTGAAGGCATCGGCGTTGGAGAGGAGGAACGGCGTGGCGGCGTACTTCCCCCTTCCGACCTTCTCGACGAGGCCGAGGTCGACCAGCCACTCGATCCTCGGGGGCGCGATGTGCCTGTACTTCGCGTAGAGGGTGCTCCTGATCCAGTCGGCCTTCCTCCCGTAGCTTTCTCTGATCTCCCTGAACTTCATCGCCTCCTCGAGCTTCTGGAGGTATTCGGCCTTCCTCCTCCTACCTGCACTGGACGCGGCGAGCCTAAGGGCCTCCGGGTAGACCTCCTCCATGAGGTAGTTCATGCCGTCGTTCCTGCTGAACTCCCTCCTCTCCGTCACGAAGTGTATCAGCCTCTTCAGGACCAGGTGGTCCCTGGAGTAGACCGCGTGGAGCATGAAGAACCTCTCGAAGGGGCTGAGGGAGATGAGGTCCCTGTGGGCAAGCCTCGCGTCGCCCCTGACCAGCGCGACGAACTTCGCGGATGACCTCAGCGAGACGAAGAGCTTCCCCATCGGCCCTAGCAGTCCGGACCTCGGACTGACGAACCCCAGCTCCTTCGCGAGCGTCACGTAGTTCCTCGCCGTGACAGGGTTCCTGATCACGCCGGTGGTTTTTGCCTCGGTGGGGCTGGAGAAGGGAGCGTTGGCGGAGATGTTGTTGAGGACAGCGGCGACGTACTCCAGCGAGGCGCTCCCCTCGAGCGTTGCCGCTACGGCCGCGATGACCCTGAGGTAGCCGAGCCTGCAGACCTCGCCGTGGGTCTCAACGAGCAACGGCGATCAGCCCGCCGCGACCCGCTGCTAGGGGGCGCTCCGCTGCGGCCTCGGGCTTCCTAAGCTCCAGGACCACCTCCCTCCTCACGCCCTGGTCGGCGCCGAGGTACATCAGGTACTTCTTCTCCTTGGGGATCTCGTCCGTGATCACCCTCACCGGCTCGAACCCCGTACCCTCAACGACGTCCAGCAAGAGCTCGGCCATGTTGACCGTCTCGCCCCTCAGCCTCACGACGCCCAACACCAAGAAGCAGGACCCGCCCGGCCTCAGGACCCTGTTGAACTCCCTCAAGAACTCCTCGGCGAAGGAGAGGAACCTGCTCACCGAGTCCGTGTGGAAGAGCCTCTTGGCCACTTCCCTGTAGTCGTGGCCGAGGAACCAGAGCCTCAGCCAGTTGTCCCATGCGTACGTCTGCATGTTGAAGTAGGGCGGGGAGGTGACGATCAGGTCGACGGACTCGGGAGGAAGGGGCAGGGAACGGGCGTCGCCGTCGAACGCGATCCCCTTGACCGGGGGCAGCCCGTCAGCGAGGACCCTCTCGGCGCGCCTCAGAATGCAGTCGGCCACGTTCCTCTCGGGCCTTTTTAGCCCCGAAACCCTGACGGCCTTCTCGACGTACCTGGGCGACATAGAGAAGGAGTGGGAGCACTTGACCGAGAGCGAGTCCGAGGAGGATCCGTGAAGTATTCCCAGCATCACCGCCGTCACGAAGTAGTCGACGTCCGTCTCGGGCTCGGAGAGCAGCTCCCTCGCGGCCAGTACCTGCCTAAGCGTGCTCCTGCTGTAGAAGACCTGGACTTCCTCCGGAGCGTCGGTGCCCCGGTAGGACTCGATGAAGCTCCTGTTCCTCCAAACCCAATCGACGACCTCCTCAAACCTCACGGGCCTGATCTTCGCCCTCGTGAGCACGTAGGCCTCCGGCGCGAGGTCGTTGCCCAGACCGATCCGTCCCGCGAGGCAGGCCTCGAGCGGCGCGGTGCCCTTCCCGGAGAACGGGTCGAGAACCACCGCACCCGGCCTCGAGAACCTCTCGACGAAGAACCTCGCGAGTGCTGGCGGGAATGAGCCTGTCCTTGAGCAGAGCGAGTGCAGCGAGTGGCCGTCTGACCTCCTCGCGCCCTTCCAAGTCCCCTCAAGCTCCCAAGCGGAGACGCACTCGACCTGCCGGAGCATCGTCGACGTGCCTTGGCCAGAGACCTCCTATAACGCTGATGTGTAATCGTTCGCGACAACATATTTTGAGAATCCGTGAGGAATCGACGAAGAACTTCCCCGTTATGTTTGAGAATCGTCCTACCGCTCTCCCATGTATTACTATGAGATCACCGGCGAGGAACTCTGCGCTTACGCAGAGATATCGCGATACCCGCTGCGACGGCTGCGAGGGACGCCCAGAGGGCCGCTTGGATCGCGACCTCGAGGGGTATCGGTGAGCCGAGGAACGCGATGAACGGGACGCTTATCGAAGCCTCTCCCTGGGCGGTCATCGTGAACCTTCGGCCGTCGACTATCACCACGACCTCGAAGGGGGCATGGAGGGCTGGGAGGCCCGGGAAGCGCGCGGTGCCCGTCAGGTCGGTAGTCGCGGTCCCGTACGTCAGGCCGGACTTGAGGACGTAGACCCTCGCGCCGGGGAGGGGCGACCCGAGCTGGTCCGAGACCCTCACCGTCAGCGAGGTCTGGGGGACGCTGATCGATATCGGCGCTCCGGCGTGGGAGATCCTGCCCTTCGCGACCTCGAGGCCGCGGGCGTCGACGACGCTGTAACCGTACTCGCCGAACGGCAGCGTCGATGTCCTCGAAGGCACTCCGGCCCTCAGGGGCATCGCTAGTCTCGAGCCCGCGAACTCTAGGATCAACGCCCCGTCCAACCTCGAGCCGTCCTCCCAGACCACGATCACGGAGATGTCTCCGACCGGCAGGGCGAGGTCCGCGGCCGGCCAGACCTCCGAAGCCCGGAGGCTCCGCGAGAGGAGGTGAAAGGTAGCGTTCATGGCCCTGAACGACACGTCGAGCCTCAGCTCCACGTCCGGCACGCCGACCAGCCTCACCGATGTCCCGTTTCCGGAGCTGACGGCGTCGAGGTAGGTCACGCGCCAGGAGACGTTCAAGGGCCTGGACGAGGCGTCGAGGAACCTGAGCTCGACGTCGTAGACCCTGGTCCTGAGCTGAACGACCACATCGGACGTCAGACTGATCACGGACTCGTGGACCACGACCCCCTTGTAAACGACAGAGACGGCGTGGCTTCCTCCGGGGAAGAGGTCGAAGGAGATCTCCCCCGTCCTCAGGGTGATCTCCCTGCCGAGGGCCCTCAGCGCGGCGTCCCTCAGCGGCCTGCCGTCCTGGGTGACCAAGCCGATCGAGAGCCTGTAGAGCGGGAACGAGAAGGTCACGCTGCGTCCCGGCACGGCCTCCGCCTCCCTCACGTGGACCGTCCCCAGCGAGTCGTTGACGCTCGCCCGCACCTTGTAAGCCACGACCGGCAGCTGGAGGAGCTCAGCTCGGCCGTCCCTCGAGGCGACGGCGGTGAACGTCCTGCCCCGAGGGTCAGTGAGGCTCACGGTCGCCGCCAGCGGCCTCCCCATGCCGTCGGTCACGGTCACAGAGATGTCGTCGAGCGCTGAGGTCAAGGTCACTGAGGGCGGCAGCCTGCCGTAGGTCGGGTGGTAGCCGACGTACCTGGTGACCCTTCCGACCTCGAAGCCCATCACCTCCAGCGATGCCGTGTAGTTCCCCGTCGGGACCAGGCGGAACTCCGCGGTGCCGTTGAAGACCCTCGCCTCCGATGGAACGGTGATCGCCGCGAACACAATCTCGATGGGCGTCAGCCTCGCGACTCCCTCCTTGACCGGCCTGCCCTTCGCGTCGACGGCGCTCAGCCTGAGCGTGTAGAGCTCGGTCCTGATGGACCCTGACCTCGCGAGTTCGAGGGCCGTTGCGTCGAAGACCGAAACCGGTATTGGGTCTGGTGCGTAGGGCGTCTTGAAGAGGACTGTGACGCTGTAGACGAACCTTTCTGGCAGCCTAGTGAACGCGACGTATCCTTCTCCGTCCGAGGAGAGCCTCAGCGAGTATTGAGCGTAGACGTGGGCCTGCAGCCTGACCTCGGCCCCCGCGAGCGGCATCCTCCCCTCGTTGTCGAGGAGCCTCAGCCTGAAGGTCCTGAACGGCGCCACCTCGAGGTCCCCGACGACCCGGACCTCGGGCAGACCGAAAGGCCTCCCGAACGTGTAAGTGGTTCCCCCGACCGTGGCGTCCACCTCCACGTTCGGCCTGCTGTTACCGAGGAGCTCTGTGGGGAGGTCCGCAGGGACTCGGAACTCGAACCTCAGGTCGAGCCTGAAGGCGGAGGTCGAGCCGGTCGCGATGTAGCCCGGGACGTCGAAGGACAGGAGCGACCTCTCCACGGCCCTCTCCGCGTAGAGTGCCCTTCCGAGGCCGGGCCACGGGAACCAGACCCTAACGGCCTTCACGTGGACAGACCTCCCGACGCAGACTCCTCTGACGACCAGCGTGTAGTCCGAGACGGGAATCGCGCCGACCATCCTGGTCGCGTTGACCGAGAAGGTGTAGTTGAGGACGAGGTTCTGCTGCTTCAGGTAGTCCAGCCGGCCCTTGAGCTCCTCGAGTTGGGCGTCGGTCAGGTTCCTGAGGAAGGCGTGGGTCGCGTACGTGAACTTCACCGAGGGCGTCCTCGATGCGCAGTCGAGGTTGAACAGGGACGCTTCGATGGTGCCGGACTCGCCGGGGTAAAGCGGCCCTCCAGAGACCTGGACCAGGAAGTCCCAATTAGGCTGGGAGTGAGCTGGCTCCGGCGCCACCGAGACCAGTACGAGGACGAGGGTCAAGAGGGACGTCGCCAGCGACAGCGCCCTCAGATGCATCCTACCCGACCGACTCAACCCCCGCTCATCCTCTTGAGCAACAGGGCCGCGACCGCGGCATCCTGGACCGCGAGGCCCACGCTCTTGAAGACGGTGACCTCGTCTTCGTTCTCCCTCCCGGGCCTGATCCCAGCGACGACCTCCCCGAGCTCGGCGTGGACGTCCTCCCACCTCATCAGACCCTTTTGAACCGCCTGGATGACGTCCCCGGCCTCGGCCTTCGCGGCCTCCCTCGAGTCGACCACGACCTTTGAGGATGCGACCAGCTCGGCCTCGAGCTCGGCCATCTGCGGCGTGAAGGCCCCGATCGCGGAGATGTGGGTCCCGGGCTTGACCCACTCCGCCTTGAGGAAAGGCTCCGAAGAAGTGGTGGCGGTGATGATGACGTCGCTCCCGGCCGCGAGGCGCCTGACCCCGTCCGCGACCTCCACGTCGAGCCCGTACCTCCCCGAGGCCTCCTCCCCGAGCTCGACCGCCCTAGACCTGACGACGTCGTGGAGGAACAGCTTCTCGACCCTCATCACCTCGAGCGCCGCCCTTAGCTGCCACCTCGCCTGGTATCCGCACCCGACGATGCCGAGCGCCCCCTCCCTCGTCCTCGAGAGGTGCTTGATCGAGACGGCCGTCGCCGCGCCGGTCCTCATCCCCGTCGCAGCCCTCGCGTCCGCTAAGACCTTCGGCTCGCCGGTCGTGGGGTCGGAGATGAGGAGGGAGGCGAAGATGGTCGGGAGGCCCCTCGAGGGGTTCGCGGGGTAGACGGTGACGTACTTCACCGAGAAGACGCCCATCTCGGGGAGGTAACAGGGCATGAGGAGGATGGTGCCTCCATGCTCCCTGACCGGCACGTGGACCCTCTGGGGCATCAGGGCCCTCCCGGTGCTGTAGAGCGCGAAAGCCCGCTCGACGGCCTCGATCACTTCCCTCATGCTCAGGGCCCGCTCGACTTCCTCGTCGCCCAGTAACCTGACCAAGCCGCGGGTGATCGTTCGGCTCGAGATTTATCAGTGTTCCGAGGGCCTCACGGGCGATGAGGGTGATCGGCTTCCTCTCCGATTACGGGCTGAGGGACCCATACGTGGGGGAGGTGAAGGCGGTCGTCCTCAGGCACTGCCCCGACGCGACGGTCGTCGACGTCACGCACGAAGTCGAGCCGTTCAACGTACTGCAGGGCGCCTTCCTGCTCCACCTCGCCTACAGGCACTTCCCCATGGGCTCGGTGTTCCTAGCGGTCGTCGACCCCGGAGTGGGCACGGAGCGGAGGGGAGTGGCCATCAGGACTAGGAACCACTGGTTCGTCGGGCCCGACAACGGCCTCCTCTACCCGGCCGCGTCGGAGGACGGGATCGAGGCATGTTACGCGATACCGCCCGAGAGATACCCAAGGTCCGGGGGCGAGACCTTCCACGGGAGGGACGTCTTCGCGCCGGTCGCGGGCTCGCTGGCTGCCGGGAGGCTCCCCGACCTCGTTCCCGTCGAACCGATGACCCTCGCGGCGCTGGAGCTGCCTCACCCCACTGTCACGGACGACGAGCTGAGGGCCGTCGTCCTCCACGTGGACCGGTTCGGGAACTGCGTGACCAACGTAGGGCTGGGCTCGCTGCCCGGCTGGATGGAGCTGGGCTCGAGGTACCTCGTCGAGGCTAAGGGCAGGACCGTAGATGCGGCCTTCGTCAGGGCCTACGGTTTCGCAGGGCCCGGCGAGTTCCTTCTGACCTTCGGGGGCACAGGATATCTGGAGCTCTCGGTGAACAGGGGTAACGCCGCCGCTGAACTAGGGATCGGGCCCGGAAGCGAGATCATGGTGCTCAGAAGGGGGTGAGTCGGCTCAGGCGAGGATCTCAGGCCTGAGGGCCGATATCGCGGCCTTGGCCTCCTGCTCGAGGGCCTCGACCTTCTCGACCTCCTCGTTCCTGAACTCGGCCTTGGCCCTGACGATCCTCGTGATGATCGGGAGCTGTCTGATCTTGATCAGCGGGACGCCCTTCCTCAGGACTTCCTCCGCGTGCCTGTGGAACGTGACGAAGAGCCTCATCAGCGCGTACTGCTTCCTCGGCGAGCAGTAGGAGTCGACCTCGTCGAAGGCGCTCTGCTGGAGGAAACCCTCCCTGATCATCCTGCCCACGTCTAAGATCAGCTTCTCCTCGTCAGCCAGCGACTCGGGCCCGAGGAGCCTCACGAGCTCCAGCAGCTCCTCCTCCCTCCTCAGGAGCCTGTAGACGTAGGCCCTCAGCTCGAACCAGTCCTCGCTGACGCTCTTCCCCCACCAGTCCTTGACGGTCCCGACGTAGCCGGAGTAGGACATCATCCAGTTGATCGCGGGGTAGTGTCTGGTGTAGGCGAGGTTCGGGTCGAGCGCCCAGAAGGTCCTCACGAACCTGAGCGTGTGCGTCGTGACGGGCTCGGTGAAGTCGCCGCCCGGAGGCGAGACCGCTCCCACGAGCGTCATGCTCCCGACCCTCTCGGGCCTCCCCAGTACCTCGACGCGCCCGGCCCTCTCGTAGAACTCGGCGAGCCTGCTGGCCAGGTAGCTGGGATACCCCTCCTCCGCGGGCATCTCCTCCAGCCTTCCGCTGATCTCCCTGAGGGCCTCGGCCCACCTGCTCGTCGAGTCGGCCACCAGCAGGACATCGTAGCCCATGTCCCTGTAGAACTCGGCGATGGTCGCGCCGGTGTAGATGCTCGCCTCCCTCGCGGCGACGGGCATGTTGCTGGTGTTCGCGATCAGCACGGTCCTCTCCATCAGCGGCCTCCCGGTGTAGGGGTCCTTGAGGTGCGGGAACTCGGTGAGGACCTCTGCCTCCTCGTTCCCCCTCTCGCCGCAACCTATGTGTAGGATCACCTTGGCGTCGCTCCACTTCGCGAGCTGGTGGAGCGTGACCGTCTTGCCGGTCCCGAAGGCCCCCGGTATGCACCCGGTCCCTCCCTTCGCCATCGGGAAGAGGACGTCGAGGACCCTCTGTCCCGTGATCAGTGGCACGACGGGGTCCAGCCTCCTCCTGAACGGCCTCGGGGTCCTGACGGGCCACTCGTGGGCCATCCTCACCCTCTCGACGCCGTCCTTCGTCCTCACCTCCGCGATTACCTCGTCGACCGCGTAGTCCCCCTCAGGTGCCACCTCCTGGACCGTCCCCCTCGGCCCGTCGGGCGGGACCATCACTCTCGTCGTTACCAGCGGCGTCTCCTGGACCTCTCCGATCACGGTCCCTGGCTCGACCTCCTCGCCCCTCTTGACCGTCGGGACGAAGCGCCACTTCTTCTCCCGGGGGACGGCCGGGACGTCGACGCCCCTCCTGACGAAGGGCCCGACCCTCTCCGCGATCCTGTCGAGGGGCCTCTGGATGCCGTCGTAGACGCTCCCGATCATCCCCGGACCGAGGGTTACCGAGAGCGGTGCGCCCGTCCCCTCCACCGGTTCGCCCGGCGAGAGGCCCGACGTGTTCTCGTAGACCTGGATGAACGCGACGTCGCCCGTGAGCTTGATCACCTCCCCCACGAGCTTCTCCTTCCCGACCCGGACGACCTCGTACATCTTCGCGCCCATCATGCCGTCGGCCTTCACGGCCGGGCCCGCGATCCAGACGATCCTCCCCTTTACCGGCATCTCGAGGTGCCTGCTCACGGCTCTCTAAAAAGGATCTTCCCCGGACCGGCTTCTCCCCGCACCGCTAAATCGGGGCCGGAGCCGCTCGGGCCGGATGTCGTTCGAGCTGCTGAGGTCGAGGCTGGACGAGCTCACCTCGAGGTTCCCCGAGCTCGGGGAGCTCTGCGACCGCTGCCTCTCCTCGAGGAGGTGGGGAGGGAGCGCGGTCCTGATGGTGGTCGACGCGGCCTTCACCTCGATCGGGCTGAGCTACTTCAGGTCCGTCGTGCCAGCGGTCGCAAGAATCAAGCGGGAGCTGCTCGACCGGGGAGTCCTGACCTCCCTCGAGGAGCTCGCGGAGGTCGACGTGGACTCCGTCAGGGGTTGCTGGAGGAACAGGAGGTCGTGGGAGGTGGCGAGGGGCGTCGCGGCCAGGCTGATCGAGCTCGAGGGCGACGACGTCTCGAGGCTGAGGCGCTGGGCCTCCTCCGCGACGCTGGAGGGCTGGAAGGTAGACCCGATAGGTTCGGTGAAGGGGGTCGGACTCGTGACCTACCAGTACCTCAGGATGATGGGGGGCGTCGACACATCCATGCCCGACAGGGTCGTCAAGCGGGTGGTCAACGGCCTCCTGAGCGAGTGCGGGTTCGAGCCGGTCGAGGACGACGTCGAGTTCGTCAGGACTGTCGAGCGGATCTCGAGGGCCACGGGGTACAGGGCGGTCGAGCTGACGTGGTTCACGTGGCTCCTCCACGAGACCGAGCTGATGAGGAGGCCATCCTACAGGGAGGTCGTACACCTGATCTGAGCCCGCGTCAGTACACGTACCCGAGGAGCTTCCCTCCCAGCCCCTTCTGCTTCGCCTCCCTGTGCGACATCACGCCCTGGTTCGTGGTCACCACCAGGATCCCCACGTCCCTGCTCGGGAGGAAGCGCTTCTCGAACTCCTCATAGCCGTCCTTGCTCACGCTGTACCTCGGCCTTATCGGTCCGGCCCTGTTGATCCTTCCGAGGAGTTGGATCACGACCTTCCCTCCCCTGCCGTCCTCGATGTACTCGAAGGCCCCGACGTACCCGTTCCTCTGGAGCGTCTTGAGGACCTCGACCACCAGCTTCGAGTACTTGTGGACGCACTCCTTGTTCCTGGCCATCTCGTTGTTGTAGAGCTTCGTGAAGAGCCCGCTGACCCAGTCGAACGTCGCCATCTCCTTCCCTCCGCCGCGCCGTCCCTCCTAAAATACATGGGACCTATACCATCAGGGATTCGGCCTGGCGGCCACCGACGCACATCCGGCCAACCCCTAAAGCGGTTGAGGTGTAACGCACTCGCCACGCTTGACGCGGTAGAGGAGGGCACGACCGTATGGGACATCGGCGAAGAGTCAGCGCTCAAGGCCACGTCGAGACGAGAGCCGTAATACATGCGGGGGGTGGGATTCGAACCCACGAACCCCTACGGGACAGGGCCCTCAACCCTGCGCCTTTGACCAGGCTTGGCTACCCCCGCTTCCCCGTCTCACCGAGCGAATTCCGAGCCGTCCTATTAGCCTTAATCCCAAGATATTGGGCCGCGATACGATTCGGAAGGAATAAAGCAGTGGCGGTCGGATCGGCGGCGTGGGACCGCTCGAGCGGATCGAGAGGGTGCTCAGGACGCCGGACCTCGTCCTCCTGGACCTCTCGAGGGACGGCGAACGCGCCTTGGTCCTCTCTAACCTCAGCGGCTCGTATCAGCTCTGGGCCTTCGGTGTGAGGGACGGTAGCGCGAAGCAGGTCACGCACGGAGACCAGAGGGTAACCCATGCGGCGATCGCTCCCGACTCGAGGACGGTAGCCTTCGCGAGGGACTTCGGCGGCGCCGAGCGGCACCAGCTCTTCGTCGCATCGCTCGAGGGGGAATCGGAGGAGGTCCAGGTCTCCGAGTTCGAGGAGCTGAGGGTCTCGGGCCTCGCGTGGTCGCCAGAAATGAAAGAGCTGGCCGTGACCGGGAGCACCAGCAGGTCAAACGTCCTGATGGCACACGACCTCCGGTCGCGCAGGTCCGAGGTCCTCTTCGCGTCCAAGGGGTGGGTCTTCTCGCCCGCGTGGCACGAGAGGAGGGGAGTCATCGCGGCCTCCGCGGTCACCACGGAGGCGCCGAGGTCCTCGGAGCTCGTGTTCGTCCACGTCGACGAGGGCAGGGCCGAGGTCTTCACGCCGAAGCCCGGGAGCGAGAACGCCGGACCCCGTTGGCATCCCAGCGATCCGAAGGTCCTCTTCAGGACCAACTGCACCGGCGAGTACGACATCGCGGTCCACGACCTCGGGTCCGGGTCCACGCAGCTCCTCGGGCTCTCGGGGCACGGCGTCGACTTCCCCGTCTTCGGCTGGCTCGGCGACGGAGGTGACGTCTGGTTCGCCGCGAGGAGGAGGGGCAGGACGAGGCTCTACGTCAGGAGGCGCGACGGCTCTGTCGATGAGCTCCCAACCCCCGAGGGGACGGTGAGCGGCGTCTCGTTCGACGGCTCGGGCTCGATCGGGGCGTTCTCCTGGTCTTCGCTCTCGAGGCCTCCCGCGCTGTTCAGGCTCGACGCGAGGACGCGCTCCTTCTCCGAGGTCTACTCCGTCCGCGTGCCAGAGGGGGTGGAGCTGGGCAGGGCCGAGTTCGTGACCTACAGGTCCTTCGACGGCCTCGAGGTGCCCGCCTTCCTCTTGCTCCACGGGGGCCTCAGGGACAGGAGGGCCTGCGTCGTCTGGGCGCACGGGGGTCCGTGGTGGGAGGTCGCTGACGAGTGGAACGCGGCGATTCAGGCGATCTCGGCAGCGGGCTTCCACGTCCTCTGCCCCAACTTCAGGGGTAGCACGGGGTACGGCGCGGAGTTCGAGCGGATGAACGTCGGCGACCCCGGCGGCGGCGACCTGATGGACGTGCTCCACGGCGTCGAGTTCCTCCGGAGCGAGGGCCTCCTCGACGACGACAGGGTCGCGATCGTCGGCGCGAGCTACGGCGGCTTCATGACCTTCCTCGCCATGGTCAAGCACCCGGAGGTATGGAGGGCCGGCGCGGCGATAGTCGGCGTCACCGACTGGGAGGAGATGTACAGGCTCTCGGACGCGGCCTTCAGGAACTTCATCGAGCAGCTGCTCGGGAAGCCCGAGGAGAGGCCCGAGCTCTTCAGGGACAGGTCCCCGATCAGCTTCGTCCACCGGATAAGGGCTCCCATATTGGTCTGGCACAGGGCCAACGACAGCAGGTGTCCGCTCCAGCCGGTGGCTAAGTTCGTGGAGAGGCTGAGGGAGCTCGGGAGGCCGCACGAGTTCCACGTCGTGGAGGGCGAGGGGCACGGGCACCAGCGGCTCGAGAACTTCGTGAGACAGTACAGGGCCGTCGTTGACTTCCTCCTCAGGCACCTAGCGTGAGGTACCCCGAATATTTCTCGAGGTCAGGGAAAAATAAAAGAACCTAGGCTGCACCCGATTGGCAGAGCATGTACGCCCTCCCGCCGATCTACGAGCCGGCCAAGGTCGAGGAGGAGGTGGCGAGGTTCTGGAGGGAGAACGACGTGATCAAGAAGTTCCTCGAGCTGAACAAGGGAGGGCCCGTCTTCTCGTTCCTGGAGGGGCCTCCTACGGTCAACGGGTACATGCACGTCGGGCACGCGAGGGGCAGGGTCTGCAAGGACGTGGTCCTGAGGTTCAAGGCGATGCAGGGGTTCTACGTCTGGAAGAGGGCCGGTTGGGACTGTCAGGGCCTCCCGACGGAGATCGAGGTCGAGAAGGCGCTAGGGATCAGGTCGAAGAAGGACGTCGAGGCGATCGGGATGGAGAGGTTCGTCGGGGAGGCGAACAAGCTGGTCGACCACTACATCGGTCACTGGAGGGCCGACTCGGAGAGGCTCGGGCTCTGGCTCGACTACGACACCGCCTATGAGACCAGAAGCGAGCGCTACATGGAGCACGTCTGGTACCTCCTCAAAAAGGCCCACGAGGAGGGCGACCTGGTCGTCAGCTACAAGGTCGTCCCCTTCTGCCCCAGGTGCGAGACCCCCCTCTCCTCCCACGAGGTCTCCCAAGGCTACGAGGAGGTCGAGGACTTCTCCCTGTACGTCCTCTTCCCCATCGAGTCCAGGCCCGGGACCTATGCGGTAATCTGGACGACGACCCCCTGGACGCTTCTGGCCAACGAGGCGATAGCCGTCAGCGGAGACGAGGTCTACGTCGAGGTCAGCACCGACCGGGGCAATCTGATCGTCGCGGAGAAGCTGCTCGACCAGGTCAGGAGCAACGCGAGGCTCGGGACCGTGGACGTGGTGAGGAGGTTCCCGGGCTCCGAGCTCGAGGGCCTGAGGTACGTCCACCCGTTCGCGGAGGAGGTCAGGGTCCACGGCCAGCACCAGCATCCGGCACACTCGATACTCACGGCCGAGTTCGTCTCGATGGAGGAGGGCACCGGGCTCGTCCACATCGCGCCCGGCCACGGCCCCGAGGACTTCGAGCTCGGGAAGAGGCACGGGCTGCCGGTCTTCTGCCCGATCGCCACCAACGGCGCCTTTACGGACGATGTCGGGCCCTTCTCCGGGAGGGACCACAGGGAGTCCGCGGAGGACGTCATCCGGCTCCTCTCGAGGAAGGGGCTCCTGCTCCACAGGGGGACGGTCATCCACAACTACCCTCACTGCTGGAGGTGCGGGACGCCGCTCGTCTACCTGGCGAGCAGGCAGTGGTTTCTCAAGGTCGACAGGATAAAGAGGCTGATGCTCGAGGAGAACAGCAGGGTCAGGTGGGTCCCCGCCTGGGCCGGCTCCGCGAGGTTCAGGGAGTGGCTCGAGAACGCCGAGGACTGGTGCATCTCGAGGACCAAGGTCTGGGGAACCCCGCTGAACGTCTGGACCTGCGAGTCCTGCGGCTCGAGGAGGGTCGTCGGGTCTAAGGCCGAGATCGAGAGGGATGCGATCGAGTTCCCGAGGCCGCTAAGGCTCCACAGGCCGTGGGTCGACGCGGTCGTCTTCAGGTGCGAGAGGTGCGGGGGGATGATGAGGAGGGAGCCCTTCGTCCTGGACACCTGGCTCGACTCGGGCGTCGCCCACTTCGCGAGCGTCGACTACCTCTCGAACCCCACCCTCTTCAACAGGCTCTCCCCCTACGACTTCATCACCGAGGCGATCGACCAGACCCGCGGTTGGTTCTACACGCTCCTCTTCACATCCGCCCTCCTCTTCGGCAGGTCGCCCTTCAAGTCGGTCCTGACCCAGAACCACGTCCTCGACAAGGAGGGGAAGAAGATGTCCAAGAGCAGGGGGAACGTGATCTGGGCCAGAGAGTCGTTCGAGAGGTTCGGGGTCGACAACCTTCGCCTCTACCTGCTCGTCAAGTCGCAGGTCTGGGAGACGATGAACTTCGACCCGGACGAGGTCAGGCAGGTCCAAGCAAACCTCAACGTCCTCTGGAACGTCGTCTCCTTCGCGAAGACCTACTTCGAGCTGGACAAGTACGACCCGGAGAGGGAGGGGTATGACGCCTACGAGAGGTTCGCGGAGCCCGAGGACAGGTGGATAGTCTCGAGGGTCAACTCGCTGATAAGGTCGGTCACTTCGTCGATAGAGAGGTACGAGCTCACGGACGCCGCGAGGGCGCTGCTGAGGTTCGCGACCGACGAGCTGAGCAGGAGGTACATCAGGGCTGTCAGGAGGAGGTTCTGGGAGGAGACCAGGTCCCCGAAGAAGATCGCCTCCTACGCCGCGACCTACTACGTGCTGGTCAGGTATCTGACGATGCTCTCGGCCTTCGCGCCCTACGTCGCCGAGTACCTCTACCAGCGCCTGCGGACGAAGTCGATGCCGGAGAGCGTCTCTCTAATGAAGTGGCCGAGGGTCGAGCCGGAGAAGGTCGACCAGGAGCTGGAGGACGCGATGGAGGTCGTCGACGACGTCATCTCCGCCTCCCTCAGCGCGAGGCAGAGGGCCGGGTACAAGCTGAGGTGGCCCGTATCGAGGGTCGTTGTGTCGCCGAACTCGCCGAGGACGAGGGACTCGATCCTTAAGCTCTCCGACTACCTCGCGAGGATGACCAACGCGATGCGCGTCGAGGTGCTTGAGGTCAGCGAGTCTCCGAGGGAGGCGTGGAAGGAGCTGGAGCCGGTCCTGAGCGAGCTGGGGCCCGCGGCGGGCAGGAGGCTCAACGACGTCGTGGCCGCCCTCAGGTCCTCCAAGCCCGTCGAGGTGATCGAGGCGCTCAACGCCAACGGCGAGTGCGTCCTCAACCTCCCCGACGGGTCCGTCTTCGTCCTCAGGCCCGAACACGTGCAGGTCGTCGAGAGGTTGCCGGACTGGCTCAAGTCATCGAGCGGGAGGTTCGCGACCGTCTACGTCGACGTGAGGACCGACCAAGTCCTGAAGTCGATGGCTTTCGCCAACGAGGTGATCAGGCGGGTCCAAGTGATGAGGAAGGAGCTGAGCCTGGAGCTGACCGAGGTCGTCGACTGCAGCGTCTACGTCTCCGACCCCCTCAAGGCCGAAGGCCTCAGGTCCCTCGCCGAACACATCGAGGAGGAGACGAGGACCAGGCTGGAGCTCGCGGGCGCGCCTCCCTCCGAGGGGGAGTTCGAGAGGGTGAGCGAGTGGGACGTGGAGGGCGCCAAGCTCGTCATCGGGCTGGTGAGAAGGAGAGGCGTTGGAGCTGGCTAGGACCCTGAGGGCGGTCGAGGAGCTCTCCGACAGGCACTTCAACGTCCTCCGGGCGATCGAGCGGAGCTCGCTGAGGGGTTCCGCGACCCTCCCCGAGGCGATCTCGAGGGCCCTCGGTCTCTCGGGGGACTACGTCGCGAGGCTGCTGGGGGATCTCCACGGGGCCTCGCTGATCTGGGCTCCCCGCGGGAGGAAGCAGGGATACGTCCTGAACTACGCCGGCCTCGACGCCCTCGCCCTCAGGACGATGTTGAGGAGGGGCATCCTGGCCTCGGTCGGCGGAGCGCTCGGGGTCGGGAAGGAGGCCGACGTCTACGAGGCGGTCACGCCAGAGGGCGAGCGGGTCTCCCTGAAGCTGTACAGAGCCGGTCGAGCCAGCATGACCAAGTACAGAAGGACGAGGGGGCTTCCCTCCGAGCTCGGGAGCTATTTAGCCGCCTCGGTGAGGTTTGCGGCTGACGAAGTCCGTGCCCTGAGGACCCTGAGCGCAGCAGGGCTCCCGGTCCCGAGCCCGGTCTACAGGAACAGGCACGCGGTCGTCGCCCAGCTGATCGAGGGCCGCCTGCTGGTGAAGGCCAGATCGGTCCAGAGGCCTCCCGAGCTGATCCTCGAGGAGCTCCTGAAGTCCATCAGGGACGCCTACGAGGCCGGGGTCATTCACCGGGACCTCAGCGCCTACAACGTGATGGTCGACCAGGAGGGGAGGCCTTGGATAATAGACTGGCCGCAGTGGGTCGGCAGGGACCACCCCAACGCGCAGCTCTGCCTCAGGAGGGACGTCCAGAACGTCGTCGACTTCTTCGTGAGGCGCTACCACCTCGCGGTCCCTTCGAATATGGTCGAGGACTTCCTGAGTTCCGTCCTGCAGTCGGGCGCCCCGCAGTAGGACTGAAGTGCCCGATCGGAAATAATGTTATAAATACGGACGGGCCGGAGTGGGGGGCAAGCATGCCGTCAAAGATCACCGTCGGGCTCGTGCTCTCCGTTCTGGGCCTCGGCGTCGCCCTCGCCCCGACCCTCATCTACCTGCTCGCGCTGGGGACGCCGATAGGTGACGCCCTCGCGGTCGAGGTTATCCCCTCGGTCCCCGTCTACCTCATCCTGTCGATGGCTGGCGTTCCTCCGTCGCTCGTAGGAGCTTATACGTTCAGGAAGGGCGTCAGGGAGCTAGTCGCCTCGCAGGTCCTCGAGTCGAGGCTCGCCGAGGCGGAGAGGGCAGCGCCTCCGACGGGGGCAGTCCAGGGGGCGTCGGCACCGGCGGTCGGGCCCCAGCGGTCCCGGCGGGCGGCTGCCGGACGGGCGTCGGCCCCGAGTCCCTCGGCGGAGTCGGTACCGGCGGTTAGGCAGAGCAACCCGGGCCCTCAAATCTCCGTGACTCCCGCAACCCGGCAGTTCTCCGTGAAGACGAGGAGCGAGTGGAAGGTCTGCCCCCAGTGCGGACAGAGCGCGGAGCTCGAGGCTGACTCGTGCGGTTACTGCGGGTACGGCTTCCCCAGGTCCCACGTCGAATCGTGTCCGGTCTGCGGCGCGCCGCTCAGCTACGCGAGGCGGATCTCCGGAAACCTCTACGCTTGCGGCATCTGCTTCAGCGAGCTCGTAAAGGTCGCGTCCTGACCTCGCGTCCCTCGCTCCGCGACGGAAATACACTTATGAGGATCTGGCGGGCAACTGCGTTTGAGAAGGGAGGTTGTCGTTGCAGAGCGGAAGGCCGATCGAGGTGCTCAGGAACTCGGTCAACAGGGAGGTGCGCGTGGTTCTGAAGAACGAGGCGGAGTACGTCGGGAGGCTGATCGAGGTCGACGCGTACATGAACCTGGTCCTAGAGAGGGTCGAGGAGTACGTCAACGGGAACCGAAGGGCCTCCTACCCGCACCTCCTGATACGCGGCAATAACGTCGTGTACGTCGCCGTCGTCGATTCCCTCTGACCGTTCGGTCGATGAGGGGTAGATCAAAATAGGAGCTGTCTCGGGGAGAGCGCGTAGAGATGACGATGTCAGGCCGCAACGTCGTCCTCGAGGAGGTCAAGTCGCTACCGGTTCACAGAAGGGACGCGGAGATTGTCGAGAGGAAGGGGCTGGGCCACCCGGACTTCATCATTGACTCGGTCTGCGAGGCGTCGAGCGTGAAGCTCTCGAAGTACTACCTCGAGCGGTTCAACAGGATACTCCACCACAACCTCGACAAGGGCCTCCTCGTCGGGGGGAGGTCGGCCCCGAGGTTCGGGGGAGGCGAGCTCCTTGAGCCGATACTGATCGTCGTCGCGGGGAGAGCCACGACCCGGGTCAGCAAGGGCGGCAACAACGAGGAGATACCCGTGGGGGAGATCATTTTGGAGGCGGGAAGGGAGTTCGTGAGGAGGAACTTCAGGTTCCTCGACCCCGACAGGCACATCATCTTCGACTACAAGGTGAAGCCCGGGAGCATCGACCTCGTGAGCGTCGTCGAGGCCCGCGAGGAGGTCCCTCTCGCCAACGACACCTCCTTCGGCGTCGGGTTCGCGCCCTTCACGCCCCTCGAGAGACTGGTCTTCACGACCGAGAGGACGATCAACTCCAAGGAGTTCAAGTCGAGGATCAAGGAGAGCGGGGAGGACTGCAAGGTCATGGGCCTGAGGGTCGGGAACAGGGTGACCCTGACCGTCGCCGACGGAATCGTCTCGCACCTGACGTACGACCTGGACCATTACGTCAACGTGAAGCAGCAGATAGCCGACGAGGTTGCGGACCTCGCAGCGAAGATAGCGCCCGAGTTCGAGGTCACGGTGAACGTCAACGCCGCCGACAGGATCTACCCCGGCCAGCCCGACAGGAGCACCGTTTACCTCACGGTGACCGGGACGTCCGCGGAGCACGGCGACGACGGCAACGCTGGCAGGGGCAACAGGGCCTCGGGGCTGATAACGCCGTTCAGGTACATGTCGATGGAGGCCACCGCGGGGAAGAACCCGATCTCCCACGTCGGGAAGATCTACAACGTCCTCGCGTTCAGGATGGCCAAGAGGATTTACGAGAGCACCGACGCCTTTGAGGAGGTCTACGTCAAGCTCCTCTCCCAAATAGGGAAGAGGATCGACCAGCCGCTCTCCGTCACGGTCAGCTACGTGCCCGCGAGGGCCGTCAGGTCCGGCGACGTCAACGAGGTCAACGACATCGTCAACGAGGAGCTCGACGGAATCACCAAGCTGACATCGGAGATACTGGAGGGGAAGGTCACGCTCTTCTGAGGGTCAGCGGATGTCCTTCGCGACGTAAGGCCCGAACCTCCTGTAGCCCAGCCTGCAGTAGTACTCCCTAACTCCGACGCCGCTGATCACCAGCACCCTCCTCCTCCCCTCAGACCCCGCTATCTCCTCGGCCCTGGCCATTAGCCTGGCTCCGATCCCCCTGTGCTGCCAGGACCCCGGGTCCTTGACGCCGACCGGGACCATCGGGCCGTATACGTGGAGCTCCCTGACCAGCGCCGCGCTCTCTGTCAGTCCTCCCGCGTCCTTCTCGGGGAGCCTGAGCCTCAGGAGGCCGGCCAGCAGTCCGCTCTCCGGGTCCTCGTAGGAGAGGAAGACCTCCGTCCCTCCCGACGCCTCGTAGCGGAGCTCCGCGACCTCGAACGTAACCCGCGAAGGGTCGACGCCGTCCCAGGCCTCCGGGTTCCCGACCTCCCTGCACCTCACGCACCTGCACCTCAGCCCCCTGCTCCGCATTCTCGCCTCGACCAGCTGCCTCAGGTTCCCGGGCCACGCACCTGCGACCGCGGCCTCCTCCGGTATCTCCCTCCTGATCCTGTTCACCCTGACGTACGGAGGCACGGAGCTCAGCCAGTCCACCAGCAGCTCCACCATCTCCTCGAGGCCGTAGGGCTCGTACTCGCCCCGCACGTACATCGCGTGGAGCGGTGTCTCTGGCAGGACCATCGTCGGGTAGACTTTGAGCGCATCGGGCCTGAACCTCGGGTCGTCGAAGAGCTGCCTGAACCACTCCCGGTCCCTCTGGGGCGTGCTCCCGGGGAGGCCCGGCATCACGTGGTAAGTCACCTTGAAGGCCCTGTCCCTCAGGTCCGCGGTCGCCTCAGCGACGTCTTGGACCGTGTGGCCCCTCCTCACGACCCGGTAGACCTCGTCGTCGAGCGCCTGGACCCCGACCTCGACCCTCGTCACGCCCATCCGGAGGAGCTCGTCGCCGACGCTACCCTTCGCCCAGTCGGGCTTCGTCTCGACGGTTATCCCTGAGACCCGGGGCCTCGCGACCTCGGCCCTCTCCAGAGCCTCCGCGAGCGAATTGGAGGGGCCGTGGAGTCCGTCGAGCGCCTCCTTGATCGCCCTCCTCTGGAACTCCAGCGGAGCCGCGGTGAACGTCCCGCCGATGAAGATCAGCTCGACCTTGTCGACCTGGTGGCCCATGTCCCTCAGCCTTGAAGCCTGGGCCTCGACCTGGAGTCTGACGTCGTAGCCGATCGACCTCGCGAAGGCGACCCACGCCTCCCTCCCCGTGTAGCTCTGGGGTATTCCCGTGCTGCCTCCTCCCGGACAGTAGACGCAGCGGCCGTGGGGGCAGAGGAAGAGCGGGAGGACCACCGTGATGACCGACACGCCGGACCTCGTCTTCACGGGCTTCGCCCTGAGCGCCTCCGCGATCTCCTGGTGGCCCATCTCGACCAGCGCGCGGACGACCTCGGCGTCCGAGGGGACCGAGCCCGCCCTCAGCGACCTCGCGACCTCGACCTTGACCCTGTTCGCCTCGGACTTGTCGGTGACCCTCCTCCTGGCGATCTCCGCGGCCACCCTCCTCGCGAGGTCCGCTGCCGTCCCGCTCATGCCCTGAGCGGCGCGCCGTATCTGCCCTCGTACGCCAGCTCCCGGAGCGGCCTCCTGCTCTTCCTCCCGACCAGTCTCCTGTCCGGGTAGCCGAAGCCGACGATGAGGTCTACCGAGCGCCCCTCGGGTATGCCGTACCTCTCCCTGATCGCCCTCTCGTCGAAGCCCGTGGTGATGCAGGAGACTATCCCCCTGCTCCAGGCCTCGAGCTGCATGTGCGTAAGGGCCCTGCCGGCGTCGAGCTTGTGGTAGGGGTAGGAGGGGTCCGTCGTCACGATCACCGCGAACGCGGCCCCGGCCAGCCACCGGCCGCTCGGCGAGTGGTCCGCGAGCCAACGCAGCTCCTCTCTGCCCTCGACCAACACGAACCTCCAGTGCTGGGTGTTCTTCCCGCTCCCCGCCCACCTCGCGGCGTCGAGTATCGAGATCACGTCCTCCCTCGCGACTGGCCTCTCCGCGAAGCTCCTCCAGTCGAGCCTCCTCCGGATCGCCTCCGAGACCGTCTGGGACATTCCCCCGGAGCCTTCGTCCCTCCGGATTTATTCCCTACTCCCCCGCGCGGATCCGGACGGCCTCCCCTCTTCGCGCCGTGAACGGTTTATGAGGTTCTACCGAGCGACGGATCGTGAAATGTCGCTGGCCCCGGGCTTCCCGACGCTCCTCCTCACGGTCGCGGTCCCCCTGGGCTTCGCCCCCATCGCCCTGATCTACGGGAGGATCGCGGGCTGGAGGGCCTCCGCGGCGATCTCTTCGGTCGCGCTGGCGGTCCCGTTCGCCCTGACGCTCCTCCATCTCCCCGACGTCCTCGCGGGCAGGATTGTCGAGGAGTCGATACCCTGGCTCCCGCAGCTCGGCCTCACGCTCGGCTTCAAGCTGGACGGCCTCAGCTACTTCTTCCTGCTCCTG
The DNA here is from genome assembly GCA_039630085.1 of Candidatus Caldarchaeales archaeon. GTDB lineage: Archaea > Thermoproteota > Nitrososphaeria_A > Caldarchaeales > Calditenuaceae > Calditenuis. Next base: position 97,894 of record JBCNVM010000001.1, read on the forward strand.
ATCACGCTCGTGGGTTTCCTCTCCAGCGTCTACTCCTGGAGGTACATGGAGAGGGAGAGGGCCCTGGAGGTGTACTACCCGCTCCTGATGCTCTTCGTGGGAGGGATGATCGGCGTCGTGCTGGTCACGAACCTCTTCCTCTTCTACATCTTCTGGGAAGTGATGCTGATACCGAGCTATTTCCTGATCGCCTACTGGGGGACCGGGAACGCGAGGGTGATCGGTTTCAAGTACTTCGCGATGACCCACGCCGGCGCGCTCTCCCTTCTCGCGGGGATCATCTGGCTCAACGCCCTCTACGGCAACGTCGAGTTCTCAACGATCGAGAGGATGGCGGGCCTGAGCCCGAGGCCCGAGCTGGTGGCGATATCCGCGCTGATTCTGGTGGGAGCCGCGGTCAAGATGGCCCTCTTCCCGGTCCACACCTGGCTCCCTGACGCCCACGCCGAGGCCCCGACCCCTATAAGCGTCCTGCTGAGCGGCGTGATGATCAAGACCGGCGCCTACGCCTTCGCGAGGATCGTGATAGGCATGCTCGGCGAAGCGTTCAGGGTCTACTCGGACGTGGTCGCGCTCCTCTCGGTCGTCACCATGATATGGGGCGGGGCGATGGCGCTGGTCCAGACCGACATCAAGAGGATACTGGCGTACAGCTCGGTAAGCCAGATCGGGTACATCGCCTTCGGCCTCTCGGTCTTCGTCCCGCTCGGCGTCAACGGCGGCCTCCTCCAGGTCTTCACCCACGGGCTCGCGAAGTCGCTGCTCTTCATGACCGCGGGCGTCATCATCCACTCTGTGGGGGAGAGGGACATCAGGAAGCTGGGAGGGCTGATGGGAGCGATGCCCTTCACCGCGGTCGCCTTCCTCGTCGGAGGCCTATCGATCGCCGGCACTCCTCCCCTTGCGGGCTTCTTCAGCGAGCTGGTGATCTTCCTCGGAGGTTTCAGGGCCGGTCTCTGGACGCTGACCTTCGTCGCGATCCTCGCGACCGCGATCACCCTCGGGTACTACACCAGGACCTTCATGTACGTCTTCCAAGTCGGTGAGCACAGGCACGCCCACGACGCTCCGCTCAGCATGGCCGCGCCGATGGCGGTCCTCCTCGCGCTGATAGCGTCGTTCGGGCTCTACCTGCCCCAGGTCCAGTCCCTGATCCTGTACTGGCTGGGAGCGTAAAGAAGAAGCCTAGGTTCGGGGCCCTACAGCGCCTTCACTCCGTTGCGCGGGTCCCTCTTCACCCTGTTGAACTCCTCGAGGATCCTCCTGAAGATCGGGCCCGGGCGACCGTCGTTGATCGGGAGCTTGTTCACGAACCCTATCGGGACCAGCTCCGTTCCGGTGCCTGTGACGAAGGCCTCGTCGGCGATCATCAGCTCGACCGGCGTGAGGTCCCGCTCGATCACCTGTATCCCGAGCCTGCTGGCGATCTCCATCACTACGGCCCTCGTTATCCCCGGGAGGATGCCCGCGGTGACGGGCGGCGTGAAGAGCTTCCCGTCCCTCACGATGAAGAGGTTCGCGCCCGTGGCCTCGGAGAGGAAGCCGCGGCTGTCGAGCATTATCGCGTCGTCGGCGCCGGCCTCAATCGCTTCGATCTTCGCGAGTATCGAGTTGAGGTAGTTGAGGGACTTGACCTCGTGGCTCGTGGCGTAGACCGGGTCCCTCCTCGTTGAGCTGATAATCACGGACACCCCGAACTCCCTCTCCCCCTTCCCGAGTATCGGCTCCAGGTGCTCGACGATGATGATCACGCTCGGCCTCCCGCACTTCCTTGGGTCCAGGCCTAGGTCGCCGACGCCCCTCGTGACCACGAGCCTGATGTACGCGTCCCTGAAGCCGTTGGCCCTGACGGTCCTCACGACCTCGCCGATCATCGTCTCCTTGTCCATCGGTATCTTGATCCTGAGGACCTTCGCGGAGTTGTAGAGCCTGTCGATGTGCTCCCTTAGCTTGAAGACCACGCCGTCGTAGACCCTGATCCCCTCGAAGACGCCGTCGCCGTAGAGGAGGCCGTGGTCGAAGACCGAGATCTTCGCCTGGGACTTGGGATAGAACTCGCCGTCGATGTAGACGAGCGGCTCGCGCTGCTCGCTCATCGCCCTGAGATCGTCGGGGACTCAATATGTCTTTACGCGTCCCCTCGACGGACCAGCGGGATCAGCCCGAAGCCCGTGCGGCCCTCCCCGAGGACCCGCCTGACCGCACCGGCTATAGCGCCGACGTCGAGGCCCCTGTACTCGCGGACCCCCGATGCCTCCATCCTCCCCAGGGCCCTCCCGAGGAGCCTGAAGTAGCCCTCCACGTCGCCGGTCTGAAGCTTGACGTGTGCCGCCGCGAGCAGGATCAACCCGTTGAGCAGGGCCCTCTCCGGGCCTTCGGAACTCCTCCAGAGCGGCTCGAGGGCCTCGTGGGCCTCCCAGTACCTCCTGTTGGCGTAGAGCGTGACCGCCCTCTCGAATGGGTCCGCGCCGGGCTCCTCGACTCCCACCTCGACGCGGTACTGGACCTCGCCGAGCGTCCTCAGCCTCCCGAGGGCCTCTGCTATCGCCTCCGTCCGCAGATCGACCTCGACCCGCGCGTCGGAGATTCTGACCTCGATGACCTGAGCATCTGTCCCGCTCAGGAGCGACCTGACCCTAGAGAAGAGATCTCGGTGGTCCGAGGGCTCTGCTCCCGGAACCGAGAGGCCTACCAAGTAGCGCCTGGGACTCGGGGCCCTGATCATTCGAAGGGCTGGAGCACCTGGCCGACCGGCTTAACGCCCCTCCTCCCGAGCCTCTTCACGACCCTCCTCCTGAGCGGGTCCGGGATCCTCAGCTGGCGGTCGTTGTAGACGGCGGGGTGGTAGGGGTCGACCGCGATCACCTCGAACCAGTGGTAGAGGCTGTCCGACGCGAGGGGGTAGCCTCCGAGGATGTGGATGTTCGGGTACCTCCTCTTCACCCTCGAGATCGCCTCCTCGAGCGCCGTGACGTTCACCTTGTGCTTCACGACGCCCAGCGCCTTCGGCCTCCTCCCGGAGTTCGGCCTGGGCCTCGCGAACCCTCCCCTCCTCACCCTGACCCTCAGGACGACGAATCCCTGCTTCGCCCTGTACCCGATCTGCCTCGCCCTGTCGAGCCTGAGCGGCTTCTCGACCCTCACGACGGACGCCTCCCTCCTCCACCTGATCCTCCTCTCCCTGAGGAGCCTCACCAGCTCCTCCGGCCTCTCCCTCCAGAGCTCGTTCAGCCTCGCGTAGGCGCCGGGCATCGGCGTCATTCCACGTCGGCTTCTAAAAAGCATAGCGACGCGAAGGCCGTTCTAACGTTGCGGGATCAGGACCCTACCGATCGACCTGATCGCCTCCTCCGGGTCCCGGCCGAGTGGGTAACCGAGGCAGACCAGCGTGACCCCCGACTTGGACATCTCGTGCAGCTGCTCCCCGAGCTCCTCGACGGTCCCGAAGAACGCGAACCTCCTCGCGACCTCCTCGGCCCTCTCCGAAGGCCTCAGTAGCGCCTCCTCCACGTGGCCGACGTCGAGCCCTGCTTGTCTGAGCATCGGCGAGTTCCCGACTAGGCGGACCAAGTACTGCCTCAGGACCGGGACGAGGGCCTCGAGCGCCTCTCTTCTGTCATCCGAGACGTAACAGAACGGTCTCGCGACCAGCTCGAAGCCCTTTGGGTCCAGAGAGGCCGAGGCCTTAGCCTCCCTTGCGGTGGAGGCCATCACCCTCGCGTACTCCGGGTCCCAGAGGTTGTCGACCACGACGCCCGAGACGAAGGGCAGTGAGGCGGCGATTGCGCAGAGCCTAGTGCCGGAGGTCCCGACGTAGAGCTTGGGCATCTTCCCGACGGCCCAGCTTAGCATGGGAGGGCTCCCGTCGGCGGCCAAGAGAATGTGAACGGCCTTCAGGTATGCGACGAACTCGCTGACGCTCGGCCTCCTCCTCCCGACGAGCTCCCCGAAGGCTCCCCTCGAGACGCCGAGCACCGCCCTGCTTCCCGCGACCTCGCTCAGCGCAGCCGCGAACCTCGCCAGGACAACCGGCTCGTAGGCGAACGCCGGCACGGTCACCGGACCCACGCGGACCACCGAGGTCTCCCTCGCGACGAGGAACGCGGATGCCCAGGCCGGTCTGTGGGGCAGGTGCTCGTAGAGGTGGACCGAGTCGAACCCGAGCCTCTCGGCGAGCGAGGCGAGCCTCACCAGCTCTGCGTTCGGCCTGTCGCCCTCGAGGACTATTCCCAGGGAAGGCAGCCCCGAGGTCGCTCTCGCGGTCAACCTCGTTCGGGTTCACGCGGCCTCGATGGGGTTATTAAATCCGGCACGGAGGTGGCGCGAGGATGCCTGAAGGGAAGGCGAAGGAGGAGTACGTGATCAGGGCTCCGAGGTACTTCGGAGAGCGGGAGCTGGGCTACACCTACGCCGACGACCCCGCGAAGCTCATCGGGAGGACGGTCTCCGTCAGCCTCTACACGCTCACCGACGACATCACGAAGCAGTACATGCTGGTGAAGTTCAGGGTCGTCAGGATCAACGGGAGGTACGCCGAGACCGTCTTCTACGGCCACGAGTACGGCAGGGAGTACCTCAGGAGCCTGATCAGGAGGGGGACGACGATGGTCGAGGGGATCTCCGACGTCACAACGCGGGACGGGTTCGGAATGAGGGTCTACGGGGTCGTGTTCACCAACAGGCGGATAAGGCACGGGAAGGTCGTGGACATCAGAAGGACGATGCGGTCGGTCTTCGAGGACGCGGCCTCGAGGCTCAACCACGACCAGTTCGCGATCGAGATGGTCCTAGGGAAAATGGGCTCGGACGTCTTCAACCAGGTCAAGAGGATCCTGATTCCGAGGCACGTCGGGGTCTACAAGTCTAAGGTGGTCGCGCTCCCGGACTGGGTCTCCACATCCCCCGAGCCGCCGGCGAAGGCCGCGGAGGCCGTAGGGACCTAGACGCCGGACCCGAACCTCCTGAGGTAGTAGCCCTCCTCCCGCTTCTCGATCAGTCCACGGACTCCTTCGCTTCGGATCCTCGACTTGAGCTCCTCGGCCTCCCTCTCGGTCAGCTCTCCCCTCCCGAGGAGGTAGTCGACCACGCTGATCGCCTCCTCGTCGCTGGAGCACCTCGAGAGGTAGTCGATGGGGCCAGGCATGAAGCCCCTGAGCGCGTCGACCCTCGTCCTCAGCTGCGGCCTCGACCTGAGCTCCTCGGAGAGGTGCGGGAAGGCCTTCTCGAAGTCCTCGAGGTCCCACTCGCTCACGCCCTCATCTCCCTCCCCGGATATTAGAGGGTTCAGCGGACTTCCGGCTGACGGTTCGCGCAGTATTAATCGGGTCGGCTGGCCTCGTCGGCCCGGAAGGCGCTTGAGGGCGATGGCGACGACGTTCACCGGGCTGGAGGACGTTGCCGCGTCCGAGGTCGAGTCGCTGCTGGGGAGGAGGGCCGAGCAGGACGTCTCGAAGGTGGTCGTCGAGTGCGACCGGAGGGAGCTGGTGAGGCTCGTCCTCGCCTCCCGGGGGATCAACAAGGTCTTCCTGGAGCTCGTCGGAGCGAGCGTCTCCGGGCTGAGGGGGATCAGCGAGGTCGTGAAGTCCGTCGACCTGAGGGAGGTCATCTCGCCTGACCAGAGCTTCGCGGTCAGGGCGGAGAGGGTCGGGACGCACGGCTTCACGAGCATGGACGTGGCCGCGGAGGTCGGGGCAGCCGTAATCCGGTCCTACCTTGAGGCGACCGGCGCGAGGCTGAGGGTGGACCTGAACGATCCCGACGTCGAGCTCTACGCGCTCCTCAGGGACGACCGGTTCACGCTCGGGGTCAACTTGGTCGGGAGGTCGCTTCAGAGGAGGTTCTACAGGGCCTCCGGCCACAGGACCGCGCTTCCCGCCACCCTCGCGTACCTCATGGTGAGGTTCTCCGGGTGGACACCCGAGAGGGCCCTGATCGACCCCTTCTGCGGAACTGGGACCATACCGATCGAGGCCGCGCTGGCCGGGCTCGACGTCTGCCCCACCGTCTACAGAGACCCGAGGGACCTCGCGCTGACGAGGCTCAGGCTCCTCGACGGGGAGCTGGTGGAGTCGGTGAGGTCGGAGCTCATCGGGTCCGAGCGGAGGGAGAGGGAGCTCAAGGTGGTCGGGACGGACGTCTCGACCAAGGCCCTCGAGGCGGCGAGGAGGAACGTGGAGGCGGCCGGCCTCCCGGGGAAGGTGCTGCTGGAGAGGTTGGACGCCCAGAGGTTCGACTCCTGGCCGAGGCTAAGGGAGCTGGGGACCGACGCGCTGGTCGTGACCGACCCTCCCTTCGGTATCAGGAGCGGGCCCTCTGATCCCTATCAGTTCTACGTCAGGTCCTTCTCCTCGATCAGGAGGGGGCTGCGCGGCGGGACGCTGGTGGCCGTCTTCAGCAAGCACGCGGTCGCGACGAGGGCCCTGACGGAGGCCGGGTGGAGCGTCACGGGGACGAGGAGGGTGAAGTACGGCCACTTGGAAGTCCTGCTGGTCAGGGCCGAGGCCTAGCTCAGTCCATCCTCGGGGCTATCAGGTAGTCGACTCTGCCCCCAGTGAGCGGGAAGCTCAGCTTGACGGGCCTGTTGTTGCTGAGGTGAACGGTCATCTCGTCGGAGAGCTGCTTCGCCGGCCTCACGATCTTCTCCAAGTACGCGATGCTGAAGGAGGCCGAGACGTCAGACCTCGCGTCCACCTCGTAGAGCGCGGCGCCTCCCTTCACGAACTTGTGCTGGGAGGACTTAGCCTCTCCCTTGGCTAGGATGATCAGGGCGTCGGGCCTGATGGTGATCCTCACCGCGTCCGAGATGGCCTTCGCGTCCTCGATCGCCTCGTAGAACTCGTCCGAGGAGACCCTCGCCCACGCCTCGAAGCTGAGTTTCGGGGGATTGATGGTCCCTCCCATGGGCTCGAGGGTGTTGACCACGAAGTCCCTCTCCTTCCCTCCCCTGACGTCGACCAGCGAGAGGGTCAGCCTCCTGACTTCGTCGTCGTAGGAGAGGACGAGGGCCTCGTTCTTCCTGGCCCTCCTAAGAAGCTTCACGAGGTCCTCAAAGTTCAGCGTGATCTCGACCTCCTTCGTGACCCTGTACTCCTCGGCGGCCTCCCTCCTCAGCTCCATGTCCACCAAGGAGATGTGGGCCGGATCCATCGCTGTAAGCCTCACCGACTCCGGCGAGACCTTGAAGGTCCCCTCCCCAATCACGGCGGTGATCGCCCTGAGCACGTCGGTCACGTAGTCGGCGTTCGGGAACCTCAGGTGGGCTACCTCCATCCCGCCCCCGTCTAGGACCCAGTCCGTAAAGAGGTTATCAAGGCTAGCGGCCCTCCGGGGTAAGGGCTTCCCGAGCCGGTGTCCCGAGTACTACGCGACGATGAAGTCCGGTATGGAGGAGATCTCGAGGAGCGCGTCGCAGTAGTAGCACTGGACGTAACCCTGCTCCTTCAGCACCCTGAACCTCCTCACGACCGGCTCCCTCTTGGCGTTCGAGATGCAGGTGACTTCGGGGCACCGGACCTTCCCCACCAGTTCCTCGGGGAGGTTCGGGACGTACTTCTGGACCTTCCAGTCACTGATGAAGTTGATGGTCGCGGTGGGGAAGAGCAGCTTGATCAGCGCCGCGTCCGGCTCCCTGATGTAGTAGTGGTAGAGCTTTACCACGTCCTTCCTTCCGTACTTCCTGCTCGGGACGCTCTTCAGGACGATCACCGAGACGTCGGGGTCCTTTGTCAGCGACTCGGCCTCGATCAGCTTCAGGACCTGGTCGGCCCTCCAGCTCGGGATGTGGTCGATGACCGTCCCCCAGTCGATCTTCCTGACCAGGAGCTGCTCCTCTCCGCTCATCCCGCATCACCCAGGACCAGCGCGTAGAGCGCCATCCTGACCGGCAGACCGTAGCTCGCCTGGTCGAAGTACCAGGCGTGTGGGGTCCTGTCGATCTCGGCGTCGAGCTCGTCGACCCTCGGGAGCGGGTGCATCACGCCCAGCGTCGGCCTCGCGTGCCTCAACATCTCCACGTCGACCCTGTAGCTCCCCCTCAGCCTCTCGTATTCCGACGGGTCCGGGAACCTCTCCTTCTGGAGCCTGGTAACGTAGAGGACGTCGAGCCTCGAGATCGCGTCCTGGATCTCCTGCTGCCTCGTCACCTTCGAGTAGCTCACGCCCCTATCCCTGAGGAACAGCTCGACCTCCTGCCTCACTTGGAGCGCAGGCGGAGCAATGAAGGTCAGCTCGACGCCGTCGAAGTTCGAGATCAGGTAGGCCAGAGAAGGGACAGTCCTCGAGAACTTCAGGTCCCCCAGCATGCCGAGCGAAGTCCCGTCGACCTTGCCCCTCTTCCTCAGGATCGTGTAGACGTCCAGGAGCGCCTGGGTCGGATGTTCCTGGCTCCCGGACCCAGCGTTGATCACCGGCGCGGACATCACGTCGGCAGCGAACCTCGCAGCTCCCCTCGCGGGGTGGCGCATCACGACGCAGTCGACCCCGTACCCCTCGAGCATCTTGAGGGTGTCGTAGAGGGTCTCGCCCTTGCTGAGCGAGGTCATCTCGGGCTCGTTCAGCGGCAGGACGTCCCCTCCAAGCCTCCTCGCGGCGATGTAGAAGCTCGAGAAGGTCCTGGTCGAGGGCTCCACGAAGAGCAGCGCGACCCTCTTCCCCTTCAGGACGCTCGAGAACCGGCCTGGATCAGCCTCCACCTCCCTCGCGACGTCGAAGATCCGCTCCGCTTCCTCCCTCGTCAGGTCCTTCGCGCTGACGATGTCCCTCCCCCTTAGCTCACCCCTCAGGAGAGCTCCGGCGCCGCGCTCTCCGGACACGAGAACCCGCCTTTGCCAACGAGGAGCCTCGTTAAAAGCGTTGACCGTGCCGGACGGAAGTGGAGGGCTTGTGTATCTCTCACGTCCGACTTAGCTCAGTCGGGCGCCCGCTATCCGCCGAGCGCGCCGAACCGCGGAGAACCCCGCGGACCTTCTTGAGCTGCGGAACACCGAACGGCCCCGAAGAGGCCGAAGGCCATAGAGCGACGTCGACGGAGCGGAGGCTGAGATGTCTGGGCGTCGTGAGGGGACTAAGGGCGAAGAGGTTTTTGAGTGGGCTCTCACGGCCGGATTCCGATGGGGCTGCTGAAGGTCGGGCTGATCCTCTTCTTCGCGATCGCGGGCCTCGGGACCGGGCTGATCGTCGGAGGCTACCTCACTAGCAACCCGGCGATGATGAGCTGGGGTCTAGTCCTGGCCTTCGTCAGCGTGGTCCCCCTGTTGGGCTCAGCGCTCTCTAAGTGACGCCTCACTTCTGCCAGAACGGGAGCACGGTCAGTACTGTCCGGCCTTGACGGTCTCGAGCAGGGAGATGGCCAGCCAGAGCTGCGTCCTGGTGTAGGAGGGGATGTTCCCGTCGGAGAGGACCTCCTCGATCATCTCGATCGCGTTCGCGGCCCTGACCGAGGGAGAGTACTTCTCGTTGAAGAGCTCGTCCATCGCGCCCTTCACCGCCTTCCTGAGGTTGCGGGGGGCGGTGTTGTCGTTCGCGATGGTCTCGAGTATCTGGGCTATCCTCTTCCTCTTCTCCTCCCACGACCACCCTCCAGACTCCACGACCCCTTCCCCCCCTTCCACCGGGGGTCCGGGCCTTACGGTATTAAGATTTGCAGTCCGACTGCTCGGCGCGAAGGGCCCGGTTCTACCTGACCGGGCATCCCGGTAGGCGCGAGATGACCTTGGCCATCTCCACGTTCCTCCTCCAGCTCTCCGCGTCCCTCACCGCGACGATAATCACGCTGACGCTGTCCAGCATGACCGGCCGGTAGGACGTGTGGCTCAGGACCTCGTCCGCGAACTCCTTCAGCTCCTCGAACCTCGGGGACGCCGACTGGTCGAGCCTCCGCCTCGACTGTCCGAGCCACGCGTAGCCCTTGAACTCGACGAAGTTCGGCCTGAACCTGTTCACGATCTCCGCGTAACCCTTGGGGTCCTTCATGTTGAGGCCCTTGACGAGGGTCAGCCTGATAACAGTCCTGCTCCCCCTCCTCTCGAACTCGCCGAGCAGGGCGAGGCTCTCCATCACCCTCTCGTAGGCGTCGAGGACCACCGACTTCGTGACCCTCACGTATTCCTTGGGGTCGGTGGCGTAGACGCTGACGAAGAGGTTGGTCGGTATCGCGCCCTTCTCCAACATCTCCCTAAGCCTGTGGGGCATCGTGCCGTTGGTGACGAGGAACGTCGTCATCCCCCTCGAGTTGATCTCCTTGATCAGGTCCGCGATCATCGGGTACAGGGTCGGCTCGCCGTCAAGGGAGATCGCCACGTGGGCCGGTCTCATCGCCAGCCTGAAGTAAGCCCTGTCGGTCTTCGGGTTGCCCCCGAACCCGGAGAGGAGCTCCTTCTGGGCCCTCAGCATCTCGTCGACGACGGTCTTGGGGTCGTCCCAGTCGGCGCCGTGGGCCTTGTGTCTGAACGGCCCGAACGGCCTCCAGCACCAGGGGCATCCGAAGTTGCAGAAGTCGAGCGTTGGGGTCATCTGGATGCACCTCCCGGAGTCGATCCCGTAGATCGACTTGTAGCAGTTCCTCTCCCCCCTCAGCCTCGACTTCGTCCACCTGCAGACCTCGACCGCGGTGTGCCTGTGCTCCCCCAGGACCCTGTACCCTGCCCTCCTGTACCTCTCGAGTCTCGCCTCGTCCATCTTCACGAACTGGACGCCGGCCTCCGCGCCGTCGGCCATGTTCCCACCTCGTCACCGAGAGGCCGCCATAAGAGTTTGGGACCTGTGCGGGTGCGCGCTAGAGGATCTCGAGCTTCCTGAGGAGGGGCTCGATGTCCGCGGCGGGCCTGAGGGACCTGTCCCTGATCGGCGAGACTGCCGGTGGCGCGAGCCTATAGCTCGGGGCGAGGGAGGAGACCCTCTCGTCGTAGGTCGGGACGAACGGGTTCCGGTAGAAGACGCCGATCGGTATCCTGTCGCCGAACTCGTAGGCCTTCGCGATCGCCGCGGTCATCTTCCCGATCACCTCTTGCTCTGTGCCCTCCTTCACAACGCCGTCGTATCCGGTCTCCTCGAGCTTATAGACCCGAGGCATCGGCTTCCCGGTCGCCGGGTCGATGCGGTCCTCTCCGCTGTACCACTCCTTGGTGTGGACGTCGTTGTAGGTCGGGCACGGCTGCAGGACCTCGACCAGCGAAGTCCCCCTGTGCTGGATCGCCTGCTTGATCAAGTCCTTCAGGTGCTTGGTGTCGTACGCGTAACCCCTCGCGACGAATGTGTAGCCCGAGACGATCGCGAGCGCCACGGGGTTAACGGCGTCGTTGATGTTCGGCCTCGCGAGGGCCTTCGTCTTCATCCCCCTCCTCATCGTCGGCGAGGCCTGACCCTTCGTGAGGCCGTAGACCTCGTTGTTGTGGATGACGTACGTGATGTCGACGTTCCTCCTGCCCGCGTTGACGAAGTGCCCCGCCCCGATCCCGAGGCCGTCGCCGTCGCCTGAGACCGCTAGGACCGTGAGGCCGGGGTTCGCGACCTTGGCCCCGATCGCGAAGGGCAGGGGCCTGCCGTGGACCGTGTGGATTCCGTATGCGTTGACGTAATGGGGCAGCTTGCCGGAGCAGCCTATCCCGGAGAAGATCGCGACCTTGTGCGGAGGTATCTGGAGCTCCATCAGGGCCATCTGTATGGAGGCGAGGATCCCGAAGTCACCGCATCCGGGGCACCAGTCGTTCGTTATTCCGACCCTGTAGCTCGCGAGGGTGTACCTCTGGGGTACGGTCATCCCTTGAGGACAGAGTGATCTCGCTCGCCTAATATATCATACCTCGTTACCCGGGAAGGTCGGAGCGGCTGGCGCCTGTCCGATCAGGTCTCCGCAAGGTATTTAACAGGAGGGTGGCGAGAAATGGTGTCGGAGAAGTTTGTACTACATCGAGCCCTCCGAGGTCGTCAAGCTGACAGAGGTCTTCGGAGGCGAGGAGGCGACGAGGGTCGTCAAGCTGCTCCTGGAAGAGCCCGGGCTCTCTGACGAGGAGCTGGCCGGCAAGCTCGGGGTCGACGTCAAGCAGGTGAGGAAGACGCTCCACAGGCTCCTCGAGCTCTCCCTGGTCACGTACACGGTCAGCTTCGAGAAGGAGAACGGCAAGAGGACCTTCAGGTGGAGGCTCCAGCTGGAGCAGGTGGTGAGCGCGGTCCGCGGCCAGGCGATCAGGATCATCGAGAGGCTGAAGATGCTGAGGGAGTTCTACTCGTCGAACGTCGTCTACTGGTGCGGTAACGCGAGCTGCAGGAAGCTCGACTTCTCGACCTCGGTCGACCACTTCTTCAAGTGCCCTTACTGCGGCAACCAGCTCCAGCCCTACGACCCCTCTGAGATGCTGAGGGCGATCGACGAGAAGATAGCCGAGCTCAGCAAGCTTCTGAGATGAGCAGGGTCACGGTCCTGAGGCTCTTCCACAGGGTCGGGAGGGACGACAGGGTCACCGCCCACGTGGCGCTGACCGCGAGGGCCTTCGGCGCGTCGGGGGTCGTCGTCTCCGGCGACAGGGACGACGGGCTGATCGAGTCGATCAGGAAGGTGACCGAGGAGTGGGGAGGGCCCTTCGACATCTCCTTCGTCGGTGACTGGGAGGGCTACCTGAGGGAGCGGAAGTCCGCGGGCGATGTCCTAGTCCATCTGACGATGTACGGGGTGAGCCTGCTCGACGTCATCGGGGAGATCCGGGACCAGCTCGGCCGGAGGGGAGTGGTCGTGGTGGTCGGGTCCAGCAAGGTACCGAGGGTCGTCTACGAGCTGGCCGACTACAACGTCTCGATCGGGAACCAGCCCCACAGCGAGGTCGCCGCGCTCGCGGTCTTCCTCGACAGGCTCCTCGAGGGCCGAGTCTTCAGGGCCGAGTTCCAAGACGCCAAGCTGAAGGTCGTCCCGGACCCGAGGGGGAAGAGGGTCGTGAGGCTGAGGGGAGGTAACCTTAAGAGCGAAGCGTGGGACTGAGATCGAGCGGGGGCCGTGGTCTAGCGGCATGACGCCGCCCTCACACGGCGGAGGTCGGAGATGCTAACACGGTTTCCTTTATTACAAGGCTAGGAGCTTTTACGGCAGGGGCCGTGGTCTAGGGGTATGACGCCGCTCTCACATGACTGATGTCGGGGGAGGCAGCGGCAGCCGTGGGTTCGAGTCCCACCGGCCCCATCGTGATTTTATACATCTTGCACTGGAAAATTATCTTGTATCGGTGCGATCAGAATAATATGAGTGACTGTGAAGAGGGAAAAAGAGGGGGGAGCGCTTCGTCGGATTCTCCTCAGCGTTTTCTGAAATCGAAGCCGAAAAGAGAATTTCGTCTTTCCGTCTCCGCCGACGTCTGCTGCCTCTTCTGCAACGCCGAGCAGGCGCTCTTCCTTATGACCGCGACAGACCTCGCTATTATCGGGAAGCCTGCCTGTGCAGCGCTGGCCAAGGCCCTGAACGAGAAGAGGGCTGTGATCAGCATGGGGTGCACCGCGAGCAGGACTAGGGCTGGCTACGGCCCTGACGAGCTGGTCGCCTTCATACCAGCCGAGAAGCTAGAGCAGGTCGTGATGTCGCTCCGCGTGGTGGTCCCGATCGAGAGAAAGGTCCGCGAAATCGCCAAGTCGAAGTAATCTCCGCACACGCGGGACCGGCGAACAACTACCTGGCTCTCAATTTTTCTCCGAAGACTCGTCGTCCGTAATACTGTCCGGACTGAAGCTGGACGCGTGACGAGGCTCAACCGTTTTTACCTCGAGGGGCGCAATACGTCAGGGTGTCGCGCGCATGGCCTACCAGATCAGGGTAGGCGTCACAACCTTCCAGGGCGACGTGGAGGAGCACCTGCTCGCGCTGAGGGAGGCGATGAGGAAGCTCAATGTGAGGGGTGAGGCGGTGACCGCGAAGCTCCCGGAGGAGATCGAGCAGCTCGACGCGGTCGTCGTCCCGGGAGGCGAGAGCACGGTGATGGGGAGGCTCGCACAGCGGTCGAGGTCGCTCGACGTCCTCAGGAGGAGGGTCCTCGAGGGCCTTCCGGTCCTCGGCACCTGCGCCGGCCTCATCTTCCTCGCGAGCAGGGTCTACGACAGGGTCGTCGGCGAGACGAGGCAACCGATACTCGGGGTCCTCGACGTCACGGTCGAGCGGAACTCCTACGGCAGGCAGAGGGACTCCTTCGAGGTGCAGATACCGGTGCCGGCCCTCGGGAGGGAGGGCTTCAGGGCGGTCTTCATCAGGGCTCCCTCGATCGTCGAGGTGGGGCCGGAGGTGGAGGTCCTAGCTAGGTACGCCGAGAGGCCGGTCGCGGTCAGGCAGGGCTCGATCTACGGTACGACCTTCCACCCAGAGCTCTCCGGCGACACGGCTTTCCACGAGGTCCTCGTCGAGGAGGCCCTCAGGTTCAGCAGGCGGTGACCCTCCGAGCTCGCCGACCCTTCACGGCAAGACTTTTATCAGTTCCTGAGAGGCCGAGGGCGTGGTCAACTACTGGCTGATGAGCGCGAAGGACCACAGGGGCCGCGACGGCAAGCCGGTCCCCGCGAGGTCGGTCGTCGAGAGGAGGGTTGCGAACGGCGTCTGGTTCGTCTCCTACAGGAACCCCTACCTCAGGAAAGTCAGTCCCGGAGACGTCGGGATATTGCTCGCTCTCGGGAGGGAGAGGAAGGAGCTGCTCGGGGACTGCAGGGTGATCGGCGGGCCCTATCCGGTCGATGCGGCGCGGGCCGCGCTGATCGAGGGGCCTCCGTCATCGGCGCTCACCCATTACCTCAAGATCGAGGGGAAGCTCTGGCCACAGCCGAAGGACCTGATGGACTACCTGGGGAGGCTGAGCTTCGTCGGGGAGACCTCGAGGTGGTACGCGTACTTCCAAGGAGGTCTGAAGCCGCTGACCGAGGCCGACGTCGCTGTCCTGCTCTCCCGTTAGGGCGCGACTAGGTAGGGCCTTACGTACTTCTCGAAGAGCCTCCTCCTCTCTGGTTGTGAGAGCTCCACGTAGCCCGTTGCCGGCGAGATGTAGGCTACCTCGATGCTGTCCCCGCTCCCTATGTCCCTCCTTATCGCGACCGCGACCGCCTTGTAGGCCAGCTCGATCGCCTCGTCGAGGCCCATCCCGTCCCTGAACTCGGACTCGAGGACGCCCAGCGCGATCGGGGAGCCAGAGCCGGTGCTGATGACCTTCTCCTCGGTTATTCCGCCGAACGGGTCGATGTTGAAGATGTGGGGCCCGGCCTCGTCGTAACCCCCGATCAGGAGCTGGGTCTGATACGGGAAGAACCTGTAGTAGAACATGTACGTCGAGAGGAGCGTCGCCGCTGCCCTCACCTGCATCGGCCTGCCCTGAACGACCTGGTAGTGCCTGACGTTCGCCCTCAGCAGGTCCACTAGGGCCTGAGCGTCCGCGACCCTCCCGGCTATCGTCATCGCCATGTTGTCGGCCACCTTGTGGATCTTCTTCGCGCGCTTGTGGGCGATGAAGAAGCCGGCAGTGGCCCTCGTGTCGGTCGCGAAGACGACGAGGTCGTTCACCGTGAAGGCGAGCGTCGTCGTCCCGGTCTTCAGCGGCCGCGGTCCTGCGCCGGCGTCGCTGCCGAACATTCCGGTCGACTCCACCCTCCTCCCACTAAAAAGTTGTTCGCGAGCGGACGTGACGCGGTCCGGAGCAGATCCGACGTCACCTCTTTATCCTTCTGCGAACCTGTCGGTCGATGAGGGCCCGTAGCTCAGCGGTAGAGCGCCCGGCTGTTAACCGGATGGCGGGCGCGGGGCTCGCCCGGGAGAGGTCGTGGGTTCGAGTCCCACCGGGCCCGCTCTCTTCTGCGGCTCTCGGTCCGCGAAGAGGGGTTCGATAGGCGCATCGCTTTCAGTCGCTCCCGACCGGCGTCGTGCCCGACGCGAGCATCTTCCTCGCCAAGTAGACAGCGGACCCGAGGGCACCGGACTCAGCCGCGTGGTAGCTCCTCGCTCCGGCGATCAGCATGACGTCGCCGTCGTTGGGGCATAGCTCGTCCAGCAGCTTCCTCGCGAACCCGGGGTGCTCCTCAGAGATATCGCTGACCTCAGGCATCAGCACCCTCCCCATGACGTAGCTCAGGACCATAGCGGCCTCCGCCCCGTGCCTGATCGCCTCGTCTCGCTCGTCGAGCCCCCTCCCCACGTGTCCCGAGGCCCTCCTGACGATGACCCCGACGCTGTGCTCGTAACTCCAGACCTCGTCGAGCCTGATGGGCTTCGGCTCGGTCATCAACTCAGACAGCCCCTTGAGGAACTCCCTGCCGCGGTCGCTCAGGATGCACCCCGACCTGATCACGTTCACGAGTCCACGCTGGGCCAGCCTCCTGATGATCGTCCTCGCTGTACCCTCTCCGACGCCGAGCCTCGCGCCCAGAGCCGACCTGCTGATCATGTTCTCCCTGCTGAGCGCGAAGAGGGCCCTCAGGTAGATCACGGGACCGAGGGGGACGCCCTGACCCAGCCTTCCGGCCCCCTCGAGGAGAAGGTCCCGAGGCCCCTCCGCCCTCAAGCCCTCGGAACTTATTCCCGCCGTCTGTAGTTAAGTTTTTAACGCGTGTCCCCCTCTTCCCGGTCGATCTTAGAGCAGGGCGACCTGCGGCTCGATCGGCGTCCTCAAGCTGTAGATCGCCGGGCACCGGTCCTTCGCCTCCTCCACCAGCCGCTCCATCACCTCCCTCGGCGCGTCGCCGGAGAGCTTGACCTCGAACCTCACCGACCTGACGATCGGCCGGTCATGGACGCCCAGCGGCTTCGAGAAGTCGACCTCGCACGACCCCTTGACCTCCGCGCCCGTGAGCCTCACTCCCCTCTCCGCCGCGATCCCGACGAGCGTCGCCATGAAGCACGACGCCATCCCGACCAGGCAGTAGTGCATCGGGCCGGGCCTGCTCCCGCTCCCTCCGAGGAAGCTCGGCGAGTCGACCTCGATCCTGAACTCTCCCGACTCGGCCCTGCACCTCGCGACGAACTGGACTTCTCCCGGCTCTGTGACCCAGTGTCCGCTCACCTCGATCGTCCTGACGGCCTTCGTCGGGTCCGACTTCAGCAGCTCAATGGTCCCAGAGACCTTCTCGATGTCGACGTTGTTGAACCTCACGCCCGTGCGGCCATCGGCGCGGCTATAAACGTGCGACCTTCACTCGTGAACTTAATACGATGCCCGTCGGGTCGGGACCCGGAATTGGGCTCGGACGCGGGGAAGCTCGCCCTCCACCCGATCGAGGCGAGGGTGCTCTGGGCGCTCTCCTCGGGAGAGAGGCTCAGCTTCGGCGAGGTCTCGAGGAGGACGGGCCTCGACCAGGGAGCGGTCGCGAAGTCGGTCGAGAGGCTCGCGTCGAAGGGGCTGGTCAGCGTCAGCGAGGTCACCGTGAGGACCGTCGCAGAGCTGAGCGCGGAGGGCCTCGAGTACAGCCTGAGGGGCCTTCCGGAGAGGAGGCTGGTTGACTTCCTGAGGTTGAGGGGAGGTAGGGCGAGCCTGGCGGAGCTCCGGTCGATCGAGGGGATGGACGAGGAGGGGGTGAGGATCGGGGTCCTCTGGGCGAAGAAGCAAGGGTGGGTCGAGGTCGCGAAGGAGGGCGGCGAGACCTACGTCGAGCTGGTCACTTACCCCGACTACAGGACGGACGAAGAGATGGCGCTGGATGCGCTGAGGTCGGGCCCCAGGAGCTTGGAGGAGCTCGGGGCGCTCGCGGGCACCGCGGCGAGGCTCTCGAGGAGGGCCGGGCTCGTGAGGCTGAGGGAGGAGAGGGAGCACGTCGTCGAGGCGACCCGCGAGGGGCTGGAGGTCGCGAAGTCCGTTGAGCTCCCAGTCTACGCGGTGAGCCAGCTCACGCCCGAGCTGATCAAGACCGGGAGGTGGAGGTCGGTCCACCTGATCAGGTACGACGTCCTCGCGCCGGTCAAGCCGGTCTTCGCGGCCAAGGAGCACCCGCTCACCTCGCTGATCAGGAGGGTGAAGGAGGCCTTCGTCGAGCTGGGCTTCGAGGAGGTCCAGGGCCCTCTCGTCGAGCTGGCGTTCTGGAACTTCGACGCCCTCTTTCAGCCCCAGGACCACCCGGCGAGGGAGATGCACGACACCTTCTACCTCGAGTGGCCCTCGACAGGCAGGCTCCCCGAGGGGCTGGCGGGAAGGGTGAAGGAGGCCCACGAGACCGGAGGCGACACCGGGTCGAGGGGGTGGAGGTACAGGTGGAGCGCTGAGGAGGCCTCGAGGCTCGTCCTGAGGACCCACACCACCGCGACCACGATCAGGTACCTCGCGGAGCGCAGGGAGCCCCCCGTCAAGGTCTTCTCGGTCGACAGGATCTTCAGGAACGAGAGGGTCAACTGGAAGAGGCTCGCGGAGTTCCACCAGATCGAGGGCATCCTGATGGACCGGGGAGTCGGGATGAGGCACCTGATGGGGACGATCAGGGAGTTCTACGCGAGGCTCGGGCTGAAGGAGGTCAGGTTCAGGCCGAGCTACTTCCCATACACGGAGCCCTCGGCCGAGGTCGACGTCTACTTCGAGGACCTCGGGAGGTGGGTCGAGCTGGGAGGGATGGGCGTCTTCAGGCCCGAGGTGACGAGGCCGCTCGGCGTCGAGCACCCGGTCCTCGCCTGGGGCCTAGGACTCGAGAGGCTTGCCCTCATCCTCCACGGCCTCGAGGACATCAGGACCTTCTACCTGAACGACCTCTCTTGGATCAGGTCCGCAAACCCCTTCGTGGTCAGGTGACACTGTTTGCCCGCGATCACGGTCAGGGCCAGCAAGCTCAGCAGGTTGGTCGGGATGGACCTCACGCCCGATCGGGTCGCTGAGCTCCTCGCGAGGCTGGGCGTCTCGGTCGACGAGGTGGTCGGGGACGAGGTGAAGGCCGAGTACAACCCCAACAGGCCGGACTTCTCGTCGCACGCGGGGCTCGCGAGGGCCCTGAAGGGCCTGCTCGGGATCGAGGCGGGGCTTTACAGGGTCAGGGCGAGGAGGTCGGGGTGGAGGCTGGTCGTCGACCCCAGCGTGAAGTCGGTGAGGCCCTACGCGGTCGGCGCGATCGTGAAGGGCCTCAAGCTCACCGAGGAGGACCTGGTGGAGCTGATCGCGGTCCAAGAGGACCTCCACTGGGTCCTCGGGAGGAACAGGAGGAAGGTCGCGATAGGGCTCCACGACCTTTCGAGGGTCAGGCCGCCGGTCCGGTACGTGGCCAGACCTCTGGACGGGGTGAGGTTCGTCCCGCTCCACGGCACCGTGCCGATGACCTGCGCGGAGATCCTCGAGAGGCACCCCACCGGGAGGGCCTACGGCGACCTAGTGAAACACACGGGCCTGGCGCCGCTCATCCTCGACGGCAGGGGCGAGGTGATGTCGTTCCCGCCGGTGATCAACTCCTCCCTGACCGAGGTGACCACTTCGACCCGAGACGTCTTCATCGACGTGACCGGCACCGACCCCGAGGCGATCGGCCGCGCCCTGAACGTCCTGGTCTCGCATCTGAACGACCTCGGCGGGAGGGTCTACACCGTCGAGGTGGTCGACGGCAGGAGGAGGTTCGCGTCGCCTGACCTCAGGCCGGTGAGGTGGAAGGTCGACCTCGGGACGATCGCCGAGGCGCTCGGCGTGGAGCTGAGCGGGAGGGAGGTCGTCGAGGCGCTCAGGAGGATGAGGTTCGGAGCGACCCTGAGGAAGGGGAAGGTCCTCGTCGAGGCCCCGCCTTACAGGACCGACCTTCTCCACCCGGTGGACATCGCGGAGGAGGTGGCGATCGCTGTCTGGGACAAACTCGAGCCGGAGGTCCCTAGGACTCACGGCTTCGGCGCGGTCCTCCAGAGGACACGCGTCGAGGAGGTCCTCAGGTCCATGATGGTCGGCCTGGGGTTCACGGAGGTCGTGAACACGGTCCTAGCCAACCGCTCGGTCCTAGAGAGGTTCCTACCTCCCGACTCGCCAGGGCCCATCAGGCTCCTCAACCCCGCTTCCTCCGAGTACGACTCGCTGAGGACGACCCTGATCCCGGGGCTGCTGAATAACCTCGCCGCGAACAGGCACAACCCCTACCCGCAGAGGCTCTTCGAGCTGGGCGACGTCGTCCTCTACGACGACTCGAGGCCGGAGATGTCAAGAAGGTCCCTGAGGCTCGCCTGCGCGTCGAGCCACTCCCAGGCCTCCTACACCGAGGTCAAGTCGGTCTTCGAGGAGGTCTCGAGGTTCCTGAAGGTCGAGCTCGTGCCCACCGAGCGGGACTACCCGTTCCTGATCGGCGGAAGGTCCGTTGCCCTCGTCAGCAGGGGGATCGAGGTGGGGCTCGCGGGGGAGGTGCACCCCTCGGTGCTGGAGGAGTTCGGGATCGAGATGCCCACTGTCGTCATGGAGCTTGACGTTGAGTCGCTCGCGCTCTTCTGAGCCGCTTTCTCAGACAAGTGGTAAAAGATCTTCTACAGAGGCGGTTTAGGTAAAAACGATGTGCGAGCATCTCAGGTCCCGACGAGGCGTCTGTGCTCCTTCATCATGCACCTGTCCCAGACGATCGTGACCCCGTGTCTCCTCGCGATCTCGACGGCCTCCGGGTGGTAGATCCCCTCCTGGAGCCAGATGACCTTCGGGTTCAGCTTCACCGCCTCCCTGACGACGCCCGGGACCTCCTCGGAGGGCCTGAAGACGTCAACTATGTCCACCGGGCCCTTCACCTCTGAGAGCGACTTGTGGACCTTGAGGCCGAGGATCTCGTCAGCGGTCGGGTTCACGGGGATCACCTCGTAGCCCCTCTCGTGAAGATACCTCGGGACGTAGTGGGCGGGCTTCGCGGGGTCCTTCGACATCCCGACCACCACGACCCTCCTCAGCGCGAGTATCCTCCTGACCTCCTCGTCGGAGAGCCCGTCCTTCGGGATCGACATCGCATTCACTCTCGAGGTCCTAGATAAAACGGTTGGCGCTCCCTGCCCCTTTGTCTCAGACCCGGAGGACGTTGATCGTCCTGATCAGCGAGGAGTGGACCCTGTAGGTGTACCTCTCGACGACCATGGGGCCCTCGAGGATCGCCGGAGCCCTGCGTCCGAGCGGGTAGGCCACGACGATCCTCCTGCCCTTCTCGAGGAGCTCCGCGAGCTCTGAGAGGACCCGGTCGACGAGGTCCGCGAGGGACGGGCCGATCACCCTCGTCGACTTCCCATAGGGAGGGTCCGTCGCGACGCCACCGACCCCTCCCCTCAGGGGCAGCGACGTCGAGTCCCCCGCGATCACGTCCGACCCGCCGGACAGCCCGAACGCCTTCAGGTTCCTCAGCGATCCCCTGGCGATCCAAGTCCTCACCTCGATCCCGACCGCGTCGTAACTGAGCGAGGCCGCCTCCATCAGTATCGCGCCGGTCCCCGAGAACGGGTCCAGAAGCCTTGAACCCGGAGGCGTCCTGGTAAGGTTCACCATCACCCTCGCCTCCTTTGGCTGGAGCGTCGACGGCAGCCTGAAGGGCCTGTTCACAGGCGCCCTTCTCGAGAGCCCCGAGCCGTCCCTGATCCCCACGACGGGCCCTCCGGTGACGAGCCTCTCGGTGACGTAGACCCTGAAGACGGTCCTGGGAGACTTCAGGTCGACCCTGAGCCCCGGCCTCGCTCTCTCGACTGCCGACGCGGCCCAGCGCTCGATTTCGACCCTCGAGGGCCCCTCAGCTCCCCCGAGCTTCACCGCCCTGACCGCGTACGGTTCACCGATCCCCTCCAGCGCAGAGGGGTCCACCTCGACGCTAGACCCGATCAGCTCAGGCCCGACCGCGACCGCCAGCCCGATCACCTCCTTCACGAACGCGCACCTCGTGGCCGCCTTCCGCGCCGTCTCCTCGGGAGCCTCGAAGGACGCGAGCCTCTCGCAGAGGAGCTCCGGCTCGCCCTTCACTCCTAGGACTTCGAGGACGGCCCTCAGCTCGCCGAGTCCGAGCTCAGGGTGGTCTCCCGAGAGGAGGGCGACGTACTTCCCGGCCCTCACGCTATCATCGGCCTCAGGACCTCTGCGAGAGCCCCCGCGACCGAGAGCCTCGAGTGCTCGGATGGGACGGTGTCGGTCGAGTGGACTGCCGACGCGCCGCTCTCGATGATCCTCCTGGCCGCGCTTCCGACGAAGAGGCCGTGGACGCAGGCGACGACGACCTCAGAGGCTCCGAGGGACCTGAGCGCCCTCACCGCCTCGACCATCGTCCCACCGGTGCTTACGATGTCGTCGACTAAGAGGACCCTCCGGCCCTCGACGTCTGTCCCGGGGACGCTCACCTCCACCCTGCCCGTCACCGGGTCCCTGCTGCTCGTCAGGCCGGCCCACGACGCGCCGATCGCCTCGCCCGCTGCCCTCGCCATCCTCTCGCCCTTCTTCCCAGGAGAGGCGACGATGTCGAACCTCCCGTGACGCCTCGCGGCCTCCCTCGCGACCTCGGCGGTCACGTCGACCGCGACCGACCTCATCCCCTCGCGTTCCAGCGCCCACGGCGAGTGCGGGTTCACCGTGACGAGCGTCCCGATCCCGGAGTCGGCCATGAGTCCCAGGAGCTGCCTGAGGCTCACGACCTCTCCCCTGAGGAACTCCCTGTCCTGCCTCGCGTAGGCCAGGTACGGCACGACCGCGATCACCTCTGAAGCCCCCCTCTCCCTCAGCGTCCTCGAGAGCATCAGGAGCTGTAGCGCGTGGACGTCCTGGGGCGGGTGGGTGCCCTGGAAGAGGACCGCCGTCTTCCCGCCGACGTCGCACTCGAGCCGCAGGTAGGACTCGCCGTCAGGGAAGAACCTGTGCTGGACCTCCGACGTCTCCAGGCCCAGCACCGACGCGACCCTCCTCGAGAGGTCGACCGACGCCGGCCCCGCGACGACGACCACAGAGCCCATCCGCCGGGACGGCCTGCCGGAGGCTATTCAACCTCTTCGGGGCGGTTCCACTTTTTAGGAGCCTGGAGGCGTTCGGGCCCGATGGGCGCAGGGGACCTCGTGAGGAGGCTGAGGGGGATCTTCGCGGAGAGCCCGCAGAACTTCGGGTGGTTCGAGGACGGGGTGGCGGCCTCGGGCAGGCCCGTCAACAGGTCCCAGCTCCTCTACGTCGCCAGCAGGGGCGTAGACGCGGTCCTCTCGCTCACGGAGGACCCTATACCCGACGAGCTGCTCGAGGGGCTCGGGCTCGAGTACCACCACGTCCCGATGAGGAACCACGAGATGCCTCCTGCCGGCGACCTCTTCGCGGCGGTCAGGACGATCAGGGACCTCAGGTCGAGGGGCAAGAGGGTTCTGGTCCACTGCGCGGCCGGAAAGGGCAGGACGGGGACGGTTCTCGCGGCGTACCTGATGGCCACGAAGGGGCTCGCGGCCGAGGAGGCGATAGCGCGGGTCAGGTCCGTCAGGAGGGGCTCGATCGAGGAGGTCCAAGAGAGGGGGCTTAAGCAGCTGGAGCGAGTTCTGAGGGGCGCGCTCGCGGACCGGTGACCTCCGAGAACAGGGGGCTCGGACTGCCCATCGGCGCCTCACCGCTCGGCATGGACGTTGCTCCTCACCGCCCCGCCCATCCGTTGGCTCCCTGAGGATTTAGGGCTGACGCCCTGTGGGCGCTCGACGGGCCCGCTCCGTGTCAGACCGAGATCGCGGTCAAGACCGAACGTCCGCATCAAGCTTAATCCTTAATGTCAACGTCCAGTGGAGGCTTGAGGTACACTGACCAGCTCGAGGTCGGGCTGATCGACTTCGGCCCCAAGTCGAGGGTCGACGGCACCCAGCTGGGACCCGACGAGGTGATCGCGATCGAGGGCGTGGGGACCTTCTCGACCGTGGACATCGCGAGGAACGCTTCCGAGCTTGTCGCGAAGGGGAAGGACCTCAGGAAGTTCGCGGCGAAGGTCCACTTCGAGTCGACGCGGAGGGGGCACGCGTCGCTCACGACGTCGTTCGTCCCGTTCCTAGAAGTCCGGTGGTGCTCGAGGGCGCTCTCGATGCTGGCGCTCAGCACCCGGTTCGGGAGCTTCCTCCAGGAGAGCCAGAGGAGGTCGCCGGTGACGGAGGAGAAGATGCTGGTCCCCGCGGAGGTGAGGGGGACTGTACTCGAGGGCGATGTCGTGGGGGGCATCCGGAAGGCCTTCGTGGGGTACTCTCAGCTCGTGGAGGGGGGCGTTGCGATCGAGGACGCGAGGTACGTCCTCCCGCTCGCGACCGCCACGTCGTTCTTCTCCGCCTCCTCCTTCGAGTCAGCGGTCTACCTGATCAGGAAGGCGCAGCAGGGCCTTGGGATCGTGACGGAGGAGCTGAGGGCCTTCGCGTCGGCGCTGGCGAGGGAGCTCGAGGCCGCGGCCCCGCTGACCGTGAGGTCGAGGCTCTCCTTCTCCGGTAGGTGGACCGAGTACGCGCTCCTGGACCCGTTGAGGGAGCCCGACGGCCTGCTCGAGAGGGTCTCCGGCGGCCGAGTCCCGCAGGACGCCGAGCTCCTCGAGCTGAGGGCGCTCAGTGGCGTCGAAGAAGTCCTCGCGGAGAGGCCGGACCTCGCGCCCCACATTCAAGGGCTCGTGGAGGCGGTGGTCCTAGAGGCTCCCTCCCTCGCTGCCTACCACCAGTCGATCAGGCACAGGACGGTCCCGACAGCGGTCGAGTCGATCCTCGAGGCCTCCTCGAGGGCCATCAGGGACCCGCAGAGGAACGTCGTCGTCCCGCCGGAGCTGAGGTCCTCGGAGTCGAAGTCCTCTGGCTTCATCGACTCCTGCGTCGAGGCGCTCGAGCTTCACGAGAGGGTCAGGGAGGAGGTGGGGGCCGCTGCGTCGGTCTACCTCGTCCCCCAGTCGGTCAGGATAAGGACCGTCAGGGTCTACGACCTCTTCAACCTCCTCAGCCCGATGGGCTTCGTCGCGACGAGGACCTGCAGCGCCGCCCAGTGGGAGGAGAGATCGATAGCCTACAGGGTCTGGAGGGAGGTGGAGAGGGCCGCGCCCCGGATCGGCTCGCTGATCGGCGAGAAGTGCAGGCACCTCGGGTACTGTCCGGAGAGGGAGTGGTGCCCGATCATACTGAAGTACTTCTGGTACTCGGACGAGGAGCACGCCCACCGCAACAGGCCTCCCTAGTCCCGTCCCGGGACAAGGTGATAACGGCCCGAGGGCTTGAGACCTGTGGGCTGACCCATGCCTGAGCGGTTAGCGGTCGTGGGAGGAGGAGTCGTGGGGAGCTTCGCGGCGATGTCGGCCGCGCTGGACGGACTGGACGCGACGGTGATCGACCCCAGGGGCCCGCTGGGCGGAGCGGCGTCGAGGTCCGCGGGCGTGAGCTACGAGCTGCTCTCGCCGGACGACGTGAGGCACAGGTGGCCGGAACTCCGGGTCAACGAGGGCGAGCTCTCCGTCTACACGGACCTGGACCTCTCGGTCGAGCCGACGCTCCTCGCGTCCGAGGTCGAGGCGAGGCTGAAGGAGCTGGGCGTGAGGGTGTTGAGGGACGAGGCCTCCTCGATCAGGGTCTCCGGAGGATCCGCGACCGGGGTCTCGCTCGCGGGCGGCGAGCTGCTCAGCGCTGACTCGGTGATCCTAGCGGCCGGCGCCCACAACAGGGACCTCTTGGGCAGGCTGGGGCTGAGCTTAAGGGTCGCGGTCATCACGTGCTACGCGTATCGCTTCGACCTCGGGAGGGAACTGGGCCTTCCCTGCTTCTCCGACGAGCGCCGCCACTCCTACTGGAGGCCCTGGGGCTCCGAGATGGTGGGGGGCGGGTACGACGCGGAGTGGTCCGACGAACCGGTCTACGAGCACCGGGAGCCTCCCCGCTCCTACGTCGAGAGGTCGCTCAGGATGCTCACCTACAGGCTCAGGGCCCAAGTCAGGCCGGTGTACGTCCGCAGCGTCAGCGGCCCCTGCGAGATAACCGAGGACTTCGAGCCCTACCTCGGTGAGGTCGAGGGGGTCTCGAACCTCGTCGTCGCGGGAGGTTTGAGGGGCTACGGCCTGATGCGGGGCCCGAGGCTCGGCGAGATGGCGTACGCGGTCGCGGCCGGGAAACGGGTTCCGCCCGTCGTCGCGAAATACGGCCTCAGGAGGCTCCTGACGCCCACCGACGTCCGTTAGGTTTGCTTTATTAGTGGAGCTGCGTTTGTTTTACGTGCGGGCATGTCTCTCCAAGCCCCTTCGCTCAAGGGCCATGAGTTCTTGGCGGAGGTCCTCAGGAGGGTCAAGGAGAGCATAGAGGTCACGCGCGTCGGGTACGATTACTACGAGTTCCTGAGGTACCCCAAGGTCCAGCTCACCGTCTCGATACCGGTGAAGATGCGGGACGGCTCCGTCAGAACCTTCGTCGGGTACAGGGTCCAGCACAACAACGCGAGGGGGCCCTACAAGGGCGGGATCAGGTACTACCCGACGACCGACCTCGACGAGGTGACCGCGCTCGCGATGCTGATGACCTACAAGTGCGCGGTCGTGGACCTCCCCTACGGCGGAGCGAAAGGAGGAGTCCAGTGCAACCCGAAGGAGCTGAACAGGGACGAGCTCGAGCGGATCACGAGGAGGTACACCTACATGATCGCGGACATCATCGGCCCCTACAAGGACATCCCCGCACCCGACGTCTACACCGACGCGCAGGTGATGGCGTGGCTGATGGACACGTACTCCCAGATCGTCGGGAAGCTCACGCCCGAGGTCGTTACCGGGAAGCCCGTGGCGCTCGGCGGGAGCGAGGGCAGGGAGGAGGCCACGGGTCTGGGCACCGCGATAGGCGCGAGGGAGGCGGTCAAGGCCCTGAACGTGGGCATGAAGGGGATCAGGGTCGCGGTGGAGGGCTTCGGGAACGTTGGGAGCTATGCGGCCCGCTACCTCCACAGCTGGGGGGCGAAGGTGGTCGCGGTCAGCGACAGCAAGGGAGCCATCTACAGCCCGGAGGGCCTGAACGTCCCCGCCCTGATCGAGCACAAGAGGAGGACCGGGACCGTGCTGGGCTTCGACGGCGCCATGACCATCACCCACACGGAGCTCCTGCACCTCGACGTCGAGGTCCTGATACCCTCGGCCATCGAGGGGTCCATAAATGCGAAGACCGTCGACGGAATCAGGGCTAAGGTCATCAGCGAGGGCGCGAACGGTCCCACCACCTCCGACGCCGACAGGGTCCTAAGGGAGAAGGGGGTCTTCGTGGTGCCCGACATCCTCGCGAACGCCGGAGGCGTGACCGTCAGCTACTTCGAGTGGGTCCAGAACCTGAAGCGCGAGAAGTGGCCGAAGGAGGAGGTCCTCTCGAGGATGGAGGCGAAGCTGGTGAGGGCCTTCCAGGACGTGATCGGCTCCGCGAGGAAGTACGAGGTCGACAACAGGTCCGCGGCCTTCTGCCTGGCCGTGGAGAGGGTCTGCGAGGCCATCAGGCTGCTCGGGATCTGGCCGTAGCAGGTCACCGGTCGAAGGCGATCGAGGCGTACCCGACCACCGAGGACCTGTCGCCGCCCGTGTCACCGCTCGTGGCATATTTCAGAAGTCTGGCCCTGGTGAAGGACTTCAATTTGGCGTACTGTATGACCGCGGCTATCGGCCCATAGCCGCAGAGCGTCGCGTCGACCTCCCTCATGGTCCTGTAGAACCCGTCGACGTCGAGGTTCAGGATCCTCGAGATGACGGCGGAGTCCCTCCTGACCGCCTCCTCGTGGGGCTCGTAGTGGGTGAAGTCGCTGCTGGCTATCACCGCGACCTCCTCCGGGCGCTCTACCGCCGCCGCGAGGGCCCTTCCGACCTCGATCGCGGCCTCCTTCGTCTGGTCGAGCATGCAGACCGGGACGAACTTGATGCCCTCGCCGTAGACGAACTGGATGAAGGGGACCTGCACCTCTATCGAGTGCTCCCTCTCGTGGCTGACCTCGTCGAGCGTGAAGACGTCCGATGCGGCCGCGAGCCTCGAGACTAGCTCCACGTCGACCTCGATGTCCCCGAGGGGCGTGGACCACTTCCCTCCCGGATAGATCGAGACGTCGGAGCCTATGCCGTAGTGGTTCGGCCCTACCACCACGACCGTCCTCGGCCTCCTCCTCTTGGAGAGCTCGAGGTAGCCGTGCGCGGCGACGGGGCCCGAGTAGACGTAGCCCGCGTGGGGCGAGATCAGGACCGGCACCGGGTCGCCCGACGGCGGAGGCCTCTCCGCGAGCCTGCCGGGGCCGTGGGGCGAGAGGAAGCAGGACCTTATCTCCTCCGAGAGCGACTCTCTGGTGCCCGCGTAGAAGAACGAGGCGACGGCCGGCCTCCTCCTCATCAAGGTCCTACGGCCTCCTCAAGGGATAAGCCTTAGCCTCCGCTCCGCTCGTCTCCGGAGCGACCGCGCTTCGGAACGGGGGCGGTGAGGGCGACGTACCCGAGGAGCGCGACCAGAAGCATGAGGCCGACCGAGATGGCGTAGACGCTCCAGGTTATCAGGACCTCCTTCTCCACGAGCCTCACCAGCCCCGTCATCACGCCGGTGTAGACCGCGACCCCGAGGATCCCTCCGACCATCATCAGCGCCCCTACCATCCTGACGAAGAACGCCAAGCCCCCTCGACCCGGACCGCTCCCTTGGAGAGATAGAGGTTTCCCGAAGGGGGACCGCGGGGGAGCTGATCGGTTTTTATCCTGAGGGCCCGTGAGGCGGAGGGATGAAGGCGAAGAACTTCAGGGCGATCGAGAGGCCGTACACGCGGGTCGACATGATAGCGGGCGCTCCGCAGCCGAGGATCGCGAAGTACGACTACGGCTCTTGGAGGGAGAACTACGAGTACAGGCTGGACCTAGTGACGAACACCGACTGTCAGATTCGGGACGTGGCCCTCGAGTCGTCCAGGGTCGCGGCGGGGAAGTTCCTCAGCTCGAAGATCGGGAACGACTTCTACCTCGTGATCAAGGCCCACCCGCACCACGTCCTGAGGGAGAACAAGCTGATCTTCGGGGCCCACGCCGACAGGCTACAGGAGGGCATGAGCAGGGCCTTCGGGAGGCCGGTGGGAAGGGCCGCGCAGGTCTTCGCGGGGAAGGAGGTGATGAGCCTCTACGTCGACGGCAAGAACCTCGAGCTCGGGAAGGAGGCGCTGAGGATCGCCGCCAGCAAGCTCCCGAAGGACTACAGGATCGTCGTGACCAAGTTGGCGGAGGCCGAGGCCGGGCAGCCCCACTGAGCGCATCGCGTATGGGTTTATGAGAATCCGGCCGGACGGTCCAGCGGGTTGAAGCCGGACATCCTAGCAGACCCGGTGATAAAGCACGCCAGGACCGATTACGTCGTCCTCGACGAGAACACGTCCGTCTCGGATGCGGTCAGGACGATGCGGGACAGGGGCGTGACCAGCGTCCTCGTCTCGAAGGGAGGGAAGGCGGTTGGTATCGTGACCGAGAGGGACGTGCTCTACAGGGTGGTGGCGGAGGGGAAGGACCCGAGGAAGGTGAAGCTCGGCGAGATCAAGTCCTCTCCGCTCGTCACCATCTCCCCCGACAGGAGGGTCAGCGACGCGATAGCCGTCATGTCCCAGAAAGGGATAAGGAGGATAGTCGTCACGGAGGGCGACAGGGTCCTCGGGGTCCTGACGACCGTCGCGCTCGCCGGTGAGCTGGTCGAGAAGTCCCTGCTCCCGGAGCTGGAGGAGGAGAAGGGGATCACGTGCCCCTACTGCGGCTCGACGCTGAAGGACGCGAAGGAGCTCTCCAAGCACATCGACAGGGTCCACATCAGCGAGATGCTGCGCGGCGAGACCGGGAAGTGGTGACCTCCTGAAGCTTCGGGCCCCGCGGGACAAGAATTATCACTCGGCTCGGGCCTCTCGGCTGCGTGGAGCTCAGGTGGTTCGTCGCGGCCCTCCTCGCCCTCCTCTTCTGGGGGACTTGGGGCCTCCTCGGGAGGGTGCTCTCCCAGCAGCTCGGATGGCGGGAGATGACGGCCCTCGCGGCCCTCGGACAGCTCCTCGCGAGCACGAGCTTCATCCTGATCGCGCGGCCCTCGATCTTCCAATCGCTGCCCCTCGCGGCGCTGGGACTGGTCACGGGGGCTCTCGGCTTCCTCGGCGCCGCCATGTTCTACGTCGCCCTCGAGGCGAACCCCTCTTCGATCGTCGTAGTGGCCACCTCGCTCTACCCCATGGTCACGGTCGTGCTGGCCCTCGTCCTGCTGGGGGAGGTCCCCAATCCGCGCCAACTCCTGGCCCTCGCATTCGCGGTGACCGCGCTGGTCCTCTTCGCCACCTCCTGACCGGATTCTCCCCCGGAGGCTAACCCTTTATGACCGACCTGACTGGACGTGTGGGCTGACTCCCGCATGTCGGAGGAACAGGGGACGTACAAGCGGGAAGTGGGGTGGTTCGGTTCCTTCTCGATGGGGTACGGCGACGTCGGGGCCGACATCTTCATCGCGCTCGGCGTCACGATGCTCTACGCCGGAGGGGCCGCTCCGCTGGCCTTCCTGATCGGGTCGCTGGCCTACGTCGCGATCGCCCTCTCCTATGGAGAGCTCGCACCCGCGTACCCGTACGCCGGAGGAGTCCACGTCTACGCGCTGAGGGCCTGGAACACCCTGCTGAGCTTCGTCGCGGGCTGGGCCCTGATGCTGGACTACCTGCTCTGCATCTCCCTCTTCGCGACCGCCTCTGCAGGCTACCTCCACTTCATCTTCCCGGAGCTCGAGGCCCTCTCGCTCGACCTCGGGCCCGTGGAGTTCGGCTCCCTGGGCCTGACCTCGGCGCTGCTCGTCGCCTTCCTCTTGGGCCTCAACTACGTCGGGATCAAGTACTCCGCGGGCCTGATCTCCTCCATAGTCGCCTTCAGCATAGCGGTCCAAGCCGTCATCTTCCTCGTGGGTTACCTCACCTCCTTCGATTCCGAGCGCTTCGCCGAGCAGGTCACGAGACTCGGGAGCGGAGACTTCCTGCCCGAAGTCGAGTACGTGCCCTTCTTCGACGCCCACACCAACAACTTCCTCTACGGCGTGACGATCGCGATGGCCTCGTTCATCGGGGTCGAGTCGATCGCCCAGGCCGCGGAGGAGACGAGGGCCCCTCATAGGTGGATCCCGAGGGCCGCGAAGCTCGCGGCGCTCCTCGTGCCCCTCTCCGTTCTCCTGATGAGCGTCCTCGCGATAGGCGTCACGGACGTGCAGACCATCGTCGACTCGATCGAGAACCCGGTGGCCGCCCTCGTGAGCAGGTTCAGGGTCTTAGGTGAGGAGCTCGCACTGGTCGTCGCGGTCACCGCGATGATCATGTCGCTGGCCTCCTCCAACACGGGCGTGATAGGTGTCTCCAGGTTGACCGCCTCGATGGGGAAGCTCTCCCTCCTCCCGCACTGGCTCTACAGGCTCCACCCGAGGTTCGGGACGCCGACGAGGACCATCCTGCTCTTCGGAGGGATCGGGCTGGCCCTCACGCTCCCCGGCGACATACCGCTCCTCGCGAGCCTCTACAACTTCGGCGCCATGATCGGTTACATCATGCTGCTCCTCTCGGTGATAGCGCTCAGGTACAAGGAGCGGAGCGTCTTCAGGCCCTGGCAGCTGAGGCCCTCCGTCGTCATCAGGTGGAAGGGGAGGGAGCTCGAGGTCCCCGTGCTGGTTGCGCTCGGGCTGGCCGCGACCACCGCCATCTTCGCCCTCTACCTCCTCCTCCACCCGCTGGGGAGGTTGCTCGGGGCCGTCTGGATGGCGGTCGGGGTCCTGGGCTACGCCCTCTACCGCAGGAGGGTGCTGGGACTCGCGGTCGTCGACACCAGCGAGCGGGAGATGGTGATCCCTGCCGGATACAGGATGAGCCTCACGGTCTTCGTCAGGCCCTTCGAGAACCCGGAGACGGTCGTCAGGACGATAACCTCCTACACCGACACGAGGTTCGAGATCAAGCTCGTCAGCGTCATCGAGAGGGAGATGGCGGGCGAGGCCGAGCCGGACACGGAGGCCGTGGAGCGCCAGCTCGAGCGGGTCGCCTCCAAGCTGAGGGCGAAGGGTTACTCGGCGACCTACGAGGTCCAGGTCGGGGACTTCGAGGAGGCGGCGGTCAGGGAGCTGACCTCGGGGACCGCGGACTTCGTCGTCTACTTGGTCAGGGGCTTCGAGAAGGCCTCGGTCCTGAAGGCCTCAGCCCACAGCGAGAGGATCCATTTGGTGCTCTCCAGATTCCCCGGGAGGGTCGTCCTCCTCAAGAAGACCGTCTGAGCCCGAGGGGTCATCCTTAAAGCCAGATCGCACATCCGAGGTGGGACTCGGAATTGGCCGGTGTGAAGGCGCTGGTCCACCTCTTCGTCGAGCCCGGCCGCCTCGAGGCCGTCGGGGAGGCCCTCTCGAGGTTCGATGAGGTGACGGACGTCTACGAGGTGACCGGGGAGTACGACATCATCGCGATCGTGAACGCCACCGACGTGACTTCGTTCAGGAGGTTCATCTCGGAGAAATTGCTGACCATTCCCGGGATAAGGAGCGCGGTCTCCTCGATAGTGCTGCACGTCTACAAGAAGGGCGGGAAGGTCACCTACGAGTGAGGTCTCCGCACTTTCAGCCACCTCCCCCTCTTGGCTGATAGCTCGGCGTTCCCTCCGGCGCGGGCGTGAACCCGGAGTCTACGCGCTCAGAGTCCTTTGGCCTGCGGACCGGGTTCGGTGGGCGTACGAGGTGCCTCTGCCATGGACCTTGAGGTGCGTAGCGGCGTCGGGTGGTCCAAGGTCACCCCCAAGGTCGTCAGCCTCTCTCATGAAGTCCGGGGCAACCAGCTCGAGTCCCTCGAGTTCACGCTGCTCGACGAGGACGTCTCGGTGGGGCAACAGGTGCGGTGCCTGCAGGGCGGGGTTCCGAGGTTCGAGGGCGTCGTGGTCAACGTCCGCAAGTCGGTGAGCGGCGACGCTGGTCGGCGGTCGGTCTGTCAGGCCCTCTCCGAGCTCGTCCTTTGGGACCGACACGTCGTCTTCAGGGAATACGCCGCCGGGACTCGTGCGGGCGCGATCATCAAGGACTTGGCGAGGCTGGAGAGCGGCGTCGATATCACCAACGTCGACGAGTCAGACACACCGGCCCTTACGGCTCCTTGGGCTGTTCAGAACGAGTCCGCGCTCAAGGTCATGACAGCCGTAGCCCGCGGCACCAACTACTATCTCAGGATGCTGCCCGGCCGGAGGTTGTACTTCAAACCAAAGGCTCCTAGCGCGCCCGTGGCCATCATCGACAGAAGCATCGTGACCGCGGCCGAGTACAGCGAGGATCGGTGGCGCCTGAGGAACAGAGTGATCGTCGCGGGCGCCGGTGGGCAGGTCCTAGCGGACGTGAGCGAGGGTGCCGGCGATCTCCCGGTCGTCGTGCACGACCCGTTCCTCACCTCCACCAGTGAGGCTCAGCGCCGTGCCATTGTCAGGTTGGCTCTCAACAGGGAATACGGCCGGCAGCTCAGGGTCACCTTACGCCGCGATTTCGTCGAGCGGACCCAGATAGACCTCTTCAGCACGGTGAAAGTCGAACTGCCGGAGCTTGGGCTCTCGGGCGTCGACATGCACGTCGTGGGCATTAGCTACGCGCCTCCGGATCCGTACGTCGTGTTAGAGGTAGGTGGGAGACTCGAGCTTCTCGAGGACTACCTGAGCGAGGCCGTCGGCGGGGATTTAGCAGCGCGATTCGGTCAAACGGTTTCTGTCGCAGAAGAACTGGCGACAATGAGGTCCACTCTCTACCACACCAAGAGGGTCGTCGCGGCCGTCGGCTATAGCTACGTGACCTACGTCAACAAGAGGCCGATCACCGTCCACAGGGGCGCGAACGTCAAGCTCAATGAGTCAACAGGTGAGGTTGAGCTCGCCTCGGGCAGGACCAACGGCTGGTTCGAGGTCGATTTCTTCCCGCCGTCGGAGCGCTTCGCCCGCTGGGGCGCCATCAGCTGGGTCTCCAGACCACGAGACGGTAGCATCACGGTCGAGGCGCGGGACGCGTCGGGCTCCGTGCTCCGGAGCATGAGCGACCCCAAGATCGCCGGCTGGTCACTCGCGAAGAGATTACCGCTCCGCAGGTGGCCCGGGCGAATTCACGGCATGACTAGGTATCCGGCCTACGCCAAGTGGGGCGCTGGCTTGGGCGCGCGGGCCATGGACGCGCGGATGGGCTACCTGATCGGCTCGTGCGTCCGGCTTGAGCCCACGAGTTACGGAACCACCGGCGAAATATTCTATCCGAGCGCGAAAAATCTCAACATCGACCTCGCATGGATCAGACGTGTCAATATCTATCTCCATTCCTTTGAAGATAACGTAACGTGTGCCATCCGCCTTCATGAAAGCGCGAACGCCTATCGAGAGGCTATACTGCCGATACCGCAGGGAGGCGTTTGGAATCTCTACACGATCAACGCCAGCACGCTCCGGACCGTGGGCAATCCGACAAAAGTGAATTGGATCAGCATATCATGCGCTTATCCTCTATTGATTGACAGCGACTACGTTTTCCACGAGCTCTGGCATGAGAAGTTGACCGTTCGATTTAACCTCTCGAGACCGAGCGCGACCGCGGCGAGTCCACAAATATCGCACGTGCTCATTACATACGTTGATAGGTCGTGAGGCATGACAGAGTATCTGATACTGAGCAAGGATAGGGCTTTACCGCTGATGTGGGAATTCCAGAGAGTAGTCACGGCGCCCCCACAACAGAGCACATTATCCTTCAATCTGCCACAGAGCGTTCAAACCCGTTCACCTTCCTCTACTCCCAATTACTTCGAGATAATGGGACTAGGCCAGCATGCATTCGTGTCGTTTACCACACCACAACAACCCACTCCGCAAAACGTCAAAAGTATAACTCAACCTCGGTTAACAAACGCTAATTTCACCATCCCAGGCGTAGCGGGGTCGGTGCAAGTCGTCCTGGAGCTTTGGACCGTCGGCAGTAACGGTCTTCCTGCCACGAAGCTACGTGACCTCGCGAGCGGCCCCCCTAATGTAACGTTCTCGGCCGATTTTTCATCGGCGCCCGTGTTGGATTGGAACACCACGTATGCCGTCGTGATGCGCCCCACCTCGTTTTCGGCCGGTGCGTGGTTCAGAGTCACCTATGGAGACGCCGGTTCAGCGCCTCTATCCCCGGGTAACTTCGGCAGGTCGCTGAACGCCGGTTCGTCGTGGACGATTTTCTCCAATCAAGCCAGCGGAAGCGTGGCGATTCAATTCCGTTACGAATTAGGACCGTGGCGTTTCTTCCTGAACCGTCCAAACGAGGCGGCGAACTATTACATCAGCTTCACGCAAAGCGGACCATCAGGCATCACTTACCTCGGCGACCTAGTGAACGGTTCTCCCTATACAAACCCGACGTCCATCAGCGGAGAGTTCGAATACACGGTGCTCGCCTCTACCACCTCTGCGATCAGCAATAGTTCAATTACGGCTACGCTCCAGTGCGAGCTGAGATATGAGAAGAACCCGATGACGATCGACATGTTCAACGTCGCAGAGGCGTATCTTTCGCGCATCGACTTCCTAGACGGCGGGTCAATCCAATTGAACGACAGCCCCGATCAGGTCTTCTCGGGTAACGCGGGCACGTCGCTGACCTTCAACCCGATGGTCCTCGTCTGGGAGGCGAGGGTCCTCAGCGGAAGGGTGAGGCTCACGATGATGGTGTTCGAGTGATGCCGGAGATGCGCGAGATCGACACAGAGTCCGGCCTCCCCGTCGACGTCGCGAGGAAGCTGAAGGAGCTCGAGGCGAGGGCTCGGGTTGTCAAGCTCGACGCAGAAGGGCGGGTCGTGATCGGCGACGCCCATGACTTCCCGATCGAGGTGGTCACGGCCGAGCTCACGGTAGTCTCCAAGCGGGAGGTGAAGGAGAACGTGAGGCCCGTGGATGAGAAGGCCCTCGAGGTCCAGCTGCCGGAGCCGAAGCGGTATGAGATCGGCGGGAAGACCGTGATCGGGTTCCTTGAAGACGAGCTCCCCGAGGTCGTGAGGACCGGAGGGGGCTACAGTCTGACCGCGCTGATGGCGATCCTAATCCACAAGGTGAACAGGCTCGAAAGGATCGTGCGTCAAATGGAACGCGGGTCTAAGTAATTCGCTGCCCATGTCTCACCGTTCATATAGTGGAACTGCGAACGGAGTTTCGAGACCGACCGAGGTTAGGGGGACGCCGCCGGGGTGCCCTAGCCCGGTAGGGGGGTGGCCTCTTTAGAACTAAAGATACTAAAATCATCAAATATCCCTAATTGAGCAATTTAAATAGTGGGAATGTGAATGATAATAAGCGAGGCTACATGGGTTCGAGTGATGCCGGGGAGCTCCAGCCAGGTCGGAGGGTGGCCTGCTAAAAGTCGTTGCAGTGAGCCACTGCCCCCTTTGGGGGCTCGAGGGTTCAAATCCCTCCCCCGGCGAACCCGAAGAGATCATCTAACAACAGCGTATTACTGCAACCGGGTGAAACCAAAGCAGTATCGACAGCATACTGGCCGTCCCTTACTTCAGAATCTCGCCGGTCTGAAGGTACCAAAGCAGAAGGTCTAGGGCCTCGGGTTTGATCCCCAACTCGTCAGCCCAGTTCAGGAATTCGCGCTCGAGCTCGAGATACTTCCTTCTCGTTAGGGACTTCGGGACGGACTCCAGCCTTCCGGCCCGGACCATCCACCTGAGCACGTGCCGGTCGAGCACAGCCAGGCCCTCGATCCCCACGTTCCTAAGGAAGTGCGAGGCCTCCTTGAGTCCCATGCCCCATGCCTCCTCGACGAGGACCTCCCGCGCCTCGACCGGGGGGAGCGTCAGCACCTCAACGATCCTCGGCGGGTCTCCGAGGAGGAGGGGCCTGTTCATCGACAAATATCTCGCCTTCGCGTTGTGGAACCTGACTCCGCGCCTCCTCAGCACCTCCGCGATGGACTTCCGGCTGCCCTTCAGCAACAGCCCCCTCGACTTGAGCTCCTCGACAGCGACGAGGGCGCTGGAGGCCTTGGACTGAGGCGTGAGGACGCAGAAAGCGAGCTCCTCGAAGAGCCTCGCGGCATCACGCCTGTCGACGGACCTGAACTCGGCAAGCCTCGCCTCGATCGCACCCCTCACGTCATCGTAGACGGTCAGGAGGAAAGCTCCCACGTCGAGCCCTCGGCCAGGAGCAGCGCTGCGCGCGGAGTTCCGACCACTCACTGCCAAGCCCGCACATGAGCGATCGCCTCGGATTTTATCTGAGCCCGAGGATCCGCCCTTCCGGAGGCTCATGGCGCGAGACCGGGAGTGGAGGGAACACGTGGACCTCGGGAAGTCGATCGACGTAGGCGGAATCAGGACGTTTTGCGTGGACCTCGGTGAGGGGAGTCCTGTGCTGCTACTGCACGGATGGGCCTCGTCGTCTTTCGCGTGGAGGAGGAACTACCGCGCGCTGGCAGAGAGGTTCAGGGTGATCGCGGTGGACCTGCCGGGCTTCGGCCTCTCCGAGCGGCTCAAGTCCGGTTACGGGCTCTCGCAGGTCACCGAGCATCTCCTGAGTTTCGCTGAGGCCCTGAAGATCGAGCGGTTCTCTTTGGTGGGGCTCTCCATGGGCGGGGTGATCGCGGCGCAGATCGCACTCACGCGCCCGGACCGAGTGGGCAAGCTCGTGCTGGTCAACCCGGCCTTCGGGGTCGGGAGGGCAGGGCGGGCGCGCCTCATGGGGACCGTCGCCCGGAGACGCCCCGTCGCGTCGCTGCTGAGAGCGTTGCTGGTCAACAGGTACACCGTGAGGCGGGTGCTCAGAGACGCCGTCTGGGACGAGGAGGTCGTGAACGACGAGGCGGTCACGGGGTATTACGAGTCGATAAGGAGCTCGGGGAGGACGCTCCTGGACGCGTTCGAGGTCATTAGGGGCTTCGACCCGACTGCGCTGGAGTCCCTGAGGGTCCCCACGCTCTTCATGCTCGGAGAGAGGGACAACCTAGTGCCCTGCGTAGGGAACCTCGAGCTCGCGAGGAGGATCGGCTCTGAGGTTTTGTTGGTCCGTGACGCGGGGCATTTGGTTCAGGAGGAGAGGCCCGAAGCCTTCAACGCGGCCGTGATGGACTTCCTCTCGAGGTGACCTGATGCCTCGATATCCTCAATTCTACCCGCGGGGCGGAGCGGTCGGGGGATGAGCGAGGGCGCGCTGATCGCGATCGAGGGCCTCGACGGCGCCGGGAAGACCGCGACCGCGACGTGGCTCGTGGACCGACTTAGGGAGATGGGGTACAGGTCCAGCTACACGAGGGAGCCGACGGACGGGCCCATCGGGAGGCTCCTCAGGGGCGACGCGCTGGGCGACTTCGGCGACCCCCGGATCGACGCCCTCCTCTTTGCGGCCGACAGGCTATACCACCTCTCCCGAACCATAGAGCCACTGCTGAACGAGGGCTACGTCGTCGTCTCGGACAGGTACGTCCACTCGTCGATCGCCTACCAGGGCGCGATGACCGGCGACAGGGCCTGGGTCGAGGAGCTGAACAAGTTCGCGAGGGAACCGGACCTCGCCGTCTACCTCGACGTCGACCCGGAGACGGGCCTGGGGAGGAAACGGGGCGCCAAGCGGACCAAGTTCGAGAGGCCCGAGGTCCTCGAGAAGGTGAGGAGGCTGTACCTTCAGCTCTGCGACGAGGGGAGGCTCGTGCTGGTCGACTCCCGGAGGGACTTGGACTCGGTCAGGGAGGAGGTGCTCAGGGAGGTCGAGAGGGTCCTCCGCGGGCTCTGAGGGGTGCCCGGAGGTCCGGCAACAGGTCGTCGCGGAGCGTTTTTTACCGGAGCAGCAGGCATGATACTGGGTGCCGCGTTGGGGGAGTACGGCCCGCTCGTCGACTCGTTCGGCAGGGTCGCCAAGAAGCTGAGGATCTCGGTGACCGACAGGTGCAACTTCAGGTGCTCCTTCTGCATGCCTAGGAACCCCATCTGGCTCGACAGGAGTGAAGTCCTCACGCTCGAGGAGATCGCGAGGCTGACGGCGATCTTCGTCCGGATGGGCGTCGACAGGGTCAGGCTCTCGGGGGGCGAGCCGCTGGTGAGGAGGGGCATCGTGGACCTCGTGAGGATGCTGAGGGAGATCGAGGGGCTGAGGAGCCTCGCGATGACCACGAACGGCTACTACCTGGCGGAGCTTGCGGAGCAGCTCAAGTCCGCGGGCCTCGAGAGCGTCACGGTGAGCCTCCACAGCCTCAAGCCCGAGAGGTACGAGGACGTGATAGGCGTGCGAGGGGTCTTCAGGAAGGTGGTCGAGGGGGTCCGGAGGGCCCTCGAGGTCGGCATGAGGGTGAAGCTGAACGTCGTGGTGATCAGGGGATGCAACGACGACGAGCTGCTCGACTTCGCGAGGCTCGCGAGGGAGTCCGGCGTCGTGGTCAGGTTCATCGAGTACATGCCCTTCGACGGCGAGAGGCTCTGGAGGCCCGAGCTCGTCGTGAGCGGGAGGGAGGTCGTCGAGGCCATCTCGAGGGCGTACCCGCTGGTCCGGGAGCCGAGGGAGCCCGGGTCCACCTCCAAGAATTACAGGTTCGCCGACGGCTCTCCGGGAGGCATCGGGGTCATCACCTCCATCACGGAGCCCTTCTGCAGCGACTGCGATAGGGTGAGGTTGACGGCCGACGGCAAGATCGTCCCATGTCTTTTCAGCAAGTCCAGCTACGACGTCAAGCCGCTGTTAAGGGGCGGGGCCTCTGACGAAGAGATCGCCACCTTTATCCGGGAGGCCTTCAGGAGGAAGTTCGCAGGGGTCGAGGCGATGCTCAGGTCCGGGTCGATGCCCGAGCACGTCAGGGCTATGTACACTGTAGGTGGTTGAGGTGGGGACCGAGGGCGTCCACGTTCCCAAGCTCACGGTCAGGGACGTGCTCCTCAAGGTCGGGAACGTGATCGACGGCAACCAGACGGTCAGGGAGGCGGCGATGATGATGGACAGGCTGGGTGTCGGGAGCCTCCTCGTGGAATCGGAGGGGAAGCTGGTCGGCATCGTGACGGAGAGGGACCTGGTCGTGAGGGTGCTGGCGACAGGGCTCGACCACACGAACACGAGGGTCAGGGACGTGATGTCCTATCCGATCATCGCGGTCTCCCCAGAGACTACCCTGGAGGACGCGGTGATGCTGATGGTCAACAACGGTTTCAGGAGGCTGCCCGTGATCGACAAGGAGGGAAGGCTGCTCGGCATGGTCACGATCGGCGAGGCCGCGAAGGTCCTGGCCGCAGCCCAGAGGACGGTGACCGGGCTCTTCGAGCTGCTGCTCAGGGTCGCGAGGCCCGCCGAAGAGAGGACCAGGACTCCGATGTACGGGTAGCTCCTCCGTGTTACCTGCCCCTGGCCCTAGAGAACCTCCTCTCGACGTCGTCCCAGTTCACGACGTTCCACCAAGCCTCCACATAACTGGCCCTGTCGTTTTTGTATTGTAAATAATAGGCATGCTCCCATACATCGATTGCCAGAAGAATGGGTAACTCTGCTAACAAGTGCAGGTTCTGCTTCTCGATCTGAGTCAGGACGAGCGCGTCGGTCTCCGGGTCGTAGAGGAGGAGGGCCCAACCGACTCCCTCAACGGTCTTGGCCGCGTCGCTGAAGAGCTTCTTGAAGTTCTCGAAGCTCCCGAACTGCTGGTTGATCTTGTCGGCGATCGCTCCACCGGGCTTTCCGCCTCCCTTCCCCGCGGGCGCCATGTTCGGCCAGAAGACCGAGTGGAGCTTGTGGCCGTCGAGGTTGAAGCTCAGGTCCCTCAGCACGGCCCTGACGTCGACCTGCGCCTCGCCCTTAGCGTGCCTCTCGATCTTCTCGAGGGCGGCGTTGGCTCCGTTGACGTAGGCCTGGTGGTGCTTCGTGTGGTGCAGCCTCATTATCTCCTCGATGATGTAGGGCTCGAGGGCGTTGTACGCATAGGGCAGCTGGGGGAGCTCGTACTTCTTCATCGCGCGACCCCCTCTC
Source organism: Candidatus Caldarchaeales archaeon (assembly GCA_039630085.1). Taxonomy (GTDB): domain Archaea; phylum Thermoproteota; class Nitrososphaeria_A; order Caldarchaeales; family Calditenuaceae; genus Calditenuis. The sequence goes on from JBCNVM010000001.1 coordinate 138,706, forward strand.
CGCCCGGTAATATAGCGATCGCGGCTACACGGGGGTCGTCGGGGCCGCGGCCCTCCCCCTGCTCCTCAGAGCCGCCACGAGGCCTTCGGGCATCTTGGTGAACGGCGGCGCAGGTTCTCCGATCCCGTGCCCAGGCTCGAGCCTCCCTCCGTCCGTGAGCGCCCTCACGGTCCACCTCTCTCGGGGGACCCTGAAGGTGAGCCGCAGCTGCTCCGACGCCGCGGGCGCGATCGGCCAGAGGAGCACGGAGACCGCGTAGGCGATCTGCGCCGCCACATAGAGCGTGGACGCCGCGCGGGCCGGGTCCCTCTTGACCTCCGCCCACGGCTCCCTCGAGCTGATGTAGACGTTGCCCCGCCTCGCGAGCTCCAGCAGCAGGCCCACCGAAGACCTGAAGCTGTTCCTCTCCATTTCCTCCCCGAACCTCCCCGCGAATTCCGGGACGGTCATCAGTAGCTCCTCGCCCTCCGCGTCGAGCGGCCCCGGCTCGGGCACCCTCCCCGAGTAGTACCTGGCGAGGAAGCTCAGGACCCTGTGGACGAAGTTCCCGAGGACGTCGTTGAGCTCGTCGTTGATCACGTCCCTGAAGTGGGTCGCGGAGAAGTTGGAGTCGGCGGTCTCGGGCCTGATCCTGATCAGGTAGAACCTCCAGTAGTCCGGGTCGAGGATCTCGAGGGCCTCGTCGAGCCAGACGCCCACGCCGGCGCTCTTCGAGAACTTCTGGCCCTCGTAGGTGAGGTACTCGGTCGCGAGGACGTTCCAGGGCAGGTTGAGCCGGTCGTCGTAGGCCATGAGGAGCGCGGGGAGGATGATCGTGTGGAAGGGGATGTTGTCCTTCCCGATGAAGTAGACGCTCCTCGCCTCCCTGTCGTACCAGAACTCCCTCCACCTCTCCCTGTCGCCGGTGAGCTCGGCCCACTCGATGCTGGCGGTGATGTAGCCGAGGACCGCCTCGAACCAGACGTAGATCGTCTTCCCCTCCGCACCCGGGAACGGCGCGGGTATGCCCCACTTGTTGTCCCTCGTCACCGACCGGGGCTTCAGGCCCTCCGCGAGCCAGCTCAGCGTGAAGTTCCTGACGGAGTCGGGGAACCTGGGGTTCGAGAGGAACCAAGACTTGACCCTCTCCTCCAGCGCAGGCAGGTCGAGGAACCAGTGGTCGGTGGACCTGACCGCGGGCCCGGAGCCGCATATCGAGCACCTGGGCTCGACGAGGTTCATCGGGTCGAGGACCCTCCCGCACCGCTCGCACTGGTCACCCCTCGCCCTCTCGTAGCCGCAGTGGGGGCACTTCCCGGTCACGAACCTGTCCGGGAGGAAGATCCTGCAGGACGGACAGTAGAGCTGCTGGACCGACTCCCTGAAGACGTAGCCCCTGTCGTAGAGCTCCGCGAAGAACCTCCGGGTGAACTCGATGTGGTGCCTCGAGTGCGTCCTCGAGTAGTTGTCGAAGGCGATCCTGAACCTCCCGAAGAGGTCCTTCACGAGCTCGTGCATCCTGTCGGTCATCTCCTGCGGGGAGACGCCATCCTTCACCGCTTGGAGCTCGATCGGCGTGCCGTGCTCGTCGGAGCCGCTCACGAAGAGCACCTGGTCTCCCTTGGAACGCATGTACCTCGCGAAGACGTCAGCGGAGAGCTCGGAGCCTATCAGCGTCCCCAGATGGGGGACCGAGTTGATGTAGGGCCAGGCTCCGCAGACGATCCACTTCGCGAGCGCCCTTCACCTCCACCGGACCGCTACTTCCCGCCCTCGAGCTTTAGCCTTTGCCCTGCCTGGTCTTCAGGATCACGTAGAGCCTCCCCAGCTTGGCCGCGCCGGACTCGAGCCTGACCTCGACGTAGGGCCTCTCCCTCCGGCCGAAGACGTTCGAGACGTACCCGACCCTGCCCTGCCCCTCCGCGTAGACCGGCGCCCCGATCTCCGGGACCTCCCTCGCCCTGAGGACGACCGAGTCCTTCAGGCGGCGGACGACGTCGCCCAGCGTCACGACCCTCTCCCTGCTCACCCTCTCATCCTCTCCGCGAGCCGCAGGAGGACCTCGCCCTTACTGACGCCCTTCGGGGGTCTCACTAGCACCGCCGACCCCGGCCTCCACCAGAACGCCGGGTGCCTGAGTTCAAGCTTCTCGGCCTCCCAGCCCAGCGACGCAGCGGCCCTCAGGACGTCTTCTTGGGTCGGGTTCTTCCTCGCGAGCCTCGTGGGGACCCTGCGGCCCTCGGACCTGCTCAGCTCCCTGTTGAAGTAGTGCGTCCAGACGACGTACCCGTCCTTCCTGATCATGACGACTTAGGCTGGACCAAGACCGCGTTGATGACGCCGTCAGCGGACGGCTTCGAGGTGACCCTTGCCACGCCCAGCGGGGTGTCTATCAGCGCGCCCCGAGTCAGGACGCCCATCCTCGTGAAGTCCGGGTTTGCAGGGTTCTGGACGACCTTCAGTATCTCGGCCCTGACGGTCTTGGACCCGTCGAAGACGTTGGCGTACCTCGCGTGCCTCACCCTGACCTTTGTGTTCCCTCCCCTCGCCCTCTCGACCAGCCTCTCCTCCTCGCCGACCGTCGGCAGCAGCGGGTCCCTTCCCCTCTCATACCTCCTCCTCTTCCTGTGGACGCCCTTCTTACCTCCCGTCTTCTTACGCTTGTGGAGGTCGCCGTGCCAGACCGTCATCCTCCGACCGCATCAATCGTCCACCAAATAAAGCTCCGCGGCCTCCTGAGGCTTCACCGGGTTCTGGACTTCGTCGAGCTGAGGTTCCAAGCCGGCTTGCGGCGAAGAGCTGGGCAGCGACCGCCCCGTGGAGCTGGAGTCTTACTCCGACTCGGTCCAGGGGAACGTCGCGTCGATCAGGGAGGCGCTCCAGCCCCCGGAGGGGGTCGATGACCAAGGGCCCGAGATCGTGGACCCTGAGCCGGAGGACGGCAGGCTCGAGGCGCAGGTCGATGACAACTTCAGTCGGACCGCGTTCGCGGTTCTTGAGGCCTCTGCCGAGCTGAACGCGGGCGGTCGAGGTTCATAACAGCTTAATTACCGGTCGCCGACCATTGTGCTCGGGTTGACGGTTGGTTACGACCTCGAGGCGCGCCTCGACGCTGTCGAGAGGGATGTCGTTGCGGTGCTCGTGCGCCTTGAGAACATCGACGAGAGGCTGAGGCTCATCGAAAGGAACGTCGACGAGAAGCTCAAGCTAACGGAAGAGAAGATCAACAAGAGGCTGGAGGTCGTCGAAGGGAGGTTGGACGACGTAGGGGGAAGATTGGAGGCCGTCGAGAGGAGAATAGGGGTCGTCGAGAACAGGATGGAGGCCGTCGAGAGGGGCCTAGACGCCGTCGAGAAGAGGCTCGACGTTGTTGAGAGGAGGCTCGATGCCGTCGAGAAGAGGCTCGATCTCGTCGAGAAGGGGCTAGGGCGCGTCGAGATCAGGCTCGATTCCCTCGTGGACAGGATCGACGCCAACTTCAAGTGGACCGTGGGGCTAGTGGTCGGGGGCTTCGTCGCGGTGATATCGACCTCGGTCCTCCTGAGGCTCCTCCTCGGGTGAGAACCTCCCCGAGCGTCGGTCATCCTCTATATCCGCGGCGCGTCTCGGCCTGCAGGGGCAGGACTTGAACGAGCTGAGGCCCTCCGACGACCTGCGCGAGCTCCTCTCGCGGATACCGGACCTCGAGCTGGAGGAGTTCGTCGAGGCATCTGTCAGGCCGCTTCCCGAGGCCTTCAGGGTGAACACGCTCAAGATGGGCGAGGACCGGTGCGTCGGGCTACTCCGTGAGATGGGGTGGAGGCTCGAGAGGGTCCCGTGGGCGAGGCACGCATACAGGCTGATCGAGTGCGAGGAGGGTGAGCCCGGGGGGACGCTGGCCCACAGCCTCGGCCTGATCTACCTCCAGGGCCCCATCTCGATGGTCCCTGCGGAGGCCCTCGACCCGAGGCCCGGCGAGAAGGTCCTGGACCTCTGCGCGGCTCCGGGGAGCAAGTCGACCCAGATCGCGCAGCTGATGGAGAACAGGGGGGTGCTGGTGGCCAACGACGCCTCCTCCGAGAGGATTAAGCCGCTGATCGCGAACCTGCAGAGGTGGGGGGTCTACAACTGCGTGGTCACCCTCAAGGACGGCAGGTTCTTCGGGAAGAGGGCGAGGGGCCTCTTCGAGAGGACGCTCTGCGACGTCCCCTGCAGCTCGTTGGGCGTTGTGATGAAGGACTGGTCGGCCGCGAGGACCTACTCCCACGGCAGGTCCGAGAGGCTCGCGAGGCTCCAGCTCTCCCTGCTCCTCGCGGCTTACGACGCGACCGCGCCCGGAGGCCTCACAGTCTACTCCACCTGTACGGTCCACCCGCTGGAGAACGAGGCGGTCGTCTCGGAGTTCCTCTCGCTGAGGGGGGACGCGGAGGTGGTCGAGTTCAGGCTCGAGGGCCTGAAGGGGCGGAGGCCGCTGGAGGAGTGGGAGGGCAGGAGGTTCGACCCGATGGTCTCGAGGTGCTTCAAGTGTTACCCGCAGGACAACGGCGCCGAGGGCTTCTTCGTCGCGCTGATCAGGAAGGGAAGCGGATGAGGGCCGAAGTTCTCGACAGGTCCCAGCGGAAGAGGGTCGAGGAGGCGCTTAGGGCGGAGTTCGGGGTGGAGGAGGGCCTCGCCGAGGAGCTCGTCGTCCTCTCCAGCTCTGAAGGGAGGGTCAGGGTCGCGACACCCGAGGCGCTCGAGGTGGCCAGGTCTCTAGGGAGGTTCGAGAGCGTGGGGCTCTACGTCCTGAAGCTGACGAAGTTCGGCGCCTACCTCTCCCTCGAGGGCTCCCAGCTGCTGGGGGACAGGATCAGGAGGAACGTCGTCGAGGTCGGGAGGGACCAGCTGAGGGCCTGGATGAGGGGCGATCCGATCCCTCTCGAGTCCGTGAAGGGCCCTGTCGAGGGGCAGTTCGCGGTCGTGAGGTGGGGCGACGTCTACGCGGGGAGCGGGAAGGTCTCGAGGGACGGGAGGATCCACCCGCAAATACCTAAGCACAGGAGGCTGCTTGGGGTTGAGTGAGGGGACGGCCCTCGGCGAGGAGATCCTGAGGAGGCTAAGGTCCGCGCACGGCATCGACTCGCGGGAGTTCGTCTCGAAGTTCGTCGCCTCGGTCACCGGCTCGCCCTTCAGGGCGCTGGTCGCGACGATCCTCTCGCAGAACTCGACCGACAGGGCCGCGATCGGGGCCTACAGGTCTTTGGACGAGCTCGTGGGCGTTGACCCCTACAGGCTCGCGGCAACGGACCTCAGGCGCATCAGGAGGGCGATAAGGTCCGCAGGACTCGCGGAGACCAAGTCGAGGGCGATAAAGTCGCTGGCGGAGTACGCGTCCTCTTCCGGCGACCCGGACCTGAAGCACCTCCTCTCGCGGGGACCCGATGAGGCCCGCAGGGTCCTCACGTCTTTCAGGGGGATAGGCCCGAAGACCGCCGACGTCGTTCTGGCCACGTTCGGCGTATCCGACACGGTCCCGGTCGACACCCACGTGAGGAGGGTCGCCGCGAGGCTCGGCCTGGCCAGGGAGGGAGCGGGCTACGAGGAGGTGAGGAGGGCCCTGGACTCGACGTTCCCGCCCTCGACCCGCCACGAGGCCCACCTCCTTCTGATCGCACACGGCCGCAGGGTGTGCAGGAGCAGGAGGCCGCTCTGCGAGGAGTGCGTCCTCGGAGACCTCTGCGCCTTCCGGTTGAAGGGGCTGAAGCGCGGACAGGGGTCGAAGGCCGGCCGACGCCGCGGCGAGGCGGGAGGACAGGTTAATCACCGGACCGCTTCGAGGTGACGCGATGCCGGAGGAGTCGGTGGAGCGGGAGGCCTTCGCGAGGATGATCGCCCTAATCGGTCCGGTCGAGGACCTGAAGTACCTGATCAGAGCGCTGGAGTGGCTGAGGTCCGCGGCGGAGAGGCTGGACCGGTACCTCGGGCCCGACGACCCCCTGCCGGTTCACGGGCAGGTGCCGAGGCATGGGAGTCCGTGAGCTGGGCTTAGTCGAGGCCGCGGCGCTCGTGAGGCGGGGCGATCTGGACCCCGAGGACCTCTACGGGGAGTGCCTCGAGGCGATCAGGAGGCTTAACGGAAGGCTCAGGGCCTTCGTCGCGGTCTTCGACCCCCCGCTGAGGTCGAAGGGGAGGCGAGGGCCGCTGGCCGGCGCTCCGGTCTCGGTCAAGGACCTCTTCCACGTTAGAGGACATCCGACTACCGCGGGCTCGGTCGCCTTCAAGGACAACGTGGCAGGCTACAGCTCGACCGTCGTCGAGAGGGTCCTGAGGGCCTCCGGCGCGATAGTGGGGAAGACCAACCTCCACGAGCTGACCTTCGGGATAACAGGCCACAACCCGCACTTCGGGACCGCGGTGAACCCCTGGAGCGAGGGGCGCGTCGCCGGCGGGTCGACGAGCGGTGGCGCGGTCTCGGTGGCTGCGGGGATGTGCCTGGCGGCGATCGGGACTGACACGGGCGGCTCGATAAGGGTGCCGGCGGCGCTCTGCGGCCTAGTCGGGTACAAGCCGAGCTACGGGCTGATCAGCAGGCACGGCGTCCTCCCGCTGAGCTGGACGCTCGACACGGTGGGCGTGATCGCGAAGTCGGTGGCTGACGCGGCCTTCCTCGCGTCGCTCCTGATCGGGCCCGACGGGAAAGACCTCAGCGTCTCCGTGCCCAAGGGCTTCGGGGTTTACCCCCTGAGGGGCCAGAGCCTGAGGAGGGCGAGGATCGGCGTTCCGAGGAGGTATTTCTGCGAGCTGCTCTCGGAGGACGTGAGGAGGTCCTTCGAGGGCCTCGTCTCCCGCCTCGATTCGGAGGGCGCCTCGGTCTCCGAGGTCGAGGTGTCGAACGTCGAGCTGATGAGCTCGGCTAGGAGCGTGATCACCCACGCGGAGGCGGCCGCGACCTACGGCAGGCTGCTGAAGGAGAGGCCCCACGACGTCGGTCAAGACCTCAAGGAGCGCCTGATCCAGGGCCTCTCGACGCCCGCGCCGCTCTACGTGAACGCCCTCAGGTCGATGCCCAAGCTGATCGGCGAGTTCAGGAGGGCCCTGAAGGGGCTCGACGCCCTGCTGCTCCCCACAACCGCTGTGACCGCTCCGAGGATCGACCAGAGCTCGGTCGAGGTCGACGGCCGAATCCTCGACGTGAGGGCCGCGCTCCTGAGGAACGTCGAGCCCTTCAACCTGGTCGGCGCTCCGGCGGTCTCGGTTCCCTGCGGCCTCTCGAGGGAAGGGCTCCCCATGGGCGTGCAGGTCGTCGGAGACGTCCACTCGGACCGCAGGCTGCTCTCTCTCGCGGCCTCGATTGAGCGCCTCACCGGTGGCGTGAAGCTGCCGGACGTCCCCTGACCCACCAGAGAGGGCCGCTCGGCGCTCTCCGGGGTGACGTCAGGCGGGCATAGGCTTGATAGCCCTGATCTCGAGCATCGCCTCGAGCACCCTCCGCGTCCTCTCGACGATGTCCCTGGCCCTGACCAGCTCGTCCTCGTAAGTGGTCGGGGACCTTGCGAGCCTCGAGTCAGAGAGCTGCCTGGCGACGGCCGCCGCGACCCTCGGGAAGACCTCCCACTCCTCCATCGTCGGGATGATGTACTCCTCGTGGGTTCCCTTCTCCTCGGCGCACTTCGCGAGCTCGACGGCCGCGGCTATCGCGGTGTCGTAAGTTATGCCCCTGGACCTGACGTCGAGGGCGCCCCTGAAGACCGCCGGGAAGACGAGGCTGTTGTTTACCTGGTTCGGGAAGTCGCTCCTGCCGGTCGCGACGATCGCCGCTCCGGCCTCCTTCGCCTCCCAGGGCCATATCTCCGGCACCGGGTTCGCCAGCGCGAAGACGACCGGGTCCTTGGCCATCGCCTTGACGTGCTCCTTCTTGACGATGCCGGGGCCGGGCCTCGAGGCTGCTATCAGGACGTCGGCGTCGACTACCGCCTCGTCCAGGCCTCCCTTCACCCTGTCCTTGTTGGTCTTGATCGCGAGCTCGTACTTCCACCTGTTCTTCAGCATCAGAGAGTCCACGTCGTCCCTCTCGGGGTGCAGCACGCCCTTGGTGTCGATGAGTATCATGTTCCCCGGGTTGAAGCCGTACCGCTCGAGGAGGAAGGCGGTCGCTATGTTCGCGGCTCCGGCGCCCAGTAGGACGATGCGGGTACCCTTGACGGGCCTGCCGGTGAGCTTGAGGGCGTTGATGAGCGCAGCCAGCGTCGACGCGGCCGTCCCGAGCTGGTCGTCGTGCCATACGGGGACCTCGAGCTCGGCCATCAGCCTCTCGAGGATGTAGAAGCACTCCGGGGAGGAGATGTCCTCGAGGTTGAACCCTCCGAAGGCCGGCTCGAGTGACTTGACGATCTCGATGAACTTCTCGGGGGTCTCGGCCCTCACGGGCAGCGGGAACGCATCGACTCCTCCGAGGAACTTGAAGATGAGCGCCTTCCCCTCCATCACGGGCAGGGAGGCTTCGGGCCCCACGTTGCCCAGTCCCAAAACCCTGCTGCCGTTGGTGATGACCGCTATCGTGTTCCAGCGGTTCGTCAGGTGGAAGGACTCGTCCTTGTTCCTCTCGATCGCCCTCGAGACCTCCGCGACCCCGGGCGTGTACCAGATCGCGAAGTCCTTCAGGGACCTGACGGGGACCTTGGGAATCGTCTCGACCTTCCCGCCGTAATACCTCGAGTACTTCACGGCCAGCTCGCCGAGGCTCTCCGTACCGCTCAACCCCGACCCACTTAGAACCGCCTCGGATTATAAGTGTGAGGCTCGACTAGTTCGGCAATACTGACGTATGCTTTCGGGAAGCTCGACCGGGGCCGCCCGTGAGCGATTCATATCCGATCGGTCGGAGAGGGTAGAGGGTTGCCGTTATTCGACAGGCGGAGGAAGAGGCTCGAGAAGGTCGACAGGGTGGTTGCAGGCCTGTCGATCCTCAGGGACAGGCTCGACAGGAGGATCAGGGAGATGAACCGGCGACAGCGCCAGCTCTTCGAGCAGGTCGTCGCCGCGAAGTCGGAGGGCGACGACGAGAGGGCCCTGATCTACGCGAGCGAGCTGAAGCAGTTGAGGGCGATGATGAACCTCACGATCAGGAACGAGCTGATTATAGAGGCGGTGATGAACAGGCTGAGCGCGGTCAGGGACCTGGAGGACCTCAGGAACTACGTCGCGCCGATAAGGTCCCTGGTCTCCTCGATCGCACCAGACGTCAGGGGGATCCTGCCGGAGGTCAGCGTCCACGTCCACAGGGTCCAGTCAGACCTCGAGGACCTCTCGCTGGAGATGGGGAGCGTCCCGAACGTGGTCCTCAGGCCCATCGAGCCCGACGAGGAGGAGGTGCGGAGGATACTGGAGGAGGCGAGCGAGATCGCGAAGAGGAGGCTGAGGGACTCGACGCCGGAGCCGCCCTCAAGGGCCCTCTAGCCTATCCTTTCCAGAACCCGCTTGATCTCCTCGTAGTCGGGCTCCTTGAGCGGGTCCTCGGAGACCCAGGAGTACCTCACGACCCCCTGCCTGTCGAGGACGAAGACCGACCTCTTCGCCGCGGAGTACCCCTTCATCCCCGCGAAGTCCTCGTGGACCCCTCCGTACATCCTGGAGACCTGCCGGGCGTAGTCGGAGAGGAGCGGGTAGTTCAGGTTGTTGTACTGCGCGAAGGCCTTCAGGGCGAACGGGTCGTTGACGGAGATCCCGATCACAACCGCGTCGAGCTCGTTGAACCTGCTCATCCCGTCCCTGAAGGTGCACATCTCCTTGGTGCAGACCGACGTGAAGGCTCCCGGGAAGAAGGCCAGCACCACCTTCTTTCCCCTGAACTCGCTGAGCCTCCTCGGCTTCCTGTCCTGGTCGAGCAGCTCGAAGTCCGGCGCCTGCTCACCGACCTTGACCATGTCAACTCCCGCGGAGGCTCGCAGGATATAATTCTCACACGACGACTCGGACTTCAGCCCTTCAGTCCCAAGTAGAGCCTCCCGAGCTCCCTGCTCTCGAGGAGCTCCCTCGCGGGGCCGTCGAATACCAGCCTCCCGCTCACGAGGAGCTGCGCCCTGTCGCCGTACTCGAGGGCCCTGAGGGCGTTCTGCTCCACTAGGAGGACGGTGATGCCGTGTTCGTCCCTCAGCTCCGCTATCTTGTCGAGGACCATCTTCGCGACCTTCGGGGCCAGGTTCGCGGTGGGCTCGTCGAAGAGCATCACCTTCGGCCTCCTGACCAGCGCGACCGCCATCGCGAGCATTTGCCGCTCGCCGCCGCTCAGGGTGCCGGCCCTCCTCTTCCAGTACCTCTCGAGGACCGGGAAAGAGGCCATCGCCTCCTCGATCCTCTCGCGGGCCTCCTCCCTGTCCAGACCGTAGGTCGCCATCATGAGGTTCTCCCTGACGGCGAGGTTCGCGAAGACGTTGTCGGTCTGCGGGAGGTATGCTATCCCGAGCCTCGCGACCTGGTGCGACGGCCTTCCCGTGATGTCGATGCCGTCGAAGATCACCTTCCCCGAGAAGACCTTCGTGAACCCGAAGATCGTCCTGAGGAGGGTGGACTTCCCGGAGCCGTTGGGGCCGACTATCGAGGTGATCAGCTTCGGGGAGTAGGAGGCGGTCACGCCGAAGAGGACGTGGAGTGGGCCGTATCCGGCCTCGAGTTCCCTCAGCTCGATCATCTCACCCACCCAGGTAGGACTCGATCACCTTAGTGTCCGTGAGGACCTCCTCCGGCTTGCCCTCGGCGATGACCTTGCCGTTGAACATCGCGTAGCACCAGTCGGCGTACTTCATCGCGATCTCCAGCCTGTGCTCCACGATCAGGAAGGTGACGCCCAGGCTCTCCTTGATCCTGACGAGGTTCGCGAATATCTCCTCGGCCAACGCGGGGTTCACCCCAGCCGCCGGCTCGTCGAGGAGGAGGACCCGGGCTCCGCTCATGAGGGCCCTCGCGATCTCGAGGAGCTTCATCTGACCGCCGCTGAGCTTGAAGGCCTCGGCGTCCCACAGGTGGTCGAGCCTGACGAGGTTCAGTATCTCGTAGGCCCTCCTCACCGACTCCTCCTCGTGCCTGACCCAGGACCTCCTCCTGGTGATGAAGGAGAGGGGGCCCTCGCCCGGGTGGGAGCCGTCGGCGACGAGGACGTTCTCGAGCACGCTCATCCTCAGGAAGGGCTGGGGTATCTGCCAGGTCCTCAGGACGCCCAGCCTGTAGATCTCGTGCGGCTGAAGCCCCGTGATGTCCCGCTCGTTCAGTAGGATCCTGCCCGCATCCGGCTTGAGCACTCCGGAGATCACGTTGATGAGGGTCGTCTTGCCGGAGCCGTTGGGGCCCACCAGCAGGGACGTCGTCGCGGGCCTAACCTCCATGTCGACCCCGTCCAGCGCCCTCAGGCCTCCGAAGGTCTTCACCACGCCGATTACCCTAATGCCGGCTCCCCGCATGAGTTCCTCTGTTTTGACGATCGTGAAAATGGGGTAAAAATAGGTTCGCGCTTTAGGGATGGCTTACGGGGTGAAGCCCGGCGTCCAGCTGAACGCTCCGGTCGCGAAGCTGTACGTCCCGGCCTTGACCCAGTCGAACTTGTCTCCCACCCTCGACACGATCCATATGCCGTAGTCTGCACCTGCCAGGTCTCCTGCAGCGTTGAGGATCATGGGACCGACCGCGCCGTAATAGTTCCTCGCTACGCTCGGAAGGACCCTCCTTATCAGGTCTGCGTCAACCCTATCGACCTGCAACAGCGCGAGCGTGTACACCCAGAGCTGATCGTATGCGGCGTAAGCGTACGCGTCTGGTTCCCTGCCCAGCCTCTGCTTCACGTGGTTCGTTACGCGCTGAGTCTTATCGTTCTCGGCCGGCGCGAATATGGGGTTGAGCCACTTCACCCTTACGGCGAAGTCCCGTGCCTTCGGGTCCTGTAGTATCTCGGCCAGCTGAGCTGTTCCGTCGCTCCCGAACCACTTGACCCTCGCGAGCTCGGGGTAGTCCGCGGCCGTCGAGAGGAACGCCACGGCCTCACCGAACGCTACGTACTCGATCATTATCTTCTCGGGCGCGACGCCCTGTCCGGTCAGCTGTCTGACGGTCGCCACGAGCGAAGCCACCTCGGCTGAGAACTCCTTCTTCTCCGGCGCGTACCTTATCCCGCCGGTGCCCTCGCCGAAGACCCTGAGGCCGAGCTTCCTAGCCTCCTCGCTGGAGGTCCTGTAGAGGCCGTCGCCCCATGCGTCGCCCCTCCAGACGTAGATGATGTGGGTCACTCCCAGCTCCTTCGCGAGCCTAGGACCTATCGGGCCTTGGATCGTGTCGTCGGGGCATCCCCTGAAGACGAAGTCGTCGGGGATCGCGAGGTCTGGCGCCGTCGAGGACTGGCTGAAGAGCAGCAGCTTGTTGGCGTCGACGTAGGACTTGATCCTCCTGATCTCGGCGCTGGTCTGGGGCCCGATGTAAAGGACTATGCCCCTGGCGGCCAGGCTCTTCAGCTTCGCGTCCGCAGTCTCGGGCTTGGTCTCCGTGTCCTCGACGACGACCTTTATCGTGAAGCCGGCGCCCACCGACTTGAGGTATTCGTTGACTTCCCTCTCCGCCAGCTCGAGGGCGACCCTGCTGTTCTCTCCGAAGGAGGCGAGGTCGCCGGTCAGCGGGAGCAGCGCACCTATCTGGATCTCGCCCCTCAGCCCGGCCGGCGCGGTCACGGTTCGGACTTCGGTCCTTACCTCGGTCCTGACAGCGGTCATCGTCTGAACCACCGTCCTGAACTCGGTCTTCGCCACCTCCCTCGGCGGCGTTACGGCCGGTCCTAGGGCGAAGGCGCCGACGACCAAGCCGACGATCAGCAGAGCGACGGCGAGCCCGGCAGCGGCACCCGTTGACATCCCGATGGACCTTGTCCTTCGCATTGCAGCAGTTCGACCACTTCGGCTGCATTTAAATTTTCATCAAAACTTTAAGGTCGATCGATTCTCGCTCACGGACCTTTATCTCGAGCCTCGCGGTGGATCTCATCCGTGCTGGACCCGCTGGCGAGGGACGCGGTGATCTACGCGAGCACGCTCTCGATGCTCAGCCTAGGCCTTACCCTCACGTACCTGACTACGAAGGTCCCCAACTTCGCCCACGGAAGCCTCGCGACGATAGGGTCCTACACGCTCCTCACCTTCACCTCGGTCCTCCGCACGAACGCCTACTACTCGCTCCCCGCGGCCTTCGCCCTCTCCGGGGGCGCTGCGGCCGCCCTCTACCTCATGGCCCTGAGGCCGCTGATCAGGAGGGGTGCGAGCTTCGTCCACCAGATGATCGCGACCATCGCCTTCGAGCTGGTCCTGCTCGCGTCCCTCAACATCTACGCCGACGTGCTCACGAGGACGTTCAGGGTCACGTCGAGGGACGTCCTGCTCCGGAGGTTCGACGTCCAGATCGAGGGCGTCGGGCCGGGGGTCCTGCCGGCCTCTGTCCTGATGGTCGCGGTGACGCTGACCTCCCTCGTCCTGCTGCTCCACCGGACTAGGTTCGGGGTCGCGATGAGGGCGGCCATCGAGAACCCGATGCTCGCGGGGTCGCTGGGGGTGAACGTCCAGCTCGTCTACCTATTCTCCTGGTTCCTCGCAGGGGGACTCGCGGGCGTCTCGGGCGTCCTTCTCGGACTCTGGTACCAGCAGGACCCGGCGTACGGGTCTAGGCTCCTCGTCAGCGTCTTCGCCTCGAGCATCCTCGGAGGCCTCTCCAGCATCTACGGCGCCGTCCTCGGCGGCTACGTGGTGGGCCTGGTGGAGGTCTACGGGATCTTCCTCGCGTCGCGGGTCTGGCCTTGGATTCTGCCCTACAGGATCGTCTTCCCGCTCCTCATCATGAGCGTCACGCTGCTGGTCTTCCCGAGGGGGCTCGCGGGAGTTCAGCTCCCCTCGGCGCTGTTCAAGTTCAGGAGGGCGGAGGTGCGGTGAGGCCTTGATCGACCCCGAGTCGCTGAGGCTCGCGTACATCTTCGCGGTGGACCTCCTGGCGTTCTTGGGAGTCTACCTGATCGTCAACCTCACGCTCGAGCTGGAGTACGGGAAGGCTGGAATACCGAACTTCGGGAAGGTCCTGAGCGTCGCGGGCGGAGCCTTCGTCGCGGGCGCGGTCCCCGGCAGGGTCCTCGCGGCGGCGTACAACATGTTCGCGGGAGCCAACGCGATAACGCATCCCGTCGTCGCGGAGTGCGTGAGGGGCCTCGCGCCCCAGAAGCCCGCGATCCTGACTAGGATGGACTACATCGAGGACAACGTCGTGATAGCGACCTGCCTCCAGAGCGGTGTGCTCTCCCAGGACCCCCTCCTCTCGATCGGCGTCCTCGTGATGACGCTGCTCCTCGCGGCGTCGGTCGGCGCGGTCCTCGGGCTAGTCGCCTCCTACCCCGCCCTCAGGCTCAGGGAGGACTACCTCGCGATGACGCTTCTGGCGTTCGGGGAGTTCCTCACCGCGGTGGGCTACTACAACAGGGAGATCATCGGCGGCACCCTCGGGATTCAGGTGATAGACCCGTTCTCTTGGGCGGGAGCGGGTATGAGGTTCACGGTCGCTACGCTCGCGATCGTCCTCGTGGCGGTCCTCGTAGCCCTGTACGTCAGGGGTGTCGGCCGCTCCCCCTTCGGGAGGGTCCTGAGGGCGATGAGGGACCAGGAGCTCGCGGCGGAGGTGCTAGGGAAGGACACGGTCTACTACAAGCGGACCTTACTCATGATCAGCTCTGCGATCTCGGCCGTCGCAGGGGCGCTATGGGCCTTCTACAGCGGCGGGATCATCGCGACGGCCTTCGACAGGGTGACCTGGACCTTCCTCCCTTGGGTCATGGTGATACTGGGAGGCGCGGGGAACTACCTCGGCGTGGCCCTAGGGACCGGCGTCTACTGGTCCGCGAGGAAGCTCATCGACCAGTACAAGATGGCCCTGGAGCCAGTTCTGCCCTTCAGCGTCATCTGGTTCGACAGGCTGGCCTTCGGCGTGCTGCTGATCGTCCTGCTGATCGTGAGGCCGAAGGGCCTTATACCCGAGAGGCCGACATACGCGCTCAAGAAGTCCACGATAAGGAGGATCATCGAGTCGGTCAAGGCTAAGTAGGCACCGGTGGCGAGGCACAGGGGTCGGTGAGAAGTGGTGAGGAAGATCCAGAACCTCGTGATCGGAGGGGGTTCGACGGGCACCGCGATCGTGCATTACCTCTCGCTCGCCGAAGGGAAGGGCGTCAGGCTGATCGAGAGGGGGAGGATAGGCTGGGGCCAGACAGGGTACTCGACCGCGATCGTCAGGCTCCACTACAGCAACGAGGTCGTCGCGAGGATGGCCCTCGTCAGCCTCGGGGTCTTCGAGAGGTTCGAGGAGCTGGTGGGAGGGAACTGCGGCCTCAGGAGGGTCGGGTTCGTCCTAGCGGTACCCGAGTCGATGAGGTCAGGGCTCTCGAGGAACGTGGCGATGCTCAGGTCGATCGGCGTGGAGACCTGGGAGCTCGAACCGGATGAGCTGAAGGGCGTCCTGCCCCATGTCGATGTCTCGGGGATCGCCGCCGCGGCCTATGAGCCGATGTCGGGCTTCGCCGACCCCGTCTCGACCGCCCAGTCCTTCGCCGAGTCCGCGCGGAGGAACGGTGCTGAGGTCTCCGAGGGCGAGGAGGCCCTCAAGGTCGTCGCGGAGGGAGGAGAGGTCATCAGGGTGGTAACGAACAGGGACGAGTACGCGCCCGAGACCCTGATAGCGGCTACTGGAGTCTGGACGAACTCGCTCTTCGGGCCCGCGGGCAGGAGGCTCCCGATCAGGGTCCTGAAGGAGGAGATAGGCGTCTTCACGAGGCCCGACGACTTCAGGGGGGAGCACCCGGTCTTCGCCGACCTGAGCCCAGAGCTCTTCTTCTACATGCGTCCCCACGGCGAGCGGGAGACCTACGTCGGGACCATCGAGCCCCCCGGCGAGAGGGAGTCGTCGCCGGAGGAGGGCGGAGGCTCGATCGGCAGGGAGACGTTCCTCTGGTACCACGAGAGGATCTCCAAGAGGTTCCCCGCCTTCCTCAGGTCTCCCTTCGCGCCCCGCGGCTGGACGGGCCTCTACGACGTCACGCCGGACTGGCACCCGATCATAGGGAGGGACCCGGAGCTCCGGAACCTGATCTGGGCGGTCGGGCTGAGCGGCCACGGCTTCAAGCTCGCGCCGGCGATCGGCATGGCGGTGAGGGACATCGCGCTGGGGAGGAGGCCGGAGCTCTTCGAAGAGGACTTCTTCTCCGTCGAGAGGTTCCGGAGGGGAAGGCCGATCACGACCACGTACGGCATAGGCGTCGTCTCCTGAGAGGTCATGGCCCGCCCGAGGCATCTGGTCCAGGCCGCCCTCGCCGGGGTCTTCTTCGGCACCTCTTCGATATTCGTCAGGCTGATGCCGGACCTGAGCGCCTCCTCGATCGCGTTCTACAGGCTCGGGCTCGCGTCGCTCTTCCTCGCGGCCGCGATGCTCGCCTTCGGGAGAGGGCAGGGGCTCACGTCAGGTCACTCCGCGAGGCTCCCGGTCCTCGGGTTCCTCCTGGGGCTTCACGTCGTCCTCTTCACCGCCTCCGTCAAGTCCACGACGATCCTCAACGCCGCCACGCTCGTCAACACGACGCCCGTATGGGCCCTCCTGCTCTCCGCGGTCGTATGGCGTCACCTCCCCGGCACGAGGGCCGTCGCGGGGACGGTGGTCGCGTTGGTCGGGGTCGCCGCGATCACGGCCTTCCAGTACGCCTACTCGCCGGAGCACCTGGTCGGGGACCTGATGGCCGTGGCCTCCGCGTGGGCCTGGGCCTTCTACCTGAGCCTCGCCAGGCCCGTCAGACAGCTCTCCGACCCCCTGCTCCTCATGCCGACCGTTTACGGCGTCGCCTCGCTCACCGCGCTCGTAGGGTCTGCGGTCGTCGGCGACGGGGTCAGGGCGCCGTTCGTGGCGGAGGTGCCCGCGCTGCTGGGCCAGGCCCTCATCCCGACA
Organism: Candidatus Caldarchaeales archaeon; assembly: GCA_039630085.1. Classification (GTDB taxonomy): domain Archaea; phylum Thermoproteota; class Nitrososphaeria_A; order Caldarchaeales; family Calditenuaceae; genus Calditenuis. The sequence goes on from JBCNVM010000001.1 coordinate 155,638, forward strand.
GCCATCGGCCACACCCTCCAGCTCTCCTCCCTCAAGTCCCTCACGGCCCACCAGGCCGCCACCCTTGCGCTGCTGGAGCCCGTCGTCGCGACAACGCTCGGAGCGATGATCTTCTCTGAGGTTCCCAGGCCGGAGTTCTTCGCCGGCGCGGCCCTCGTCTGCGCGGGCATTTATATAGTGGTATCGGGCCAAGAGAGTTCCTCCTGAAGTGCGTCGACAATTCAATTTTTATTCAAGTTGTTTATATCTGGATGCAACGGTAGTGCAAAATGAGCTCGGAGCAGGTGCTCGAGGTCGTGCAGCTGGACAGGTCGGTGAGGAAGTACTGGAGGATAAAGGTGCCCAGGAGGATTGCGGCGGGTGCGACCGAGGCGGTCTTCGAGGTCGGTGGAGAGCGGTGGGGCGTTCCCCTGGACAGGTACGGGAGGGTATACGTCCCAACCGTGCTCAGGAAGGACGTGGAGAAGTCCAAGTCGGTCGTGATCAGGCGGGAGGGCAGGGTGGTAGTACTGAAGCCGAGGCCCTTCTGAGCCCTTCAGCGCAGCAGCTTCCCCGAGGCGTAGAGCGCGATTATCAGGCCCTGCCAGAGCAGCGTCAGGACCAGCCAGACCAGCACCCAAGACCTCCCGATTCCGTCGGAGAGGTAGTTGAGCAGCGCGAAGAGTATCACGGGGACCGAGAGGGCTGCGGCCAGCTCCGTCGCCTTCACGAAGACGTTCGCGCTGCTCAAGGCTTCCCCGGCCGGATCAGAAGGCCCTCCTCCGCACCTCGCTGAGCGCGTCCCTGTGGGCCCTCCTCATCCTCAACATGTCGGACTTGACCTCGGTCATCTCCTCCCGGAGCTCCTCCCGCATCTCCTTGGTCCTCGAGAGCTCGTCCCTCGAGGCCTCCTTCAGCTCCGACCTCACCCTCCTCGAGAGCTCGACCCTCTCCTCGATCTCCCTCGGCCTCGTCGACCTGCTCCAGAACCCGCGGACCCTGAGCTTGGTCTCGACAGGTATCAAGACCCTCACGCCCTAGATCGGCGCGAACCTGGTCAGCAGCACCACGGCCGCGATCAGCAGGGCTCCGGCGATCAGGACGACCTCCGGCCTAACCTTGACGCCCTTTCCCTCCTCCTCGAAGAACCTCAGGAGACCTGCGCCGGTCGCGGGCATCGGGGCCTCCCTGCGCCTCCTCCTGGACGACGACATCGGGCCGAAGAGGTCCGGACGAAGATTTAGGTGCTGCGGGCCCGGGCCCTCGCGGCCCTCTCTCTCCTCCGCTGGGGCCTCTCCTCCGCTGACCAGAAGAACGGAGGGTCGGTCAGGTTCACGATCCTCCCGTAGAAGAACTTCATGTCGGAGACGTGCCCGGTGAACTCGATCCTCTCCCCTCCTCCGGACGCGATGTACCTCAGGAAGCCTCCCTCGTGGGGACCGGGGCTCTCGACGTACGCGAAGACCGGGAGCGCGTTCGCCTCGTAGTAGTCGTAGAACGGGAGGAGGACGCCGTAGACGTTCGAGCCATTGGCCCTGAAGCTGAGGATCGGGGGCTGGTGGCTGTCGTAGGAGGCGACCATCAGCAGCCTCATCAGCGAGGGCAGGTCCGAGACCCGCGTCAGCACGGGAGCCTCGAGGTCCGGGACGCTCCTCCCCTCGAGGGCCTCGACGAGGATCGCGGGAGGCTCGGCGACCTCGACGATCGGGGCGTAGAGGAACCTGGGGTCGTCGTTGGAGTCCGAAAGCCTCAGCTCCTCCCTGTCGATGTTCCTGTAGGCGACGTAGGATCCTCTGTCTAGGTCTTCCCGGACCTTGACGTAGAAGAACAGCGGGAGGCTGTTCCGCCAGTACGGGACCGAGAAGAGCGTTCCTATCACGGGACCCTCGCTCGACTCGATGCGCCAGAAGAGCGCCTGGGCCTCAGGGTTGTAGAGCGCGAGCCTCGCGAGGTTCACTAGGTCGACTACCCTCACCGTGACCGGCGGCTTAAGCCTCAACGCGTCGTTCAGCACCCCCATCATCCCGACGTCCGCGCTCTGCTTATAAGCTTCCCTCCTGAGCGACATCGGGGCGGGCCTTCGCCGTCAGCGAGTTTTAGGGGCCCGGGTCCACCGGAAGCGAGAATATCGTGGAATTGTCCGTGGAGTCCGCAGGCCTCAGCCCCTCAGACGGACGAACTGCGCGGCCTCCTGCGCCGCGCCCAGGAACGGAGCGGGGTAGACGCCTATGACGATCGCGGCGACCGCGAGGATAAGCAGGGCGAGGAGCATCGGGAAGGCCGACTCCCTGACCGAGCTCTGGCCGCCCGAGGGCCCCTTAAGGAACAGCGTCTGGACGACCCTCATGTGGTACATCGCGCCTATCAGGACGTTCACGATCATCACGACCGCGAAGGGCCAGAGGGGCGTCTGGAAGGCTGCGGCGATGATGACGTACTCGCTGACGAAGGCGTTCAGCCCCGGCATGCCCGCGAGGCTCAGAGCCCCGACGGTGTAGGTCACGCCGCTCAGGGGCATCATCTTCCCGGCTCCCGCCAGCTCCTCGAGGCTCCTGGTGTGGAGCGCGTGGATGAACGAGCCGGCCGCGAGGAAGAGGAGGGCCTTCGCGATCGCGTGGTTGAGGAGGTGCAGGATCGCCCCGACCGCTCCCAGCTGGTTGCCCAGCGATATCCCGAAGACGATGTAGCCGATGTTGGCGATGCTGCTGAAGGCCAGGAGCCTCTTGATGTCCTCCTGGAGGGCAGCCATCAGGTTGCCGACGGTCATCGTCACCAACGAGAGCAGCAGGAGGCCCAGCTGCCACCCGTAGGTCTCGGTGGGGAAGACGTTGAGGAGCAATCGGAGCAGCGCGTACACCCCGGTCTTGATCACGACGCCCGACAGGAGGGCGCTGACCGGAGAAGGAGCCGCGGGGTGAGCGTCGGGGAGCCAGAAGTGGAACGGAGCCATTGCCACGTTGACCCCGAGGCCCGTGAGGACCAGCGCGGCCGCGATGACCGTCCACGTCTCGGAGGCGATCGGTCCGGACGCGAGCGACGACCTGAGCCCGGCGAAGGTCAACTCGCCCGTGAGGCCGTAGAGGAGCGAGATCCCGAAGAGCAGGGCCGCAGACCCGGTGGAGCTCATGATCAGGTACTTCAGGGACGCCTCTACCGCCTCCCACTCCCTGTAGTTGAAGGCGACCAGTAGGTAGGAGGCGACGCTCATGACCTCCCAGAAGACGAAGAACGCGATCACGTCGCCGGCGTAGAAGACGCCGAGCATCCCCATCGCGAGGAGCACGACCAGCGTGTAGAACTCCGTGTGCCTCTCCGCGACGTAGCTGACAGCGTAGACCGACGAGAGCAGCGAGACCCCCAGTACGACGAGGGCCACGAAGTTCGAGAACCTGTCGAGGAGGATCACCGAAGTGGCCGGAGACGGCGCGACGCTGATGCTGGCGGTTATCCCCGCGTTGAACTGGGCGAGCGTGATGTAGAATGAAGCCGCGAAGGCGGCAGAAGAGGCCACGCAACCTCCCAGCCTAGCGCCCTCCCTCCCGAGGGTAGCGCCGATGATTGGCACGGCGAACGCGGCGTACAGCAGCACCTCGAGCTGGTCAGGGAGCGGTAGCAGCCACATTCGCCGTCCCACGATCCGGCTCCTTAATATAACATAATCCGGCGGGGCTGAGGGGATCCGGATTCCGCCTGACTCATCTAAATAACTCCCGATAGGCGAAAAGGACGGGGCGGTTTGCTGGCACGCGGGGTCCACGCGGCGCTCCTGGCGCTGCCGCCGGAGCTCTCCCACCGGCTCGGCCTCGGTTTCCTGAGGTTCGTCAGGAGGGTCGAAGTCCCGGACGGAAGGCTTCGGGTGAGGACGAAGTTCGGCGAGCTCGCGAACCCCGTCGGCCTAGCGGCTGGCTTCGACAAGACCGGCGCCCACCTCGCGGACCTCGAGAAGCTGGGGTTCGGCTATCTGGTCGCGGGGACATTCACGAGGGAACCGAGGAAGGGGAACCCCAGGCCGAGACTCGTCAGGCTAAGGTCGGAGGGCGCGCTCCTGAACGCGATGGGCTTCCCAAACCCCGGGATGGACGCCGCGCTCGAGAGCCTGAGGAGGTCGAGGCCCTCGAGGGCGCCGGTGGTGGTGAGCGTCAGCGGCGTCAGGCTCGAGGACATGACCTACTGTTACGAGAGGGCCCAGGAGGTCGCGGACGCGGTCGAGGTCAACGTCTCGTCGCCGAACACGCCAGCCCTCCGGGAGTACCTGAAGGGCAGCGCCTTCAAGGACCTCTGCCACGCGATCGCGCCGGTCAAGAGGAGGCCGACCTACCTGAAGGTTCCCCCTCCGGTTCAGGAAATCTGGGACGCGGTCCTCTCGGCGCTCAGGGCGTGGGTCGACGCGGGGTTCGAGGGCGTGACCGCGATCAACACGCTGCTGGTCCGGGACGGGAGGCTCTCGACGGGCTTCGGGGGGCTGAGCGGGAGGCCGCTGCTGGAGCTGACCTTCCGGGCCGTCTCGAGCATCAGGAGCGAGTTCGGCGAGGCCCTCGAGGTCAACGCGGTCGGAGGCGTCTTCTCGGGCAGGGACGCCCTCGGGCTGCTGGCGCGCGGCGCCACGACCGTTCAGCTCTACACCGCCCTCGTCTACAGGGGGCCCTTCGTCGTCCGGGAAATACTCCGAGAGGTGGTCGAGGAGCTCGAGAAGTCGGGATGCGGCGGCCTCGAGGAGCTCAGGGGATCCGTCGCTCTGGGCCGGGATCAGTCGCACCCGTGAGGAACACAAACTTTTTTACCGATCAGTTTCGCAAAGGAACAGGTTGAGCCCGCTGGGGGGAGGGAAGAAGGCTCCTGAAGAGCTAGCGGAGCTCAGGGCGATGATACAGGAGCTCCTCAACCGCCTCGACGGCGTGAGCTCCGAGCTCTTAAGCGTTAAGGAGCAGCTGGAGGCAGCTCTGCGGAGGGATGAGAACCAGCTCGTCGCCCTCCAAGAGAGGCTGACCAGGACCGCGGTGGAGGAGCTCCGCTCGATGAAGGAGGACCTGAACCAGCTCTTCAGGCTCGAGGCGGGCGTTATAGTCCTGAACCTCGAGAAGGTCGTCGACGAGCTGAGGAACAACCTCCTCTTGGTGAAGAAGGTCCAGGAGTACCAGGACAGAATGGAAGAGTACCTGAAGATGCAGCTGAGCAGTGCCGACGAGCTCGAGCGGGCCAGGAACCTCCTCGAGGAGGAGAGGGAGGCTCTGAAGGCGGAGCTCGCGAGGCTCACTGCCCTCAGGGAGGCAACGCTCAGGGCCAAGCAGGAGCTCGAGGAGCGCGAGCGGAGGATAGGCGACTACGTGGCCCGGATAACGGAGCTCGAGGCCAGGAAGTCCGAGCTGGAGGGTAAGGTCAGGCAGCTCGAGGAGAGGTACTTGAGGGCGCTCGAGGAGGCCTCTTCCAGGATCGAGAGGGCCTTCTCCGACCTCGACAGGCGGTTCAGGGTCAGGGAGGCGAGGCTCATGAGGCTCTCAAGGCTGGAGGAGTCGAAGAGGGAGGAGCTCTCCAAGCTCGAGGTGGAGCGTTCCGTCCTCATGTCCTACAACGAGCAGTTCGCGAGGCTCGTGGAGGAGATCAAGAGGCTCGAGGCCAAGAAGGAGGCCCTCGAGTCGGAGATCAAGAGGCTCGAGGCCAACAGGAAGTACTACATGGAGGTCGACGAGTCCGGCGTGGAGGAGGACGTAATAAGGGGGAGCCGCTAGCCGACCCTCTTCGAGATCTTCTCAAGCAGGTCCACTGCGTAGGCCAGCAGGTCAAGCTGCTCGCTCATCTCGACCAGCGCCTCCTCGAGCCTCCTCACCCTCTCTTGGAGCGAGCGGATCTCCTGGAGGACGGCCGACCTTAGGTCCTCGTCGACGGAGGTTGGCCTCTGCGCCAGCGACGAGACGACCGACTCCAGCCTCCCGACGCGTCCCTCGACTCCGCCGAGCCTCTGCTCGTGGTCATCGAGGTACCTCTCCACCTCGCCGAAGTAGTCGTCGTGTTCCTTGAGGGCCCTCAGGACGCCCTTCAGCGTGGGGACGCTGCCGTGCGGGGTCTCGATGTAGTCGATCTGGATCCTGTCCTCGACCTCCCGGTCCTCGGCCTCGCTCATCCCGCGTTCCGATCCTTCCGGCCGTAATTAAGGGCTCCCGTATGTGACCCGACGGCCGATGGTCTTCTCGTCTCCGTCTTGGCCGGTCGCTCCGCGTCTCAGAGGGTCGGGGCGCTCAAGACCAGCTTGTCCTGTTACCTCCGCGTCCCTCACGAATAGCTCTTGGAGGGTTCAGAGAGCCGGATTTCCCGGATCTCGGTCAAGTATCAGGGGTGATACCTAGGTATCAGTGGTGATACTTGCCCTTCGATGTCCTGCCCAAGACCAACAGGGAAGACATATTCGGAAGGGAGAAGGAACTCTCGAGGGTCTTCCTGAGGTCAAGCTACCGAAGGCTGATCCTGTGGGGCATCGGGAAGGGCAACCACAGGTGGGTCGAGATCAAGCGGGCCGTTGAGACCTAGTCGGGAGCCCACGTGACCAACGCTCAGCTCACCAAGCTGCTCTGCTCCCTCGGTAAGTTGGGCTTGGTCGAGAAGGTCGGGGACTCGTACGTCCTCTCCGACCCGCTGATCGCTAGGGCGGTGGGACTCTAGCCCTCAGAACTCGACCATCACCTTTAGCGCCTTCCTCGCCGCGAAGAGCTCGAACCCCCTCGGAACCTCTTCAAGGGTCACGCGGTGGGTGATCACGACGCTCGGGTCTATCCTGTTGCGCGCGATGTACGCGAGGAGCGTCTCGCCGTTCCTTATCGCGTCCCCTATCGAGAAGACGAGCCTCTTCTCCGTGAGCCAGAGCATCCCCGAAGGTATTGCGTACTCGTGGAGGTGGTACCCGACGACCGAGATCGTTCCCTTCCGCCTCGCGGCCTCGATCGCTGTCATCAGCGGCTCGACGGACCTCCCGACCGCCTCCACTACTATGTCCGCCCCCACGCCGTCAGTCATCCTCCTCACCTCCTCCGCGACGTCGACCTCGGCGGCGTTGAGCGTCGAGAGCCCGAGGCCCTCCGCCACCGCGAGCCTCTCCTTGACCGCGTCGACCATCACGACCTCCGACGCGCCCAGCAGACGCGCGAAGATCCCCGAGTAGAGCCCGACCGCACCGCAGCCTATCACGACCGCGAAGTCGCCCGGCCTCATGCCCCCTCCGACGATCGCCTCGTAGCCCGTGGCGAGGCTGTCGCCCACCGTGACCAGCTTCGCGTCGGGCACGCCCTCCGGGGCCCGCAGCAGGACCGTGTCGGCGTAGGGCACCCTCACGAGCTCCGCGAAGGCGCCGTCGAGGGTCTCGCCGTAGACCGGGCCCATCCCGTAGATGTTCACGTTCGCGCACTGCGTGTAATGTCCGCGCCTGCAAAACCAACAGGTGCCGTCGGCGATCCAGCAGGAGGAGATCACCCGGTCGCCGGGCCTGAACCTCCTGACCGCGGGCCCTACCTCCTCGACTACCCCCATGAACTCGTGGCCCATCACGCTGCCCGGCACCGAGGTCAGCTCTCCCCTGTAGAGGTGGAGGTCTGTGCCGCAGATGCACGCGGAGGTCGGCCTGACCAGGGCGTCGGTCTCGCTCCGGAGCCTCGGCCTCTCGACCTCCTCGACCCTGATGTCGCCGGGCCCGTACCACCTCGCGGCCCTCATGCCCGACCCCTCAGGCGAGGAACTCCGTCGGGACCTTCTTGATCGCGTTGACGAAGGCCGCAGCCGCGGCCGCGTTCGAGAGGAGCTTGGCGACGTTCCCCTTGACCCTGAGCTGGCCGGTCATCACGGCCAGGGTCGGGCTGAGCTTCCCCTGGGCGACCTTCTTCATGTTCTCGTAGCTCCCGACGATCACGATAGGCGCGGGCTTCTCGTCCGCGGTCCTGACGATCTCGAACTGCCTGCACTTCCCCCGGTGGAGGTCCAGCCAGGCTCCTATCTGCTCGGCCCCGAAGTACTCCCTGACGGCGGGCGGGAGGTTCGTCATCAGGAGCGTTATGGGGTCCTCCCAGTCCTTCGCAGCTGAGTTGTACTCGGGATCCCCGTTCAGGACCTCTACGAAGCGCTCGAACCACTCCCTAGAACCGAAGACGAACCTCCGCTGCTCCGACGACAAGCCAACGCGTAATCCCGTCTCGGTTCATTTAAGCGTTCGAGGCCGATCGGCGCGAGAGCGGCCGTCCCTCGGGGCGGGGCCCCTCCCGGTCCGCGCCTCAAGGGTCTTTAGGAGCCGAAGGGCCGGAGTCCCGGGCTTGGGTCAACGGGAGCTCCCTAAGGTCGGCGACGTGATGAGCAGGCGGTTCGAGGCGGTCCAGGCCGACGATCCCCTGATCAGGGTCGCGAGCGTCTTCGCGGAGAAGGACGTCGACGTGGTTCTCGTGCTCTCGGGCGACCAGCTCGTGGGGCTGATCACGGAGAGGGTCCTCCTCAGGCCGAAGCTCAACCTACAGCAGGTCAAGGCTAGGACCTTCGCGATCCCGGTGCCGAGGCTGAGGCCGGAGGACGGCGTCGCGAGGGCAGCCAAGCTGATGATGGAGAACAACATCAAGGCCCTCCCGGTGGTGGAGGACGGCTCCAGGCCCGTGGGGGTCGTCGGGGTCTTCGACCTCCTCGAGGGGTGCAGGGAGCTGCTCAGGGGCTACAAGGTCAGGCAGGTGATGACCGAGGACCCGATTACGGTTGGGGCCGACGAGAGCGTCGGCAGGGCCGTAGCCCTGATGAGGGACGAAGGCATCTCCAGGCTCCCGGTTGTCCAGGACGGAAGGCTGGTGGGAATAGTCACGCTCCACGACCTCATCGTGAAGGTCCTAGGGCCGAGGTACAGGTCGACCGTTGGCGAGGTCCTCGGCGAGAAGGTGCCGACGCTGGGGACGAGGGTGAGGGACGTCATGAACAGCCCCGTGATCACCTGCTCCCCCAACGACGAGCTCCTCGAGACCGTGGAGAAGATGAGGCACTACGACGTCTCGTGCGTCGTGGTGACGGAGGGCCAGAGGGTCGTCGGGATACTGACGAGGACCGACGCGCTGGAGCCCCTCGCCTCGATGGGTGAGGAGGTAGCCGGCGTCCACGTCCAGGTGACGTTCAAGCTGGCGAACGCGCCCAGCGAGCAGGAGAAGTCGAGCGTCCTCGAGTCGGTGAGCTCGTTCGTGAAGAGGTACGGGAGCACGATCGGCGTCGGCACGATCACCCTCCACTTCAAGGAGCACAAGGAGAAGCACGGCGACGTCCACCTGATCCACTGCAGGGCGAGGCTCAACACGGACAGGTACAGGATAGTCGCGGTGGGGGAGGGATGGACGCTGACGCTGGCCGCGAGGGCCGCGCTCCACAGGATCGAGAGGCAGCTCACGGTCAGCAAGGAGCTCGAGGCCCGGTACGACTGGCTGACGGACCTGGCGGAGAGGTATTGAGGATCGCGGCTCCCGAGGGAGGGGAGGGCAAGGCTGCGGTCGGAGCGATCTTCGACCCCGAGGGTGGAGTGCTGGTCGTGAAGAGGGCCGCGAGGGCCGACGATCCCTGGTCCGGCCAGTGGGCCCTGCCCGGGGGGAGGTGGACGTGGGGAGACCTGGACCTCTGGGAGACCGCGAGGAGGGAGGTGCTCGAGGAGACTGGCATCGACATCGAGGCGCTGGAGCCGATCGGGTGGTTCGGGCCGGTATCGCCGATGAACAGGCCCGAGCTGAGGGTCCACGTCGTCGCCCTGAGGGCCGGTTCGAGGCCTAAGGTCAGGTTGAGCGAGGAGCTCGTCGACTTCAGGTGGGTCAGGCCCTCCTCGATGAGGAGGTCCACGGTCAGGGTCCTGACTTCGTTCGGCGAGAGGGAGGTGGAGGCGCTAGTGGAGGGGGATGTCCTGGTCTGGGGCCTCACCTACCGGATCCTCGGAATGCTGCTCTCGTCGGGCGTCGCGGTGGGCTGAGGCCGCCTCACGGGTCCAGCTCGGCGCGGCCGACCAAGAGCCTCCCCGAGTAACCGTCCCAGGTGCTCGTCCATTCGAGGAGCTTCAGCCTCTCCCTGAAGGTCGGCGCCCAGAGGACCAGCGTCTCGTAGTCGCCTCCCTCGCCGTCGGGGTCGAACCCGAACCTCTCCGACCGGGCCAGGAGCTCCCTCAGCGCCTCCGAGTCGATCCTCCTGCCTATCCAGCTTCTGTCGAGGCCGTGCGCGGAGACCGAGGAGACGACGACCTCGTAGCCCCTCCTCACCGCCTCTCCGACGACCGATCCCGGGGGCATTCCCCAGTTTGGGGCGACGTGTTCGAGCCCGACCTCCGCCAGCATCGCGTCCATCCTCGACTTCTGGTAAGCGCTCCTGATCACCCCCGTTACCACCCCCTCTAACCCCAGAGGCCCCGCGAGCCTCGAGAGGAACTCCCCGAGGGCCTCGACCTCCCTCTCCTTCCCCGGCGGGACCTTGACGAACCTCTGCGGCAGGCCCATAGAGCGGGCCTGTAGCGGCGTGACCTCCAGGCAGACGTCGTGGAAGGCGTAGGAGTGGGGCTCTGGCAGGACCGTGACCAGCTCGACGACCTCGTGTCCCGCGGCCAGCGCCTTCTCGAGGGCCAGCGTCGAGTCCTTGCCTCCGGTGAAGAGCGCGACGACCCGCAACCCACCCGAGTCCCCTCTCCGCCGAGATAACGTTAGCAGCCGTTGCAGGCTTAAGTGCGAGCTGCTATTGGTCGCTGGGATGAGGACGTATCCCTACGCGAGGCCCGGAAGGGACTTCGCCTATCCGGAGTACGGCTCGGTCTACCCGCAGGACCGCGGCTACGCGGTCAAGCACGTCAGGCTTGAGCTCCGGATCGACTTCGATGGCAGGAAGCTCTTCGGCGAAGAGGAGATCACGGTCGTGAGGAACGGCGAGAGGCCGGGCCCGATCGTCTTGGACGCGTGCGAGCTCGAGATCAGGAGCGTCACGGTCGACGGCGCCGAGGTCCCATGGCACTACGACGGGAACTCGCTCTCGGTCGAGGTGCCTGGGAGGGAGGCGAAGATCAGGGTCAGCTACGTCGCGGTCCCGAGGAAGGGCTTCCACTTCGTCGGCCCGGACCAGGCCAACCCCGACAGGCCTCCCCACTGCTGGAGCCAGGGCGAGACCGACTACAACAGGTACTGGATGGTCCTCTACGACCACCCTTCGGTGAAGCAGACCTCCGAGCTGATCGTCCGTGTCCCGAGGGGGATGGTCGCGGTCTCCAACGGCGACCTGGTGAGGCACGAGACCCTCGACGGCGAGGAGGTCTGGCACTACAGGATGGACGTGCCCCACTCCGCGTACCTGATCAGCGTCGCGGCGGGTCATTTCGAGGTCATCGAGGAGGAGCACAGGGGCGTGAAGCTCCAGTACTTCGTCCCGAGGGGGTGGAAGGACAGGGCACACCTTTCCTTCGGGAAGACCGCGAAGATCGTCGACTTCCTCAGCGAGTACCTCGGATACCCGTACCCGTACAGGAAGTACGCCCAGGTTGCGGTCAGCGAGTTCATCTTCGGGGGGATGGAGAACACGACGGCCACGACGCTCACCGACCTGACCCTCCACGACGAGAAGGCCCACGAGGAGTTCTCCAGCGACCCGCTAGTTGCCCACGAGCTCGTCCACCAGTGGTTCGGGGACCTGGTGACCTGCAGGGACTGGCCCCACATCTGGCTGAACGAGAGCTTCGCCACCTACCTCGAGAACCTCTTCGTCCTCCACGACAAGGGCAGGGACGAGTTCGTCTACGAGGTCCTCAGGGACATGGACGCGTACCTCCAGGAGTACAGGGACAAGTACGCGAGGCCGATCGTCTCGAGGGTCTACAGGTACCCGACGGAGCTCTTCGACGGCCACTCCTACCCGAAGGGGGCCCTCGTCCTCAACGCGCTCAGGGGACTGATAGGCGACGGGGCGTTCAGGAGGGCGCTGGGCGAGTTCCTGAGGAGGTACGCGTATAGGGTGGTCGACACGGAGGACTTCAGGAAGGTCGTTGAGGAGGTCTCCGGGAGGAACCTCGAGCTCTTCTTCGAGCAGTACGTCTACAACGCAGGGCACCCGGTCCTCTCGGTGGAGGAGGAGTACGACCAGCCGACTGGGACGCTGAAGCTCAGGTTCAAGCAGACGCAGGGCGAGGACTCGCTCCCCGAGTACTGGATACCGCTGAAGGTCCTAGTGAGGCTGAAGGGAGGGTACAGGGAGTTCAGGGTGGAGCTCAGGTCGAAGGAGGAGGTCGTGGCACTTCCGGTCCCGGAGAGGCCCGAGTGGGTCTGCATCGACCCGCACCTCGAGTCGTTCGCGGTCCTCGAGAGGAAGCTCGGCGACGAGGTTTGGATCAGGATCCTCAGGGAGGACGAGCACACTTACTGCAGGCTCCTCGCGGCGAGGGCCCTTGGCAGGATAGGGAGCGCGAAGTCGATCGAGGCCCTCCACCAGGTCCTCACCGACGGCGAGGCCTTCTGGGGGCTCGCGGCCGAGGCTGCGAAGGCCTTGGGCGCGACGAGGAGCGAGATGGCGAAGGAGCGACTCCTCTCGGCGCTGAGGACGGTCAGGAGGCCGAAGGTGAGGACCGCGGTCTGCGAGGCCCTCTCGAACTTCAGGGGCAGGGACGTTGCGGAGGCCCTGAGGTTGGTCCTCGGGGACGCGAACGAGGGCTACTACACGAGGCAGGCTGCGGCCACGTCGCTGGGCAAGGCGGGGGACGAGTCGGACATCGACGAGCTGACCGCTCACCTAGAGGACCCCTCGCACAACAACGCGATCACGATCGGTTGCCTGAGGGGCATGTCGGAGATCGGGGGCGAGAGGGCCCTCGAGGTCGTAATGAGGTACACGATGCGCGACAAGCCCAGCCACGTGAGGGCCGCGGCCGCTTCGCTCCTCGGCAGGTTCCCGGGGAGGAGGGAGGTGATCAGGAGGCTCGAGGAGCTCGCGTCCGACGAGAGCTACAGGGTGAGGAGGGCAGTTGTGGCGGCCTGCGCCGAGCTGGTCACGCCGAAGGTCCTCCCGATACTGAACAGGCTCGCTGAGTCGGACCCGTACGAGATGGTCAGGAGGGACGCGAGGGACGCCGCGGAGAGGGTCAGGAAGTCCCTCGAGCGCGGGACCGAGTACAAGGTCCTCAGGGAGGAGCTGGAGAAGGTGAGGGAGGAGAACAGGAGGCTCGTCGATAGGATGGCCGCGCTCTCGAGGCTCGTCGAGCTGAAGGGCTGAAGGGCTCACCGGTCGATCGGGATCCTGTTGACGGCGCCGCAGTTGCCGCACGTGACCACCACGCACCTCGTCCTACCCCTCTTCACCCTGAACCTGGAGCCCTCCGTGAACCTGTAGAGCGAGATGCACCTCCTGCAGATCAGCCTCGAGTACCTCCTCGGCATCCCGGTCCTCGTCCTCCTGCAGAGCTCGACCGCGTGTCTGACCGCGGCCCTCCTCAGGACCTCGTCGTCGGTGCGCAGGGCCAGCTCCATCAGCCTCTCGACCTCCCTCAGGACCGTTCTGCTCCGCTCCCTCGCCGCGTCCCTGGTCAAGCCCGCCGGTCCACCGCGACCGCGCCTCCGCTTTATTAGGACCCGGGGCCTCGGACTCCCGTGCCGAGCGTCAGGGTGATAATTCTGCCGAGCTGCACGTCCTGCAACAGGTCGATAACGCCCGAGGAGAAAGCCGTGAGGTTCCCGTGCCCGTCGTGCAACAGGGTGACCATCTGGAGGTGCGAGGTCTGCAGGGAGCTCTCGAGGACCTACGTCTGTCCAGTCTGCGGCTTCGAGGGTCCGTGACCATGGGCCGGGTGCTCTACGTCGTAAGGGTCATGCCCGCCGACGACCAAGTCGACCTCGAAGGGCTTCTGGACGCGATAAGGGACTCCGCGCCCGAGGGGGTGATCGTGAGGAGCGCTAGGAAGGAGAGCGTCGCCTTCGGGCTCGAGAGCCTGCTGATCGCCTTCTCGCTCCCGGAGAGGGAGGGGGTGACCGACCAGCTCGAGGACTTCCTGAGGTCCCTCGAGGGCGTCGGGGAGGTGACGGTGGAGGCCCTATCGAGGGAGGGCTGACTACCTCCTCATGCGCTCGATCGTCTTCTCGACCATCATCCCCGCCAAGTCGAAGCCCGTGACCCTGACGGTGTTCCTGAACTCGACGACCGCGTTCACCTCGCTGACGTAGAGCCTCCCGTCCGGAGACTCCATCAGGTCGACCCCGAGAATTCCGCCGCCCATCGCGTCGCCGGCCCTTATCGTCAGGTCCACCAGCTCCCCGGTGAGCTCCGCGGGCTCGGCCCTGCCTCCGAGCGCCGTGTTGGTCTTCCACCTGCTGCTGTACCGGTAGATCGCGACCGGGACCTCTCCCCAGACGTAAAAGGCCCTGATGTCCCTCCCGGGCTTGTTCACGAACTCCTGGATGTAGTGGACCTTGAAGTAGGGAGATGGCATCGACTCCCTGAAGTCGATGATGTCGAGCAGGTCGTCCTCGCTCAGGGCCCTCGCCATCATCCTGCCCCAGCTCCCGAAGATCGGCTTCACGACCACCGGATACCCGAGCTCCCTAGCGGCCTCTACCGCCTTCTGCCTCGAGAAGGCCACGCAGGTCCTCGGGACTGGGACGCCGTTCGCCGAGAGCCTGATCGTCGTCACCAGCTTGTCGCCGCAGTCCCTGATCACATCGTAACGGTTGACCACCTCGACCCCCTCGCCCTCTAAGAGCGCCGCGCTGGAGAGGGCCCTGTAGAAGCTCACGCACCTCTCGAAGGCGAAGTCGACGCCGTCGGCGAAGCCCGCGGAGGAGTCCTCGACCTTCACGACCATCGAGGGCACGTAGAGCGGCACTAGCTCGTGGCCCCTCCTCCTAATCGCCTCGACGATCTGCCTCTCCTCGTCCCGGACGACGTCGTAGGCTATTCCTATCCTCAAGCCCCGCTTACCCTTCTACTCTCCCCAGTCCTCCGCGACCTCCTCGGCCATCTTCAGCCTCGGCCTCTCGCCTTCGAGGTAGTACTCCAGCTGTGCGCCGCAGGACCCGCACTCGAAGAGCTCGCCCTCGAGGGCGTCGTCGGGCACCTCCACCTTCCCGTCGCAGACCGGACAGCTGAGCGACCTCACGCCACGACCACCTCGCGCGGTCTCGACACGTCCCGCTCATAAACGTAATGTCCTTCCGATATCCGCTAATCTTCAGCGCAGAGACCCGAGGGACCCACGTATGTATGGTACGAATACCACACTGAATTTCCGAATAACGTCAGAGCGTTCAGAACCTAAGGACGAGGCCCTTCTTCTCGAGGCTAATGGCCTCGAAGGGGATGGAGAGCTCCCTCGCGATCCTGTACGCCTCCGCGATCTCCTGAGCCGTCGGGTACCGGGCTATGTCGGAGAGCCTCGGGTCGAACTCGGGCGACGTCGGGTCGGCGAAGCAGTCGGGGTGGTACTGGTCCATGACGTTAACGAGGGTACCGGGCATATTCCTGGCGATCCACTCTAGGACCGGCCTCGTGCAGCACTCGACGTGGTTGGGCATCACGAGGTGCCTTATCACGATGTCCTCGCCCCACTCGTAGATCGCCCTGTGGTTCGCGGTCACGGTCTCCCAGTACCAGGGAGTCCTCGCGAGCCTTATCGAGCACTTGTCGTTCCCGAACTTGAAGTCCGGGAGCCAGATGTCCACAAGCTCCCTGAGCAGCTCGAGCGTCTCCGGCGTCATGTACATGTTCGAGTTCCAGAGGATCGGGACGTTGAACTCGCCGTCGATCGAGTACCTCTCCCTCGGGAGCCTCCTCCACCTCAGGTAGTCGGGCTTCATCAGCCACATGTAAGCGAGGTCCTCCTTCTCCGGGACGACCTTCCCTAGCATCGATATCGCCTCGACGATCGTGTGGAGGTGGACGGTGGGCTCGCCGCCGACGAGATTGACGTTGTGGCAGCCCTCGACCCTCAGCTCCCACATCATCTTCGCGAGGAGCTCCGGCGTCACGTCGAGGCCGTTGTCCTTGTCCTTGCTGATGTCGCCGTTCTGGCAGAACCCGCACCTCATGTTGCAGGAGGTGAAGAAGACGGTCCCCGAGCCGAAGGTTCCCCTGATCGGGAGCTCCTCGCCGAGGTGGTGAAAGTAGCTGCTGACCTTCGAGGTCCTCGCGAGCATGCAGGTCCCGAGCTTCCCTCCCGAGACCCTGTCGACCCTGCACCTCCACCTGCAGAAGGTGCAGGACCTTAGCGTCCTCCTCACGATCTCGACCTTCAGGTCCATCAGCGACGGCGAGGCCTCCTCCAAGTCCCTCAGCCTAAGCACGCCCTCCCTCACCTCCCTCTGGAGAGACCTGAACTCCTCAGCCCGCCTCCTGTGCTCCCTCCAGAGCTCCTCGGTCGTCGACTCGGGCCCGAACTCCGCCGGTATCCTCCTGCAGATCAGGTACTTCGCCGGGAGCTCGTTGTTCGCGACCCTGTAGTACCAGTCGAGCCTCTCCCTTACCTCCTCTAGCTCCCAGATCCAAAGCGATTGAAACGCCATTCCTTCCGGTCCTGCTACGCGTTCGTCCAATAAAGGAATTTCCTGCCCCACTAATATGTCAACGACTCCGAGCCCCGATGAGGGGCGGCTCTTCTCGTTTATCCAAAGCCCTCATTAGCGTATTGATCAATTGTCTCTCTATTCCCTCAACCGACCACTGTCCAATTGTGTAGACGATTGTATATTATTGTATGTAGCATATTACAAGAATTACGTTTAATAATGCACTAAGTGTAATTTTTGTTGAGGGGAAGGGGGAAATGTCCCAAGGTCAGACCCTCAGCAGGAGAGCTTTCCTCCAGGGTCTGGCCGCAGGGGTCGTTGTCGGCGGTGTGGGCGTAGGTGGGACGCTGACGGCACTGCGAATGGCTGAGCCCGTTTACTGGAAGATGCCGGAGAGGTGGGACCTCGAGGCGGACGTCGTGATAGCGGGGTTCGGCGTGGCCGGCGCGTCCGCGGCGATCGAGGCGGCCGAGAACAAGGCCTCGGTCCTAGTCCTCGACAAGTCCCCGACGCCGGGTGGCAACAGCGTGATGTCCGGCGGCAACATGGGGGTCATTAACTCCTCGGCCCAGAGGGAGAAGAACCTCGTCATGGAGGTGGCCGCCTGGAACCGCAGCGTCACCCGCGTGATGAAGGAGACGCACTGGGAGCAGGTCTTCCCGACGGAGAGGGACATGAAGTACATGGAGAACTGCGGCAAGGAGGTCGGAGACTGGCTGAGGAACTTCGGCATCGAGTACGAGCTGGTCATCCCGACGCTCATTAGGAACAAGGGCGGAGGTCCCGGCCTGACATCGACGCTCCAGAAGGCCGCCCGGGAGAAGGGAGCTAGGGTCGAGACGGAGTTCAAGGTCACCCAGCTCGTGGCGAGGCCCGACAACAACATGGTTCTGGGCGTAGTCGGAGAGAAGGGAGGGAGCAGGCTGTTCGTTAAGGCGAGGAGGGGCGTTGTGCTCGCCACAGGGCCGTTCTCAGCCAACAAGGAAATGCTCAAGCTCCACAGCCCGATCGGATATCACGCGCTCCCGATCACGGCGGCGGTCAGCACGGGCGAGGGTCTGATGATGGCTCAGGCGCTGGGAGCGGCGGTCGCGAACCTCCACCACATCAGCGGGTTCCCGGCGATACCCAAGGTCAACGCTAGGTTCAGACCACAGGGGATCTCGGCGATCTTCGTCAACGAGAAGGGCTACAGGTTCGTGAACGAGGCGGAGCACTTCGAAGTCCTGAACGACAGGATCTTCTACCAGCCGGGGCACCGCGCGTGGCTGATCACGGACAGCGAGCAGCTGAAGAAGAGCACCGGCAAGGGGATCAGCACTGCCCTCTCCGAGGACCTGGCCAAGGAGGTCGAGCAGGGGATAGTGATCAGGGCGCCGACCCTGGAGGCACTAGCGGACGCAATCAAGGTCCACAAGGAGAACTTCCTGAGGACGGTCAGGACCTGGAACGAGTGGGCCAAGACGACCAAGCGCGACCTTGACTTCGGGAGGGCCGACTCGCCGGCGTTCACCTTCTCGCCGATAGAGAACCCGCCCTTCTACGCGGTGGAGCTGGTCCCGAGCATCTCGGGGACCAACGGAGGCCTAGTCGCGGACGGGGAGTCCAGGGTCATCAACGTCCACGGCAAGCCAATACCTCGCCTCTACGCAGCTGGTGACATCGTCGCGGGAGGCTTAATCTCGCACCTCGGCGAGGCCATATTCTTCGGGAGGATCGCCGGGAGGAACGCCGCAAGGGAGCAACCTTGGGCCTAAATCCCCGTAAACAAGCATCGTTTTTTTATTTTGTCCTTAATGTAACACTAGTGCTATTCATAGTATCGCATGGACTTCTGTACGGAGCTTCAGCACAACAGACCGTCATCAAGGCCTATAGGGCTGAGGTGGTGCCGCAGATAGACGGCGTCGTGACGGAGGGCGAATGGGACGACGTTCCCCTCTTCAGGGAGACCGTGACGAGGGCGCGGATCGCCTTCAAGCACGACGGCCAGAACCTCTACTTCCTCGCTGTCTACGAGGACGCGAGCCCGAAGCCGATCGACTATTACGCGTTGGAGTTCGATCCGGACGGCGACCAAGCGCACATGGGCAGCGAGGAGGTCCCGGACTACGGGATAATCGTCAGCGCGGTCTACGGGGAGAACCACGCGAGGGAGGCGGTCCTGCCGGGTGCGGTCAAGCCGATACTCTACGAGGACCTGGGGCTGAGGACGACGGCCGTCGCGAGGATGTCCTACCGGGAGGGCAAGTTCGTCGTCGAGCTGAAGCGGCCCTTCTCCAAGGACGAGAGGGGAATGATGGAGCTCTCGGTGGGTAAGTCGATCGGCATAGGGTTCGCGGTGGGAGAGTTCGGGATGGGGATAGACCACAGGGCCACCGACATGTCGACGTACGTGCTCGCGATCGTCGACGAGCGGTACGCTGGCGAGCCGATCGCGGAGGCCTTCGACCTCTACGGGCTCGTTTACACGTACGGGCCCTACGCCTGGCTCGCGGCCCTGGCCGGCGTCGTGGCCCACTTCGGCAGGAGGAGGGCCTGGAGGGCCCCGAACTACGAGCGGTGGACGTTCCTCGAGAGGCACCACTGGTCCGCGAGGCTCTCCCACTGGATCAGGGTGGCCGTGCTCGCGGTCATGATAGTCACGGGGTGGGGCATCACGGTCAAGCAGGCGCCCCTCGGGGCCCTGACCAGGGACGTCCACATCTGGGTCGCATTCGTGATCCTGTTGGCGGACCTCCCGCTTCACATCTACTCGATGGCCAGGGGCGAGTACAGGCACCTCCTGATGATCAACAGGGACGACATCGAGGTGACGATCACGATAGCCAAGAACTTCCTCGGGCTGACGAGGGCCTACCCGCCGCACGCCGTCTACGACCTCGAGTCAGGGGACTACTACATGGGGAGGAAGTACTGCTCCCTGCAGAAGCCGCTCGGCTGGTTCTACTTCGCCTCGATGCTCCTCATGGGCCTGACAGGGTTCGCGCTGGCCTACCCGTCGCTGTTCCCGTGGGTCTTCGCGCTGATGGGGGGAGGGCTGAACGTGAGGGCCGTGCATCTGCTTCTGTTCTACCTCTTCACGGCCGTCTTCTTCGTCCACGTCTACCTCTCGCTGATCCCTGCTAACTGGAACAGGCTCAGGGCGATCGTGCTGGGGAGCTGCAGGGTGCCGGTGCTAACGGCCAAAGAGGCTAAGGCCCTCGAGGAGGTCGCGGAGGTTCCCAGATCCTGAGGAGAAGGGCTCCCCCTGATGACCCTCGCCGTTCTCCTCTTTCCCGCAGATACGGGAGCGGTGACCCTTCGGCTCAGCGCAGCCTCTTACCCTCGATGAACTCCTCGACCATCTCCCTCGCGACGTGGTCAGGGTACTGGACCGGCGGGGACTTCATCAGGTAGGCTGAGGGCGAGTAGAGGACGCCTCCGACGCCCCTGTCCATCGCGAGCTTCACGCACCTGATCGCGTCGACAGCGACGCCCGCCGCGTTCGGCGAGTCCCAGACCTCGAGCCTGACCTCGACGGTGATCGGCGCGTCTCCGAAGAGCCTCCCCTCGAGCCTGATGTAGGCGACCTTCCTGTCCTGGAGCCATGGCACGTAGTCGCTCGGCCCTATGTGGACGCTCCCCCCGTCGACGGGCCGTCCGGACATCACGGAGGTCACGGCGCCGGTCTTGGACCTCTTCTTCGACGAGAGCCTCTCCCTCTCGAGCATGTTCAGGAAGTCCGTGTTCCCTCCGAAGTTCAGCTGATACGTCCTGTCGACGACCGCGCCCCTGTCGCCGAAGAGGGTCACGAGGGACCTGTGGAGGATCGTCGCACCAACCTGGCTCTTGATGTCGTCCCCGACGATCGGGACCCTCCTCCTCTCGAACTCCGACTGCCAGGCGGGGTCGCTCGCGATGAAGACCGGGATCGCGTTCACCATTCCGGCCCCTGCCTCGAGGGCCGACCTCGCGTAGAACCTAGTGGCCTCCTCGCTCCCGACGGGGAGGTAGTTGATCAGCACATCTGCTCCGGCGCTCTTCAGCGCGTCCGCCACGTCGACCGGCCTTCCGGGGTGCTCGGGGACCTCGTCCCTCAGGTACCTCCCGAGGCCGTCCAGCGTCGGGCCCCTCATCACCTCGACGCCCAGCTTCGGGACCTCCGCGAACCTCAGCGTGTTGTTGGGAGGGGAGAAGATCGCCTCTGAGAGGTCCTTCCCGACCTTCCTCGCGTCGACGTCGAAGGCCGCGACGAACTCTATGTCGCCCACGTGATATCCCCCGAGCCTGACGTGCATCAGCCCCGGGACCCGCTCGCCGTCATCGGCGTTCGCGTAATAGTGGACTCCTTGTACGAGGGCCGAGGCGCAGTTGCCCACGCCGGCTATAGCGACCCTGACCTTCGGCACAGTTTTATGCCCATAAAATACTATTTAGCCCTTAACCTCATCTCGAAGGCCCGGAGTCGGAGCGGCCGGTGAGCGCGTCGGCCACATCCCTTAGGAAACTCAGGGCGGACTCCAGCTCGGACATGCCCCTCTCGGTCAGCTCGTAGTAGACCCTGGCGCCGCCGGTCCTGCTCCGCTCGACCCTGCTGGAGGTGATGAGCCCTTCCCGCTCGAGCCTGTAGAGGACCACGTAGCAGGTGACCCTGCTCGGCCTGAACCCGAACCTCCCCTCGATCAGGTCCACGAACTCGTAGCCGTACCTCGGCCCCTCTCTCAGTACCGCGAGGACGTAGAGCCAGAGGTTCTCGAGGGTGAGCTTCCTGACCAGCCTCCTCCCGGCCCTCGACCTCGGGGACCACTCGGGACGCCTCAAGACCTGACGGAGTTCGGGCCAGCGGGCTATTGTGTATTGCACGCGACCCCGAGCACGTGACCGCGGAAAGTCCTAATCCGAGGGAGTCGGTCGAGGGCGTGTTCAGCGAGCTCTGGCTCAGCACCGGAAGGAACTACTTCACTGAGGACAGGCCGCTCCAGCTCCTCCTGAAGCACGTCGGGTTCAAGGGGGACCCGAACCTTGAGCGGCTCGGGCACTACGTCTCGACCGAGATGATGGAGGCGAGCCACTGGATCGACCGTTTCGCCAGGCCGACCCTGAGGAAGTGGAGCGCGACGGGCCGCGAGGTCGACGCGGTGCAGGTATCGCCGGAGCACCTGAGGACGGTCTACGACCTGCTGGGCTTCGGGGTCGTCTCGAAAGCCCTCGGCGGGGAGAGGGACCTGACTTACCACTTCGTCTCGGGCTACGTGATCTCGGACGCAGGGTTCTTCTGCACGATCACCCTGACGATGCAGACGGCCTGCGGGCTGATGAAGTACGGCGACGGCGAGACGAGGTCCCGGTTCCTCCCGAACTTCCTGAGGAGGGAGAGGCCTTGGACGGGAGCGACCTTCTACACCGAGGTCCAGGCGGGGAGCGACCTGGGGAACATCGAGACCGTCGCGGAGGCTAGGGGCGGGAGGTGGCTCCTCAGGGGCCTGAAGTACTTCGCGAGCAACGTGGGCCTTGCTGACGCGGCGATCATCACGGCCAAGCCTCTTCCGGCCGTGAGCGGGCCGAGGGGCGTCGCGGCGTTCTTCGCGCCTGCGAGGAAGGAGGACGGCTCGCCGAACTGGAGGGTCATCAGGCTGAAGGAGAAGCTGGGGACGGTCACGGTCCCGACCGGCGAGGTCGAGCTCAGGGACGCGGAGGCCTACCAGCTCGGGGATCAGGGCCAGGGGATCTACGTCGCGCTCGAAATACTCACGGTGGCGAGGATAGACAACGCGATCGCGGGGCTTGGCCTCGCGAGGAAGGCGCTCTGGGAGGCCGCGCTCTACGGCAGCCAGAGGAGGGCGTTCGGGAGGAGGCTCGTCGAGCACCCGCTCTACCTGAGGGACCTCGTCGAGATGGAGTCGAGGCTTCAGGCGAACCTCCTGCTCTCCCTGATCGCTGCGAAGGCCTTCAGTGAGGCCTCCGCTGAACGTCCTCCCTACTCCCAGGACTATCACAGGGCGAGGCTTCTGAGCCACGTCACCAAGAACATGGCCGCGTGGGCCTCGATCGAGCTGACGAGGTACGCGATGGAGCTTATGGGCGGCATAGGGTTCCTCGAGGAGTTCCCGATGGCGAAGGTCCACAGGGACTCCTTGGTGACCGCGATCTGGGAGGGGACCAGCAACGTCCAGTCGCTGGACATGGCGGAGGTCCTCTTCAGGAAGGGGCTCGCCGAGCGGCTGATGGAGGAGCTGGCCGCGGGGATCTCCAGTGTGGAGGACGGGGAGGCTAGGGTCGCCCTCGTAGCGCTCCTCGAGGGAGAGGTCAAGCGGGCCGTGGCAGCGGCGGCCTCGGACGGCGTCGAACACCACTCGAAGCACCTCCTCGAGAGGCTCGGGAGCCTGATCGCGGCCCTCCACTACCAGAGGTGGGCCGAGGAGACCTCGAAGGAGACCGGTGAGGACTGGCCGCTCGCGATGAGCAGGGTCTTCCTCGAGAGCTGGGTCCGCAGGAGGGACATCCCTTCGGACTTGGTCAGGAGGGCGAGCGAGGGCGTCAGCTGGATGTTCGGCTCGTAATACATGATCCCTGAGTTTGTAGAAGAAGCGGGCTACAGTTCGCGACGCTGCACACCCCCCTCCACGGAATCCTTGAAGGTTCACGCGTGACTCGGGGACTGAGGGCCACGCAGGCCCTCGCCTCGCGTCCGTCGCGGAAGCTTCGGGCCTCACATGGTATAAATCCCGGAGGCCGGGTGGTGCCGAGGCGCGGGACATGTCCGAGGAGCCGATCGACATGATAGTGATCGGGTTCGACGAGCTCGACAGGGCCCTCGTCTCGCCGACCTCGGGCTCGGGCGACATCGACCTTCCGTCGCTCGTGGGGAAGGAGGTCGTCTACCTCGACTACAACGGCAACCCGTGGAAGGGAAGGGTCGTAGAGGCCGCGGAGGACGTGCTGACCGTCGAGTTCGAGGCGACAAAAGAGGGGAAGGAGGTTCCGGGGCTAGGCCAAGGGAGCCTCGTAAGGGTAATCCCGTGAGGTTCAGGCGCCCCGCGCGGGTATGCCGGGCTTCGTCAGCGACCTGAGGTCGATCAGCCTGTCGACTTCGTCCCTCCTCATCCCCAGCTCCTCCGCCAAGACCTCTTTGATCGACCTCCTCTCGGCCAGCACGCGCCTCGCGATGGCCGCGGCCTTGTCGTAGCCCACCACCGGCGCGATGACGGTCACCAAGGCGGGCGACGACTCCGCGTACTCCCTGCACCTCTCCGCGTTGGCGGCGATGCCGGCGATGCAGCGCTTCGCGAGGACCCTGCAGGCCGACGAGAGGATCTTGACCGAGTGGAGGAGGTCGTAGGCTATCAGGGGCATGCCCATGTTGAGCTCGAGCTCTCCGAGCTGGGCCGCGAGCAGGACCGACTGGTCGTTCGCGATGACCTTGACCGCCACCAGACCGACCGCCTCGGGGATGACCGGGTTCACCTTTCCGGGCATGATCGAGGAACCGGGCTGGACCGCGGGGATCTCGATCTCGTTGAAGCCCGTGTTGGGGCCGGAGCCCGTCAGCCTCAAGTCCTTGACGATCTTCAGGAGCGCGTGGGCGGCCATCCTGAGGGAGCCCGAGGCCTCGACGGTAGCCGACATCGCCCCCATCAGCTCGAACCTGTCCGGAGCCTCCCTGAAGCCGAGGCCGGTGAGCCTGCTCAGCTCCTCGCAGACCCTCCTCGCGAAGTCCGGGTGCCTGTTCAGCCCGGTCCCGACCGCGGTCCCTCCGATCGGGAGGTCCAGAAGGGCCTCGATCCCCGACTCGACGGCCCTCAGGGCCCTCCTCACCGCCGACGCGTAGGACCCGAACTCCTGGCCGAGGGTAACTGGAAGCGCGTCCTGGAGGTGCGTCCTCCCGGCCTTGACGACGCCCTCGAACTCAGCGGCCTTCCTCTCCAGCTCTAGCTCGAGCTCCCTCATCGCCGGGACCAGCTCCTGACGCATCGCGATCGCCGCGGCGACGTGTATCGCGGTCGGGAAGACGTCGTTGGTCGACTGGCCCATGTTGACGTGGTCGTTGGGGTGAATCTGGCCCTTCGCCGTCCTCTCGCCGGTGAGGATCTCGTTGGCCCTGGCCGCGATCACCTCGTTGACGTTCATGTTCATTGAGGTCCCGCTCCCGGTCTGGTAGACGTCGACCACGAACTGGTCGTCGAGCTTGCCGTCCGCCACCTCCATCGCGGCGGCCATGATCGCCTTCGCCCTCCTCTCGTCGAGGAGACCGAGTTCCATGTTCGCCTTGGCGGCGGCGTACTTGATCAGCCCAAAGGCCCGTATGAACTCCCTCGGGAACCTGAGGCCGGAGATGGGGAAGTTGTCGAGCGCCCTCGCGGTCTGGGCTCCGTAGTACGCGTCCTCTGGGACGTACATCTCGCCGAGCGTGTCCCTCTCGACCCTGATCCTAGGCCTGGACATGTCCGCGGTCCCTACTGCGCAGCTCCACGAGAAAACCGTTTTACCGGCCGGACCGCCTCAGGGAGCCCTCCTCCCCACCACGACGCCCATCTCCCCGACCCACCTGACCACGAAGCCCGAGGCCCTCATCCTCCTCATCACGCCGACGTGGACCCTCTTCCCCGACCTCGAGCCGGGGTGGCCGACGTAGTGGACGATCCTCCCGCCGGGCCTCAGGACCCTCGCGAGCTCCCGGTAGAACTCCTCCGAGTAGAGCTCCCCGGCCAGCGAGAACCTCGGCGGGTCGTGGATCACCGCGTCGAAGTGCGCGCTCGGGAGGTTCCTGACGACCTCGGCGACGTCCCCGAGGATCAGCTCCGAGCTGCCCGACGAGAGGCCCTCCGACCAGGGGTTCAGCTCCGCGATCGAGAGGACGTTCGGGTCGACCTCGACCGTGACCACCCGCGCGGCGCCCCTCCTCAGCGCCTCGACCGCCGTGTAGCCGAGCCCCGTGCAGGTGTCGAGGACCGTCCTCCCCTTCAGCGCCCCCAGACGGCCCACCTTCGAGGATGCGTCCTCGGTGGGGGAGACGCCAGCGACCCTGTGCATGTGGATCCCGTCGACCTCGAGCGTCGGAGCCCTTCCCCTCCCGCAGTTCACCAGCTTGTAGTACCTCCCTGCCCTCGCCTCGACAGGCACGAGGCCGTCGGCCGTCGCCGCGAAGACAGTCCGCTCGTCCTCCGCGACCTCCTCCAGCTCCTCCCTCCGGACCAGCAGGGGCCCTATCCGAGCGCCCTCGGCCGTCAGCTCCAGCGCGACCCTCGAGACCCAGAGGTCCAGGCTCGTCGTGACGGTCGGCCGGCCCCGCCCGAGCGCCTCCAGCAGGTCGACCGCGACCTCAGATGTGATCAGGGGAAGCCTCCTGGGCCTGAACTCCCATCGCTCCCAGGGCATCCGCACAGTTACATCGGGCAGGCCGGGGATAGAGTTGAGCCTCCGTCCGGAGGGGTCAAAGGGCCCTCGAGAGCCTCCTGAGCTGTTCCGGCGACGGGTCGACGAGCCACCCGACGACCAGTCCGAATCCCATCTCCCCGAGCCTGCCGATCCCGGCCCTAACCTCCTCCGGCCGCCCGAAGACCGTCAGCTCCCTCAGCCCCGCCTCGAGCTCCTGCCCGTCCGCGTCCCTGTACCTCGGCCTCCTCGAAACGTAAGACCTCATCCTCGACATCGCGGCCTCTGAGGGGTCGCCGACGAAGAGCGGGACGTAGACCGCGACCCTCTCCCAGATCCTGCCGAAGGCCTCGGCCCAGAGGCGCGAGTCGGCGTCCATCAGGACGAAGGGCACGACCGACCTGATCCAGCCCAGCGAGAGAACGGCCCTCTCGACGCGCTCGGTCCCGACCATCAGCTCCCTCTCGCGCCCGTTCAGTTCCGCCGCCTCGGTTGCGTAGGACCTCAGGAGCGCACCCGCTCCGGACCGCGGACCTCCTCCGTCGAGGTAGGCCGGGTGTCCCGCGACGAGGCAGAGCCCGAGGCCCGGCGACTCCGCGATGAGCCTGAGCAGACCCTCGAACCTCTCCCTCGCGTCCCGCCTCCTCACCGGGACCGTCACGACGAGCCTCGTCGAGTCCGCCTCCTCCGCCAGCATCCCGATCGACCCGAGCGAGAGGTCGTCGACCTCCCTCTCCGAGTCCAGCACGAGGTGGCTCAGCCCCAAGTCCTTGGAGAGCCTCAGGAGGGAGAGGGCGCTCCGGAGCTTCGACTCCTCGTCGTCACCGAGCGAGCTGGGCTTCAGGGCGATGCCGACTTGGAAGGCGCCCACCCATCTCGGGGCCTCCAGCTCTCGGGTCTGATTTATCCGTTTACCCGGCCGGAGGCGGTCGGTCCGTGGGGCCGCGGACTTCTCCCGGACAAGGTCTATCACGAGGGCAGAGCACCTTAGGGCCGATGGCGAGGCTCAAGTGGTTGGGCCACGCCGCGTGGCTCATCGAGCTCGACGGGAAGAAGGTGCTGATCGACCCGTTCATCTCCCAGAACCCCGTGGCGCCGGTGAAGCTGGACCAGCTCGAGAGGGTCGACTACGTCGTCGTGACGCACGACCACTTCGACCACGTCGGCGACGCCTTCGAGGTCTGCAAGATGTTCGACGCGCTCTTCGTCGGGATCTACGAGCTAAAGGTCAAGGCGGAACAGAACGGCGTGAGGAGGACCTTCGGGGCGAACGTCGGAGGGACCTTCAACGCCGACGGCCTCAGGGTCACCCTGACACCGGCCATCCACTCCGGGAACCCGACGGGTGTCGTCCTGCACGGCGAGGAGGCCGTGATCTACCACGCGGGCGACACCGCGCTCTTCGGCGACATGAGGCTGATCGGCCAGCTCTACCGGCCCGACGTAGCCCTGCTACCCATAGGCTCGCTCTTCACGATGGGCCCGGTCGAGGCGGCGGTCGCTGCCTCCCTGATCAGGCCTAAGGTCATCGTACCGATGCACTACAACACCTTCGACGCGATCAGGCAGGACCCGAGGGAGTTCGAGAGGCTGGTGAGGGCCAGGGCGAAGGGAGTGAAGGTGGTTGTCCTGAGCCCCGGCGAGGCCTACGAGTACTCTAGGAAGAGGGCCAAGAGGTGAGCCGAGCGGTCAGGAGCCTCCCGAGAGGACCCTCGAGAACTCCTCCGGCGAGATGTTGCCACCGGTTAGCATCAGGACCACCTTCCTCCCGGAGATCTCCCGCCTCAGCTTGAACGCCGCCGCCGTCGCAGCTGCGCCCGCGAGCTCCGCGACCTGCCTCACCGACCAGTAGAGGGCCCTGATCGCCTCCTCCATCTCCCCGTCGCTCACGACCACGACGTCCTTCAGCGCCCCCCCGAGGATCTCGAAGGGCACCTTGTACGTCCTCGCGACCGCCAGCCCCTCCGCCTTGGTCGAGACGCCGGGGAGGTTCACGAGCTCCCCCGACTTGAAGGACCTGTAGAAGGCGTCCGCGCCCTCAGCCTGAACGCCGTAGATCTCGATGCTCGGGTCGACGGACCTGTAGACCGAGACCGCGCCTATCGCGCCCGTCCCGCCGCCGATCGGGTTGACGACCACCTCAACGTCAGGTAACTGCTCGAGCACCTCGAGGTGCATCGTAGCGACGCCGACGTGCAGCAGCCTCTCCTCGATCGCGTGGACGTAGAAGTACCCCAGCTCCCGAGCGAGCTCCTCGGCGTACTCGGCGGCCTCGTCGTAGTAGGACCCGTACCTTATCACCTCGGCCCCGAGCTCCTCCACCGCCTCGACCTTCACCCTCGAGACCCAGGAGGGCATCACCACCTTCACCGGGACGCCGAAGATGGACCCGGCGTAGGCGATCGACTGGGCGTGGTTCCCCATCGACGCGGTAACGACCCCCTTCAGTCCCCTCTCGCTCATCGTCCGCATGAAGTGGATCCCTCCCCGGACCTTGAAGGAGAAGGTCGGGTTGAGGTTCTCGAGCTTGACGTAGACATCGGCTCCCAGCGCCCTCGAGAGCCTCCTCGAGCTGACCAGCGGCGTCTCGTTGAGGTACCTCCTGAGCTCCCTCTTGGCCCTGATGACCTCTCCCAGAGGTGGAGGCTCGGGCTTGGGTCCGTGTCCGGGGAGCGAAGTCAAGGCTTCAGGATTATCTTCCCGAAGTGCTCCGACGCCTCCATCCTCCTGTGGGCCTCCCGGGCCTCCTCCAGCCTGAAGACCCTGTCGATCAGCGCCCTGAGCCTCCCCTCTGAGAAGAGCCTGAGGAGCCTGAGCAGGTCCGGCTTGCTGCCAACTCCCGCGCCGATCACGTGGTGCCTCCTGTTGTAGAGCGCCCTGATGTCGATACCCACGTCCTGGCCCGTCGTCGCACCAACCGTCACGAGCCTCCCCTTCAGCCCCAGCGACCTGAGCGCGGTCTGCCAGAAGTCCTTCCCCGCGTGCTCGAAGACGACGTCGACTCCCCTCCCGTTGGTGAGCTCCATCACCTCCTTCACCACGTCAGACTTCCTCCTGTTGATCACGTGGTCAGCCCCGACCTTGAAGGCCGCCTCGACCTTATCGTCGCTCCCGACCGTCGCGATAACCCTGCAGCCGTGGAGCTTCGCGATCTGAATAGCCGCGTAACCGACGCCGCTACCCGCCCCCACCACTAACACCGTGTCTGTCGGCCTGATCGCCGCGGCCCTGACCAGCGCGTCCCACGACGTCAGGAAGTTGACCGGAATCGAGGCGGCCTCCTCGAACGACAAGTTGAACGGGATTTCGACGAGCGCCCTGCTCGGGACCGAGACCATCTCCGCGTAACCTCCCCACCTGTGCTGCCCGACCCGCTCCATCTTAGGGCAGAGGTTCTCCTCACCTGCCGCGCAGAGCTCACACCTCCCGCACCCGACGTTCGGGTAGACCAGCACCCTGTCGCCAGGCCTGAACGCTCCCGACGGGTCTTCCAGTACCGTCCCAGCGACGTCGACTCCGAGGACGAGCGGGAGCTTCGTCGGGTAGAGGCCAGACCTGAGCCAGACGTCTATCCTGTTGACGCCGGTCGCCTCGACCCTGACCACCGCCTCGCCGGGCCTCCGGGGCAGCTCGACCTCCTTCGTCTCGAGGACCTCCGGACCTCCGGGCCTCTCGAAGACCGAAGCCTTCACGTTGTTTCGCGTTACCAAGAGGATTTAAGGTGACCGGTGGCTTTCGGTCCTCTTCGTGAGGTTCAGAGTTCTTAGCCCGTTTAAACGCCTGAAGAACTTCGACTTTCAATCCTCTTCGTGAGGTTCCGGAGAGGCGAGCCCAATTTCCCCTCTCCGAGCCTCGGCGAGCCAATCCCCGTCTGGGATTCTGCGATGGTGCGCCTTCTGCGGCGCGGTATAAAAAGTGAAAAACGACAATTTAAACGTAACTCACCCAACGTCTCCCTCACCATCGGGGCAGGTGCTCCCTCCGCTCGCGTTCAGGTTTTATGCCGCCGGAGAGAACGGCCGCCGAGAGGGGCCGCGGCTTGCTCGGCCGCGATTCCAGACCCGACAGGAAGGTAAGGGCGGTCCTCTTCGACCTCTTCGGGACGCTTGTCCCCAGGTACCCGGTAGAGGGGCACAGGGAGAGCCTGAGGAGGATGGGCGAGGTCCTTGGCGTGGACTGGACGAGGTTCGCCGAGGCTTGGGTCTCGAGGCTCGAGGAGCGGATCAGGGGCTCGTGCAGGGAGGTCGGGGAGTGCATCAGGAGGGTCCTCGAGGAGATCGGCGCGGAGGCAGAGGACCGGAGGCTCTCCGAGGCCGCGAGGATAAGGCTCGAGTTCGTGAGGTCCTGCGTCGTGCCCTTCGGGGACGTGGAGCCCTCGATCAGGGAGCTGAGGTCGATGGGCCTGAGGATCGGCATCCTCTCCAACTCCTCCCCCGAGGTCCCCGGGATCTGGAGGTCCCTCGAGGTCTCGAGGCTCGTCGACGTCCACGTCTTCTCCTGCGAGGTGGGGATCGCGAAGCCCGACCCGAGGGCCTTCCGCATCGCGTCCAGCATGCTCGGCGTCAACCCAGAGGAGGTGGT
The DNA here is from genome assembly GCA_039630085.1 of Candidatus Caldarchaeales archaeon. GTDB lineage: Archaea > Thermoproteota > Nitrososphaeria_A > Caldarchaeales > Calditenuaceae > Calditenuis. Next base: position 186,051 of record JBCNVM010000001.1, read on the forward strand.
CTTCGTCAGCGACGGCCCCCTCGCGGAGCTTGAGGAGGCGAGGAGGGTGGGGATGCGGTCCGTGATGATCGACAGGTACGGGACTCCCGTCGGGTGGGACGGAGAGGTCGTGAGGGACCTCAGGGAGCTCGTGGAGAAGATGAGGGGAAAGCCCGGAGTCAGTCCAAGAGGTTCGTCTTAGCCTCCCAGCTCTTCGAGCAGCCTCTCGATGTCCTCCGAGGCGCCCTCCGACCCGACCCTCGCGATCGGCGCCTTTTGCTCCTCCCTGGCCGGCGTCCTGAGCAGTGGCGCGACGGGACCCCTCACGTATGCTCCTCCCGCGAGTATCAGCGAGACGTGGAGCGTCGAGCCGTACCTCCTGTCGACCCTCGCTCCCCAGATCACCAAGCCCTCCTCGCCCATCAGCTCCGAGACGATCTCTCCAGGCCTCGTGGCGTCCTTCAGCTTCATGTCCTCTCCGCCGCTGACGTGGACGATCGCCGCGCTTATTCCGTCGATGGTCCCCTCGAGTAGCGGCGACTGGAGCGCGTTGAAGGTCGCCTCCTCGGCCCTGTTCGGGGAGCTGCTCTTCCCCAGCCCGATCGTCGCGATCCTCCCCCTGCTCACGACCGCCTTGAAGTCCTCGAAGTCGATGTTGATCAGGCTCGGCTTGACCAGGGACTCGGAGATGCTGAGGACCATGTTGTGGATCACCTCGTCAGCGACCGCGAAGGCCGAGTTCAGGTCGTACTGCGGATAGAGGTCGAGGAGCCTGTTGTTGTCGATGATCACGACTGTGTTACAGACCTTCTGGAGCTCGTCGAGCCCCCTCATCGCGACCCTCCTCCTCACCGCGCCCTCGAACCTGAACGGCAGCGTCACCACTCCCACCACGATCGAGCCCTGGTCCATCGCGGCCTTCGCCACCAGAGGCGCGGCTCCGGTCCCGGTCCCGCCCCCGAGCCCCGCGGTCACGAAGACCAAGTCCGCTCCGTCGAGCGCGGCCCTGATCTCGTCGAGGGACTCCTCCGCCGCAAGCCTTCCCATCTCGGGGTTCCCTCCGGTCCCGTGCCTCCTCGAGACGGTCGGGCCCAGCAGGATCTTCTGGTGCGACTTGATCAGGTCCAAGTGCTGCTTGTCGGTGTTCGCGGCTATGGTATAGACGTCCGATATGCCGACGTCCATCAGCCTGTGTACCGCGTTCGAGCCCGCGCCCCCGACGCCTATCAGCTTGATCCTGATCGCCGACTCGAGCTCACTCAACCCCGAACTTCGCCTCCGTCCTGATGAAGTCCCTTACCGCCATCCTGATGGCCTCCGCCCTGTTCGGATACCTCTTCGCCTTCACCAGCGCGTCGATCGCGTCAATGTACGCCTCCGGCAGGTGAACGGTCACCACGCGCACCCTCCCATCACCTCGAGGGGTCGTGTGAAGGTGAATCCGAGAAAAGCGTTTCAACGATCGGCTCAAATACGATTAGCGAGCGATTTCCAGTACTTCCGCTCTTCCGTTCCATCTTTTGATAATCCGCTCCCACTTTCGGGCCACATCCTTCTCAGTCCATGAGAACGCTGCGAACCGGCCGTTATGGCCAATAGAATTATGACTTCGACGAACGCGCGTTCACCGAGAGTGAGGAGAGCTCGCGGACCTGAACTCGTCGAGTCGGAGTGGTCGGAGATCCAGGCGCTGGTCGATGAGCTGAACCAGCTCGGAAAGGCCGTGCTCGTCGAGGGGAGGACGGACGCGGAGGCGCTGAGGTCCGCGGGCGTGAAGTGCGAAGTCCTAACGCTCTCCGAGTTCGATGAGCAGGTCGTCAGGGGAGAATTGAGCGAAGTCGTCGTCCTGACGGACCTCGACCGGGAGGGAGAGGCTCACCTGAGGAGGCTTACGCGCAGACATGGCGGATCCGTCAAGCTGTTAACGGGCCAGAGGGAGAGATTGAGGAGGACCTTGAGGTACAGGCGCGGGATGAGGAGCGTCTCCGAGCTCTTCAGGCCTCCAAGGAGCTGAGGAAGGCCTCGGCCGCGCCTCCGACGTCCGGCCTTCTCCCCGTCAGGTCCCCGACCGCCATCCCGATCGCAGCGATCGTGGGGAGCAGGTACCTCGCCGTCGCGGTGACGCCCATGTGCCCTACCCTGACAGCGCTCCCGTAGGAGCTCCCGAGTCCGTTGGCCAGCATGATGCCGTACCGCTCGAGCACGACGTCGATCAGCTCCTCCGCCCTTCCCCTCAGGTTATCCGGGAGGACGAGGCTCGTGACCGTGGGCGCCGCGATGTCCTCGGACTCGGCCATCGGCCTGAGGCCCATCGCGGACGCGGCCCTCCTGAACGCCCTCGAGGCCCTCACGTGTCTCCTCTCCCTCTCCTCCAGGCCCTCCTCGAGCGCGACCTCCGCGGCCTCGATGAACGCGAGGACCGCGTACGGGTTGATCGTCGTCGAGTACGGATGCCCGTCGGGGCCCCAGAGGTCGTGGTACCGCTTGAAGACCTTCGGGTTCGCGATCCAGCCCTCGTCGTCGGCGAACCTCTCGAGCGAGTTCCATATCTCCTCCCTGACGTAAAGCGGCGTCGCGCCGGGAACGCTGTTGAGGCACTTGTTCGGGTGGCCGACGCAGACGTCGATCCCCAAGTCCTCGACTCCGATGGGCAGGGCGCCGTAGGAAGCTATCGCGTCGCAGACGAACTGCAAGCCGTGCTCCCTCGCGATCCTCGCGAGCTCCCCGGTGTTGTGGATCACGCCGGTCGCGGTCTCGACGTGGACCGACAGGAGGCACCTCGCGTCGCGGTTGCGCTTGACCGCGTCCTCGACCTGCTCCGGGGAAGGGACGCCCCCCTCGGGCGCCTCGACCACGACGGCCCTGCCGCCGATCGACCTGACCAGCTCCGCCAGCCTGTAGCCCCAGAAGCCGCTCGCGAGCACGACAGCCTTCTCTCCCCTCCTGAGGACCGCCCTCGTCCCGAGCTCAAGAGCGAGCGACCCGGGCCCCGGCACGATCAACGTCCTCCCCCTTCTCGCGCCGAAGAGCTCCGCGGCCAGCCCGATCGCCCTCTCTATCTTCTCCTTCCAGACCTCGCCGTAGTGGGGGTAAGACCTCTCGACCGCGGCCCTCCTGACCCTCGGGTGGAGCTCTGTCGGTCCGGGTATTAATAGGACTACATCTGAGCTCCAGAGGCCTCTCGCCCTGTTCGCGGCCATCGCTTCCACCGCCTCCTCCGAGCGTTCTCATTAGTGTTGTCTGCGGGCCCGCCGGGACTTGAACCCGGGACCTCTGGCTCTCCCCACCGATGACCTCTTGCCGAAGGCCAGCGCTCCGTCCTGCTGAGCTACGGGCCCTCCAGACTCTGTCCCCGCGCCGGTACAAATAACCGAACCGCCTCGGGCCGCCGAGCTCACCTCGCCCGGGCTCCTCGACGGACGCCGTCCGCCGGTCGCCATCTGATCGCCGTTGCCCGACAAAGATAAATGACGGTCCGAGCGTTCTCAACGCATGAGCGGAAGGCAGTCCGGACAGGGCAAGCTGACGCCGCTGACGGCCGTCCTGATCGTTCTGGTCCTCGTCCTGGGAGGCGCCGCGGGTTACTTCGCGACTACCCAGCCGACCGTCACCAAGACCGAGGTCAGGACCGTGACCGCACCGGGGGCCGCGCAGACCCTGACGGTCCTCTCGACGGTGACCCGGACCGTTCCGACGACGATCGTCACCACCGCTGTCGTCACTGCGGCTCCGACTCGGATTGAGTACACGATAGGGTTCGCGATGGCGGTGAGCGGTCCTTACGCGGTCGACGGTCCCGTGCGGAGGGACGGAGGGATCCTCGCGATCGAGCACATCAACTCCTACCTCGAGTCGATAGGCTCGCCGGTGAGGTTCAAGTTCGTCCACGACGACACGAAGGGCACCGGGGCCGACGCCCTGAAGGTGATCCAGTCGATGTACGCGGCCGGGATCAGGGTGGTCGTGGGACCCTTCGCGTCCGGCGAAGTCAGGGGGATCATGGACTTCGTCAACACCAACAAGATGGTCGTGATCAGCCCCTCCTCAACCAGTCCACTCCTCGCGGCCTCGGACTACGTCTTCAGGGTCGTCCCGACCGACCTCTTCCAGGCCGAGGTCCTCGCACAGGTGATGAGCAGGGACGGGATCAAGAAGGTCGCCGTCATCTCGAGGAACGACGACTACGGCAGGGGCCTCACCGAGGCCTTCGAGAGGGTCTTCACGACCCAGTACGGCGGGACGGTCAGGAAGCTCCTCTACACGGTCGGCCAGCCCGACTACGCCTCTGAAGTCTCCTCGCTCAGCTCGATCGTCGCGGAGCTTGGCGTGAGTCCCGAGACCGCCGTCCTGATCATCGCCTTCGAGGACGACGGCCTCAACATCCTCGGACACGCGAGGCTCGACGCGAGGCTGTCGAGGGTCAGGTGGTACGGCTCCGAGACCCTCAGGAGGCCAGCGGCCTACCTCCCGGCCCCTGAGGGCAGGGCGTCGCCGGACGTAGCCAAGTTCCTCGCCGACGTGAAGCTCACCGGCGTCTTCGCCTCGCCGAGGGGAGGTCCTCTCGCAGCGAAGTTCGAGAGCGACTACAGGTCCAAGTTCGGGAGGGAGCCCTCACCGTACGCATACTTCACCTACGACGCCGTCTGGGTCGCAGCGCTCGCGATCCTCTACGCGGGGAAGTACGACGCCGACGCAGTCAGGGCGGCGCTCCCGATCGTCGGGGAGAGGTACATGGGCGTGACGGGCTACAAGGCCTTCGACCCGAGCGGGGACGCGCTGGGGTCCGACTACACGATATGGCAGTACAGGATGGTCGAGGGCAAGTACAGGTTCGCCGACATCGGGACCTGGAGGTACCCGGCCAGGGTCATCGAGTACTTCGGGTAGGGCCTTTGAGCCTTGAGGTAAGGGACCTCACCAAGCGGTTCGGCGGGCTGGTTGCCGTAAACCGCGTCTCTTTTTCCGTCGATAGGGGGGAGCTAGTCGGACTTATCGGCCCCAACGGATCGGGGAAGACCACGCTCTTCAACCTGATCGCCGGGGTTCTGAAGCCCGACGAGGGCGAGATAATCTTCGAGGGCGAGAGGATCGACGGCCTAAGGCCCGACGAGGTCTTCAGGAAGGGTGTAATCAGGAGCTTCCAGATCCCAAGGACGTTCTGGCACGTGACCGTCGCGGAGAACCTCGCCCTTCCAGCTCACCCCCAAGTGGGCGAGAGGCCTCACGCCGCTCCCTTCAGGAGGCTCTGGAGGCGCCAGGAGTTGGAGGTCGCCCGGAGGGTCTCTGAGGTCGCCGAGTTCCTCAAGCTCGACGCCGTCCACAGGAACTGGGGCTCGGAGATCTCGGGAGGCCAGATGAAGCTCACCGAAATAGGCAGGTCCATGATGTCCGGAGGGAAGCTGGTCCTCCTCGACGAGCCAGCGGCCGGCGTTGCGGTCCCGCTCGCTCACGAGATCTTCAGGCACATTCAGGCGATCAACAGGTCCTCGTTAACTACCTTCATTATAATAGAACACAAGCTGGACGTTCTGCTGGAATACGTGCGGAGGGTCTTAGTTATGCACGAAGGTCGCATAATATACGACGGGGATCCGACGGGAGCGGTCAGGGACAGGAGGGTGGTGGAGGCCTACCTCGGCACGGAGGCGAGCTGAGGGTTGCTGGAGCTTAGGAGCGTCACGGCGGGCTACGGCAGGCTTCCGATCGTAACCGAGGTGGACGTCTCCGTGAAGGAGGGCGAGACGGTGGCGATCATAGGCCCCAACGGCTCCGGGAAGAGCACGCTCGCCAAGACCGTGGTCGGCCTCACCAACGTCTTCGGGGGGTCGGTAGTCTTCGACGGGCAGGACATAACGCGCCGCCCGCCCTCCGAGAGGGTCAGGATGGGGATCGCCTACCTCCCTCAGACCAACAACGTCTTCCCGGACATGACTGTCCTCGAGAACCTCGAGATGGGAGGGTACGCGCTGTCGAGGGAGGAGCTCAGGGTTAGGATCAAGGAGGTCCTCGAGATGTTCCCGGAGCTCTTGGGCAGGCTCAGGCAGAGGGCCGGAACGCTCAGCGGCGGCGAGAGGCAGATGCTGGCCATGTCACGGCTCCTCATGACGTCGCCGAGGCTCGTGATCATGGACGAGCCCTCGGCGGGCCTCGCGCCCAAGATGGTCCACAGGATCTACGAGAAGGTCGACGCCTTAAGGAGGTCCGGCCTCACGATGCTGCTGATCGAGCAGCACGCGAGGATGGCGATCACCCACTCGGAGAGGACGCTCGTCATGGTTGGAGGAAGGGTGGTCCTCAGCGACGCTAGCGAGAGGGTTGCAGGTCTGGACCTCGCGGCGGTCTTCTTCCAGAGGAAGTAGACCTTTTTAACGGCCGGCCCGATTTCTCCGTCGGTTCGGTGATGATCGAGGAAGCCCTCGGCCAACTCCCCACCACGCTGCTGGCCTCCTCGCTCTACGCGATGGCGGCCGTGGGCCTCACGATGAACTACTCGGTCACGAGGCTCGCGGACTTCGCTATCGGCGAGTACATCACGATCGGATGCTACGTCGCCGCCCTCCTCACCCTCAGCAGGGTCGACCCGGTCACGTCGATGTTGCTGGCCGGAGCCGCGGGGGCGCTGATCGCCCTCTCGGTCGACGAGCTGGCATACAAGAGGCTGGAGAAGAGGGGGGCGACGCTGCTCCAGGTCTTCATAGCGAGCGTGGGCGCGAGCTTCACGATCAGGTACCTCTTCTCGATCTACGCCGACTTCGAGGACCTCCTCTTCCTCACCTCCGGGTTCAGCTCCCAGCCCGTCGTCTTCCTGGGAACAAGGCCCTTGACCAACCTGCACGTCCTGGCCCTCGCTACCCTTGCGGTGACCGTAGCGGGCCTCACCTACCTGATCCTGAGGACGAAGGTTGGGAAAGCGATGAGGGCGATAGCCAGCAACAGGGACCTCGCGATGGTCAGCGGGATACCGGTCTGGCGGATAAGGTCGATCACGAGGCTCCTCACGGGCTTCCTGGCCGGCGTCTCCGGAGCCCTCTGGGCCTACTACACGAGCATCAACCCGGAGTCCGGGTGGAGGATGCTCCTCTGGGTCTTCTCCGCGGCCATCATCGGCAACTTCACCAGCTTCCCGCTAACGCTTCTGGGAGGCTTCGTGATAGGGGCCGCGGAGAACCTCGGGATGTGGGCCCTGAACAGGGCCGTCGGCCTCGAGACCGCGTACAAGCCCCTGATACCCTACTTCGCGATCGCGGGCGTCCTCCTCTACCGGAACAGGTACAGGTTCGCGAGGCTGGTGGAGCCTTGATCGGCGAGGGCGCGCTGGTCCTGGTCCAGAGCTTCACGTTCTACCTGCTGATCTACGTGATCCTCTCGCTCAGCATGAACCTCGAGTACGGCCTCACGGGGGTCCCGAACCTTGGGAAGGTCCTCTTCTTCTTCGTCGGCGCGATCACCAGCACCGTCATCACGGTCAACGTCTACGACTCCCTGCTCGGGATAGAAGACCCGCTATCGGCCCTGTCCGCCGCGAAGAGGACGGAGCTGGCCGCGTCCAATCCGCTCCTCGCGGTCGGGGTCTTCGCCCTCTCGCTGGTCGCGAGCTCCCTCGTAGCGGGGGCCCTCGGTTTCGTCGCTAGCTACCCCGCGCTAGCGCTGAAGGGGAGCATGCTCTCGATCACGCTCCTCATCTTCGGCGAGGCCGTGAGGGTCTTCGTCAGGACCTACCAGCCGCTCGTCGGAGGCGTCTTCGGGATCTCGGGGATCTCGAACCCGTTCGTCTTCCTCAGGAACCCGCCGCTGGCGATGACGCTTTATGTCGCCCTCACGGGGGTCGTCGCGCTCCTCGTCTACCTCCTCGTCGATAGGCTGACCAACTCTCCGTTCGGGAGGGTGATGAAGGCGGTCCGGGACGACGAGCTCGCCGCCTACTCGCTCGGGAAGGACGTGCCAAAGGTCAGGGGTCAGGTGCTCTTCATCGGATCGGCGATCGCGGGCGCCGCGGGCTCCCTCTACACCTTCTACTCGCAGGCGATCTTCCCCGACGACTTCGTCCCAGCCCTCACGTTCTTCGTCCTGACGATGGTCATCCTGGGGGGGTTGGCCAACAGCGTCGGTGCGGTCGTGGGGGCGCTGGTCCTCGCGGTCTTCGAGAGGTTCTCTCAAGCGAGCACGCTCGCGATCTTCGGCGTCGCGGTCGGTTTCGACATCTCCTACCTCAGGTATGCCGTCATGGGGGTGTTGATCGTGGCCGTGCTCCTCTACAGGCCGCAGGGGCTGATACCCGAGAAGCCCGTCAAGACCGAGCTCTACGAGGTCCTCGCCGCGAGGGCCAGGAAGCCGTCCGAGGACCGGGGTTAGGCTTTTCACGAGGCTCCCTTAAGCCCGTGCCGTGAGGGTCGTGGCCGTTGGCGGAGAGGCCTTCGTCTCCGCGATGAGGCTGGCCGGTACTGGGACCGTTCTGGCCTCGGGCCCCGAGGAGGCCCTCGCAGCGGTCAGGAGGCTGATCTCTGCCGGCGACGTGGGCCTGATCCTCGTCAGCGACGAGTACGGGCCCGAGTTCTCCCAGAGGCTCTCCGAGCTGAGGGCCGCGATCGCGGTCCCCGTGATCTACCTCCTCCCCGCTCCGGGCTCGAGGGTCCAGCCGGTCGACTACAGGGCGATCATCAGGCAGGTCCTCGGCGTCTGAGGGGCGCGCTCAGGGCGGAGGCATCGGAGGAGGCTCGGAGCCCGTTAGCTCCGCGTAGAGGTCGGCGTCGCCGACGACCCGAACGCCGCGGGCGGAGAAGTACCTGTTGACGTTCCTGATGTCCCTCAGGAGGAGCCTCTCGGCCAAGGGGTGGTCCCTCAGCACGGACTGCGAGAGGTCGATGAAGTAGACCTCGTCGGTCGAGGCGAGCATCAGGTTGTACTCGCTCAGGTCGCCGTGGACCAGCTCCGCCCCCGTATAGAGCGTCCTCAGGTTCCCGATGACCGACTCGTAGACCTCCTCCAGCTCCTCCCTTCCGAGCTCGAGCTCCCTCAGGAGCGGATGCCTCACGCCGTCCTTCCCGAGGAACCCCATCACGAGGACGTTCGCCCTGACCGCGTACGGCTTCGGGCACCTGACGCCGGCCGCGAAGGCCTGCTGGAGGTTCAGGAACTCCCTCCTCGCCCAAGCGTAGATTATCTTCCTCACCGAGCCACCGACCCTTCCGACCCTCGCGTCCATCGCTAGGTACTCGGACCTCCTCCTGAACTCCCTGTTGTTGACCAGGTAGATCTTCACCGCCAGCTCCTCTCCGGCCCTAGTCCTCGCGTGGTAGATCCTGGACTCCTTTCCCGCGTTGACGACGCCGTAGAGGTCATCGATGAGGCCGCTGGTCATCAGCCTGTAGACGGTCATCAGGGTCTGGGCGTCGAAGACCTCCTCGAAGGCGGCCCTCTCGAGCGACCTGTCCCTCTCGAGGAACCTGTTCCGTAACTCTGCGATCGCCTCCTGCCTCGTCAGCTTCTTCTCCCACCTGTTCGCCACTCCCGACGTCAGAGGTCCACCTCCGCTATAAAATCACGCCCCCTGTCCCCGCTCCCAGCGAACTCCGGGCCGCCCAGCGGGCGAGACTTCGCGAGGAGACCGTCGCAGGTCAGACGCCTCCGCGGTTCGTACTGAGACTCGTCTCGGTTAGGGCGCCGTCACCCGCGCCTCACAGCCTCGCAGTTCGGCTGATGGCACTTCTCAACACGTCGTTAGAGCGCGTCCCGAGTCCGGAGCCCGGAGTTACTGACGGGGCTAGTACCGAAGTTCTCTAGTCTAAGAAGACTTTTATCTAAGAAGTTTCGACGAGGCATAATGAAAGGAGCGCTAATCGTCTCCCTCCTTCTCCTTACGTTACTGTCGGGCATCTTCATAGGCACACTTGCGTCGCCGGGCAGGACGGCCACCACGACCCTCGTCCTCACGGCCACCGAGACCCAGTTGAGGACCAACACGGTCAGATTGGTCGAGACGACGGTCCTGACTAGACTCACGACCCTCACCTCGGTCATAAGGACCACCGAGACGCAGCCCTTGACCTTCACTTCGACGTTAAGGGTTACTGAGACGCAGACCCAGAGGACCACAGATTACCGGTCCGTCACGTCGACCGTAACGCAGGTCTTCACGGAACACGGAACGGCCACCACGACCGTAAGAACGACCGAGACCAGAACGACCACCCAGTACAGAACCACTACGGTTACAGTCACGACGACGGAGTCCGGGGCGCTCCAGGCTCCGTCTAACCTTAGGGTCACGGGGGTGGATTACAACCGCATCTCGCTCGCGTGGCAGGACAATTCCGCGAATGAGGAGGGGTTCATCGTCGAGAGGAGCGAGGACGGGCGGACGTTCTCAGCGATAGGGAGGACCGGTCAGAACGCGGCCTCTTACACCGATGGGACTGTGCGGGGCGAGAGGACCTACTACTACAGAGTTAGGGCTTTCCGGGGGAACTCGGTCAGTAGGCCGTCCAACACGGTCATGGAGACCGCGACGCCTTCACGGGCTCTACATCACCAACTACTTCGGCGGGCTCGGCGAGCTCGAGACGGCCTCCGTGAATTAGGGGGCTGGGGCTTCCGGGCTTCGATCGCGGACCTCTTCTGGGTCGCGTGGAACTGAGAGAGGTATCCCAGGGGCTCCAGAGGGGCGGAGGCGGTCTTCTCCATCGACTTCGGAGACCGCGCGTCTGGCGCCGGCAGCCAGAAAATCGTCGTCCGGAGGACAGACCAATCGGGACAGGACACTACCCTCGTGCTGCTCACTAGGATGATAAGGAACATGAATCCCGCTTACGCGGCTTACTACCCGAGGCCCGGCGACACGGTCGTCTTCTCCTTCCACTACAGGACCAGTCAGGTCGTTGAGAACTTAGAGATCAGGGTCTGGTTCAACTTCCTGTTCTTGAACAGGGGCAGTGGCAACTACGAATACCTCTCCAGACATGAGGTCTTGAGGGCTAGGGACCCGTCACCGAACTGGCAACGGGTAACGTATTCGACGGTCGTCCCGGAGAACGCCACTGCTTTCAATGCGTGGGTTCACATAACGTGCCGTGGTGTGTGTGCAGGGACTGTCTGGCTCGACAACTTCGTCTTGAGGACAGAGCCGGTCAAGAGGCTCCCGCTCATAGGGAGGGACCGAATCAACTTCAAGCTGGCCGCGATTCACGGCGAGATCTGGAACACGGACATGCTGGAGCTCGCTCAGAAGATGGACCTCCTGCTAGGGGGTGACGTGGAGGCCAAGATCGTGAAGGGAATAAAGCCTGAGTCGGTGCATCTTTATTATTTCAACGATCCATCCCTTATGACTAGCAGGCGAAACAACAGCAACAACCTTCCCTGTATGATTAGATGGGAGGGCGGCAGGCCGGTATATGAATTCGTTCCGTATTATAATTATCAGACGCACTTCGATGAGAGATGGCTGCTCACCAATTCTACGAACACAAGGTACGTCAGGCCAGAAGGAAGAGGAGGTTACGTGGTCAGGGAGGTATACTGTGAGTTCCTAGTCGACATAGGCAATCCCGATGCTATCAAAGCTGCGATAGAGAGCAAAGAGCAACGCCACATTATGGCTGGCTTCTACAACCCAAATCTCTCTTCACACCTATTCCACGACAACTTCTTCAACTTTTATTACCTCTGGGGCATGGAGGGCGCTCCCCCGTCCAGATATCCGCGACGGGACGAGGACAGGCTTCCCGTGCTGCGTAACATGTTGAGGGAGATTAAGGAGAGGCTCCTCGACCCAGAGCCGAAAAGGGTTATAATCCCCAACGTCGGGGTCTTCGATCAGCGACAGTTTGAGATACTCAATGAGTTCGGGTACGACGGTATCTTCATCGAGTTCTTCACCCGGATCTTCGGCAGATTTCATGACTCTCCCGTCCTCTACAACATGTTTACGGCGCTCAGGGACTACCCGGAGGACAGGCTCGTCGTGCTGGTTGACTGGCTGCCGCATAGTTACATCGATCAATGGAACAGGAACCCAGCAGGAGCGCCGGCCGAAGTGAGGAGGGTAGTGAACTTCGTCGTCGCGGCCCTTTACCTAGTCAACGGGCCTAATGTGTACGTACATGTCCGGGACCAGGAGGAAACTTACCGAAGATCACACGTCCTAGAGGACTTCTATCTCCCCATCGGAAAGCCACTGGGGAGGCTTCAGCTCGTGAGCGGGGACAGGAACGGTGCCCTCTTCGTCAGGAGGTTCGAGAACGGGATCGTCCTCCTGAACACGGCAGCCAGCGGTCGGAGCTTCACTTACACGCTTGACGGAGAGTATCGCGACAGGGCGGGCGGAATCTACTCCGGGCGGATCGAAATCCCTCCCCAGACCGGATACGTCCTGATCAGGGCGCCTCAATTATCTGTTATGTCCTCGACCGTCTTCGATGACGCAGGATCCTCTTCGGCATGGTCTCTGACGACCGTAGTTCTCTCCGTCCCGGTGGCGTCCTTCGCGTTCGTTCTAGTTCGCGAGGTGTGGCCGCCGAGAAGTGACCGGGTCGGGAGGCCTCCGGCGCACTAGGGCTTCAGGTTCTCAGGGGAGCTGCAAGGCCTCGGGGCTGAGCTTAGTGGTCTGACCCTTTCGATTGTCTCCTCTCCCTGACCAGCGCGAGCCCGAGCAGCGCCGCGACGCCCCAGAAGGCCGCCAGGACCGTTGAGAAGACCAGGAGCGACGAGAAGAGGGCCCTGCTCCCCTCCATCACGGTGACCGGGACGTTGACGAGGTAGGTGCCGTTCTCTCCGAGGACCGTGAACCCGAGGACGTACCTGCCGGGCCTCTGGAAGGTGTACTCGACTGAGAAGACGCCGTTCCTCACCTCGACGGGTTTGAAGAAGGCCTCCGGGAGCAATTCGGTCGCTATCAGGAGCGCTACGTGGACCCTCGCGGCCCTGCCGTCCAGCGTGCTGACCACCGCGGTGATCCTCACGGGAGAGCCCGCGGTCGGGTTGTTGGGCTCGAGGAGTATCTGGAGCCTGTAGTCGCCGACCTGCCACATCACGCAGACCAGCTGGCTGAACTCGTAGACCTCGAAGCCCGGCGGGGAGTAGGAGGTCGAGTTCGCCGCGCCGGCTGTCGCGAGCGCGACCAGCACGAGGAGGGCCGGCTTCATCTCGAGAGCAGGTACCTCGCGGCCTCGATGTACTCCCTTTCCTCCATCTCGGGCGTGAGGGCAAGGACGATCTGGTGGTTCCTGTCGGCGCCCAAGACCCAGCTGAAGTGGTTCACGAAGTACCTCGAGCCCGGTGGGAGCTTGGTTGGGTCGACCGGGTTGCCCTTCTCGTCGGTGTAGAATACCGGGACCTTGTAGTCGAGGATGACCTTCACGATCTCCGCCTCGGTCCCCGTCAGGGCGATGATCTTCGGGTGGTAGTACTTGTCGACGTACTCCCTCAGCACCTCGGGCGTGTCCCTCCAGGGATCGGCGGAGACGAAGATGAAGGCCATCTTGTCCGCGTCCCTCCCCAGCGCCTCTATCGTCTTCTTCATCTTCGAGAGCACGATCGGGCAGACGTCCGGGCAGTTGGTGTATCCGAAGTAGATGAAGACCGGCTTGCCCTTGACCATGTCGAGCGTGAACCTCTTGCCGTACTTGTCGGTCAGCTCGAGCGGTGCCAGCTTACCTCCGGTCACCTTGATCGTCGGCTCGTAGCCCTTCGCGCCGGGTACCGGCAGTGTCGGGAGGAAGGCGAGCACCACGATCGCGATCGCGAGGCCCACCGAGACGCCGAGGACTCCGAGCATACCCGTTTTGCTGAGCCCCCTCTTGGACGCGGGGGTCATTCTATTCACCTGTAGGCTAAAGGGCTGAGCCCTCGGTAAATACTTGCCCCGTCAACTCCCGCGGCTCAACCTCTCCCTTATCAGGCCGATGAGGAGCTCCACCGCCTCCTCCGGAGTCGAGGCGGATCTGATCAGCACGGTCCTCCGCTCGTCGAGGTACTTGTCCGCGAGCTCGTCCGCGACGCCTCCGCTCCCCCTCACGGCGACGATCGGCTTGCCCTCGATGTACGCGGCCGCGACCTCTGTCAGCGTTCCGGCACCGCCGCCCACGACGATCACGCCGTCGGAGGAGTAGACGTTCAGGAAGTTCCTGAGGTGGCCCATTCCGGTCGCTACGACTACGTCGCAGTAAGGGTTCGCCTCCTTCGTCTCCTTCTGCGGAATGATCCCGAGGACCAAGCCTCCTGCCTCGCTCGCGCCCCTGCTCGCGGCCTCCATCACGCCCCCGAGCCCTCCGGTCACGAGGACCGCTCCCCTCCTCGCGACCTCCCTCCCCACCCTGTACGCTAGTTCCGCGGCCCTCTCGGTGCAGGTGTCCCTGTTGTACCCGACTACGAGGACCTGCAGCCTCCTCCTCGAGTTCATGTCGGGGAGGTCACCAGCTGTGCCGGCGATAAAGGGAACTCCAAGCTCAGAGGGTCCGGTCGGCCCTCCGGACGCGGATGTTCCCCGTCGTTCTCCCCGTCGAGAAGGAGAGGAGAGTCGGGAGAGCGGGAAGGGTCGAAGTTTCCGGGAAGACCTTAATAGAGAACGGGAGCGGAGTGGTGGCGAAGTTGCCGACGAGGTTCAGGAAGATCAGGAAGCTGAGGGGCTCTAGGACGGTCGGGTGGGGCCAGATAGGCCAGCACAGGAAGCACGGCGCGAAGGGAGGCCGAGGACGCGCGGGGATGCACAAGCACAAGTGGACCTACACGGTCAAGTACGCACCGGACCACTTCGGCGAGAAGGGGTTCGTTCCGCCGACGAGGAGGGAGGTGAGGGTCGCGACGCTGACCGAGCTCTCCGCGATCGCCGAGCGTCTGATGAGGGAGGGGGACGGGAGGAGGACCGAGGACGGGAGGCTCGTGGTCGACCTCAGGTCGATGGGCTACGACAAGCTGATCGGGTCCGGCGTCCTCTCGGTGAGGGGGCTGAAGGTCGTGGTGGACAGGTGGACCGAGTCGGCTGCGAGGAAGCTCGCCGAGGCGGGGTCTGCGGTCGCGGGTGGCTGAGTTGTCCGAGGAGGCCACAGGCTTCAGGAGGGCCTTCGAGGCGATCTCGAGGGGAATACCCGAGGTGAGGAAGCCGGGGAGGAAGCTCTCCCTCGGCCAGAAGCTGATCTGGTCGGCCCTTGCGCTGGTGATCTACGAGTCGATGTCCTCGGTCACGCTCTACGGCCTCCCGCAGGAGTTCACCGGCGGCGTGAGCCCCACGCTCCTCAGCATCATCTTCGCCTCGAGCGTCGGGACCCTTACGACCCTGGGGATAGGCCCTATAGTGACCGCGGGCCTGATACTGCAGCTCCTGGTCGGAGCGGAGATCATCAGGCTCGACCTCAAGAAGCCCGAGGACAGGAGGCTCTTCACCGCCGCGAGCAGGCTCCTGACGCTGGTGATCGCGCTCTTCCAAGGAGCGGTCTACGTCTACGCCGGGTTCTTCGGGAACGTCGACCCCCGGGTCGCTCCCCTGCTCTTCGCCCAGCTGGTACTGGCCACGTTCATCGTCATGCTCCTCGACGAGACCGTCCAGAAGTGGGGCCTCGGGAGCGGAATATCCCTCTTCATCGCGGCCGGAGTCGCGGGTCAGATCTTCAACGACCTCTTCTCGCCCTTCGTCCTCCAGGACGGCTACTACCACGGAGTTCTCCTCGCGCTCGGTCAGGCGATCGTCGAGGGGAAGCCTATCGGCGAAGTCTTCGTTAGGCAGGTGGGAGGTAGGGGCGACCTCCTCGGGCTGATCTCCACGGCCGCGATCATAGGGCTCCTGATCTACGCAGAAGGGGTCAGGGTCGAGATCCCGGTTGCGCACTCGAGGGCCGCGGGATACAGGGGGACCTACCCGGTGAAGCTGCTCTACGTCTCGAACGTGCCGGTCATCCTCGCCTCGACGATCTTCACCAACGTCTACTACATCGCATCGATCGTCTGGTCGAGGTTCAACCCCAACAACGAGAACCAGCTCCTCAACCTGCTCGGGACCTTCAGGATCCCGGAGGAGGGCCAGCAGCCCGTTCCCACCGGAGGGCTCGCGTACTACGTGATGGGCCCGACGTCTTACACCGACGCAGTCGCCGACCCGGTCAGGTCGGTCGCCTTCGTGCTGCTGATGGTCGGGACCTGCGTCGCGCTCGGCAAGTTTTGGATCTCGGTCGCGGGCCTCTCGCCGGAGAAGATCGCGGAGCAGCTGATCAGCTCCGGGATGCAGGTGCCAGGTTTCAGGAGGGCGCCGACCGTCGTCGCCGCGATCATCAGGAGGTACATCGACGTCGTCACGATCATCGGGTCGGTCATCGTCGGGCTCCTGGCGAGCGCCGCGGGCTACGTCAACGCCTTCGGGACCGGGACCGGCCTCCTGCTGATGATCGGGATCCTCTACCAGTACTACACGCTGCTGCTGAGGGAGAGGATCGTCGAGATGTACCCGGCCATCTCGAGGGTCCTCGGTGAGGCGTGATGCCCCTCACGGTCCAGGCGGTCGAGATCGCGCTCCTCTCGCTCGGGCTCTCGCTGGCCTCCTCGCTCCTCAGGAGGTTCACCTTCTCCAAGGAGGACATGATGCTGATGGCCGAGGCACAGAGGTTCCAGAGGGAGATGCTGAGGGCGGTTAGGGAGAGGGACTCGAAGGCCCTGAGCAGGCTCGAGAAGCAGAAGGACTACTACCAGAGAGTCCAAGGTCGGCTGATGGGGAAGAACCTGGCGCTGATGCTCGCGTCGATGGCGCTCTACCTTGGGTTCTTCAGCTGGGCCGCGGGCCACTACGGCGAGGCCAGAGTCCTGAGGGTCCCCGAGGGCTTCGCGATCCCCCTGCTCACCGTCGACGGCGGCATGACCTGGTTCGGTTGGTACCTCTTGACGGCCCTTGCCTTCGGCACCATGCTCAACAGGGTCATCAATCCTATGCCGGTCGTGGAGCAGCGCCCTCCGGCCAAGAGGCCCGACTGACCGGTCCTCCGGGGCTGCGGTTAGACTTATCAGGCGTCGTTCTCCCCGGTCACGGCATTGGAGTCGCTCGAGGCCGAGATAAGGCGGAACTCCAGGATACTGATGGCGCACCAAGCGATAACTGCCCTCGCGATCCAGTCGGTGGTCTCGCTGGGCCCGCTCGCGATGTTCGAGATGACCCGGTCGCCGGTCCTCTCCGGTCTGGTCTCCGCGATCACCTGGGGAGGGAGGCTCTCGGTGGTCGTCCAGTCGGGCGTCCTGATGGACAGGCTCGGCAGGAGGAAGGTGCTCGCGGCCGGGACGCTTCCCGCGTTCCTCGGGACGCTGGCCGTCTCCTGGGCCGCGCTCGCCGGCGACCCGGTGCTGATGGTCCTAGGCCTAGGGGCCTTCGGCGTCGGAGCAGGAATAGCGATGCAGAACAGGGTCGCGATGGCCGACATGTTCCCGCCACGTCGCAGGTCCTACGCGGTAGGAGTGCTATACACTGCCAGCGTCGTCGGCAGCCTGGCGGCTCCGGCAATCACGTGGGCCGGGGAGTCCCTCGAGGGAGTGACCTCGTTGAGGCCCTACGTCTTCGTCTGGCTGGCCTGCGGGGCCCTAGTCCTCCTCTGCCTCCCGCTCGTCCTCGGCATGAGGGTCGACCCGAAGGAGATAGCCCGGACGGTCGAGGACGGACGCGGCGACTCCGGAGTACCGAACGGCGGTTCGTTGGAGGGCCCGGTTCACGTGTCGCCGCTGGTCGCGGTCTTCATCTCCTCCGCCGCCTCGCAGGGCAACATGGTCATGATGATGGGCCTCTCCTCTCTGTACCTCTTCGACCTCGGCTACTCCCAGACGCTGGTCTCCCTGGCCGTGACCGTGCACGTAATCGGAATGTTCGGCTTCTCGACGCTGCTCGGCCGACTCTCGGACTCCGTGGGCAGGAGACCGGTCTTGGCTGCGGGGCTAGTCGTCTCGGGGCTCGGCTCGCTCGCGATCCCCCTCACGGCGGACCACCTGGTCGTGGACCTGGGAATGTTCCTCATCGGGCTGGGATGGAGCGCGGTCGTCGTCTCCTCGACGGCGCTGATACCGGAGCTGGTCCCGTTGGGCGTGAGGGGCAGGTACTTCGGCCTGAACGACGTCGTCATGGGTTTCAGCTCGCTCGCGCTGCCCCTTCTCGGCGGCGCGGTGGTCACCTCCCAAGGCTTCCTCCAGCTCGGGCTTCTGGGACTGGCCGCGTCCCTCGCGCCGCTGCCGCTGCTCTCGCAGAGGGCGGGGCTCTTCAGGGACATCCGCAAGTAAATTAGGCGGTCGTGTCCGACGGCAGCCCGAGGGAGGATGCCGACGAGGGCTCTCCGGACGAGGTCGATCAGGAGGGTCAAGGTGAGGACGCCTGCGGGGAGGACCGCGGTCCACTACGAGCCGAAGAGGCCGAAACCGAGGAGGTGCGGGAGGTGCGGCAGGCCGATAGCCGGAGTCCCGCGGGACGACGTCAGGCCGATCCCGAAGTCCCAGAAGAGGGTGTCGAGGTACCACGGCGGCAACGTCTGCCACGAGTGCCTCGAGAGGAGGATCGAGGAGGCGGTCGCGGCGGAGTGGGGCCCGTCGGTCACCGGGTCGACCTGACGTAGGACCTGACCGCGGTCAGTGCGATCCTCAGCACGTCCTCCTTCGAGAGGTCGGTCGTGTCCAGGACCAAGTGGAAGGGCTCGAGGTCCTCCCCCCACCTTATCCCGTAGATCTCCCGGTAGAGCGTCCTGTTCCTCTCCTCCCTCTCCCTCAGCACCCTCAGCGCATCCTCGTAGGGCATCCTGCCCCTCCTCGCGAGCCTTTTGGCCCTCACCTCCAGCGACGCCTTCAGCCAGATCTTGTAGCCCTCGTCCATCAGCCAGGGCAGGACCCAGCTGTCGATGACCGCGGGCCGCTCCTCCGCGATCCTCATCAGCTCCTGGTCGACCATCCTGTCGAAATCGAAGTTCGCCTCCCTCTCCGCGAGGAACTTCATCCCCTCGGGAGTGTCCCACCACTTCCTCCCCTTCGCGTCGTAGCCCATCCTCCTCGCCAGCCTCATCAGCGCGTCCCCGCCCGAGTAGTACCTGACGCCGAGCCTCCTCGCGAGGGCCTTCCCGAGCGTGCTCTTCCCGGTAGCCGCCTGTCCGCTGATCAGGACGACCACCTTCGCCCCCGCCACGCCGTCCGGTCCTCGAGCCTTCTAAAATGGGTCGCGGCCGGCCCTCTCTAGTATCGACTCGACCCCGGCCCTCAGCCTCGAGAGCTCCTCCTCCCTCAGCGGCCTCACCGGCTCCGGTGAGGGCCCCAGGTCGATCCCCCTGAGCCTGAGCGCGGACCTCTGCGTCTCCATCTCGAGCCCTATCGAGTCGAAGAGGCTCGAGGCCTCGTTGATCAGCTCCTGGAGCTCGAGGGCCCTCTCCGCGTCTCCCCGCCTCACCGCTCCGTGCAGCTCGACCGCGAGCTCCGGGAAGACCGACGAGAGCCCGCTGACGACGCACCTCGCGCCGATGGAGAACGCGAAGAGCATCAGCCTGTCGGCCCCGATCGCCACCATCTTCCTCCCCCTGAACCTCCTCACCAGGGAGACCGCGATCGCCGGGTCGCCGCTGCTGTCCTTGATCCCCTGGACGTTCGCGACATCCTCAAGGATGGAGGCCAGCGTCCCCGGCGCGACGGAGTAGCCCTGCCTCGAGGGTATGTTGTAGAGGAGCACCGGTATCCCCGAGAGCTCCGCGAGCCTCCTGTAGTACCTCGTCAGGGTCTCGGCGTCGGGCCTGTAGTAGAAGGGCGCGACCGCGGCCGCGGCGGAGGCGCCGATGTCGTTCGCGTGCCTGAGTAGCGCCACGACCGCGTCCATGTCGGAGGACCCCACGTGGACGACCGCGAGCTCTCCGGACCTGACAGACTCGACCGCCTTCTCCGCGACCCTCATCCGGTGCTCGACGCCGTGCCTCGGGCCCTCCCCCCACGTGCCCAAGACGAAGAAGCCCCTGACCCCGGCCCTCCTGAGGAAGTCGTAGTACTCCGGGAGCCTGTCGAGGTAGCCCCTCGACGGCGTCAGCGCCGCAGCTATCACGCCCTCGAAGGAGGCCAGACCGGCCACAGATGTCGGCCGCTGCCTGGCCCTATTTGTCTTTCCTGCGAGGCCCGAGCCCGTCGACCTTCAGAACGCCCTCCTCCTCAGGGACCTCTCGGTCAGAGCGAGCGCCAGCAGTCCCAGCGCGAGCAGCGAGGCGACGGAAGCAGAAGACGTCAGGGCGAGCTCCGCGTCGGTCAGCGGGAGGGATGCGGTCCCTACGACGGCCCTCCTGAGGGCCTCGAAGGGGTGGGCGAAGGGCGAGAGGATGACCGCGGACCTGAACCGGTCGGGGAAGAGCTCAGGTGGTATCATCCCGGAGGTCGCCGGGAGGACGAACTGGAGCGCGTTGATCACGACCCACGCGTGCCTCATCCTGAGGAAGACCGAGCCGACCGTCATCGAGAGCGCCACTAGGGCCAAGTGGAGCGCGAGGAACGCCGCGAGGGTCCGGATCGGGTCGACCGCGGATGGAGGGAACCCCAGGAGCGACGACATCGCCGCGTAGGAGGCGGCCATCGCGGGAGCCGTGAAGAGCGCGGAGACCAATCCCCTGGAGACCATCATGACGGGGAGGCGGCCGTTGGAGAGGACGCAGGCGTGGAGCGTCCCCTCGTCCCTCGCCTGGACCAAGAAGCTGCCGACGTTCCAGAGGACCGTAGAGGCGACGACGAAGTAGCCCGCGCCGAGCGCCAAGGCCCTGGCCTGGGAGACGTCCGAGATCACGGAGGGCGAGTGGATCGCGAAGGTCAGCCCTATCCCGATCGCCCAGACTGGAGACGAGAGCATCCCGACGAGCATCCACGTCGACCTCCTGTTGGTGATCGAGAAGGCCCAGAGGAAGGCCTTCAGCTCACTCGGTAACGACCTCGTACCTGCCACCCCTCCTCACGCTCCGCTCGAGCCTGCTGTAAAGCACGTAGGAGAAGGCGCTGTAGGCCAGCACGACCGCCGCGAACGGCAACAGCCTCGAGGGCTCCATCATCCCCAAGAGGACCGCTCCCCTCACGACCTCCGCGACGTGGGTCTGGGGCAGCAGCGTCGCCAGTGCTTGGACGACCGCGGGGAACACGGTGAGCGGGTAGGCGACGCCGGTGAATGTGTAGACGATCGAGGAGACCAGGTCTATCAGGGCCTCGGTCCTCAGGAGGAGCACGACCACCGCGACCACCACCGCGAAGAGGAAGATCGGGACCAGACCCAGGACCAGGACGAGCATCGCGGGGAGGAAGTGGGGGAGCGCGTCCGGCGCCCTGGCCTGAACGAACGGCACGGTGACCGCGACGTAGTAGAAGAGCGACATCAGTGTCGTGATGACGAACCTCCCCGCCACGACGACCCTGAAGTCCGTGGAGGTGGTCTGGAGCTGCTCGAGCTTCCCGCCCCTCCCCAGCTCTATCACGAACTGACCTATCGCCCAGCTCATCCCTATGCTCAGGAAGAGGATCGGCATCCCCGCGACCTGGTAGAGGACCGAGTCGCCGTAGCCTGCGAGCCGCGCGAACTCCTGCTCCTCCCTCCTCAGGGCCGACCCGATGACGAAGAAGAGCGCCTGGAAGGACCCCATGACCAGCAGCATCAGAGGGAGCTCTCCGGACCTGGCCATCGTCTTCAGGTCGGCCTCCACGACCGCGGCGAACGGCCTGAGCGCCCTAGCCGCCCGCACCTCCCACCGCCCTCACGAAGGCCTCCTCCAAGGTCGGCTCCCTGACGGTCACGGAGCGCACCATGACCGACCTGCTCCTCAGCTCCGAGACGATCGTCGGTATCAGCTCGGCAGGGTCGGCGTCGACGGCGATCTTCAGCACCGAGTTCCCCCTCTCGCTGACCGAGGCCTCGGCATGCCAGGGAAGCCCCTCGAGGGCCAGATCCCCCTCCACCTCCAGCTCCACGTACCACTTCAGCCCGAAGGCCCTCTTCACCTCTGCCGGGGGACCGAGCGCGACCAGCCTCCCCCTGTTGATGACCGCGACCTCGTCGCAGACCTGTTCCACCTCCCAGAGGTTGTGTGATGTTACCAGCAGCGCCTTCCCCTCCCTCCCGAGCCTCCTCAGCATCGACCTCACCTCCCTCGCGGAGATCGGGTCGAGCCCGCTCGTGGGCTCGTCGAAGATCAGGACCTCCGGGTCGTGTATCAGGGCCCTGCAGATCGCGAGCCTCGCCCTCATGCCCTTCGAGAAGCCCTCGACCAGTCTGTCCTCGGAGCCCTCGAGCCCCATCTCCCTCAGGAGCTTCAGGCCCCTCGACCTGGCCTCGGACCTCGGGAGGCCCTGGAGCATCCCGTAGAAGGTGAGGTTCTCGAGCGCGGTCAGCCTGAGGAAGTGGCCCCTGTCGGGGTCCAGGACCACTCCTATCCTCTCCCTCACCCTCCTCGGCTCCCTGATCGCGTCGTGCCCCGCGACCGTGACCTCGCCCTCGTCGGGGAGGACTAGCGTGCTGACTATCCTGACCGTCGTGGTCTTCCCGGCTCCGTTGGGCCCCAGCAGCCCGAAGACCCTGCCGTATCCGACCTCGAAGGAGAGGCCGTCCAGCGCCCTGACCTCCCTGTCCCTCCTAAGCAGCCCTCCCTCCCTGTAGGTCTTCACGAGCCCCCTCGCCGAGATCGCGACCTCCATCCGCGCTCGGTCGCTCCGCGGCGAATATCAACCCTCGGGAGTCCGGCAACCCTAGATAGTCGGCGCTCCAGAGCTCCGGCGCTTGGGGACGGAGGACCTGCTCATGGCCCTGGGGATCGAGGAGGGCGTCGTCTACGAGTTCGTCTGCACGACCTTCTCCCCCGACGGCTCGCCTCACGCCTCCGCGATGGGCTGCACGTTCCTCAGGGACTCAGGAGGGCTCTCGACTGCCTCGAAGCTCTCGAGGGCCAGCAGGACCGCCGCGAACGTCCTCGCGAGGAGGTGCTTCGCCCTGAACGTCGTCCACCCGGAGGCCGTCGTGGAGGCCGCGCTGGACTTGGGCGTCCTAGAGATGGAGTTCGAGGCCGCCGAGTCGGTCGACGCCCCGAGGCTCAGGGGCGCCGCGGCCGTGATCGAGTGCTCCGTCGTCGATGTCTCCGAGGACAACGACTGGTTCCACGTCCGCTCCAGACCTGTGCGCGTCTCGGTCCTGGGATCCCTGCTGAGGCCCTTCTCGAGGGGGCACGCGGCCCTGCTCGAGGCCGCGGTCCACGCCTCGAGGATACGGGTCTACGAGGGGCTCGGCGAGCCGGAGAAGGCGGGGGAGCTGAGATCCAGGGTCTCCGCACTCCTGGAGAGCGCGGTGAGGCTGGCGCCCACGCCGACGGTCGTCGCCCAGAGCAGGGCCATCAGGTCGAGGTACCTCCGGATCCAAGGGCCCTGACGCGGTCTCGGGATATGCACAAATAGCTTCCGGGGCGTCGAGCGTCCGTGGTGACTCTGGCTGAACTGCTCCCGCGGTGCGGTCTCGTCGTCCGCGGACCTGCGGCCCGTTCGCTCGAGGGGTTCGAGGTCCCCGTGGGCTTCGTCGGGCCTCCCGAGTCGGACTTGGTCGTCCCCGGCGATCTCAGGGAACCGGCGCTCTACCTCATCGGCCGTCAGGCGCTGGTCGAGTCCCACGAGGTCGTCCTCGCGCTGGGCCTGGGGCTGAGGGAGCTCGCGGAGCTGGACGCCCGGCACGCGGCGGTGCTGGTCCGCTTCGTCGGTCCCGAGGGCCTCGAAGCTCAGGTCGGAGGGCTCGGAGGCCCCTGGCAGGTCGAGGGCGGAGCGGCTTCGGCCGTTCTACTCGCCTTCGCGAAGCTCGCGTCCCTTATGTGCTCCGAGGTCCTGAGCGAGTCGGGGGTGAGGTCCGAGGCCCTGAGCAGGGTCGCGAGGGAGGAGTCGGAGTCGATCGAGGCCCTCATCGGGTCCGTCGGCAGGTCGCTGGTCGGGTCCGCCCAAGCCGGACTCTTCGGCGCGCTGCAGGGCCTGAGGCCGCTTCTCGAGCGGTGGTTCCTGGTCGAGGGGGAGGCGAACAGGGCCGCTTCTGTCCTGCTGGGAGGCGGGACTTCCGAGGACTCCGTCGAGCTCGGGTCGGGAAGGCTCGCCTCGATCCAGGAGGAGTTCCACCTGAGGAGGGTCAACGCGCTCCGGTCGATGGGCCTGGACCTGCTCGAGGCCCAGAAAATCGCCGAGCTGCCCGGGGGCACCGTCAAGCCGGGCTGGGGGTGCTGATCCCGGGACGTCGCGGAGCAGATTAATCTGGGCGCGATCGCTCTCCGGAGCGTGTCAGTCCAGCAGGACCCGAAGGAAGTCGCCGACCATCTGATCGTGACCATCGCCGATCGCATCGCCGACGGGTTCAAGGTCGTCACCGGGCTCAACTCCCACGTCCCGCTCCTCGCGATCGCGGTCGCGAAGGTCGTCCACGGGAAGAGGGTAAGCCTCTACACGGTCGCGGAGGCCTACGACCCGGACCTCGAGAGGGTCAAGCTAAGGCCCTCGACGGGCGATCCGGCGCTCGCGGAGGACGCGACAGTCATCCCGATGGTCGAGACCTTCGACCTCGTCCAGAAGGGCCTGATCGACGTGATGTTCCTCGGGCCTGTCCAGATCGACGCGGAGACCAACATCAACCTCTCGGTGATAGGGAGCTACCGGCGCCCGAAGGTCAGGCTCCCGGGCGGTGCGGCTTCGGCGTTCATCGTGCCGCTCGTCAAGAGGGTTTACTTCTGGAGAACGAGGCACACGTCGAGGGACCTCGTCAGGCGGGTCGACTTCGTCACCGCGACCGCGAAGCACTCCGACAACGAGGTCTACCTCTTCACCAACCTCTGCGTCCTCAGGTACAACAGGGAGAGGTCGATGTGGGAGCTGGAGGCCCGTCACCCCTGGGCCGGGAGGGACCTCATAGCCTCGAACACCGGCTTCGAGCTCCTCGTCCAAGACGACCGCGTCACGAGACCGCCCTCCCGGGAGGAGAGGGAGCTGATCAGGGCCCTCGACCCGAACGACCTGCGGGTGAAGGCCTTCCTCTGACCGAGGATCGCCGTTTCGCGCAAAGGCTTTAGGCGGCTGGCTGACGTCTTTCGCCCGATGCCGAAGGAGACCTTAGTGACCAGCGTCGTCGGGAGCTGGCCGAGGCCCAGCTGGCTTCTCTCGGAGCTGAGGAGGAAGAACAGGGGCGAGGTGACCTACGAGCGGTTCAGCGAGGCCGCCGACGAGGCCGTGCTCCTGGCCGTGAAGTACCAAGAGGACGCCGGGATAGACGTGGTGACCGACGGCGAGCAGAGGCGCGACAACTTCTACTCCTTCGTGGCCGACAAGCTGGAGGGCATCAAGCTCGTGTCGGTCGCGGAGCTGATGGACTTCGTCCAAGACAAGAGGAGGTTCGAGGAGGTCCTGAGCAGGCTCGACGTCCCCGCCTTCGCGATCAAGAGCCCGGTCGTCGTGGGGCCCATCAGGAAGAGGAGGCCCTTGGCCCTGGACGAGCTCGAGTTCCTCAGGGAGCACACCCGCAGGAGGATCAAGGTCCCGCTTCCCGGACCTTATATGCTGACGAGGGCCAGCTGGGTCGAGCCGCTCAGCAGGAACGCCTACTGGTCGAGGGAGGACCTCGCGACCGAGTACGTCAGGCTCCTCAGGGAGGAGATCGTCAGGCTCGCGGAGGCCGGCGCGTCGTTCGTCCAGCTCGACGAGCCCACGCTGATGGAGGTCGTTTACGGAGAGGCCTCGCAGCAGACGTTCATGTGCGCCGCGATAATGGCCAAGGTCGACCCGAAGGAGGAGCTGGAGTTCGCGACCGAGCTGATCAACAGGACCGTGAAGGGTGTGACCGGCGTGAAGGTCGGGATCCACGTCTGCAGGGGCAACTGGACGAGGTCCGAGGAGTCACTGCTCTCCGGCGACTACTCGCCGCTGATACCGTACTTCCAGGAGATGAAGGTCGACCAGTTCGTGCTGGAGTTCGCCACCTCCAGGGCCGGCGAGGTCAGGGTCTTCGCCGACGCCTCCGGGATCAGGGAGCTGGGGCTCGGAGTCGTCAACCCGAGGACCGACGAGGTCGAGCCCACCGAGTCCATAAGGGCCAGGGTCCGCGAGGCGCTGAACTACTTCGACCCCGAGAGGATCTACCTCAACCCCGACTGCGGCTTCGGGACGTTCGCCGAGTCGCCCGTCAACAGGGCTCCGGTCGCGTACAGGAAGCTGAAGTCGATGGTGAGGGCCGCGGAGGAGCTGAGGAAGGAGTACGCCTGAGGCGCGTAGACGCATCGTACGTCAGCACTATATAACCAGTCCGAGTTCTGGTCGGTGATGAGCAGGAGACTGCTCTTGGCCGGAGTCGCGATCGGCGTGCTGGCGACGCTGCTGGTGGCGGGACTGCTGATCCCAGCGACGATTGGGTATTCGGAGCCGGTCTTCGTCCACCACGGGAGGGGACACGGGAGAGGAGGCGGGGCGTGGAGGAACGCCACGGTCACGCAGGAGCAGGTCGTGATAACCGGAAGGCTCGCGGACCTCGACTTCGGCGTGATGACGATCAGCACGGCCTCGGGGGACGTCCAAGTCAAGTACCCGATGGCCCTGTTGGTCGACGGGAGGCCCGTTAGCGTCGTCAAGCTGGTCTTCGACGGGAGGCTCCGGAAGGACGACGCCGTTGAGGTCACGGCCCTGCGGATCACCGTCACCCTCCCCGACGGGACCACGAGGACCAAGACGGTGCTGGTCAGCATCTACGACCAGACAACGGGGTTGAGGGCCGAGGCTCCCGGAAGGGGCGCGGTCGGCCCAAGGGCGCCCTCTCAGACGCAATCCGCTGCCCCGAGCACCTGAATTCCCCCCAATAAACCGAACCGTTTTTTATTTTGCGTTTTCTCGATCGACCACGGCTTGCTGGGAGCGTTGGCTCTGCTCAGACTCGACGCGATACTGGAGCTCATCAGCTTCTTCATCTGTGCCGCGATCAGCGCGGGCTTCGTCAGGGCCCACTTAAGGCTGAGGGCAGGGGTCTTCCTCTGGCTCGGCGCGGGCTTCGGGCTGATGGCGGGGGCGATGCTGGCCCGCTCGCTCTTCATCATCCTAGCGATCTCCGCGGAGAGGGGGTTCGGGAGGCCGTTCCAACAGCTCCTCCAGCTCTACCAGGTCGAGCTCTTCTACTCGGCCGTAAGGGTTACCGCGTACGTGCTGTTCATAGTCGCCTACGTGATCCCGCTCGTCCGCGCAAGGGTCGAGCTCGGGGCTGTCCCGCCGATGACAATCGTCTACAACGCGACCTTCGAGATAATCTCCGCTGGGCTCTTGGTCTACGTGGTCGTGGTGACCACGGTCAACTGGTACGCCAAGAGGAGCGCGGGGTCCTCGCTCATAGCCGCGGGCTTCTGGGCGCTGATGCTGAGCCACGTCGCCTTCTTCCTCACGCCTCTGAGCATCATGTATTACCTGCTCGGACACGGCCTCCAGCTCTCCGCGCTGGCGCTGATCGCGCTGGGGACCTTGGAGGCTGGGAGGGGTTGAGGAAGCACTACAGGTCCAAGGTGAGGATCTACGCGGACATCATCGCCACGGTCCTTGAGCAGGGCGAGGCCAGGATATCGACGATCATGAGGGACGCGAACCTGCCCTACGACAGGCTCCAGCGGTACGTCGACGAGCTCTGCAGCAAGGGCCTCCTGACCAGGCGGGAGCTCGGAGGGCCCCTCTACTCGGTTACCGAGAAGGGGTCGGAGTTCCTCTCGGAGTTTAGGAAGTTCGAGAGGATCTCCAGGGCCTTCGGGATCGAGCTCTGAACCGCTAAAAGGGCCCGTTCGCATCGGAGCTCGATGTCGGCCGTCAGGGACCTCAGGTTGACGGGCAGCTCCACCGTCCTCGAGGTAATGAGGGGCATGTCGGAGATGGGCGGGTTCATGGGCCCGAACCTAGCCAAGGCGCTGGAGGTACTCGCGGAGATGGTCGGGGCTCAGGGCTGCCTGAGGGTCATCACCTTCACCGGGAATCTGATCGCGACCGGCGTCAGGGGAATCGTAGCGGACGCGCTAAGGAGGAGGCTCTTCGACCTCGTCGTCACGACGTGCGGCGCCCTCGACCACGACGTGGCCAGGACCAGGTCCGAGTACCTTCACGGGTCCTTCGACGCGGACGACCTCAAGCTAAGGGAGGAGGGCTTCCACAGGCTCGGGAACGTCTTCATACCGATGAGGAGCTACGGCGTGGTGATCGAGAGGGAGATCGCGGAGCTCCTGAAGGAGCTCGGGGAGGGCAGGTCGATCTCGACCCACGAGCTCTGCTGGGCCTTGGGGGAGCGGCTGGGGTCCGAGTCCTCCTTCCTCTACTGGGCCTGGAGGAACAGAATACCGGTGGTGGTCCCCGGGATCTACGACGGCGCCGTCGGGTACAACCTCTGGCTCAGGGGCAGGGCGAGGAGGTTGACCGTCGACGTTGCCAGAGACCAGGACCTCCTCAACGACCTGATGTGGGCGAACAGGCTGAAGGGAGCGCTGATCCTCGGAGGGGGGATCTCGAAGCATCACGCGCTCTGGTGGGCCCAGTTCGGGGGCGAGGGCTTCGACTACGCGGTCTACGTCATCAGCTCCGACGAGTACGACGGGAGCCTCAGCGGCGCCAGGCCGAAGGAGGCGGTCACCTGGGGGAAGGTGGGCCCTAGGTCCAAGAGCGCCTTCGTTAAGGCCGACGCCACTTTGGTCTTACCTTTCCTCTACGTCGGGCTCCTTTCGCTCCTGAGCGGCACCGCGTAGCGGCTACGTCCGTTCAGTTTACGGAAAACGGTAATATACGCAACCGGGGAGTTTGAAGCAGTAGTCTTGACGACGAGCTTCAGGACGCAGGCGAAGCAGACGCTGGAGGTCGCGGAGTTAGCTAAGGTGTTAGAGGTCAACCTCAAACCGGGACAGGAGCTCCGGCCGGAGAGGTCCCTGGGGAGCGGGGTCTACTACGACGTGGGGGGTCTCAAGCTCCCCGAGAGCAGGATGTACCTCCTCGCGGAGATAGGGGTACTGAAGGTCGAGCGGCACGTGGCCTTCCCCTCCTGTCCCATCTGCGGGAGCCTCGACTTGGCGATCGACATCCACTGCCCCAACTGCCTCAGCACGGACATCGAGAAGGTCGACCTGGTCATCCACTACGAGTGCCACTACGCGGACGACATCTCGAGGTTCAGGACCGGTTCGGGGGAGCTGGTCTGTCCGGTCTGCTCCAAGACCCTCAAGACCGTCGGGATAGACTACGGCAGGCCCGGGATCGGGTACTCGTGCAACGCCTGCAACAACAAGTTCCAGTTCCCCCTCTACAGGATCACCTGCAGGAACGGGCACATCATGAAGCTCGACGAGCTGGCCCTGATCAGGGTTCCCGTCTTCGTCTACAGTCCCTCCGCGCCCGTCAGCAGGTATGAGGTCCTCGCGGTAGTGGCCCGGGAGCTGGAGAGGCGCCTGCCCAGGGCGACGATTGAGCAGTTCGTGAACAAGAGGGGCCTGCTCAGCTCCAGGGAGCATTTCATCCCGCTCTACGTCGAGAGCGCCAACGGGAAATTCGCGGTCACCGTCGTCGACGAGGAGGCCACGGCCTTCGAGCAGCTGACGGACATCATGGTGACGGCCCTAGACCTGGGCGTGAAGTTCTTAGTCCTCATGCCGGAGTCAGTCGAGCGGTCGCTGAGGAACTCCATCTCCGGCAGGTCCGGCGGGCAACCCCAAGGGCTTGAGGAAATCTTCAGCCCCCGCCTCCTGAGAGCGATGACTTACAGGAGCGCCGAGCCCTCCGCCGCGGCCTCAGAAGTCCTCCCTAGGCTGGAGAGGGAGATCCGTGAGGGGTAGGAGGGCCAAGAGGATAGGGATACTCGTTCTCCTGTTGCTCGCTCTGTCCGTCTCGCTCTACCTCTGGACAAAGGAGACCCTGACCGTCGTCGCATGGTCGATCGTCGGGCTCTACACGCTCTGGGGAGCGTTCCACACGGCCTACTTCGTCGCAGGCCGCAGACCCCCTTACGCTCCGTCAGGCCCCGCGCTGAAGAAGCTGAAGTTCTCGCTGATCGTCCCGGCGAGGAACGAGCCGCTCATAGAGAGGACCGTGAGTCACATCGTCCACGAGGTGCGGTACCCGAAGCACCTGAAGGAGATAATACCGGTGGTTGACGACGAGGGGACGGAGAGGATCGTCTTCCACCTCCAGCAGCTCTACCCGGGTTACGTGAAGCCCATAGCCAGGAGGAGGCTCTTCCCGACGAAGCCCAGCGCCCTCAACGACGCACTCGCCCTGGCTACCGGCGACGTGGTGGGAATCGCCGACGTGGAGGACCTCCTCGACAACGACATCCTCGAGAAGGTGAACGCGGCCGTGGTCAACGACGACCACAAGGTCATCCAAGCCATACTGAGGGTGAGCAACGTGAAGGACTCCTGGATAACGGAGCTCTTCGCGTGCGAGTACGCCGGGTGGTTCAGGGTCCTCCTCAACGGACGGAGCAAGCTGAGGCTCTACGCTCCCCTGGGGGGGACGGGCAACTACATCGAGAGGACGACGCTGATGACTGTGGCCAGGTGGGACCCGCTCAACCTCGCCGAGGACGCCGAGCTAGCGCTGAGGCTGCACCTCCACGGCTACAGGACCGTCCTGATCGACGCGAGACACTGGGAGGAGGCGCCGGTGGACTTCAACGCCTGGCTGAGGCAGAGGACCAGGTGGTTCAGGGGTTGGCTCCAGTCGCTCTTCGCGCACGGCCCCGCGATAACTTGGATGGGGATCAGGCACCCGAGGTCTCTGGTCAACGTCCTCTCGATACTGATGATGCTGATGGCACCGCTGGTCGTCGTCTTCAACTGGGTAGCTTACGGCATGACCGCCTTCTACCTCCTCGAGCACTTCGACGTCATCGGGACCGATTACATGTCTGGGACCTTCCCGGTGATCGCGATACTGCCGCTCTTCTTCAACGTCCTCTACTACGGCGTCTGGTACGTGGGGAAGGAGCTCGAGCGGATACCCGTGAGCTTCCTGAGGAGGCTCCCGCACTTCGTCTTCTACGCGAACGTGATGATGCCGATCGCGGCGTTGAGGGCCCTGTACCAGGAGCTCTTCAAGGACGTCTTCTGGGAGAAGACCAGACACCCGGGTAGGGGCGCGAGGTGGGCGATGGTCGAAAGGGCCTGAGCGCTCACTCCCTTCCCGGGGGCTTGTAGTCCTTCCTGAGCGGCGGCAGGTCGGACCACCACTCCGGCAGCAGGAGCCTCCTGAGGTCGGGGTGACCCTTGAAGACGACGCCCAGCATCTCGAAGGTCTCCCGCTCGTGGTACTCCGCGCTCCTCCAGACGCCGGTGAGCGAGGGCATCTCAGGCCCGTCCCTCGGCAGCTTGACCGAGATCGTGAGCACGGTCCCGGCGAGCTCCTCATCGGTGTAGGAGCCCGCGTGGTACATCACCTCTATCGCGTTCTCGGGCTTCGTCAGCGCGATCAGGTCCACACCAGTGACGCCCTTGACGTGGTCGAAGCCCCTCTCCTTGAGGAACGCGGCGGCCTCCACGACCACGGACGGGTCGACCTCGACCTTGACCATCTTCCTGTCCATCGAGACCAATCTCACCTTGTCCCCGAAGGCGGCCCTCAGCTCCTCCACTATCTTGGCTACCTTAGACAACGCGTCCACCCTAAAGGCGCTCGTTCAGTATCTTGTCCCTCAGTAGGATGAAGCCCTGAATGAGGGTCTCGGGGCGGGGCGGGCAGCCGGGGATGTAAACGTCAACCGGGACGATGTCGTCGATCCCCTGGACGACGTTGTAGGAGTCCTTGGCGTATAGGCCTCCGGAGATCGAGCAGGCCCCCATCGCGATCACCCACTTCGGGTCCGGCATCTGGTCGTAGATCACCCGGACTCTCTGGGCCATCTTCGTGGTGACCGTCCCCTCGACCAGCATCAGGTCCGACTGCCTGAGCGACCCGACCGCGTTGAGTATCCCGAACCTCTCTGGGTCGTACCTGGACCCGACCGTGCCCGCGTACTCCACGGAGCAGCAGGCGGTCGTGAGGTGCACCGGGAATATCGAGGAGAGCTTCCCCCAGTTCACGATGTACCTGATCAGTGACCTGTTCCGGATCCACTGGAGGACGAAGTTCACCTCGCCCTTCCTCTTCACCTCGCTGACCTTCCCCACGCCGTACCTCCTGATCGCCTCCCTGACCTCGCTGACAGGGACCTCGACCGCCTCGATCGAGTCGACCACGTGCTTGGACGACCCGAGCGTCAGGTTGAAGGCCCCCGTCTTCGCCCGGCCCGTGGAACCCGAGCCGAACCAGCAGGAGTGCATTCGAGCAATCAGGCACCTGGCGCCTATAAAATCCTGCTCCACGACGCCCGACTTGGCTCGGAGAGGCCCGTGATACCGATAAATGCGACCCGAGCGTCGGAGCAGCTCGGAATGGGGAAGATCAGGACGGCGAAGGTGAAGAGGACCGCGAGGGAGATCATGGAGGCCTTCAGGGACAGGGTATCGACCTCCTTCGATGAGAACAAGCTGCTGGTGGGCCAGGTCCTGAGGGGCCAAGTCTCGAAGAAGTTCAGGAACAAGGTCGCCGGGTACCTGACGAGGCTCGCGCGCCTCTCCGCCAAGGGTGAGGCGGCCGGCGAGGCGCCGGTGCAGTGATTTTGCCGGAGGAGCTGAGCAGGAGGAAGAGTGACCACATCCGGATAGCGGCCGGAGGGGGCGTCGAGTACCGGAAGACCAACTGGCTGGAGCTCGTCGAGCTGGTCCACAGGGCGGTGCCGGAGCTCTCGCTGGACGAGGTCGACACGAGGTGCGAGTTCCTCGGGAGGACCTTCTCGATGCCCTTGCTGATAGAGGGGATGACCGGGGGGACCGATGAGGCGATGAGGATCAACGAGGCCCTCGCGAGGGCCGCCCAGTCCTTGGGGATACCGCTCGGCGTGGGGAGCCAGAGGGCGGGGATAGTTGACCCCAGCGTCAGGAGGAGCTTCACGGTCGCGAGGGAGGTCGGGGCCGGGGTCTTCCTGATCGCGAACGTCGGGGCCGCGCAGCTGGTGAGGGAGGGGCCGTCGTTCGCGGCGAAGGCCGTCGAGATGCTCGAGGCCGACGCGCTCGCGGTCCACGTCAACGTCCTGCAGGAGCTCGTCCAGCCGGGGGGCGACGCGTCCTTCGCGGGCGTCCTCAGGAGCCTCGGGAGGACGGTCGAGGAGGTGGGCGTGCCGGTTATCGTGAAGGAGGTCGGGTGCGGGCTCAGCTACGAGGACGTTGTCCTCCTGAGGGAAGTCGGCGTGGCCGCGGTCGACGTCGCGGGGTCCGGGGGCACCAACTGGACTGAGATCGAGAGGAGGAGGGCCGTCGAGGCGGGAGACGAGGAGAGGGCTGGACTCGCGGAGCTCTACAGGGAGTGGGGGATACCCACGGCCGCATCGGTGCTGGAGTCGTCCCGCGTCGAGGGTATCGAGGTCGTCGGGTCGGGAGGCATCAGGAACGGCCTCGAGGTCGCGAAGGTGATCGCCCTGGGAGCGGAGATGGCCGGGATGGCGAGGCCTTTCCTGCTCGCCGCGCTGGAGGGCCCGGACTCGGTGGTCAGGTTGGCGCAGAGGGTGCGGTCGGAGCTGCGGGTCGCGATGATGCTGACCGGTTCGAGGACCGTGAGGGACTTGGGGAGAGCGCCTTACGTCCTCCACGGGCCCCTCCTCGAGTGGTACAGCCAGCGGGTCGCGCCCAGGCTCGGGCAGGCCAGGTGAGGCGCCACTACATCCCTATGCCGACGGTGTTCCCTATCCCCGCGACGACGACCGTCCCGTTCTCCGGGACGTTCTTCCTTATCGTCTCCTTGAGCTTCGCCAGGATGACGTCGCTGGCCTTCGCGATCGACTCCTTCATCGGGGTTATCGCCTCGCCGATCGACTGGAAGATCACGTATGCGTAGAGCGGGACGCCCCTGTCCTTCGCTATCGTCTCGATCTTGAACTTGTCGATCCCCGGGCCCCCGATCGCCACGCCGACTCCCTCCGCAACCTTCCCCGTCTCTTCCCCCTCGAGCTTAAGCGCGGCGTCGATCGTCACGACGAGGTCAACCTTCCCCTCGGCCTCGATGACCTTCTTCACCGCGTCCCCCGGCCTCCCTACCGTCCCGCCGGGGCCCTTCGCCCTGACGACGTAGACCCTCCTGCCCTCGAACTGCCCCAGCATCACGACCGTGTCCTTCACGCTCTCGTCGACCGGGACCGCGTTAATCTCCCTCGCGAACTTGGCCGCGACCAGTACCCCGGCTCCGTCGCCGATCGGCTGGCCGTTGTAGAAGGCGAACGAGGCCTGCCTGTAGGCCTCCGCGAGCTCCATGATCATCGGGAGCTGCATCTGGATCTGGAGGGCGATGAAGTAGTTGGCGGTCTTCCTGCCGAGGAGGTAGTAGTGCCTCACGACCCTGTAGATGATGTTCATGGCCCTCGCCACCTCGACGAGGTTCGTGAGGGTCTTGAGCCTGTCCCGGTCCTCGGTCCTCACGAGGGCGGCGACCTGATCCTCGAACCTGTTCTCGCCTATGTTGAGGATGTGCTCCAGCTTGTAGACGATGCCGTACGGGTCCATCGACTCGGGGGCTATGTAGAAGTAGTCCAAGAGGACGTCCAGCTTCTTCCCGATCTCCTCCTCCGACTCGCTGCTGCCGCTCTGCTTGATCGCCGCTATCGTCCGGGACCTGACGTCGTCCCTCATGGCCTTGAGCCTGTAGAGCTTCCTGTCGATGTCCCTCAGGATGTTGATCAGCTGCATCCTCTGTCCGAGCATCGGATAGAAGAAGAACGAGAGCATGATGAACAGGAACCAGAAGAGCATGAGCAGCGTCGAGTCCTCCAGCTGTCCGGTGCCCGGAGCCGCGGCCAACGCCATCCTGAGCTGCATCACGCTGTTATCCCACGTCACCAGCTCTCACCCTCTCTTATAGCTTCGTCCCGAGAGCGTCCTCGGCGAGTCTTCCGGCCTCCGGGGCGTCCGGAGAGGCGCGCGGGTAATACGAGATCGGCGCGGAGGAACGGAAGGCGTCTGCTCGGGCAAGCGGCGAGGGAGCGCGAGGTCCTCCGAGCCGGATCAACTTTGGACTTCGGCCCTCGCCGGGCCCTCGAGGACCTCCTTCAGGCCCTTGAACCTGTTCCTCACGGTGACCTCCGTGACGCCCGCGGCCCTCGCGATGTCCTTCTGGGTGACGTTCTGCATCGTCTCCTGGCAGGCCATGTAGAGCGCAGCGGCGGCTATCCCCACGGGGTCCTTCCCGATCGTCGCGCCCCTCTTCGCGGCCTCGGTGAGGATCCTCACCGCCTCCTGGGCGGTCCTCTCGTCGACGTTGACCTTCGCGGCGATCTTGGAGACGTAGATCGTCGGGTCGGTGACGGGGACCCTGATGTTCAGGTGCTTCAGCATCAGCCTGTACCCCTGGGCGATCGTCTTCCTCTTCACCAGCGGGTAGGCCTTCTCGAACTCCCTGAGGTCCCTGGGGATCCCGTTGAGCCTGCAGGCCGCGTAGATCGCCGCTGCCATGATGCTCCTGATGGACCTGCCCCTGACCAGCCCGGCCTTCAGCGCCTTCCTGTAGATCAGCATCGCCTGCTCCGCGACCGCCTGCGGAAGGTTCAGCTTGTCCATGTAGATACCGAGGATGTTCGCGGCCTGCTGGAGGTTCCGGGTCTCGGAGGCGTTGACCTGCGAAGTCTGGTCGAGCTTCTTCAGCCTCAGCATCTTCTCCCTCACCTCCTTCGGGAGCCTCCTGCCTCCCGCGTCCTCGCTGGTCTTGTCGATTACCGTCGATAGCCCGAAGTCCTTGTACATGATCGAGAGCGGAGCTCCCGCCCTCGCCCTGCTCTCCTCTCCCTCCTCGGCGCCCCTCCACTCGGGGCCCCTGTTCACCCCTTTCTCAACGACGACGGCCCCGCACTCCTCGCAGCTCACCTCCCCGGTCATGGGGTCGGAGACGAGCCTCATGCTCCCGCACTCGGGGCACATCAGGTCCTCCCTCCAGGCCCTCACGCGACCGCTCATGCCTTTATCCCACCCCTGACTGAATTTTTATTTGATCCCATCATGGAGAGATAAGGGTTACTCAATATTAAATCTTTCCATCCGACAACTTCTGGGTTTACCGGCGTAGTACGCGTCTGCCGGCGAACCTCCAGCGGGGACCCGATGCGGTGTCCTCGACCCTGATGCCGATCGCCGAGAGGCCCGCCCTGATCGCGTCGGCGAGCTCGAACCTCCTCTCCGACCTGAGCCTCTCCCTCATGTCCAGCAGCAGCGAGAGCACGTCCTCGAGCAGCTCGCCGCCCCTCGCTCGTCCAGAGGGCAGCACGCCGAGCGCCGAGTCGACAGTCGCGTAGAAGGCCTCGCCCTCGGCCCTGAGCTCCTGCGGCACCGAGTCGTGGGACTCGAGGTACCTGGCAAGGGCCCTGGTGGCCTCGTGGAGCGCCGATAGGGCCTGGGGCGTGTTCAGGTCGTCCTCCAGCGCCGAGAGGAGCCTCGACCCGCTCGCCTTCAGCTCCCCGAGCGTTGCCCTCCCTTCCTCGTCGAGCCCCTCCTGGGCGACGTCCCTGCCCCTGAACTCCTGCAGGACCGAGACTATACCCTCGAGGGCCCTCGAGGCCGCGTCCAGGTTCTCCCAGCCGAACTCGACAGGGCTCCTGTAGTGCGAGGAGGCGTAGAAGTACCTGAGCTCCTCTGCCGTGTACCTCCTCAGGACGTCCCTGATCGTGATGATGTTCCCGAGGGACTTGGACATCTTCTCTCCGCCAACCGTGAGGAGGCCCGTGTGGACCCAGTACCTCGAGAAGGGCGAGACTCCCGTCGCGGCCTCGGCCTGGGCCCTCTCGGCCTCGTGATGGGGGAAGATCAGCTCGATCGCGCCGCCGTGGACGTCCAGCTGGGGCCCGAAGTAGGTCAGGATGATCGCGGTGTCCTCGATGTGCCATCCGGGCCTCCCGTATCCCCAGGGCGAGTCCCACCCGAGCTCGGTCTCGGGCCTCAGCTTCCAGAGCGCGAAGTCCTGCGGCCTCCTTTTCGTCGGGTCTGGTTCGATCCTGTGGACGCTCAGCTCCTCCGGCTCCCTCCCCGAGAGCTCGCCGTAGGGCCCGAAGGCCTCCGTGTCGAAGTAGACCCCGGTTCTGGTCTCGTAGGCGAACCCCCTCTTCAGGAGCCCCCGGATCAGCTCGATGATCTCCTCGATGTGCTCGGAGGCCCTCGCGAAGAGGTTGACGCTCTCTATCCTCAGGTCCCTCAGGTCCTCCATGAAGTACCCCTCGAACTCCTTCGCCAGCTCGAGCGGGTGGACTCCCCTCTCCGCGGCCCTCTGGATGATCTTGTCGTCGACGTCGGTGATGTTCATCAGGTAGAAGAGCGAGTACCCCGCGCCCCTGAGGTACCTCGCGAGGAAGTCGTAGGCGACGTAGGTCCTCGCGTGGCCGACGTGCGCGTAGTCGTAGACCGTGGGCCCGCAGACGTACATCTTGACCCTGTTGCCCCTCAGCGGCCTGAACTCCTCGACCATCCGGGTCAGGCTGTTGTAGACTCGGAGCACAATATCCCGGGCACCGCGCTGCCTTCCCCCCGCCCCTATTTAACCGAGAGCCGGGAGCGTGAGGCCCATCGGGTCTCGCGGCCATCAATCTTATAGCAAAGGCGGGAAATCGAGATGAGGCCGGTGAACGGAGTGTCGGTCAAGGTGACGCAGGAGGACCTGCAGAGGGCCTTGGACGAGCTGGCCGTCCTCGAGCAGCTGATACCGGACCTCCAGGCGAGGATAGCGGCGCTCAACGCCTCGATACTCGACCACGAGAGGGCCCTCCAGCTGATCGACTTCCTCACCAGCAACCCGGGCCAGCACAAGGTCCTCTTCTCGATCGGGGGAGGCTCGCTCCTCGAGACCGACGTCTCGTTCACGGGGAGGCTCAAGGTCGGGATAGGGCAGAACGTGGTCCTCGACGCGCCTGTCGAGAGGTGCAGGAGGATAATCAACGATAGGAAGGCGGTGCTGGAGAGGAACAGGGCCCAGCTGGTCCAGCTGCTGGGCAGCTACACGGAGAGGGCCGAGCTCCTCAGGAGGTTCCTGTTATCGGTTCAGCAGGCGATCGCCGCGAGGGGCGCGGCCCGAGAGGGGTCAGGCGGTGCTCGAGGGACTTAGGAGGGCCCTGAGGGCCGCGGTCGAGAGGCTGACGACCGAGGAGCTCTCCGAGTCCAAGCTCGAGGAGGTCCTCGAGGAGCTGAGGATCCAGCTCGTCGCCAACGAGGTCTCCCTCGAGGCCGCCGAGTCGATCGCGAGCGCCCTAGGCGAAGGGCTCAGGGGGAGGAGGCTGCCGAGGTTCTCCGACAGGAGGGCCGCGGTCCTCGAGGCCCTGAGGGGCGCCCTCGAGTCGGTCCTCCTCGACGCCGATCCCCTCGAGCTGGTGAAGGAGGTCAAGGCCCACCACGCCTCCACCGGCGAGCCCTTCCCGATACTCTTCGTCGGGCCGAACGGCGGCGGGAAGACGACGACGGTCGCGAAGATCGCCAACTTCCTCAAGACGAACTCCGTGCCCTCGGTCATAGCCTGCGCGGACACGTTCAGGGCCGCCGCGATCGAGCAGATGAGGCTCCTCGCGGAGAGGGTCGGAGTCAGGTGCGTCAGCCACAGGTACGGCGCGGACCCCGCGGCCGTGGCGGTGGACTCGATCGTCAGCGCGAGGGCCCACGGCGTGCCGGCCGTCCTGATAGACACGGCCGGGAGAACGGAGCTCAACAGGAACCTCCTCGAGGAGATGAGGAAGATCAAGAGGGTCGCCCAGCCTAGGAGGGTGATCTACGTCGTCGACGCGCTGGCCGGGAACGTGGCCGTCGAGCAGGCGAGGCAGTTCGACTCCTACGTCGGCGTGGACTACGTCGTCCTCACCAAGTTGGACAGCGACGTCAAGGGAGGGACCGCGATATCCGTCTGCTACGCGATCAGGAAGCCGATCCTCTTCGTGGGCGTCGGACAGGACCTGAGGGACTTGGCGCCGCTCCCGAAGTCCGAGTTGATAGGGAGGCTCCTCGAGGCCTGAGGCCGTCCGACTCGGTCAGCGCTTCTTCGGTCTCTCGGCCTTCCCGAGCTTCGCAGGCTCCAAGTTGATCACGACCGTCTTCAGGACCATCATCTCCTCGATCGAGTAGCCTATCCCTTCCCTCCCCAGTCCCGAGTCCTTGACGCCTCCGAACGGGAAGTACCCGACGCCGTGCCTGGGAAAGTCGTTGACGGTCACCGAACCCGCTTGGACGGCCTTCGCTATCCTCCACATCCTGTAGAAGTTGTTCGTGAAGACGCAGGAGTCCAATCCGTACCTGCTCCTCGAGACGATCGAGAGCGCTTCGTCCTCGTCCCTGACTCTGGCTACCGTCACCACTGGCCCGAAGGTCTCCTCCCAGAGGATCCTGGCGTCGCGGGGCACGTGGTCGAGGACGGTCGGCTCGTGGTAGCACCCGCTGTACTTCCCTCCCCTCAGCAGCTTCGCGCCCCGCTCGACCGCGTCCCTCACCAACGCGTTCACCCTCTCCGCGGCCGCCCTGTTGATCAGCGGGCCTACGTCGACCCCGTCGAGCCTCGGGTCCCCAAATCGTATCCCGTCCACCACCTTGAGCACCTCCTCCACGAACCTCTCGGCCACGCTCTCAACCACTAGGATCGCGCTGACCGCGTCGCACCTCTGCCCCGCGTTCCTCAGGGATCCCATCACACACTTGCTGGCCGCGAGGGGGATGTCCGCGTCCTCCAAGACGATCGCGTAAGCCTTTCCTCCCAACTCGAGGTGGAGGCTCTTCCCCGCCGCCCTCCTCGCGACCTCCTTCCCGACCTCCGTGCTGCCCGTGAAGGAGATCATGCCGACGTCGTCGTGCTCCGCGAGCTTCGCCCCCACGCTCCCTGGGCCCGTGACGACGTTCAGGACGCCCCTCGGGAGGCCGACCTCGGCGAAGACCCTCGCCAAGAGCAGCTGACTGAGCGGCGTCTCGCTGGACGGCTTCACAACCACCGTGTTCCCTGAGAGTATCGCAGGGATCACCTTCGCAGCGGGGATGAAGAGGGGATAGTTGAAGGGCCCTATCGCCCCTACCGTACCCACCGGCTCCCTCAGGACAATCGCGATCTTGCCCCGGGTGTCGGCCGACCAGTCGCCGGGCCTGTACTCCCCGGTGACCTTCGAGACATCTTCCATCGTCATCCTCATCCTCTCAGCGACCGCGGAGACCTCGCCCTCCGCGTCCCTTCTCGTCTTTCCTCCCTCGACCACCAGGACGTCGACGAAGTCCTGCCTGTGCCGCTCGATCAGGTCAGCGCACTCGTGGAACATCTCTATCCTGTCTATCGCCGCGATGTTGCGTATCGAGGGCCTCGCGACCTTCGCGGCCGCTACCGCGAGGTTCACGTCGGTCGTGCTCCCCTTCTGGGCATAAGCGACGACGCTCTCGTCTATCGGGGTGTCGACCGGGAAGACCTCGCGGCTCGAGCTCTCGACCCACTTCCCGTCGACGTACATCCTGAAGGCCGGAAGGCCGTCTTCTCCCTCAACGAAGATGTCCTTGAAGAGCCCGCTTAACTTTAGGCTGGGCCTCTCCAGTCCGACCTCGTACCTCTGCTCGTAACCGGCCATTCCTCCGCTCCGATCCGGGGTTGTGCTTTAAGGGTTCGCCGAGCTACCAGTCGTGCGGATGAAGGAGTTCCGCGGTCGCGATCGAGAGCGAACCGCTCATTTGGGGAAGAGAACGCTCAGGAGGTCATCGAGGTGTGCGGTCGCGACGCAGACGTGCCTGTCGGCCCCGCCGTAGTAGAGGTAGACGGTGTCGTCCCTCAGGACCGCGCCGCACGGGAATACGACGTTGTTCACGAAGCCCTCCCTCTCGTACCACTCGGTGGGCTCGAGAACCGGTGTGACCGACCTCGCGATCACATGTTCGGGCCTGTTCTCCTCAAGCAGGGCGACTCCTACCCTGTAAACGCTGTCGTGCGAGACGCCGTGGTAGAGCATTAGCCACCCCTCACTGATCTTAATCGGAGGAACCCCCATGCCGACCTTCTTCCCGTCCCACATCCCGGGCCTCGCGGGCAATAGCTTCGTGGAGACGAGCCCCGTCGGGTCGACCTGCTCGAGGGAGCTGAGGTAGTCGTAGACGACGTTGATCCCGCCGAGCCTGTGGATGAGGAAGTACTTCCCGTCGATCCGCTGGGGGAGGACGCAGGCGTTCTTGTCGTCGATGCCCTCCGGCGAGACCAGCACGGGCTCGGACCAGTTCCACTCGCCGCTGAGGAGGTCGTCGACTAGGATGGAGGTCAGCGCGACCCTCGGGGGGTTCATCCCGTCGAAGGCCGTGTAGAACATGTAGACTCTATTGTTGATCCTAACTAGCCTCGGGTCCTCGCACCCCGAGAGCCCCGGCACCCTCTTCTGCTCGAAGGGCATCCTCGGGACGTAGACCGGGTCCTCGAGTATCCTGTCGATGTGCAGGCCGTCCTCCGTGACCGCGAGTCCTATCCGCGACGTCAGGTCCCCGGAGAGGGCCCTGAAGAAGACGTAGATCTTGCCCTCCAGCTCGATCGCGCCCGGGTTGAAGGTCGCGAAGCTCCTCCACCAGTACCTCCCGTCGGGCCTGATCACCGGGTTGCCCTCGTGTCTCCTGAAGACCCTCGAGACGCCTCCGTCCATCATCGCCCTGAGCGTGCTGAGGGGTACGTTCGCGCAGCAGCAGGTCGTGTCGGCGGCGCCGTAGTACAGCCTTACCGTGTTCCTCTCCAGCAGGGCTGAGGTCGGGAAGACGACCATCGGGACGTTCCCGAAGACCTCGTAGACCTCCTCCGGGGTCATGAAGGGGTAGGTGGTCCTCTTCAAGACCCTCCTCGGGTCGTCCAAGTTCAGCAGGAGCGCCTCCACCCCGAAGATCCTCTGTCCCGGGTCGCCGAAGTAGTTCTGGATGTAGCTGTAAATCAGGAGCCACCCGTCCTCGAGCTCGACCGGGGGCGCCCCGACCTCGATGTGGTCCCTGTCTGACCTCCTCGGGTCAGGCTTGATCGCGTGGTCCGCGTAGCTCTTGTACCACTCGGCCATGTCGTCCTTCCACTTGGCCGGGTCGTCGGAGAGCTCCGCGATCGCGATATACGCTGGTGGCCTGTCGGTGTGGACCGTGAGGACCGCTGTGACCCTCCCGCCTATCCTCCTCGGGAAGAGGGCCATCGCCTTCGCGTTGAACGGCGTCACCAGGTACTTCGCCTCCACCCGTTTCAGGTCCTTGCTGATCGCGACCCCTACCCTTATCCCGTCGGCCGTGGGAGGTAGCGTCGATATCGCTGTGTAGAAGATGTAGTATTTGCCCTCGAAGTAGACGGCGCGCGGGTCCTCGCACCCGAACCTCTCCCAGTCGTGCTGCGGATAGATGAATCGCCTCCTCGAGCGAAAGTGTATCCCGTCGCTGCTCCTAGCGATCCCTATCGAGCTGATGGTCGTCCCCCTGCTGATGAGGTACTCGGAGGAGGAGATGGCCCTGTAGAGCATGTAGTAGGTCCTTCCCTTCCTCACGACCGAGGGGTTGAAGACCGCGTAGCTTTCCCATGAGATCCCCCTCGTGGGGAGCAGTATCGGGTTCTCCTCGCACCTCCTGAAGCCGGGGATGGGCCTAGTCCTGAGCGCCCTCCGGGCTATCTTCGCGATGCTGTCGTTCAGCACCCTTCCGGGTCCCCCGCCTGCACCTCGTAAAGCCATTCCCGGACAAGAGGCGAAGGGAATTCGCCGATAAATACGCTCACCTTCGCGACAAGTAGCTGAGG
This sequence comes from Candidatus Caldarchaeales archaeon, assembly GCA_039630085.1. GTDB lineage: Archaea > Thermoproteota > Nitrososphaeria_A > Caldarchaeales > Calditenuaceae > Calditenuis. Next base: position 228,783 of record JBCNVM010000001.1, read on the forward strand.
AGGTCGTTGAGGTCGACGGTGGCCACCGCGACGTGGCTGTCGGCGGCCCCGTAATAGAGGAAGACCGCGTCGCCCCTCCTCACCGCGCCGGTTACGTAGATGACGCCCGGCTTGAAGCCCGTGAACTCGTACCACTCCGTGGGGACGAGGAGCGGCGAGTCGGTCCTAGAGATCGGGACCTCCGGGCGGCTCGAGTCTAGGAGCATGGCTCCGAGCATGTACCCGTAGCCGCTCACCTCCCTAGCAGGGCTCGCGTGGTAGAAGAGGAGCCAGCCGTCGGAAGTCTCGATCGGCGGCGCGGCCGCGCCCCTGACCACCGCGTCCCACTTGCCCCTCCTCCCCATCGCGTAGCCGCCGTCGAACTCGCTCCGTATCGTGAGACCCTCGAGGTCCTCGACGTATTCGATCTGGACCCTCGGCGAGAGCGAGTGGAGTATCGCGATCCTCCCGTCGAACCTCTTCGGGAAGACCACCCAGTTCTTGTGCTTCTCGTAGGGCGGCGAGATGACCCTCGAGTCCCTCCACCTCCACCTCCCCTCCACGAGGTCTTCAGCGCGTATCGAGGTGATCGCGACCCTGATGTTGAAGCCGTCGTAGAGCGTATAGGTCATGAAGATTTCTTCGCCGATCGCCGCGAGCCTAGGGTCCTCGGCCCCGACGATCGAACCTCCGGAGCCCGAGGGGACGGGCCTGAACTCGCTGGGCCCGCTGACGGAGACGTCGTGCTCGAAGACGGGATGAGGCAGCCTCTCGGAGACGTTGAGGCCGTCCCTGCTGACCGCGTACCCGAGCCTCGAGACCCCGTCGTCGCCGATCGCCCGGTAGAGGAGCCTCACGGCCCCCTCGATGTCGACCGCGCCCGGGTTGAAGGTCTGCCTGCTCTCCCATTCGTGGGCCTCGATCGGCGAGATGATCGGGTTGCCGGCGTACTTCCGTATCAGCGAGAGGGCCTCCATCCCTGAACGATAATTCTCACGCGCACGAGTTAAACCTGTAAGCCTATAAGCCAAATATCACGTCGCGCATCACTCTATAAAACCGTATCTTTCGTTCGGCAGGACTAGGGCGCAGGGGGCTCGGCGCACCGCAGCTCCTAGCGTCCCGGCCGGTTCACCTCTCCGCGTTGAGGGCTCCGTGGGCCAAGTATCCTCCTGCTGAGAGGCAGAGGGCCGCGAAGGCCGCGAGGTAAGCCAGGTGCCCCAGCGAGGCGAGGAGGTCGAAGCTCTGCCCGTAGATCAGGGAGGTCCTCAGCACCTCTATCGCGTGAGTCAGGGGGTTCACGTCGGTGACGGGTTTCATCCAATCGGGGACGACGGTCCTCGGGTATAGCGCGGAGCTCGTGAACATCAGGGGGAGGTTGATCAGGTTCGCGAGGGCCACGTGGTACTCCCAGCTCTTCAGCCTCAGCGTGACCGCGATCACGAGGGAGGAGAGCGCGACCGAGAGGAGGGCGAGGGCCGCGAAGCCCAGCAGCACCGCGAGGGGGCCGGCGGAGTTAACCTTCAGTCCCAGAGCTACCGCCGTGAGCACGACGAGGCCGGACTGGAGGACCGCCCTGACAGCGGACGCGATGACCTTGCTGAGGACTATCGTGAACCTGTTGATCGGCGCGGCGAGCAGCTTGTAGATGAAACCAAGCCTCCTGTCCCACGCAACGCTGAGCCCGCTGAAGACGGAGACGAAGAGGACTATCACGCCGGCCATCCCCGTAGCGACATAGGAGAAGTAGTCGACCTCGGGCGAGCCGAAGAACCTAGCGAAGGCCGCGTTGAAGGCGCTGCTGACGACCTTCAGGGACTCAGGTGGGAGGCTGGAGACGAGGTCCTCGGGGACCGAGAACATCCCCGTGAGGTTGAAGGCCTTGCCGTACAGACCCATCCAGAGGACCGGCTGGATCATCGTCATCGCGAGGAGCGCCGGAGACCTCATCAGCTTCCTCAGCTCCCTCCCGACCAGCGCGGAGAGCTCTCCCATCACGCCCTCAGCCTCCTGATCGCGAACCGCTGTCGGAGGACCTCCTCCTTCGAGGACCGCTCGTCCCTGATCCTCCTGCCGGTGAGGCTCATGAAGACCTCGTCGAGCGTCGGCTTGCGCATCTCGACCCTGTTGACCGTTACGCCCGAGGAGATCAGCCTCCTCAGGACCTCCGGCAGCACCTCCTCGCCGCCCTCGGCCCTGATCAGGACCCTCGAGCCGTCCTCCTCGACCCGCTTCACCCCGCGGACCCCGGACAGCAGCCCCTTCATGTCGACGCTGTTCTGAACGGCCTCCAGCTCTATCGCGTCGTACCCGAACCTGGCCTTCAAGTTCTTGGGCGAGTCGATCGCCATGATCCGGCCCCTGTCGATGACCGCGACCCGGTCGCAGTTCGCGTCGGCCTCCTCCATGTAGTGGGTCGTCATGAAGACCGTCAGGCCCTCCTCCCTCACGAGCCTCCTGACGTATTCCCAGATCGAGGCCCTGGTCTGGACATCCAGGCCTAAGGTCGGCTCGTCCAGGAACAATACCTTGGGTCTGTGGATCAGCGCGCCGGCCAGCTCGAGCCTCTTCCTCATCCCGCCGGAGTAGGTGCTGACCCTCCTGTCGATCGCCTCCCTCAGGTCCACCAGCTCGACGACCTCCTCGATCCTCCTCTTCGCGAGGTCCTTGGGAACGTGGTAGAGCGCGGCCTGGAGTCGGAGGTTCTCCATCCCCGTCAGCTCGTCGTCGACGGTCAGCTCCTGCGGCACCAGCCCGATCGACTCCCTCACCTTCCTCTGCTGCGTGAGGACGTCGTGGCCCATGACCCTCGCGGTCCCCGAGGTGGGCCTGATTAGGGTCGTGAGGACGTTGATGGTCGTCGTCTTCCCCGCTCCGTTGGGGCCCAGAAGCCCGAAGACCTCTCCTCCCTCGACCTCGAACGAGACGCCGTCGACGGCCACGACGGTCCCGAAGACCTTCCTCAGCGACTCGCACTCAACGGCCCTCAAGGCCCCTTCTCCCCAGTATCGAGAGAACCCGGACCCTCGCGTCTCTTAAGACCTGCGCGACTTCCCTCAGTCCTTCCGGGGGAAGGGCGGCGTAGGCCCTGAGGACTGCGGCCGCGAGCTCCCTCGCCGCGTCCAACAGCTCCATCCCCTCGGCCGAGGTGTATCTCCTCCCCCTCTCGAGGAGCTCGTCGAGCAGGTCGCGCCTCTCCTCGAGGAACGCCAGGCCCCTCTCGGTGATCCTGTAGACCCTCTTCCCCTCGACCTCCTCAGACGCGACCAGGCCTTCGTCCTCGAGCATCTGGAGCGTCGGGTAGACCGCGCCCGGGCTCGGCGAGTAAATTCCGAGGAACATCTCCCTGATCGCGCTCATCACCTCGTACCCCCGCTTCGGCCCGTCCCTCAGCGCCTCGAGCACCAGCAGCCGCATGTCGCCCCTCGCGAGCCACCTGAGGCCCTTGACCGGACTCGAGAGCCATCTCGACATTTCTCGATATACCGCGAAATATCGTGATATATAAGCATAATGCGCGAATCGTCCAGTCCGTTGCCTCTAGGTCCGATCAGAGCGCTGGGTTCGACATGTGCCCTGCGTCGTCCCGGACTCGTCGGCCTCTGCCGGGTCGGGGGAGGGACGACCGCGTCGTCCTCGATCGTGAAGGTCACGCGCTTGGACTTGATGGAGATGCCCCTGATGCACACCCGCAGCAGGTCATCGGCCGTTTCTCGCAGCCTCACACTTTCGAGCGCTCGACGATGAATTCGTCCGCCTCCCTCCTCCGCGAGCGCCGCGTCGGTCCACCCGGACTCCACCTCCTCGATGACCAGTTGAGCTCTATCTCGAGGCCCGTCAGCGCCTTCGCGCCACCCGAAGGCTCGCGAAGACCGACGTAATACCGGGGATGAGCACCTCAGAGGAGTTTCGCGGAGAACCCGCTCCTCCAGAGCGCGAGGAGGTGGAGGTTCCCGACGTTGACGTTCCTGAGGTGCCTCTTCGCAGCCCTGTAGCACTCCCAGACCTGCCTCTCCGGCGTGACGGGGACGTCGTTCATTTTGAAGTCCGGGTGGAAGACCAAGAGGCTGTACGGTATCTCCGGGTCCAAGGAGGCGATGAACCTCGCGATCTGGTCGACCTCGCGCTCGTTGACGTACTGGGGGACGAGGAGCGTCGTGGCTCCCAGCACGGGCACGTCCCTCCTCCTCTCGTAGAACTCGTCGTAGACGAGCTCGAAGTTCCTCAGGATCTCCTCGTTGTCCATCCCGGTCAGCGCTACGTGGACGGACTTTGTGAAGGCCTTCAGGTCGAACTTCACGTTCCCTCCCGAGGTCAGCGAGAGCTCCGCGGCCCTCCTCACCAGCGCAGGGTTCCCGTCGCCGTTCCACTCCCAGCAGATCCTCACGATCCTTCCCTCGCCCTTCTCCTCAAGGACCGTCCTAGAGGCGTTGACCGCGAAGGGGAGCTGGGGCTCGGCCGATCCGCCGAACCAGCACCAGCACGTGATCCTCTCGTTCCTGAGCGTGACCTCCACCAGCTCCCTGGTCGTGATCCTCTTCCCCCTCGAGAGGGCCTTGTGGGTCCAGTTCTGGCAATTCTTCACTGCAATGCAGTTGGCGATGTAGGAATGGTCTTCGCAATCAACCTCTATGTTGTAGACGTATCCTGAATAAGGCCGTCTCTCAACGCTCTCAATTCGCCAAGAGATGTAATTGGCGGCACCGATTCCTGAGCCCGCACCACTGCTCATGCGCGAGTCGAACGATCTCTCCTCGACCTTGATGACGTATAATCTCGATCGGCCGACCCTCCCCGTTCCAGTTCTCTCGATGCGGGGCGGTACAGACGTGTATAGAGCTGGTTTCATTCCCAATCCGATCATCAACCAGAGAATCTCAAAGGCCAAGCGCTTCGAGGACGTTGATGCGACGACGTATCCTCGAGTGGTGCGATCGTCCCCTTTCAAGTAAGCCCTCAAGAAAGATTTGACTACGTTTGCTGGTGCTAGTAGAATCCGTGGCGGGACGTGCTTTTCACGTGGACCCTGTCCACAGAGTTCGCCGAACAGTGAAGCGAGCGTGGGTTCGTCGATCTCCACCGTTATGCTGGTCGCCCTCTCCACCACGGTGCACTTCACGCCGAAGATGCTCTCCAGAACGTCGACAGCCCTTCTGACTAAACCCCTCTCGCGATGTCCGAACGAAATGACAAGCCTGTGGGCATGCGGTCCGTTACCGCCCCTCGTCACACGTCCCCTTGCGCAGTAAAGGCCTAAGATCTCTGCAAGTTCCTCGTTTAAGGTGATGAAGCGCGGAATGCAGCTCCTTTCCTCCCCCTTGGACCTCACCGTTCCGTCTTCCTCTACAGTCGTGCCCCCGGAGAGCCCGTTTCCTGCAGTCACGGCTATCTCAGCGGCCAGCTCCTCGGTCACCCTGACAGGCTCCCTGAGCTTCGCGGAGTGGCGAGCGAGCAGCTCTTCGACGTCGATTGCATCGGCGGATTCGCCTCGCGGGCGCGGCGTTACTAGGTATGATCCGCTTCTGACCTCATCGGCCCTGACGGTCTTGACGGTTTGAGCGTCGGGGCCGTCCGACACGAACAGGCGGTGAGACGGCGTGCACTCGAGAGGCGGACCGAGGGCCGGTTTCAACGCGATCAGCTCCCCCTCGTACCAGTGTCTGAATACCCGCAGGACCCTCGCCCTTCTGCCCGTGTGCGTTATCGTGTAGACTGAAGCGGGATACGCCTCTTCGTGGTCGAGGAACGAGAGCTTGAGCGGGGCTTTGCGAAAGAGTTGAGAGATGGTCTTCATCCCCTCGTCGGTGAGCACGAGGACGTCGGGCGGCAGACAGAACTGGCAGTTCAGCGAGCACCCGTAGAAGAAGAGCGCGAGGATGTAGTAACCGACCTCGGGCCCCTCCCTCACCGCGAACTTCGGATACCCGCACCCTGTCCCCGCGGGGCAGAACCACGCGTTGCAGCAGTTGGTGACGTGGGGGTCGAGGTAGTAGTCCAGCAGGCCGAAGTCCGTCCCCGAGAGGCTCCACATCCTCCCGCCCCTGACGCCCCTTATCCCGCAATACCCGACCTCTCCGTCGGCCATGACGCACCTGGCCGCGCAGAGGTTGCAGGGCTTCCCTCCCGGAGACCTCGGAGGCTCGGGGGGCAGTCCGAACTCGGCCCTCGAAGCCCTGTGGCCCTCCATCGCCACCTTCAGGGCCGCCTCGGGCCTCTCGACCAAACACTCCCTGCAGACGCCGATCGCCCTCGAGGTCAGCGGCGACGCCGCGCCGCAGGTCGCGCACCTAGCCATTCCACCCCTATTCCCCCAGTCCGGGACATACGCCTTTTTCGCCCTCCGACCGGCCAGGCTTTAACCCGGGTCGCAGGTGACGGCGCGTGGAACCGCTGAAGGGGTTGAAGGTGCTGGATCTGACGCAGTTCCCGCCATGGGAGTTCTCGACCCTGATGCTGGCTGCGATGGGCGCCGAGGTGATCAAGGTCGAGCCTCTGACAGGAGCCGCGAGCAGGAGGCTCTCCCCGGCCGCGAACGGCAGGCCCCTCCTCTTCGAGTGGCTCAACAGGGGCAAGAGGAGCGTCGGGCTGGACCTGCGGAGGCCGGAGGGAAGGGAGGTGCTGATGAGGATGGTCGAGCGCGCCGACGTGCTGGTAGAGGCCTTCACCGCCGCGACGGCCGCGAAGCTGGGCCTCGACTACCGGAGCCTCTCGGCGATGAACCCGAGGCTCGTCCTCTGCTCGGTGAGGGCCTTCGAGGGCGACGAGCCGGACGCGGGGCACGACGTCAACGTCCTCTCGCTGACCGGCGCTCTGAGCCTGATCTCGGACCCGAGCGGCAGGCCCCTGATCCCCGGGCTGCTGGTCGCGGACTTCGCGGCCTCCTACTCCGTGGTCGTGAAGGTGCTCGCCGCCCTCCTCGAGCGCCATGTGACCGGAAGGGGGTCCCACGCGGTCGTGACGATGTCATCCGCGGTCCTTCCCTTCCTCTACCACCAGGTCGCGGCCGCGGTCGCCCTCGGGAGGCAGTTGGGCTACGGAGAGGACCCGCTCCGGGGAGCCTTCCCCTGCTACAACCTCTATGGGACCTCCGACGGGAAGTTCGTGGCGGTGGGCATGCCCGCCGAGCCCCACCTGTGGAGGGAGCTCTGCGAGAGGATCTCGAGGCCCGACCTGATCGACAGGCAGTTCGACCGCGCCGCAGTCGAGGAGCTCGCGGAGGTCTTCAGGTCCAAGAGCAGGGACGAGTGGGCAGAGGCGCTCAGGGGCGTGAGGTGCGTCACGCCGGTGCTGGACATCGTCGAGGCGATGAGGTCCGGCGAGGCCTCCAAGCTCCTCGAGGCCTCCGGCGAGGGTCCGCCGCTCCCGGTCACACCCGTGGGCCCGATCGGGCGGCTGAGGAGGGCTCCGGAGCTCGGGGAACACACCGCGGAGGTCCTGAAGTCCCTGGGATACTCGGGCTCCGAGGTCGAGAGGCTCGCGAAGGAGGGAGTGGTCCGGGTGGCCTGAAGCTCAGCAGAGCCCTGACCTCCTCAGGAGGCTGAGGGCCTCGGGACCGCTCGGCCTCCTCACGTGGAGCACCGTGAACCTCTCGGGCCTCAGGTCCGCCGCGTTGACCACCGCCTCGACTCCCTCAGCCTCGCCGACGCCTATCTCCGCGAGCGTCAGGGGGAGACCCGCGGCCTCCATCGCCCTCCTGATTCCCCGCCAGCTCATCCTCTCGTCCCTCCACCAGTTCTCGCTGTTGACCTCGGAGTGGTAGAGCGCCATCGCGACGGTCCCGAGGGCCACCTGCTCGCCGTGAAGCCCCCTGGACCTGCCCATTCCGTCGATGTAGTGGGAGATCAGGTGCTCGGAGCCTGACGCGGGCCTCGAGGACCCGACGAGCGACATCGCCAACCCAGATAACACCAGACCCTCCAGTAGGCCCTCGTGGTCCCCCATCCCTCCTGCCACGAACGCCATCGCCCTCTCGACGGCCATCTCCTCGAGCCTGTACGCGGCCTCGCAGACCTCCTCGCCGGCGTGGTCCCTCCCCAGCTCCCAGTCCTTCAGCGCGGTGACCTTCGAGAGCAGGTCCCCCACGCCCGCGGCGGTCAGCCTCCTCGGCGACGATCTCAGGACCGCAACGTCCGCCACCACCGCGACCGGTTCCCTCGCGAGGACGCTGGTCCTGTGGGCCTTCCCTCCGAGCCAGATCGATGCGACCGGGGATGCGATGCCGTCGTGGGAGAGTGCCGTGGGGACCGAGACGAAGGGCCTGCCGGACCTGAAGCTCGCGAGCTTGCAGACGTCAATCACCGTACCGCCGCCGACCGCGACGGACGCCTCTGAATCCGCGAGGGTCCGCTCGACCAGAGCGACGTTGGCCTCGTCGGCCCTCGAGACCTCGAGCACCTTCACACCGATCCCGGAGGAGGACAGGGCCCCTGCCACCTCCCTGCCGAGCACGTCCAGCGTGACCCGGTCCACGACGACCGCGACCCTCTCCGCCCCGCCGATCCGCTCGAGGGCCCTCGCGACCGCCTCCCCCGCGTGGCCGTTGACGACCTCGAGGCTCCTCAGCCCGACCCCGTGGGACCTCGAGCAGCTGCAGGTCTTCGAGACGCTTTCGATGAGGTCATCGATGTCCTCGGGCTCCGCGATCATGGGACTCACGCCTTGACCTGCTGAGGGATGAGGGGGATCATCCTGACCCGCTCAGTTCTGAGGTCGACTATCGAGGCGACGATCTCGCAGCTCCTGCAGAGGTCCTGGCCGCTGGGGAAGCAGCAGAGCCTGCACCTCCGCTTCGGGGCGTCGGGCGACTGGGACCTAGCGAGGAGGTTCTCGAGGCAAGAGAGGGCCGCGTAGAGGGAGCCCGGGTACCGATCCTCGAACTCGGTGAGGAATGACCTGATCATCGACCGCTGGGAACCGGAGGAGTAGGGGCACTCGACCTCCTGCATAGGTATCCCGGTGTAGTATGCATAGAGGATGACCTCCCTCTCCGGCGTGAGCCTCAGCGGCGCGACCCTCGGGATGGCTCCGGACCCTTCCCTCCTCAGCCCTATCGGCGGGTGGTTGAGGTCACCCCTCAGCGCGTTCATCAGGTACGTCTGGACGATGTCGTCGAGCGTGTGGGCCGTCGCTATCACCGTCGCGCCGGCCCTCGTCGCGCCCAGCTCTATCGCCTTCCTCCTCAGCACGCCGCAGACCGTGCATGCCCCGAGCCCGAGTTCGTCCGCGTAGCCCTCCTCGACCGCCTCGGAGACGGTGAACCCGAAGGCCTCCCTGAAGCTCACCACCACCTGCTCCACCCCCAGCTCCTCGCAGGCCCTCCTCGCGTTCCCGAGCGCCTCCTCCCTGTAACCCGGTATCCCCTCGTCGACCGTGACCGCGACCAGGCTCGCCCTCGGGAACCTCCTCTCGATCCTCGCGAGGACCCTCAGGAGCGTCAGGCTGTCCTTCCCTCCCGAGAGCGCGACCGCGATCCTGTCGTCCTCCCTCAGCATGCCGTACCTCGCGATCGTCCTCTGGACCCTCCTCTCGAAGCTCCTGACGAAGCAGGCCCTGCAGAGCCTCTCCCCCGAGTACGGCCTGACCACCGCCACCGGGTTCTCGCCGCAGGACGCGCACCTCCCGGCGCTCAACCCCACCTTCGCCTCGACCGGCGGTAAAAAGGGCTACCGGGCTCCGAAGGACTAAGGCGCCCGCGAAGCTCGAGGGGGCGACGGTCACCGTCGGGATGCTCGGTCGCTGCGTCTCAAGTTTATTGACCACCCCCCTCGCTCCGCCGTCAGGACTCCCTCCTCCATGAGATCGCTCAGTCGTCTCCGAAGGTCTTCCCAGAATCCGTTATCGTACAGGACCACGCCGTCCTTCAAGGCGTCTAGAACCAGAACGTTGAAGTCCTCGAACGTCTTCAACGTTTCGTCGACCGAGTAGACGAAAAGGTCGACGGGGCCCTCAGCATAGACGCTGTATTCCAGAATGCGGTCGATGATCCTTCGCCCGTTCCGTGAAACGACGATCAAAAGGGTCGAAGTCGCTGTAAGTAGTCCAGTCGTCCTTCACCATTTAGCCGAACAAAATGAGCGAAACTACCTTCTAAGCTTTTCACGCAGAATGTTGCGTACAGTGTTCTCCAGTTATCAGCCATGGGCAAGCTTCGTAACTTCTCCGGCAAAAGCAACGATTCTCTCCGCCCTCCGCAAGGCGTCTTCTGCATCGGTACTGTCGAACATATCGGATGGGGCCCCGCCGGGAAAAGCGTTGGGACAGCGGGGTGCGATGTAGTATCTGTTTAGAACGCGGGAATCGTCCTTCACCTCCTGCGAGACCGGAGTCAGTTTATCTACTTCGTTTACGAGCTCGACGAGGTCGTGGCCGATCCTCGGACGGCCGAGGTGTTCGAGGACCGCCTTCAAAGCCTTTTCAGCGGCCTGATGGCTCGCGAAACAGCTTCACGCGTGGTTGCCCGTATCGAGTAGGTCCTTCGCTGCCTTGAGGTCTGTCCTCGCCTGCCTCATCCAGTCGGCGGTCCTTCTCACGTGCGTCCCGCGATGAAGAGTTTACTTAAGGTTGCTACGCTAGGTCACTTAGTTCGTGCCGTCTCGGGTTCGCGATCTTTCCGGTTAGCTCGGTGTCGGCTGCCCCGACAGGCCGGAGAGACGCGTTCTTCCTCCCTGGCCCAAGCGGTTTCCGAAGGCGCAGTCACCGGTCGATAGGCGCCTCTCACCGGGCCTCAGCCTGTCTTCGTTCACGACGGTTCACGTGCTGCGTCCGCTGTTCCACCACCCGAAGCCGGCTTCGGTGAAGACGCTGCGAAGTCTCATCCTCTCCGCTCTCCCTCCGGCGAGCTGGTCTCCGGGGACGACGGGGACCTCGACTTGCGGCGCTGACCGTTACGCGAGAACCGTCCAAGCGATGCCTGCGAGGGATCGATGGGTCTTCCTTAATCGAGGTCTTTAGGCACGCGTCGTAAGCCCCGGGCGGGATTCGAACCCGCGACCACCGGCCACCTCCCGCGCGCCGTGCGGCTTACAAGGCCGGCGCTCTGCCGCTGAGCTACCGGGGCTCCCCTCGCGGCCTATGGTGCCCGGACTTCTAATCTACGTTTCGCGCCGCCGAGCTTCGCCTGAGACCCCAGCTGACCTTCCTCTCCGGGACCAGCTTGATCACCACGACCTCGCCCTCGTCCCAGAAGTCGCGCCTCGCCCACTCGAACCTCTCGTAGAACGCCTTGGACACCTTCCTGAACTCCTCCCCGGCCGTAAGGAGCTCGGCCCTCCCGGTCACCATCACAGCCCTGTTCGGCTTGTAGACGTCGACGACGAGCGCCGCGTGCGGGTTCCTCTCCAGGTTCCTGTGCTTCTTCGTCCCAGGGTCCGTGACCATGTAGAACGCGCCGTCGGCGAAGACGTAGCAGATCGGTACGACGTGCGGCCTCCCGAGCTCGTCGACGGTCGCGAGCCTGCAGAGCTCCATCCTCTCGAGGAAGCCGAGCTCGGACCTGCTGAACCTGACCGCCATCGCTGGAAGTCGCCTCGCCGCGGTCTAAAACGTTCCCGGCCTCACCGGACACGAACGGAGCCGGATGCAGGCATCAGAATTATAGCGGTCCGGCGCCTTCACCGTTCAGGATGGAGTTCAAGGTCAGGGGGATCATCCCGAGGACTGGGGTGCTGGTCGCGGCCCTCCCCGACATGGGTAACGTCGCGGGGATCGCGATGGAGCACTTGGTCAGGTCCTGCGGCCTCGAGGAGCTCGCATCGGCGACGGGCGAGTGGCCTCCCTTCGTCGTCCACAGGGGAAGGACGATCGCTTTCGAGAGGGGGTGGTACAAGCTCCTAGGCAGGGACGGGTACGACTTCATCGCGTTCACCGGGAACTACCAGCCTCCGGAGAGCGTCGCGCTGTTCGAGCTCTGCGAGAGGGTCCTGGACCTAGCTCAGTCGGTCGGCGTCGACACGGTGATCTCGCTGGGCGCAGCGCACACCGGCGAGTCGAGGCTCGAGAACCCGAGGGTCTTCTACGCCGCGACCTCCGAGAGGCTCTGCGAGGTCGCCGAGCGGGCCGGTTCGGTTCCCCTCGCGGACGAGGGTTACATCACCGGGTTCAACGGGCTCATCCACGGCCTCGCGATGGAGCGGCAGATGGAGGGACTCTGCCTCCTCGGCGAGATCGACAGCCCGAGGGTCAGGCAGCCCGGCGCCGCGAGGGCGGTCCTCAGGGTCCTCTCGAGGGTGATCGGTGTCGAGCTGGACCTCCGGGAGCTGGACGAAGAGGTAGCGAGGATGAAGGCCGAGCGCGCCCTGAGGAGGGGCGTCTGGAGGGGAGGGCCTCCGGGCGTCATGTGACGGGCCGAACGGTCCGCCTCAGCACCCTCCTCGCGAGGAAGCGGACGTTCCAGGCCGCGAAGGTCGCCACGTCCCTGAACCTCAGCTTGCTCTTCCCCGCGGCCCTCGGCCTGAACGCGATCGGGACCTCGACGACCCTAGCGCCGAAGGCCACGTACGTCGCCAAGCTCTCGACCTGGAAGACGTAGCCCCTGCTCGAGGCCCCGAGGTAGGCGGCGCACCTCCGGAGCAGGTCCGCGGAGATCGCCCTGTAGCCGCTGGTCGCGTCCCTCACCTTCAGCCCCGTGCAGAGCCTCGCGAGGAGGTTCGCGCCCCTGCTCACCAGCTCCCTGAAGGCCTGGCCCTCCTCCCAAGAGCCTCCGGGGACGTACCGGGACCCGATCGCGACGTCCGCGGCCCCCGAGAGCACCGGCCCCACCAGCTCCGGCAGTCGGGAAGGGTCGTGGCTCCCGTCCGCGTCCATCTCGACGACCGCCCTCAGCCCCTCGAACCTCTCGATCGCGTGCCTGAAGCCGTCGACGTACGCGCTGCCTATCCCCATCCTCCCGGGCCTCACGAGGAGCTCAACCCTGCCCAGCTCCTCCGCCAGCCTCCTCACCACGTCCGCGGTCCCGTCGGGACTGCTGTCGTCGACCACCAGCACCACGAAGTCGAGGCCCTTCCTGCTCGCCGCCTCGACGACGCCCCTCACCGCGCTCCCCACGGTCCCGGCCTCGTTGTACGTCGGGATCACGACCGCGACCTCTGCCCTCCTCGAGCCCCCTGAGCCCATCGCCGATCCCGGAAGTAGGATCCGTCGGCCGGTAAAGGCTTTTAAGTCGGCGGAGGGTAAGGTGTGCGAAGTAATGGTGGATTCGTGCCCAACCTGCGGGCTTCCCAAGAGCCTCTGCGTCTGCCAAACGATCACGTATGAGATGCAGAAGATCAAGGTGAGGCTCGAGACGAAGAAGTGGAACAAGCTGGTGACCCTGATCGAGGGGTTCGAGGGGTCGGACGTCGACCTCGACGAGGTCGTCTCGGAGCTGAAGACGAGGTGCGCCTGCGGGGGCGCGGTCAAGAACGGCGTCATCATCCTCCAGGGCGACCAGAGGGAGAAGGTCCCGAGGATCCTCACCGAGGTCTACGGCATACCCTCCGACAGGATCGAGGTGATCTGACCGGCGGGTCCGGCAGCTGGACGCGCGGGCCCTGCTCCGCGCCGAGGAGACCTTGTAGCGCGCCCTCTGCCCAAACTCTTAAGTCCCTTCACGCAGCGGGCCGACCGGATGGCTTCGGGCCCGGTGAAGTTCGGACTCGCGCCCAACATCTACCCTCCTGAGGTGATATTCAGGGCTGCGGAGCTCTGCGAGGAGTCGGGGATCGACGGGGTCTGGCTGGCGGACCACGTGGTCGCGTTCGGGGTGAGGAGGTTCGCGGCCGTGGACGCGTGGACGACGCTCGGGGCGCTCGCGGTCAAGACAAGCAGGGTAGTCCTCGGAACGTCCGTCTCGGACCCCCACAGGAGGCACCCCGAGACGATGGCGCAGATCGTCGCTACCGTCGATGTCCTCTCCAACGGGAGGGTCGCCCTGGGAATGGGCGCCGGCGAGCCGATGAACCTGACGCCGTTCGGGGTCGAGTGGGACCGGCCCGTCTCGAGGCTGAGGGAGGCCGTCGAGGCGATCAAGCTCCTCTGGACCAAGGACGCGGTCGACTACGAGGGGAAGTTCGTGAAGTTCAAGGGCGCCGTCCTCGACCTGAAGCCGGTCCAGAAGCCACACCCGCCGATCTGGATCGGTGCCAACTCGCCGAAGTCCCTGAAGCTGGTCGGGGAGCTCGGGGACGGATGGCTCCCGGTGGCGGGGTCGCCCGAGGACTACGCCAAGAACCTGCGGGTGATCAGGGAGACCGCGTCCGCCTCAGGGAGGGACCCGGACAGGATAGTGCCCGCGCTCTTCGTCTACGTCGGGGTCGCGAGGGACAGGGAGACTCTGGAGCGGAGGTATCTGATCCCCGCGAGGTTCCTCTACCTCACCTACGCGGTCCCGGAGTTCAACGTCTGGAAGAACGTCCCTCTGACCCGGGAGCTGGCCGAGAGGGTGCTGCAGGAGTCCCTGAAGCTGGACATGAAGCTCGACGAGCTGGTCGAGAGGAGGGTCGCCGTCATCGGCACGCCCGGCGAGTGCGTCTCGCTCCTCCATGAGTACATCGAGGCGGGAGCCCGATATCTCGTACTCGCCCCGCTGACGAGGCCCGAGGACCTCATCGGGACCGCGAGGATGCTGGTGGAGGACGTGGTCTGCGAGCTGGCGGACATCCCTCGACCGCGGACCTGACACAGGCGGATCGACGCGTCGGGCGATGGAAGTTGCAGGCTTGGAGTCGATGGTTGAAGACCTGCTCCTAAGAGGTTCGCGTGATTAACCTCGCCGTTGCGTCGATTTCGTTGCGATTCGACGACCAGCTGAACTCCAGAACACCGGTTGATGAAGTAAAGCTCATAGCAAAGAATTCTTTACCTTTGGTTGGAATGGTCGCCGGCGCGTCTACCGTCAGCGAGAAGGGGCAGGTTACGATTCCCAAAGAGGTAAGGGAGCTTCTGGGCCTCAGACCGGGAGTCCGGGTGCTGTTCGTGATTGAGGGGGACAGAGTGTTCATGGTAAAGGGAGGTGCCGTTAAGGTGTCGAAGGTGCTGCGGCGACAGCGACCATGGACCGTTGACCCTCTGGAGTTTCAGCGAAAGCTGCGCAGTGAATGGCCATGAAAATACTGCTCGACACCAACGTGTATGTCGCAGCCAAGAACAGAGAAGGCAATCGTTATTCAGAGGCCATGGCGCTGATCGAAGACATAGACGAGGGAAGGCTCCGATGCGTCGTTCCCACGTTAGTCATAGCCGAGCTCTGCGTAGGCTACTATCAAACGGGCGACCCTGAAGGTGCCCACGAACTGCTCGCGGGGTTCGTCTCGTCGCCCAGCTACGAGATAGTGCCCCTCGACTATGAAACCGCCTGCGAAGCCGGGAGGCTGAGAGCTGAGCTCGGCCTCAAGCTGCCCGACGCGATAGTGGTCGCCACGGCCCTGACGACTAAAGTAAACGCAATAGTGACCTACGACGACGAGATGAGCAAGTTGAAGCGGTACGTCAAGGTCGTCAGACCGTCCGGAGTAAGGTTGCGAAGGTGAGAGAGTCAGGACCCGAGTGTAGTCCGATCAACTTTCGTCGTTGTCGCGCCGATCCGTTCGGGCGTCGGTCTTCGCTGCAGCGTGCGAAGGCAAACGACCTCCCCGCCCGTTTGACAACGGTCCTGAAGCCGGCGAATGAGCAGTTCTTGCCTACTTAGCCCTTGAATGCACTCGGTGAGATAAACGGGCCCGCCGGGACTCGAACCCGGGACCTCCGGCTCCGGAGGCCGGCGCCCTATCCAAGCTAGGCCACGGGCCCTTCTCCACAAGCCCCGCGGATCTCTTGAACTTTCTCTGACGGGACCGCGCGAAGGGCCGCGGTCTCCTCCTCAGGGCCTCACCAGCTCGAGCCGGTACGTCAGGATGCCCTTCCTCAGGGAGCCGAGCCTGTAGCCCGACCTCAGTCCCTCCTCGATCACTTCGTCGGCGACGGTCCCGTGCCCCGCGAACCTGCTCCTGATCGGTTCGTAGACGAAGAGCTTCCCTCCCCTCCTCAGCCTCCTCATGACCTCCTCCAGCGAGTCGCGGACCCTCTCGAAGTGGTGCAGGCTGTAGAGCATCACCGCCACGTCGACGCTCTCCTGCGGGACCCCGTCGAGCCTCCAGGCCTCCGACCTGATCGGCCTCAGGTTGACGAGCCCCATCGCCTCCGCCTTCCTCGCGAGCCTCGTGACCTTGTGGTCGTCGTTGTCGACCGCGTAGACAAGTCCCTTAGGGCCGACCAGCTTCGCCGCGGGGATCGAGAGGAATCCGTAACCGCACCCGATGTCCATGAGCACGGTCCCCCGCGTCGCGCCCATCTCCTCGAGGAGCCTCGCCGGGTCTTGGAGGGCCCTCCTCAGCGGGTTCTCGAGGACCGCCTCCTCCGCCCACTTCGAGAGGCCGACGAGACGTGCCATCCGACTTTCGCTGCCGGAGGTCAGAGATTACCCGAACTCGGCTACTCGCGGCCGAGGGCCTGCGAGACCCGCGTCGCGTCCGAAGCGCTAGGCGATGGCCGGCCTGTACTTGAAGCCGTAGACGATGATCCCGGCGTCACCGTCGTGGGCGATCTTCCTCACCACCCTCTCCACGAGCATCCCGGGCCTGAGCTCCTCCGGATCCGCGTCGGTTATCGGGGCCAAGACCTTCGTCCCGTCCTCGAACTCGACTAGCCCGACCACGTAGGGCGCCAGCTCCTTGTGCTCCTCGGTCGGCGACTTGACCACCGTGAACGCGACGAGCCTCCCCCTCTCCGGGAGCTCCTCCCTCACGAGGTTCCTCGACCTGCACCTCCTGCAGACGACCCTCGAGGTCGTGTTGACGGTCCCGCAGCTCGCGCACCTCAGGACCTCCGCCCTGTACCTGAACCTCCTGTGCCTCCAGTGGTTCTGGGGCCTGAAGTTGAACCTCATTCCCGATCACCCGCGAGCAGGACCGCGGTCCCGGCGATCGCGCCGAACCCCGAGACCGAGATCGCGGCGCCGGCCCTCGCGCCGTCCACCTGCCTCTTCCCAGCCCTCCCCGTCAGCTGCAGGTAGACCTCCGCGACCTGGTAGAGCGCGGTGGCGCCTATCGGGTGTCCCCTCGCCTTGAGGCCCCCGAAGGCGTTGATCGGGAGCTCCCCGCCCATCGCGTACTTCCCCGACTTCAGGTCCTGGCCGCTCTCCGACCTCTTGGAGAACCCCCCGCTCTCGAGTATCAGGGGCGCCATTATCGAGAAGGAGTCGTGGAGCTCAAGGACGTCCAAGTCCCCCCTCGAGATCCCGCTCCGGAGGAGGGCCTCGTCGACCGAGAGCGCGACCGAGGTCATGAAGAGGGGGTCCTCCCTGTCGAAGGGCGAGACGTAGTCGGTCCTGAGGCTTATCCCGCCTATCCTGACCGCTTCGCCGGAAGCCCGCTTCCTCTCCGAGTCCCCCGACGCGAGGACCACCGCGGCCGCGCCGTCTCCGGGCGCGAAGCACTCGAGCCTCCTCAGCGGCGGCGCGACCTCCGGCGACCCGAGGACGTCCTCTAGCCTCACCTTGAACGGGAACTGCGCGTGCCCGACTCCCTCAGCGTTGCTGTGCATCAGGACCGGGAACTGGGCGACGAACTCCTGCGGCATCTCGTACCTCTCGAGGTAGGTCCTGTAGAGCAAGGCCGCGACCGGTGCCGGCGTGACTCCCGCGTACCCCATCGTCTCGTAGGGCAGCGTCATAGAGTGGACGGAGTTGAACTCGTCGGGGAGCATGTCGGAGAGCTTCTCGCCGCCGACCACCAGCGCGAAGTCCGAGAGGCCCGAGGCGACGGCCGCGTAGGCCTCCGCCAGCGCCATCAGCCCCGAGGCCTCCCCTCCCTCGACCCTGACGCCGTAGACGCTCCTGAGCCCGAGCGCCTCTGCGACTAGGGCCGAGATCCCGGCCTGGTTGGAGGTCACCTCGCAGAAGGAGCACGCGACGTAGACGCCGTCTACCCTCTCGACCCCCGCGTCCTCGATCGCAGCTAGAGAGGCCTCCGCCATCAGGTCCGTCAGCGACCTGTCCCAGTGCTCGCCCACCTTCGTGTAACCGACGCCGACGACCTGGACGCTCCTCATCCCTTCAGGCACCGCGTATCTTGTCCCTGTGCCGGAGATATGTCGCGTAGTCGACGTATTTCGCCCTGTTGATCAGAGTCTCGAGCAGCGGAGCCCTCGGCCTCCTCTCGAGCAGGCCGTCCTTGGTCTCGATGAGGAAGGAGTCGCTGCCCGCTCCGGAACCGAAGGACGTGAGGACGATCCGCTGGCCCGGCCTGGCCGCGTCGAGGACCTTCACCAGCCCCATCATGGAGCTCGCGGCGTAGGTGTTCCCTATCAGGTGCGTCACCACCCCGGGCTCGACCTTCTCCTTCGGGATTCCGAGGACCTTCGCCGCCGCGAACGGGAACTTGTAGTTAGGCTGGTGGAAGACGAAGTAGTCGACGTCGGAGACCTTCAGCCCCGCCTCCTCCAGAAGCCCCTTCACCGCGGAGAGGGTGTGGTGGAAGTAGGCCGGCTCGCCGGTGAACCTGAAGGTGTGGGATGGGTAGCGCTCGTGGGCCCTCCTCCAGAAGTCGGGCGTGTCGGTGACGTAGCTCCTGGCGTGCTCTATCGTCGCGACCTCGCCGTTGCCCTGCCTGCCGACGACGAAGGCGGCCGCGCCCGCGGCGGCGGTGAACTCCAGCGCGTCGCCGGGCCTGCCCTGAGCCGTGTCGGCCCCGATCGCGAGGCCTGCCCTGATGATCCCCGCTGAGACCAGGCCCGAGATCATCTGGAGGGCCTCCGTCCCGGCCTTGCAGGCGAACTCGAGGTCGGCGGCGAGGTGGTTGGGCGGGATGCCCAGGGCCTCGGCCACGACGGTCCCCGAGGGTTTCACCGCGTAGGGGTGGGACTCGGAGCCCACGTTGACGGCCCCTATCTCCGACGGGTCGATGCCCGCCCTCCTCATCGCGTACCTCGCGGCCTCGATCGCCATCGTGATCGCGTCCTCGTCGAGCTCGTTGACCGACTTCTCCCTCACCGGGAGCGCGTCCTCCTCCCTTCCCCAGACCCTCGCGATCTCCGTCGCCCTTATCCTGAGCCTCGGGACGTAACCTCCGTAGCCTAGGATCGCGACGTCCCTTATCCGGGCCAACTCCCCAGAGAGCTCTCAGCTCGGGATAAAAACCTGCCTAAATCGATGTTAGGCAATCGATTATCTGCCCGAGCTAAATAACGGTAAATTGGTGGGCCCGCGTGACGGCGCTGGACGAGAGGGACGTCAGGATCCTCGAGGCGCTGAGGAGGGACGCGAGGAAGACGTTCACCGAGCTGGCCGGCGAGCTGAACCTCCCCAGGACGACGGTCCAGGAGAGGGTCAGGCGGCTTATCGAGGAGGGCTACATCAGGTCCTTCACCGCGATACCGGACTACTCGAAGATCGGGAGCGGGACGACCGCGTTCGTCCTGGTCTCCTTCGCGCCGACGATGGACATCTCCCAGCGGGAGCTCGCGGCCCAGCTGGCCAGGTTCCCTGAGGTCTTCGAGGTCCACCTCGTCAGCGGCCAGTGGGACATGATCCTGAAGGTGAGGGGCTCCTCGGTCGAGGACGTCGGCAAGCTGGTCATAGACAGGCTCAGGCCGATGAAGAACGTTGCCAAGACCGAGACCTGCTTCGTCTTCGAGACGGTGAAGGAGCAGCCCTGAAGGCCGGTCCGGATCCGACCTCCGGGATCCCCGTCGCCCGGTCTTTCAACACGCTTAAATAACGTCGAGGAGCAGCTCCGCCAGGCGGTTCGTCATGCTTGTGACCGGTACCGACGTGAGGGACGCGCTGGTCAGGCTGATAAGGGTCGGTTCGCTGATAGCGGTCCTGGGCGCGGTCCACGTCCTAACCCTCCTCCTCGACTGGGTCTCCCTTCTCTACGACAACGTGATGGTCACGGGCGTCCAGGGCTACGACCTGACCACGAGCTTCCTCCTCTCGATGACGGCCGCGGCCCTCGCGGGGGCCTCCGGGGTCCTGGCCTCGGTCTCCACCAACGTCAGGGTCCTCAGGTTCGCGGTCCCGGCCTTCGCGCTCGGCGGCGCGGCCCTCGCGATCCTCTCACCGCTCTACTCGGTCCTCTACGTCCTCCCCTCGCTCCAGGTCGAGTTCAGGACCGAGGTGGGGGCGATCGCGGCGCTCTTCACTGGGGTCGCGATGGCCGGGGGCGGCGCGATATCCACGATGATCGGCCTGGTGGCCCTACGTCCCGAGAGCCAGCCCTCCGCCTACCAGCCCTACGCCCCGGTGGAGTTTGAGGCCGCAGAGGTCGGAGCGGCCTCGACGCCGGTCGCGCCGTCCGAGGAGGAGGTCTTCGAAGAGCTCCTGAGGGGCGAGCCCGAGGAGGCCTATACCGGCTTCGGGGCGCAGGCGCAGCAGGAGGCCCAGCAGGTCTTCACCCCTCCCTCGAGGTCTCCGGCTCCTCAGCAGCAGGCGTCTAGGAGGGTCTGCGTGATGTGCGGCGACGTCGTGCAGCCTTCGTCGCTGAGGACCTGCCCGGGGTGCGGCGAGCCGATGCACAGGGAGTGCGTCGAGACCTGGAGGGACATAGGGGGCAGGTGCCCGAACTGCGGGACCCAGCTCTCCTGATGGGTTTTTCTATGACGGCCTGACGCTCGGGATCGGCGATGTCCGGCAGGGTCTACGACGAGCTGATCGACCTCTCCCTCAGGAGGGGCTTCTTCTTCCCTTCCTGCGAGATCTACGACGACGCCCCCGCTGGCTTCTGGGACTACGGCCCGCTAGGGCTGGGGCTGAGGAACAGGTTCGTCGAGGCCTGGAGGCGGTACGTCGTGAGGTACGACGGCATGGTCGAGCTCGACGGCTCGGTGATCATGGCGAAGAGGGTCTTCGTCGCCTCGGGGCATCTGGCCTCCTTCGCGGACCCGGTCACCAGGTGCAGGTCCTGCGGCGCGATTTACAGGGCCGACAGGCTGGTCCAGGAGGCGACCGGGAGGATAGTCCCGGAGAGGCTCAGGGACGAGGAGATCTACGCGCTCATCCTCGAGCACGGGATCAGGTGCCAGAGGTGCGGCGGCGAGTTGGGGGGAGTCGAGAGGTTCAACATGATGTTCAGGGTCAGCGTCGGAGGCGAGGGCGAGGAGGCCTACCTCAGGCCCGAGACCTGCCAGTCGCTCTTCGTCGACTTCCTCAGGGCCTACAAGACGGGCTGGTCGAAGCTCCCGCTTCCCCTCTGCCAGTTCGGGAAGAGCTTCAGGAACGAGATCGCGCCCAGACAGAGCCTCTTGAGGCTCAGGGAGTTCTACCAGGCCGAGGTCGAGGTCTTCTTCGACCCCGAGGACGAGGTCGATCCGGTGAGGTGGAGGAGGCTGAAGGACCACGTCCTGAGGTTCGGGGACGAGCGCGGGAACTTCACCGAGGTCACCGCCGAGGAGGCCCTGAACGGTGGGATCGTCTCCCACTGGCTCCCCGCCTACTACCTGGCCCTGATCCAGAGGTTCTACGAGCTCCTGGGCGTCGAGAGGTCGAGGATACGGCTCAGGAGGCTCGGCGAGGACGAGAAGGCCTTCTACGCGAGGGAGGCCTGGGACCTCGAGGTCCTGACCTCGCTCGGGTGGATCGAGCTGGTCGCTTGCAACTACAGGGGCGACTACGACCTCTCCGGCCACGCGAGGGTGAGCGGGAAGGACCTCACGGTCCTGAACCGGAACAGGAAGGTCCTGCCGCACGTCTTCGAGCTCTCGATGGGCGTCGACAGGAGCGTCTACGTCCTGATGGAGCTCGGGTACGCGAAGGAGCCCAAGAGGAGGGTCCTGAGGGTGCCCAAGTTCCTCGCGCCGGTCCAGGTCGCGGTCCTACCTCTGGTCGAGAGGGACGGCCTCCCCGAGAGGGCATGGGAGATCTACGAGGGCCTCAGGGTCGAGTTCGACGCGGTATACGAGCCGAAGGACGCGATCGGGAAGAGGTACCACATGCTCGACGAGATCGGCGTCCCCTACTGCGTCACGGTCGACTACCAGACCCTCAAGGACGACACGGTCACGGTCAGGGACAGGGACACGACTCAGCAGGTGAGGGTCCACGTCTCGGAGCTGAGGGAGTGGCTGAACAGGGCGCTGGCTTACCCGCGGGCCGATTGAGGGCCGCGGCGTTCGCCGGGAACACCTATAGGAACGGGGATCGCCCTGCAGGTCGCTGAGGGTGATAGGGTGAAGCAGAGGGTGAGGCTCACCTGCGCGCTGGTCGACAGGCCCGGGACGCTCCTGAAGGTCCTCGAGCAGATAGCCCTCGCGGGCGGCAACATCATCTCGATCGTCCACAACAGGGAGAGCATAGCCTCGGGGTACGTCCCCGTCAGCATCAACGTCGAGTTCCCCGACGCCCAGAGCCTCGAGAGGGCCAGGAGGGGAATAGAGGGGGTCGGAGTCCCCGTGATGGGCGCCGAGAGCCTCGAGAGGCGGATGGTGACCGCGATCGTGGTCGGAGGCGTGAGGCTCGACTCCCTCCTCTCCGAGCTCGAGTCAAGGGGTTACAGGGTCATCGAGTCCTCCGCCAGGGGGTTCGGCGAAGGCCTGACCGTGAGGCTGCTCCTGGAGGTCCCGACGGGGAGGGTGAGGGAGCTGGAGGAGGACCTCGCGGCGATCGCGGAGAGGCACGGAGCCCTGGCCATCCCGGAGGTGTGAGGCGCTGGAGCTGAGGGTCTTCGTCAACGGCTACGGGTTCTTGGGGAGGCTGCTCGCGAGGAGGCTGGTCGAGGGCAGGGTCCCGGGCGCGAGGCTCGTCGGGGTCGCGAGGTCGTCGGGCTACGTCTACAGGGAGGAGGGCCTGACCCGGGAGGACGTCTCGGGGGAGATCAGGGACTCCGCGGCCTTCGTCGGTGGAAGCTCGGCCTCGCTGATCGGGGAGCGGGCCTTCGACGTCCTTGTGGAGCTGACGCCGACCAAGCTCCCCAGCGCGGAGCCGGGCCTCAGCAACATCAGGTCGGCCCTGAGGAACGGGATCGACGTTGTCACGGCAAACAAGGCGCCCATCTCGCTCCACTACGCCGAGCTGTCCGAGCTCTCGAGGTCCACGGGCTCCCTCCTGCTCTTCGACGCGACCGTGGGAGGGGGGATACCGCTGATAACGCTCAGGAGGCTCTGCATGCGCGGCGACGACCTCCTCTCGATCAAGGGCATCCTGAACGGGACCACCAACTACGTCCTCAGCAGGATGCAGTTCGAGGGGCTGACCTTCGAGCTGGCGCTCAGGGAGGCCCAGAACCTCGGGATCGCGGAGAGGGACCCGTCGCTGGACGTCAACGGCTACGACACCGCCCTGAAGCTGCTGATCCTCGCGAACTCCCTGATGGGGCTGAACAGGGGCCTCGGCGACGTCAAGGTCGTCGGGATATCCAGGGTCACGCAGGAGGCGGTCGCGGCGGCGAGGGAGTCCAACATGTCGGTCAAGCTGATCGGGTCCGTCGACGGGGAGGGTAGGCTCTCGGTCGGACCGAGGCTCGTGAAGGCCAACGACCCGCTCTGCGTCCACGGTACGCTGAACGCGGTCACGTTCAGGTTCAGGATCGCGGGGGACCTGACGCTGATCGGCCACGGAGCGGGCGAGCCCACCGTCGCGGCCCTCCTCAACGACCTCCACCAGGTGGTCGAGCACCGGCTCAGAGCGAGAGCCTCAGGGTGACCAGCGCGGCGAAGGCCGCGGTCGAGGCCGCGAGGACCGCGAAGTCCCTCCGGGTCGGCCTCAGGACGTAGAAGCTGGTCCTCTCCCTGACCGCGCCGTAGCACTTCACCTCGAGGGCCTCGGCCATCTCGAAGGACCTCTTCAGCGCGTTGATCACGACGGGTACGAAGGCCCTCACGTAGTTCCTGAACCTCTTGACCGGGTTCCTGGTGCTGTAGTCGACGCCCCGCAGCCTCTGGGAGTCGATCACCTCCTGGATCTCCTCGAGGAAGAGCGGCGCGAACCTTATCGCGGCCGTCATCGCGAAGGCGTAGTCCTGGGGCATCCTGAGGGACCTAAGGGTTGCGGCCATGGCCTCCGGCGAGACCGTCAGGAGGAAGAAGGAGAAGGAGACGATCGCGGCGACGAACCTCATCAGCTGGGACGCGTTCAGCAGCGCGAACTCCAAGGTCAAGGGGTTGAGGCCCTGTGTGACGAACCCGAGCGCGTTGAGCAGCACAACGAAGGCCAGGAAGAAGGAGAGCGCCCTCACCGTCCTCAGGAGCCTCCTCGCGGCGCCCATGGCCCGGAGCGTGAGCGCCACGACGGAGAGGACCGCCGCGGAGACCGGGATGCTGAGGAGGGGAGGCCTGTCGTAGATCAGTGTCGAGGCGAAGAGGTAGACCGCGATCAGGAGCTTCACCCTCGGGTCCAGCCTGATCAGGGCCGAGTCGACTTCCCTGTACCTCAGGAGGTCAGCGACGTTCACCGACACGGGACTTGCACCTCAGGAGGCGCGCGACGCTTGAGACCAGCTCGTCGACCCTGTGCGTGGTCGGCACTCCAAGGTGGGCAAGACGCCTCGATATCACGACCGACTGGGGAGGGAGGAGGTTCGCGGACCTCAGGAGCTCCTCGTCGGAGAGGACGTCGGAGGCGGGGCCGGAGGCCAGCACCCTCCCCGAGCTCAGCACTGCGACGCAGGGGTCCAGCTCGGAGACGAACTCGACGTCGTGGGTCGCGACCACCACTCCCCTCCCTTCAGTCCTGATCGACTCGATCGTCTCGGCGATCGCCTCCCTTCCGGCCTTGTCCTGGCCGAGCGTCGGCTCGTCGAGGAGGACGTACTTCGGGTCCCACGCGAGGACGACCGCGATCGCGAGCCTCTTCTTCTGGCCTCCGCTGAGGGAGAACGGCGACCTCTCCCTGAGGCCGCTGAGCCCGAACCTCTCGAGGAGGGACTCGACCCTGCGCTCCGCGTCACCAATCCCGAAGTTCCTGAGGGCGTAGTTCATCTCCTCCCAGACGCTCTCGAGGAAGAAGAGGCTGTCCGCTATCTGGGGGACGTAACCTACCATCCTCGAGACCTCCTTCGTGGGCATCGAGTGGACTTCCCTGCCGTCGAGGAGGACCTTTCCGCTCTTCGGCTTCAGGAGTCCCACGAGGACCTTCATCAGCGTGGTCTTCCCGGCGCCGTTGCTCCCCATCAGGGCCAGCACCTCTCCTCCCTTCACCTGGACGTCGACACCGTCCAGGGCCACCTTCCCGCTGGGGTACTCGTAACGGACGCCCACGGCCTCCAGCATCAGGGATCACCGGAGGAGACCAGCTCGACCAGCTCGCCGGCCGTCAGCGGCACCCTCCCGCGCCTGTTCGAGCCCGAGGCCGCGACCGCCCTGTGGTAGACCTCGGGGACCCTCGGGGGCTTGACCCCGAACTCCGCGCCCGTGTGCCTGAGGAAGAAGTCCTGGGGCCTTCCGTCGAAGGCGATCCTCCCCTCGGAGAAGACGACGATCCTGTCCACCAGCGGGACCAGGAGGTCGAGCCTGTGCTCCGAGACCAGCATCGTCTTCCCCTCGGACCTGCAGTACCTCAGCACGAACTCGAGTATCTCCTGCGCCGAGACCGGGTCCAGCATCGAGGTCGGCTCGTCGAGGAGGAGGACCTCGGGCCTCATCGCGATTATCGAGGCGATCGCGAGCCTCTGCTTCTGGCCTCCCGAGAGCTCCGCGGGGTTCCTCTTCCTCAGCTCCGCCATGCCGGTGGCCCTCAGTGCCTCCTCGACCCTCGCGAGCATCTCGTCCCTGGGGACGCCGAGGTTCTCGAGCGGGAAGGCGACCTCGGCCTCGACCGTCGTAGAGAAGAGCTGCGTCTCGGGGTTCTGGAAGACCATCCCTACCTTCGTCGCGATCACGTGGACCGGCGTCTCGGGGACGTTCAGGCCGCAGACCCTCACCGAGCCCTGGTACTCGCCCCTGTAGAAGTGCGGGACAAGCCCGACGATGGCCCTCAGGAGGGTCGACTTGCCCGAACCGGTCGGACCCACGACCAGCACGAGCTCGCCCTCGGAGACCTCGAGGTCCACGCCGTCCAGCGACCAGGCCTCGGAGCCCTCGTACCTGAACCTGAGTCCCTCGACCTCGATTACCGGCATCACTCCTCGACCGGCGTAGGGTTGTAGCCGAGCATGTCCCCGATCAACTCGACGCACCTCCTGAAGGCCTCCTCGAGCCCGACCCGGACCCTCGCCCTCGCCGCAGCCGCGTGTCCCCCTCCCGCGCCGCCGTACCTCTCGACCAGCGGGTTGACCAAGTCCCTGACGGCGTTGAAGGAATAGGTCGAGACGACCTCGGCCGCGACCCTGACCGTCAGCTCCGAGAAGCCGTCGCGCTCGTCTCCGACGACCGCTATCCCCGCGCCCGCGGCCAGGAGGAGCCTGGCGACCGAGGGCCTGAAGGCGCTGACCCTTGTGAGTGCGATTATCACGTTCTCGCACCTGTAGAGCCTAGCCCTCTTGACGCCCTTCAGCCTCGCGATCCTCTCCGAGTAGTCCGGCGGGACCTCGAGCCTCTCGGCCAACGCGCCCGGGTCAGCGCCGAGCTCGCCCAGAAGCCCGACCTTCCTGAGGGTAAGCGAGTCCGCGGCCGCGAGCCTCACCGTGTCGTAGTAGGTCCCGAAGTAGAGGGCGGTGGCCTCGAGGGGGCTCGGGGCCTGGCCCGCGACGACGCAGAGGTCCAGGACTACCTCCGAGCACGACCTGTAGCTCGGGTCCGCGAAGACCTCCGCCGACCCGAAAGGCCCCTGGGGCTGGTGGTGGTCGATCACGGTCAGCCTGCCCGCGGCCCTCGCCAGGGCCTCTCCGAGCTGCGAGGGCGACCCGACGTCGACCGCGACGTAGTGGTCCGATTCGGGGAGCTCCGCGGCGAGCTCGATCCCGAAGGCCGACGCGAACCTCGCTGCCGAATCGGAGACCTCCCCCGGGACGTGAACGTAGACCGCCGAGCACCCGACGGCCCTCTCGAGGAGCGACTTCAGGGCCATCGAGGAGGCCAGCGAGTCCGGGTCGCCCCCCACGTGCGTGAGGACCGTGACCCTCAGGCCCCTCAGCGACCTGAGCCTTTCCCAGAGCCTACCGACGAGCTCGGGAGACCTGATGAGGCCCTCGCGCGCCGCCGACCGGGCTCTCACGCCTCCTCTGACCGGCCTGACCCCAGGCTCATCTGTATCTCCTTCTGGAGCGTCGCGATCTGGCTCCTCGTCCTCGCCTCCTGCTTCTCGAGGACCTTCAGCCTGGTGTCGTTCAGGTCCCTCTTCTCGGAGAGCTCGCTGATCACCTTCTCCTTCGCGGTCTGGATCAGCAGCGGCCCCACCGCCTTGTACACGGTCACAGACTCGTCGACCTTGGAGAGCTCCTCCAGCGCCAGCTTGATCTCCTCCAGCTCCGTCTGGATCCTCTGCTTCTCCGAGAGGAGGGCCGCGAGGGTCTGCTGGAGCTGCTGGAGCCTCGCTAGCTGCTGCTGGACGTTCATCGGCAGCTCGTTTGAAGACATCTCGAGCCCACGATCTCCCTCCCCGGTATTAGGGTTTTGCCCAAGACGTGTCTGCGAGCTCCAACATGAAGAGGCGGTCGAAGTCCCTTCGGGGCTTCAACATCCTGGCTGCAAGGCCAACGGTTATGAGGGGCCGGTCGTTCAGTGCTCCCGGTGGACGCGAGGTCGGAGCTCGAGAGGGCCGAGGGCTTTAGGGGAGTCTTCGCGCTGGTGAAGAAGGTCGTCGAGAGGAGGCTCGGGCTGAGGAGGGCCGGTCTGATGCTCGTGCTGGCCGACGAGCCGGCCTTCGTCCTCGCCTACCACGGCGTCGGGTCGAACTTCATCGTCCTGAACAGAAGGGCGATCTCGGCCCTGGTCGGACAGGGAGCCTCCCAGACGGAGCTCAAGTCCTACCTGTTCACGGTCCTCCTCCACGAGTACCTCCACTCCCTCGGGTTCCTCGACGAGTCCGAGACCCGCAGGCTGGTGGCCGAGATCGTCAGGTCCGAGTTCGGGGAGGACCACCCGGCGTACAGGTTCGCGGTGAGGCCGCTGGGAGAGGATGAGGCGAGGGCCCTCGTCGGTCAGGGGCAGTCCGGCCCCTCTGAGCCGAAGATCGTGAGGGACTTCGACGACGAGAACCTCACCTACATCGCGTGACAGGGCTCTCGGCCGGACCCTTCGACCTCCCGACCAAGCAGTGCGTCCTCGCGCCGACCACCTCCACCTCGACCCACTCGCCGAGCAGGGCCCTGCCGTCGGCCCCGGGGATCGCGATCGGCCTGTAGTCGAGGTTCCTGGCGATTGGCTCGCCCTTCGGCCCCACCTCGTCGATCAGCGCAGGCCCCTCCCAGCCCACCCACTCCTCCATCCTCTCCCTCGAGATCCTCGAGCAGACCTCCGTGATCTCCCTGCTCCTCCTGTTGACCATCCAGTCAGGCAGGGGACTCAGCCTCGCGGCCTCGGTCTTCGGCCTGGGGTAGAACCTCGAGACGTTCACGAAGTCCGGCCTCACCTCCTCCATCAGCCTCACCGTCGCCTCGAAGTCCTCCTCGTCCTCGGTCGGGTAGCCGACTATCACGTCGGTCATCAGGGTCATGCTGGGGAACGCCTCCCTGAACCTCCTGACGTAATAGGTGAAGTCCCCGACGGCGTAGCCGCGCCTCATCTCCCTGAGGACATCGTCGCTCCCGCTCTGGACGCAGAGGTGGAGGAACTTGAAGACGTGGACGTCGCCGTAGGCCCTCACCAGGTCCTCCAGCTCGAGCCTCCTGAAGTGTAGCGGGTTCATCATCCCGACCCTGATCGCGTAGTCGCCCCCGACCGATGCGGTCACGCCCTCCAGCAGCTCCGCGAGGTTCGTCCCGATGTCCCTCCCGTACGCCGACATGTCCTGCGAAGTCAGCCAGACCTCCTTCGCGCCGCTCCTTACCGCCCTCTCCACCGCCTCCCTGATCACAGAGGGCCTGTAGCTGAAGAGCGTCCCCCTCGCGACCTTCGTCTGACAGAACGTGCAGGAGGAGAGGCACCCGCTGGCGACCTCGACCACCTCGACCACTGGGTTCGTCCTGACGTGGGGCAGGGCCGGCTTCTCGACCCTTCCGTCCTCAAGAACCACCGCCCTTTTGCCCGCGAGGGCCTCCCTGACCACTTCTCCGATCCTGTGGACCGCGTTCGGGCCGATCATCGAGGCCGCGGGGCTTACTCTCGCGACGGTCTCGGGCTGGACCTTCGCGAAGCACCCCGCCACCACCAGCGGCTTCCCGGTCCTCGAGAGGACGGATATCCTGTGGACCATCCTGTTCGCGGTGGGCGTCTTGACCGTGCAGGTGTTGATCAGGAGGAGGTCCGCTTCCCTCGGGTCCCGGACCTCCACGTGCCCCTCCTCGGCCAGTATGCCCCTCATGATCTCCGCGTCGTGGAGGTTCGCCGCGCACCCGTAGCTCTCGACGTAGAACCTCGCCATTCCCTCCAGCTGGCCGGCGGAGGTGAGCCTTAATCTTGTGCCCGCTCCCCCTCGGCCTACGAGTTCAAGGGGTCAAGGCGGTGAGGCGGCGACGACGGCCCTGACCCTCTCCTTGTCCATCCCGACGAGCTCCGAGAGCTTCTCGATCAACAGCTCCCCCGACATGCGCCCCGACATCTGCCTCCAGAGGTCCCTCAGGCTCTCGTACCTGCTCCAGGGGTAGAGGATCCAGTGTGAGGTCTGGAGGATGAAGTAGTCCGGCACGAACTTGGTCCAGGGCTTGATGTGGAGGACCGCGCTCCTCAGCCCCGCGGGCCTCGAGGACTCGGTGATCAGGGAGGTCGCGACCTGGAGGGTCTTGCCCTCGTCGGAGACGTCGTCCACGAGCAGCACCTTCTTGCCGTTCAGGGAGTCCATCCCGGGCTTGTGGTAGACGATCGGGGTCCCCCGCTCCTTCACGCCGACGTAGCTCCTTATGCCCAAGGGCACCACGTCCTCCACGTTCAGCACGTCCGAGAGCAGGTTCGCGACGAAGAGCCCTCCCCTCAGGACCCCGACGATCGTCTCGGGCCGGTAGCCGGACCCGGTGACCTTCGCCGCGAGCTCCTCGACCTCCTCGACGATGTCGTCCCACCCCAGCAGCAAGAACCTCTCCGTGCCCAGCGCTACTTCCTTCGCCACGTCCGAACCCGTCCGAGGTCCTATATCCGCCTTAGCTCCCGCTTGACGCGACCGAGGACATTCGAGTTAAAGCCGCCCTGGCCGTCGAAACCGAGAGGAGGCCAGTCCCGCCGTCGAGGCGGTCACTTCTCTACCCTGTCCCTCAGGAAGTCGGGGAGCACGCCCTTCTTGGCCAGCTCGAGCGCCTGGTTCTTCGTGAACCTCCACCAGATGTCGCCCCTCCTGTCGCTCTGGAAGTCCCACGGGCTCACCGCGACCAGATCACCCTCCTTTATCCAGATCCTCCTCTTCAGCTGGCCCCTGATCCTGCAGAGCCTCTGCTTCCCGTCGGAGCACTCGACCAGGACGTTGTCGTAGCCCATCAGCTTCACGACGACTCCGTAGAGGTCGCCCGCTCCCAGCTCCGGCATCTCCTCGAGCTCCTTCGGCTCCGAGATGATCTTCCTCTTCCCCAATCCCCACGCTCAGCTCTGGCCGGCCTCATTTAGGTGTAGCTTTCCCTCCTCCGGAGGCCTTCAGGCTAGCGATTAAATCGGGCTGGAACCGTCTCCTGAACGGGGAGGATTGGGGAGGCAGCGGTTCTGGGCGAAGCTCCATCACACCTACACCGGCGAGGTCGTGCTGGCGGCCTGCGACGAGGAGATCCTCGGGAGGCGCGTACCGGTCGAGGACGGGTTCGAGGTCGTGATCTCCGAGGGCTTCTACATGGGGAGCCTCGTCGACTGGGAGCAGCTCAGGTCGATGCTCTCGAGCGCGACGATCGTCAACCTCGTCGGGAACGAGCTCGTCGAGACGGCGGTTAGGGAGGGACTGGTCCCCGCTGCCGCCTTCAGAGTGGTGGGCGGAGTCAAGCACGTCCAGATCTTGCGCTGAGCTCAGAGCTCGACCCGGGCCTGCGGCTTCGTCCCGTAAACCACGACTATCTCGTCCCTGAACTTCCTGTTGGGGACCACCACGATGCAGCCCTCGCCGGCTATCCTCGTCGTCGTGAGCGTTATCGCGATTATCCTCCCCCTCTTCCCCGCGATCTCGACCTCAGTCCCGATCTTGATGTATGGGTTCAGGAGCAGCGATATACCGGTGTAGATGTCCGAGAGCCACGGCACGAGCCCGAGTCCCATCACGAGCCCGAGGGCCCCGATCGCGGTCAGGGTCCCCACCACGACGTCGAAGAGCTCCAGCCTGTACGCGAAGTAAACCAGAATCCCAAGCACTGTTAGCGATGAGAGAAAATAATAGAATTTCAGGTAATCCCTCGAAATAGCGACGAGCCTCCGGAAGACTGACCTGAGGAAGAACCAGACCGCGGCCCCGATCAGGACCGCGAGGAGGGACTCTGGCGTCAGGAGCACCCTCGGGTCCAAACCGGGACACCTCTCAGCCGGTTTTCGCCACAGCCACGGCGTCGATCTCGACCAAGAACTCCTCCCTGACCAGGTCGCAGACCACGGTGGTCCTCGCGGGCGGGTCCTTCTGGAAGTATTGGGAGTAGACCTCGTTCATCGCCTGGAAGTCCTCCCTCCTCCTGATGTAGACGTTGACCTTGACGACGTCCTCCAGCGTGCAGCCCGCGGCTCCCAGTATCGCCCTCACGTTCTCGAGGACCTGCCTCGTCTGCTCCCTTATCCCTCCCTTGACGACCTTTCCGGTCCTCGGGTCTATAGGGACCTGGCCCGCGACGAAGACGAGGTCTCCGGCCCTCACCGCCTGAGAATAGGGCCCGACGGGTCTCGGAGCCAGCTCGGTGAATATCACGCGCCTCATGTCGGGCTCCCAACCTTCCAGTCACGTGATTAGGTTATCGGGCGAGGTCCGGTCTGAGGGTTGACTCTCACCTCAGGGGCGACGCATGAAGCCAGGCCCTCGGCGCGTCCTCATGAGAGCAACTTGACCTCCGGGAAGAACGGGATGATCTTGTGGTTGACAAGACCGAGCCACAGGAGCCCTCCCAGCGTGGTGTTGATGTACGGCAGGTACCAGTAAACCCTGTTGATGTCACGGTTGAAGACCAGCACCGATATCGGCACGAGGACGTAGATCAGGGAGAGGAAGCTGAGAGGGTGGAAGCCGGTAAGCGTGACCGCGAAGTAGACCAGCCCCGACCAGAAAGCGGTCACGAGGATTAGGGCTGGAACCCTCCCTATCAGGACCGGCGTCGTGACAATCCCTGCCCTCCTGTCGTACTCGATGTCCGGAATGGCCGAGAAGACGTGCATCGCGGCGACGTGGAAGAACGCGGCGACGAGGGCTGGCGGCTCCGGGAACCTGCCAGAGGCTATGTAATGCCCGAAGATCCCCGGCATGATGTAGAGGTAGTTCGAGGCGAAGTCGACGAAGGGCTTGCTCTTGAACCTGAGCGGAGGGGCGCTGTAGAAGACCGTGAGGAAGAGGAAGCCCCCGAATAGGAGCCTGGCGGTATTGTCCTGGAAGGCCATCAGAGCGAGGCTCAGCACGATCACCAACGTCAGCATCCTCCTGAGCCTGGCCCGCAGCTCTCCGACGGCCCTCAGCTCCTTCCCGTCCTTCTTCGGGTTTGCCGCGTCGGTGTCTAGGTCGAAGTAGTCGTTGATCCCGTAGATCAGGACGTTCGCGGGGACGAAGAAGTAGAACAGATAGACGTAGTACTCCGGCCTGAGGAAGTCCTCGAACCTCGAAGCGCCCAGCGTGTAACCCACGACGTAAGGTCCAGCGGCGTAGATCCAGAACCTGAACCTCGAGACCTTCAGGAGCTCAGCAAACCCCTCCCTCAACCGCAATACGGACTACCCCCGGGGAGCTTGTACATCGCCGCCCCGACGAGGTTCACATAGGCCTGAGAGACTATTCGGTTCTTCCTAGGCTTGACCTTCCTTACGTACACTATAAGCGGGTTCCTGTAAATTATTTTGGCGGTAAACTTGTACATGTCGGCAGCTGTCTTTATCGGAATGAGATACCTGTAGGGGATGTAGCAGTACCCCTCCTCCGCGAACCCCTGCCACACCGTATACCTCCTGATCTGCTCCCGGAGGAAGGCGGCGAACTCTTCCCTCCTCGCGTGGGCCGTTTCGGGCTCGAGGCTCCACAGTCCGTACCTCGCCATCTCCTCTACCGGGAGGTACTGCCTTCCGAGCTCGAGGTCCTCCTGGATGTCCCTGATGAAGTTGATGTACTGCATCGCCCTCCCGAGGAACCTCGCGTGGACGAAGGACTCCTCCGGCAGCCCCAGTATCCTTGCCATGAAGAGGCCCACGACCTCAGCCGAACCGTAGACGTAGACGAGGAGCTCGTCGAGGGTGTGGTAGACCCTCTTGTGGAGGTCGGCCTCCATCGAGTCGAGGAAGGCCTCGACCCAGCGCTCGTCGAAGTCCCTCTCCCTAGAGAGCGCGACGAACTCCCTGATCACGATGTCCGAGGTCTCGTGGCCCCTCGCGGCCCTCTCGTACTCTTTCCTGAAGGCGTAGAACCCCTCGGCGTCCTGGGTGACCCTGTCGACGAAGTTGTCGGCCTTCCTGAGGAACGCGTAGAGCCTGAAGACGTCCCTCCTGACCTCCTTCGGGAAGAAGAGGGTGCTGTTGAAGTACGTGACGCTGCCCTGCTTGAAGAGCCTGAATATCGTCGGGTCCACCCGGACCTCCTCGCGCGGTATCAACTATCCGGCCACCTCCCTCGCGACCTTCCTCCGGACTATCTCCGCGGATATCAGGACCATCGGGAGGCCTATGCCCGGGTGAGTGTACTGCCCGGTGTAGTAGAGGTTCCTGACCTTCCTGCTCCTGTGCCTCGGCCTCCAGAAGGCGGTCTGGCCGAGCGTGTGAGCCAGTCCAAGGGCCGAGCCCTTGAAGGAGTTGAAGGCGCTGACGAAGTCGCTCACGCTGAAGAGCCTCCTGACGGCGACCCTGTCCGCGATCTCCTCACCGGTCCTCCTCTCCAAGTCCCTCAGGACGTTCGAGTAGAGTCTTTCCCGCTCCGCCTCGCCGTCCCTCAGCCCCGCAGGGACCGGGACCAGGATGAAGAGGGCCTCGCCTTCCCGGGGAGCGGCGGAGGGGTCGGTCTTGGAGGGCACGTGGACGTAGTATGAGGCGTAATCCGGCCATCTCGCGGCCCTAGGGTCGAATATCTGGGAGAAGTTCTCGCCCCAGTCGCGCTCCAACACCACGTTGTGGTTCACCAGCGACTCGAGCTTCCCCCTCACCCCCACGAACGCTATCAGGGCGGAGGGCGTGAACGTCCTCCTGTTCCAGTAGTCGAGGTCGTAGGTCCGGTATCTGGGCTCGAGGACCTCCGTCTCGAAGTGGGCGTAGTCCGCGTTGACGACCACCGCGTCGGCCTCCAGCGAGGCCCCGTCAGCTATGACCCGCCTGACCCTGCCACCGGAGATCTCGAGGCTCCTTACCTCGCGACCGAGGACGAACTCGACGCCGTGCTCCCTCGCGAGTCCGTAGACGGCCTCGACCACCTTCCTTACGCCTCCCTCGGGGTAGTAGACGCCCTGGACCAGCTTGACGTAGTTCAGGATCGCGTAGAACGACGGCGCCCTCGAGGGGGGCGTGCCGACGAACCCTATCGAATAGAGCAGGATCTTCCTCGCCTTGTCGCTGCTGAAGTGCCTCTTCACGAAGCTCTCGACCGACTCGAGGACGTTGACCTTCATTCCCTGTGAGAGTACCTCTCGGTTGAGGAGGCTGGGCGGCGAGTCGAGGTCCAGGTAGAGCGTCCTCCTGATGCTCGCATAGAGCTCCCCGCATTTCCCGAGGAACCTACGGAGCTTCTCTCCGCCTCCGTCCTCGAGCTCGTCGAAGAGCCCGTAGACCTCCTCGATGTCGGCGCTCACGTCGATGACGGTTCCGTCGTCGAAGAAGACACGATAGCTCGGGTCGAGCCTGTGGAGCCTGTAGAAGTCCTCGGGCCTCCTCCCGAACTGGGCGAAGAACTGCTCGAAGACGTCCGGCATGAGGTACCACGTCGGCCCGGTGTCGAACGTGAACCCGTCCCTGCTGAAGGATCCTGCCCTGCCCCCGACCCACTCGTTCTTCTCTATCACGGTGACTTCGTGGCCGTCCCTCGCCAGGAGGGCTGCCGCCGCGAGGCCTCCGAGCCCCGCGCCGACCACGACCACCCTCTTGCCTCTGCCTCGTCCCGCGTCGTCCGGGGAGCGCGAGGTCGCTAGAGTTCCGAGGAGCTCAGAGGACATGGAACAGCCCCTTCCGGTCCCGCGGAGCGCCCCCGGCTCTAAAATAGCTCACCCGACTACTCAGCGCGCGGAACGGCCGTGCCCTCAGAGAACTGTCGGGCAAACCTTATCTCCGGCGCGGGTCACTCCGGCCCGTGAGGCACGAGCTGGTAGAGAGGCTCTGGAGGAGGATCCAGGAGAACGAGGCCTTGTACGTGAGCAGGCTCAGGAGGATCCTCGAGGTCAGCGGCGTCTCCGCGACCGGCGAGGGGATCGACGAGGCCGCATCTGTCACGAGGGAGCTGATGGAGGAGGTGGGGCTGAAGGCCGAGACGCTCGGCACCGGAGGGCACCCCGCGGTCTTCGGGGAGCTGAGGGAGGAGAGGCACGGCACGCTGCTGTTCTACAACCACTACGACGTCCAGCCGCCCGACCCCCTCGAGCTCTGGGAGAGCCCTCCCTTCTCCCCCTCGGTCAGGGACGGAAGGGTCTTCGCGAGAGGGGCTGCGGACAACAAGGGCAACTTGGTCGCGAGGCTCTGTGCGATCGACGCTGTCAGAGAGGTCGCAGGAGAGCTCCCGGTGAACGTGAAGATGCTCGCGGAGGGCGAGGAGGAGATCGGCAGCCCGAACCTCCCCCTGCTCGTCAGGACCCAAGGCCACATGCTCGAGGCCGACGCCTGCCTCTGGGAGATGAGCTACCTCGACGACAAGGACAGGCCCGTGATCGCGCTGGGCGCGAAGGGCATCGTGTATCTGGAGCTGGTCGCGAGGCGCCGCGGCGGCGACCTCCACTCGTCGTGGGGCGCGGTCTCGGTGAACCCGGCCTGGAGGCTGATGGCGGCCCTGAGCGTCCTCGCCGAGCCCGACGGTACCCCCAAGCTCCAGGAGCTGAGGGAGGACGTCGACCTCGACCCGAAGTTCCTCAGGATCGTGGAGGAGTCCGAATACGACTTCAGGGAGATAGAGGAGGGCGCGGGGGAGCTAATACCGGTCGCGAAGGGGAACCCTAGGGAGGCCCTGAAGAGGCTGACGATGATGCCGGTCGTGAACGTCTGCGGGATCCACTCCGGTTACACCGGTAAGGGCTCGAAGACGGTCCTGCCCTCGGAGGCCTTAGCGAAGGTCGACGTCAGGCTGGTCCCCAAGATGAGGCCGGAGAAGGTGATCGAGGCCGTGAGGAGGGCCCTGAGGGCGGGAGGCTTCGTGGACGTCGAGGTCAGGCAGCTGGGCGGCTCCTACCCTGCCGCGAGGACCGATCCCGAGTCGCCGTTCGTCGAGGTCGTCTCCAAGACCGCGAAGGTCGCCTTCGAGAGGGACCCGGTCCTGCTCCCGTCGATGCAGGGCTCCGGTCCCATGTACCTCTTCACGGAGGTCCTCGGGCAGCCGTGCGTCCTCGCGGGCGTCAGCAGGAGAGACTCCAAGTACCACGCGCCGAACGAGAACCTCAGGATCGACGACTACCTCAGGGGGATATTCCACGTCGCGCTGCTGATGGTGAACTTCGTCCCGATGATGAGGTGGGGGGTGATGCCCTACCGATGAGACGAATCCTCTCCGGCGTTGAGGTCCGAGCTGGAAGTCCCTCGGTGCCCCAGTAAATCGCCCATCAGTCGACTCCGGGCGTAGCCCACGCTACCTTGCCGGTTTTGGTGAAACCTTAACACAAAGAAGAACGTTATCGCTAGGGTAGCAGCCCTGAGCAGGGCCATCGTTTGGGGGAGTGACCCCGGCAGCGTCGGCGTGTCCGTTGTGAACCACGTGTATATGATGAAGACGTTAGCGACGTCAATCACGGGCCATAGGAACATCGCTACGGGAGAGAAAGGCATGAGAACTATTAACCACAGGAACATCTGGGGCGTGAACACGTATGACGTCAACAGCCAACTGGACATGATCAATAGCGCTTTGACGCCCAGAGGGAACGTCACGGCGTAGCTCCGCAACAGCAGGGGGATCAGCAACACGACTCCGAAGATCTTCGCGGAAACGGAGAAGGGGCTTTGGAAAACCCAGATGTACCAAGCGTTCTCAAGGCCCCAGGCACCATGGAGTGTAACGAAATCAACGAACCACTGCGGATTCAGAACTAGGACGGGTAAGGAGGGAACGCCTGCACCCACCAGGAACCACGTGAAGACCTCCAGTCGCCTGCCCTTGCCTTCCATCAGGTAGAGCGGCAGCAGGAGCACCGTGACGAGCTTCACCGAGACGGAGAGTCCCAGCAGAAGACTGGCGAGCCTCCACCTCCCCGCGGTTGCCGCGAGCAACGAGAGCCCCATGAGTGCTGCAAAGAAGTGATCGTAATTGTAGATCCCATATACGACGAGGCTGGGGGAGAAGGCGTAGAGGAAGGCCAGCGGGTTTACCTCCCTCGATATCCTCTGAAGCGTGTAACCGATCGCAAGGAACGCGGGAAGGCTCAGCAAAGAAAAGGCTAGGTAGTAGGCGGTGAGGTCCCTGTCACCCAGCAGCCTCGCTGCATAGGTAAGAAAGCATGACGACGGAGGATATGGGTAATAGTAATGTATGCAAGGTATCTTCCCCTCCTGAAGTTGTCCTTCCAGCAACCAGAGCGCTACTACATCGCTGTAGACGGACCAGCTTGCATGGGGATGATGTAGGACCAAGCTCAGTCCCCAACTCAACGAAACTATGAAAGGAGTGAACTGCGCTAGCTTCTCCAGGCTAACGCGCATGTCATAACGCCTAGATGTCCAGTATTAAAGCGAGGAGAGAAGCGCGGAGGTCTCAGCACGGATACCGGCTTATCGACGCTGACGGGAGATAAAATGATGGACTTCGTACAGATGATGGAGTGGGGAGTAGTGCCCCGTCGCTGAGATTGGGGCTTAGGCGCGCTCTTGCGACTTCTGGGCGAAGAGGAACGCCAGCGCGAGGGCCGCAGCCCTTATCAGGGCCATCGCCTGCGGCAGGGTCCAAGGCCGCGTCGGGCTGTCGGTCGTGAACCAAGTGAGGATGATGTAGGTGTTGGCGACGTCCATGACGGGCCAGAAGTAGAGCGCCGCAGCCGCGAACGGTGCCAGAGGTATCAGCCAGAGGAGCATCTGGGGCGTGAAGACGTATGAGGTAAGGAGCCAGCTGGACATCGTGAGGAACGACTTCGTCCCGAAGGGGAGGGGGGCGGTGTAGCTCCGGAGTAGCAGGGGGACTAGCAGGACCAGGCCGAAGAGCTTCGCGGTCGGGGAGAACGGGTCCTGGAAGATCCAGACGTACCAGGCGTTCTCGAGCACCCAAGTCGCGTGGAATCTGACGAACTCCGCGAACCAGCCCGGGTTCAGCAGCAGGACAGGCAGAGAGGGCACTCCCGCACCCGCCGCGAACCACGCGAGGACCTCGAGCCTGTTGCCCTTCCGCTCGAGGAGGTACAGGGGCAGGAGCAGGACCGTCATCAGCTTCACCGAGACCGAGAGGCCCAGCAGCAGGCCCGCGAGCCTCGGCCTGCCCGAGTTCATGGCTAGGACCGAGAGGCCCAGCAGCGCCGCGAGGAAGTGGTCGTAGTTGTAGATCCCGTAGACGATGAGGCTCGGGGAGAACGCGAAGACGAACGCGTATGGGTTCGAGCCCCTCGAGAGCCTCGTGAGGACGTACCCGATCGCCATGAAGGCGGGGAGGCTGAGCAGCGAGAATGCTATGTAATATCCGATTAGGTCCCTCCCGCCTATCAGCCTGGCCGCGTAGGTGATGTAGCACGCGGAGGGCGGATACTCGAAGAAGTAACCGATGCACGGAACCCTCCCGTCGGCGAGGTGCTCCTCCCTCACCCAGAAGCTGACGACGTCGCTGTAGACCATCCAGCCTGCGAACGGGTGGTGGAGCGCGACGCTGAGGCCCCAGCTCATCGCGACGATCAGGGGCGTGAACTGGGCGAGCCTCTCAGCATCGAGGCGCACGGCACGAGAGTCCGTGACGAGTATTAAAGTGAGGAAGGACGTGCGGAGGCTCCGCGCGGATACCGGTTTATATCGATCCGGATCGGAGATGATTCTCCGGCGATGAGGTGATCGGCGTGCCGAGTCAGGCGTTCTACGTCAAGTTCCAGACGCCGAAGGAGCTGGCGAGCGCGACGCTCGAAGTGGTCAAGCTTGTGAGGAGCTCCGGGAAGCTGAAGAAGGGCATCAACGAGGTCACGAGGGCCGTCGAGAGGGGCCTAGCGAAGCTCGTCGTGATAGCCGAGGACGTCGACCCTCCGGAGATCGTCGCGTTCCTCCCGATCCTCTGCGACGAGAAGCGAGTCCCCTACGTCTACGTCCCGAGCAAGAGGGACTTGGGCGCGGCCGCGGGGCTCGACGTCGCTGCCAGCGCGGTGGCGGTCGTCGACCCCGGCGAGGGCAGGAGCTACCTCGAGGAGATCGTCAAGAAGGTCAACGAGGTGAGGGGGAGGGCTTGAGCCAGAAGGAGAAGGGAGCCGCGGCCGCGAAGGTCGAGGAGCCGGTGCCGGCGGTCGTCGAGCAGGTCGTGGGAAGGACCGGAGTCTACGGCGACGTGACGCAGGTCAGGGTCAGGATCCTCGAAGGCAAGGACGCAGGTCGCGTGGTCACCAGAAATGTCAAAGGACCAGTGAGAGTTGGGGATATTTTAATTTTACTCGACGCCGAGAGGGAAGCCGAGAAAATCCGTTAAGTATAAATACCAGAGGCAAATTTCTAACCGAACGCTGAAGCCGGAGAGTCCTCCGCGTGCGGTCCTCCCGAGCTGGCCGCTGCTGAAACCATCGGGCCCATTCTAGAGCTTCGTCAAGCTCAAGACCTGAGACGGCCTGAGGACTGAGACGCCCGTCAGACCTCCGAGGACCTCGATCAGCACTATCCACGAGGGGTTCTCGAGGTCCACCTTCCTCTCCACCCTCGAGGCGACGGCCTCTATCAGCTCCCTGCTCGAGAGCTGCGTGTGCCTCTTCTCCACGACGACCTTGTACGTCGCGTCCGGCGGTATCTTGCCCTTCAGCTCCTCGACGGCCTCCACGATTGCCTCGACCTTCGTCTCGACGGCCCTCTCGATCGGTATCAGTCTCATCAGCCCGCTCACCTTCCACGGCTCCCTCT
>JBCNVM010000010.1:0-49089 GCA_039630085.1 Candidatus Caldarchaeales archaeon
CGGCGAGGTACTTCGTCGGATACGGTCCCGCGAGCGGAGGGATATTCAACTCGATCGACGATGTGATCAGGCCCGGCGAGAGGAAGGCGGTCCAGTTCGAGTACTATGTGGCCTTCGGGGACTCAGGGGACCTACTGGTGGCGGTTAGCAGCATCGCCTTCAGGGATACGCCGGCGGTGCTGAACTACTCGGTGAGGGCCTCGGCGGTCGCCCTCCTCGACTCTCCGGTGATAACTGTGAAGGACGGCCGCGGCCAAGTGAAGTCCAGTATGACGCCGGACTGGGGAGACGCGCCGAATGACCTCTATCAGGCCGCTGAGATACCCCTGGGTCTCCGTCCCCAGCTCAAGGTCGGAGAGGTCCTCGAGCTCTCGGGCTTCCTGAGCCAACGGTACGTGCAGCAGGGCCCGAGACCAGCCCTATACTTCAGCAGGGACACCGCGGATGTCTACACCCTCAGGGTCGAGAGGGTTCCCAACTCGAAGCTGAACATCACAGTCGTCCCACAGGACCCGACCGCCAGGCTCACGGTCACCATAAGGACGAGGGACGGGTTCCCGATCAACTCGACGACGGGAAGGCCCGGAGAGCCGGTCAACGTCGGGATGATCGTCACGGAGCTGATGAAGGACGACACGGTGATCGTCGAGGTCTCGCTCAGGGAGCTCAGGGGCTTCACCACGGGTTACCAGATGTCCGTCAGGATGGTCGAGCCTCCGCCCAAGCCCCAGCTCCCCCAGCACATGACGCTGCCGATCCCCGATTCGCAGGTCAGGTCGGTGGTCCTAGGGATATCGGTCGTGATAATCTCCGCTGTCGTCGTCTCGGCGTTCGTCGGGAGGAGGAAGCGGACTAGGATGTACTACGCCGGCTGGTGAAACAGGCTTCTAGCCGAGCCCCGCCAGATTCGCCTGTTACCGAGAGAGGGATGGGATGAAGGGGCGGCGTGGAGGCTCGAGATCTGGGTCCACACCGGAACCTGAAGGCACCATACACCTTTTACCCGGAGGCCAGTGGGAAATCGGGGTTGAGCTCCAGGTCCGAGAGGGCCAGGGAGTCCTTCAGGAGCGTTCTGAGGTGGATGAGGGAGCACCACGATTTCCTCTCCAGGTCGATACCCCTCATAGCGAGCGAGAACGTCCCGAGCCCCGCGGTGAGGGAGGCTCTGGCGAGCGACCTAGGGAACAGGTACGCGGAGGGCTACCCGGGCGAGAGGCTCTACGCGGGGTGCAAATGGATCGACACGATCGAGCTGCTTGGGGTGGAGCTGGCGAAGGAGGTCTACGGCGCCGAGTACGCCGACCTCAGGCCGATATCCGGCGTGATGGCGAACCTCGCGGCCTACACGGCCTTCGCGAGGCCGGGGGACATGATGGTCGCGCTCGCGGTCCCGCACGGAGGTCACATCAGCCACGGCAAGCTCGAGTGGGGAGGGACGGCGGGGCTCGTGAGGGGGCTGCAGGTGGAGAGGTACGAGTTCGACTACGAGAGGATGAACATCGACGTCGACGGGACCAGGAGGAGGCTGGAGAGGCTCGAGAGGGAGGAGGGGAAGAGGCCGAGGCTCTTCATGCTGGGCGCGAGCGTCTTCCTCTTCCCGCACCCGGTGAGGGAGGTCGCGGAGATGGCCGCGGAGTACGGCGCGAAGGTGGTCTACGACGCCGCGCACGTGGCCGGGCTGATCGCGGGGAAGAGGTTCCAGGACCCGCTGAGGGAGGGGGCGGACGCGGTGACGATGAGCACCCACAAGACGCTCGCGGGACCGCAGCACGGGATGCTCCTCAGCTGGAAGAGGTACGAGGAGGAGTTCAAGCGGGTGATGTTCCCGGGGCTACACAGCAACCACCACCTCCACGCGGTCGCGGGTGTCACGATCGCGCTCGCGGAGGCCCTCGCCTTCTACGAGGAGTACGCCGCGAGGATCGTCGAGAACGCGAAGGCGCTGGCCGGATACCTGGCTGAGGAGGGGCTGGACGTCCTCTACGGCGACCTCGGGTTCACGGAGTCGCATCAGGTCTTGGTCGACGTCAGCAGGCACATGGGAGGAAGGGAGGCGGAGATGCTGCTGGAGTCGGCGGGGATAGTCGTCAACAGGAACCTGCTGCCGAAGGACTACAAGCTGAGGACCGACCACAGGAACCCCAGCGGGATAAGGCTGGGCACCCAGGAGGTGACGAGGCTTGGGATGGGCAGGGACGAGATGAGGGAGATCGCGGAGTTCATCGGGAGGGTCCTGGTGAGGAGGGAGGACCCGAGGAGGGTCTCGGAGGATGTCGCGGAGTTCAGGAAGGGATACAGGAGGGTGATGTACGCGTTCGCGAACGCGGTCGAGGCCTACGAGTACGTCTCGCTGACGGGCTCGGTCTAGGTCGCTTCAGAGAAGAAGGAGCGAGGGGCTCGGATAACCTCGGGCGCGATCACAGGTCACCACTCGGCAAACTCCTCATCGCCGCCTGAAGTGCGCAGAGCCGGAATTTAACCCGCAT
This sequence comes from Candidatus Caldarchaeales archaeon, assembly GCA_039630085.1. Lineage (GTDB taxonomy): Archaea > Thermoproteota > Nitrososphaeria_A > Caldarchaeales > Calditenuaceae > Calditenuis. The sequence continues at coordinate 2,487 of JBCNVM010000010.1, forward strand.
CAGGCCGAGGGCGGCCTGGGCTCCCTCCTGACGCCCTCCTGGGGCAGCCTGACCCTCCTGACGTCGTAGGTCCTCTGCAGCCTCTCGACGACCCTCCTGAAGTTCTGGTCGCCCGCGACGGCGATCACGGTCCCTCCACCTCCGCCCCCGGTGAGCTTCGCGCCGTAGGCCCCGCTGGCGATCGAGGCCTCCACGACCTCGTCGAGCTCCCTGGTCGAGACGCCTATGATCCTGAGGACGTTGTGGTTCACGGTGAGGAGGCTTCCGAGCCTCTCGAGCCGGTTGTTGAGGATCGCCAGCTCGACCTCCTGGGTGATCACCTCGGCCAGCTCCATCAGCTTGTCGAAGATCCCGACGTGGAGTTCCCTGAACTGGGAGACCCTCCTGACCATCTCGGAGGTCCTCTTGGTCTTCCCGGTCTCGATCACCAGGATCTCGAGGGGGACAGGGGGCTCGAGTCTCACGGGCCTGGAACCCCTCCTGAACTTGATGATACCGCCGAGCGCTGTGACCATCGGGTCGATCCCCGAGGGCCTGTAGTGGACCTCGGACTCGGCGACGAGCGCGTGCTGGGCCAGGTCCTCGGGCTCGAAGCTGACGCCGAAGAGGTCTAGAAGGGCGCCGGCCATCGCGACCGCGATTGAGGCAGACGACCCGAGCCCGAGGGCCCTCGGTATCTGGGAGTCGACGACGACGTTGACGCCCTTCCTCCTGTCGAGGCCCTGGAGGATCGACGAGACCATCTTGTGGTAGGCGCCCAGCCTCTGCCCGACGCCCCTCGACGACTCCCTGACCAGCTCGCCGTCGCGCCACTCGGCCGAACCGATCTGCTTCGAGGAGATCCTGACGACCGGGTCGTCCCTCGGGGAGACGGTGCAGTAGGCCCTCCTGTCGAGGGCTGCGGCGATCGCGGTGACACCGTAGACCACGAAGTGCTCTCCGCAGATGATGACCTTGCCCGGCGCCGACCAGGTGACGGGGCGGTCCATCGGCCCCTCCCCGACCCATCAGAGCGAGAATAATAATCGGTGGTCGGCGTGGGAGGCGGGATAATATATCGGATCACTCGATCTCGATCCTGCACTTGGGGCACTTGCCCTTGCTTCTCTTCAGGGCCTCGTAGCAGAAACCGTGGAAGACGGCGCCGCAGTGGGGGCACCTGACCTGCTCTCCGGAGGACTCGATCTCGGTGAGGCAGGAGTCGCAGACCATCCAGTTCCACTCGCCGACCCTCTCGCCCTTGACTATCGCGGCCCTCCTGATCCTCACGGTCCTCGAAGCCGCGACCACGCCGGACCTCACCGCGCTCCCCGTCCATATTTTTATTTTGGGGGCGGTGAGTCCTACCGGTTCGGGGCAAGGGATGGACGAGAGGAGGGCCGAGCGGGGGACCGTGGTCTCGAAGCTGGTCCTAGATGTCCTCAAGCCCCACCAGCCGTCGCTGGTGGAGTTCGCGAGGAGCCTGACGTCGACCAAGAGCGTAGAGAGGGTGAACGCCTCGGTGATGGAGGTCGACGCGGAGACCGAGACCGTGAAGCTAGTGATCGAGGGGAGGGACCTGGACATGGAGGAGATCTCGGAGACCGTGAGGAGGCTGGGTGGGGTGGTCCACTCGGTCGACGAGGTGGTAGTCGAGGTCAGGAGGTCGGAGAGGAAGGCTTGAGCGGGCTCCTCAGGCTCTCCGAGGCCCTCGAGGTTGCGAGGAGGGTCGCGGTGATGAACTTCTTCGACGGCGTGATGGTGGGGACGGGGCTGGTCCTGGGCCTGGCGGTCTCGTCGGCGACCGGCCTGAAGGTCGTGCTGGTGACGGTGGCCTCGGTGACGCTCGGCTCCGCGGTCTCGGGGTTCATGGGGGCGTGGCTGGCGGAGAGCGTCGAGCAGCAGTCGAGGCTCAGGAGGCTCGAGGAGGCCCTCCTCTCGGACCTGAGGGGAACGATACACCACGAGGCCGCGGTCACGGCCCCGCTTCTGGTCGGCCTGATCAACGCGGCCGCGGCCGCGTCCGGGGTCGTGCTCGTCTCCTCGCCGTACATGCTCGTGACGCAGTCGCTGCTCCAGCCGGTCCACGGCGCCGCTGCCTCAGCGGCGGTCTCGCTGGCCTCGCTGGCCGGGGTCGGCAGGCTCGTCGAGAGGCACCTCAGGCTGAGGCCCGCATACGCGGCGGTCAGGTTCCTCGCGGCGGGGCTGGCGATGATGCTGGTGGTTTTGGCGGTCGACCTGCTGGTAATGGCGTGAACTGCTTTTCTATCGGGAGGGATCAAAGGCGCCGATGATCGTGGCGGTGCTCTCGGACACCCACGACAGGCTCGACCGGTTGAGGAGGGCGCTGGAGAGGGTGAGGGAGCTGGGCGCGGAGGCGCTGATACACCTAGGGGACTACACCAGCCCTTTCACGGCGAGGGAGCTGGGGAGGCTAGGGGTGAGGAAGGTGGGCGTGCTGGGGAACAACGACGGCGACCCGCTCTCCCTCTCCTCGGCCGCGAGGGAGGCGGGGATGGAGCTGAGGCACTGGCCCGCGGAGCTCGAGCTCGACGGGAGGAGGTTCCTGCTGGTCCACGGCTTCGGATCTAGGGACGCGACGGTGAGGCTCGCGGAGGCTCTGGCCTCCTCGGGCTACTGGGACTGCGTCCTCTACGGCCACACGCACGTGCTCGACGTCAGGACCCTCGGGAGGACGCTGCTCCTGAACCCCGGAGAGGTCTTCGGCGACCTGACCGGGAGGTCCACCTTCGCGACCCTGAGGACCGAGGACATGACCGTCGAGGTCCACGAGCTCTGAGTCAGGACGCGCGGGGCGCGGGAGCCGAGCGCACCGGGTTCCCGGACACCAGTTTATTTGCTGCTCCGGAGACTCTAACCGGAAAGCTCGAAGGTGCTCGAGGAATGGAGGTTGAGTTCCTCGGAGGCGCGAGGGAGGTAGGAGGGAACGCGGTCCTGATCAGGACGAGGAGCGGGACGAAGGTCCTCCTCGACTACGGCGTGAGGATCGAGAACGACCAGCTGATCTTCCCCGGACACGTGGCCCCGAAGGACCTCGACGCGGTGGTCCTGACCCACGCGCACCTGGACCACGCGGGGGCGATCCCGATGTTCTTCATCAGCTCCAGCCCCAACCTCTACGCGACCGAGGCGACCTACAGGCAGGCCGAGGTCCTGCTGAAGGACATGCATAAGCTGAACGCGGACCAGCTAGTCTTCGGCGAGAGGGAGATCCGGAGGACGGTCGAGAGGGGGAGGAGGGTCCACTACGGGGAGACGGTGAGGGTGAAGGACGTGGAGATCGAGCTGGTGGACGCGGGCCACATCCCGGGGAGCGCGCAGGTCGTCGTCAACGCGGAGAAGACCCTGCTCTACTCCGGGGACTTCACGACCGTCAGGACTAGGCTCCTGAAGGGGGCGGAGGTCCCGAGCGGAGGTTTCGACGCGGTCGTCGTCGAGTCGACCTACGCGAGGGAGGACCACAGGCCGAGGGAGGAGCTGGAGAGGTCGATCCTCGAGTCGGTCAAGGAGACGGTGGAGGCAGGTGGGACTGCGCTGGTGCCGGCGTTCTCGGTCGCGAGGTCTCAGGAGGTCGCGATGATCCTGAGGGCCAGGGACTTCGGCTACCCGGTTTACATGGACGGAATGGCGAAGGACATCACCCAGATCTACCTTGAGAGCGAGGAGTACGTCGACGGGATCGGGCTGCTGGGCCAGACGGTCGAGTGGGTCAGGTTCGTCAGGGGGAACAGGGAGAGGGAGAGGGTGCTGGAGAGCCCGGCGGTCGTGATAACTCCCGCGGGGATGCTCAAGGGAGGGCCGGCGGTCCACTACGCCAGGTCGATCGCCCCCGACCCCAGGTCCTCGATCACGCTGGTCAGCTTCCAAGTCCCGGGGACCCCGGGAGCGAGGCTCCTCGAGACCGGAGTCCTCCACTTCGAGGACGGGCCGGTCAAGTTCAACGGTACGGTCCGCCAGTTCAAGCTCTCGGCCCACGCGGGGAGGAAGGAGCTCCGAGAGTACCTGAAGAGGGTCGCGGAGGGCTCGAAGACCTTCGCGATCCACGGCGAGCCCGAGTCCTGCGAGGAGCTGGCCTCCTGGGCGACGGCGGAGGCGGGCGCGGAGGGGATCAACCCCGTAAGGGGTCAGCGATATGAGGTCTGAGGCCCCCGAGTCCGAGGGACGTCCGGTCGCGGGAGGACAGGACGCGAGCGCCGAGGCCCCTTCGCAGGCCGAGGAGGTCAGGAGGCTCACCGAGGCGGTCTCGAGGCACTTCACGGTCGCCGACGTCAGGTACGAGTCCGGCGTACTGACGTACAGGGTCTGGGAGCAGGAGGTGAAGAGGCCCTTCAAGGCCCTCTACAGGGACGTCTGGCGCGACGGTTACGTCCCGACGGTCGAGAGGGACGAGCAAGGTGTGAGGATCAGGTTCTTCAGGGCCCCGAGGTTCCCGGAGAGGAGGAGCCTGGTGCCGCTGGCGCTTCTCGCCCTCACGGCCGTGACCACCTTCGTCGACGGCTACCTCAGGTCCGTCGAGGCCGCGAGGGTCTTCGGTCCGCCGCTGGACTCGGCGGTCTTCAACGCGGCGGTCTACACGGTCGCGCTGCTGGCGATCGTGGGCATCCACGAGCTGGGCCACAAGCTCTCAGCGAGGATGGACGGGATCGACACCTCTCTCCCCTACTTCATCCCGGGTATACCCGGGTCGATACCGACGTTCGGGGCGGTGATCTTCCAGAGGAGCCCGGTAGTCAACAGGGACGACCTCTTCGACCTCGGGGTCAGCGGGCCAGTGGCGGGCTTCGTCGTGGCGCTGGTGGTCACGGCCTACTCGTTCCAGACCGCGGCCTGGCTGCCGGCAGAGGAGGTCATGAGGCTGGTCCAAGAGGGGAAGGTGGGAGCTCTGAGGGCCCCTCTGGTCTTCGACTTCTTCGCGGCCCTCTTCGGCCAGGGCAGGGAGGGGCTGGTCCCGATATTCCCGACCGTCGTCTTCGCGGCCTGGCTGGGGATGGTGGTCACGGCCCTGAACCTTCTACCCATATGGCAGCTCGACGGCGGCAGGATCTTCAGGAGCTTCCTCTCGAGGAGGGGCCACCTGATCGCCTCCTACGCCTCGGTCGCGGTCCTCATGCTGACGGGCTACTTCTTCTTCGCGATACTCCTGCTCCTCCTGATGAGGAACCCGGTCGACGTGGCGGTCCTCGACAACGTCTCCGGGCTCTCGAGGTGGAGGAAGGTCGCGATGGCCGGGGTCGTGGCGATGCTGGTCATGACTTACGTGGTCGTTCAGCCGCTCCTGCCGCTGCCCTGAGCGACGCGCACCTAACCACCGCCGCCCTGATCTCCCTTCCCACGAACCTCGTCGCGGCCGTCACCGCCTCCTGGAGCCTCGGGGCCTGCCTCATCCCGAAGGCCCGCTCGACGTAGGTCCTGGGAAGTGGGACCGAGGCGACGACCCTGGCCCTTGTCCTGACCGACTCGAGCGAGCCGAGCGCCTCCCCCTCGACGGTCCCCGGGACGCGGTTCCCCGAGAGCGCGGCCTCCAGCAGCCTCCTCGACCCCAGCCCTTCGGCGCACTCGGCGACGACGCCGATCACGCCCCGCTCCCTGCAGAGGGCCGAGTAGGGCTCGAGGCAGAGGAGGACCTGGAGGAGGGTCCTGTCGAAGGGGAAGCCGCCCGGCGAGAGGAGGACGAGGTCGTGCTCGCCGCGGAGCTCGGCCCCGGGCACCCTGTCTGCCTCTAGGAAGCCCATGAGCTCTCCGCCAGGCGTAAGGACGCAGGCGACGGCCCTCACCCTCTTCCCCTCCGAGTCCAGCCCCATGGAGCTCAGGAGCGCCCTGGCCCTCGACTCGGGCGAGGAGAGCCGCGGAGGGAGCGCGAGGGGCGGCGAGACGTAGGTAAGCTCGTCGGAGTCGCGGAGCTCGGCCGCGAACCAGTCGTCGGAGGTCGTCGAGAGGCCCAAGGACCTGAGCCTTGAGAGGGCCACCGCGTCCGGAGCCGAACCGTGGGCGAGCCACGTCGTCACGGCCGCCCTCGCGGGACGGAGGCGCTCGACGACTTCCCCTACCGACTCGGGCTTGAGGTGCGACGCGTCGACGACGACCAGCTCGCCGGCCCTGACCTCGGGGGCCTCGGAGAGGTCGCCGACTGGAACGGGATCGTAGAACTCGACCCGAGCCTCAGGAGGGAGCTCGACGAGGACCTCCTCTCCGCCGCGGGACAGCCAGACGTCCAAAGGTCACGACGCCCCTCCGAAAGTCCTCAGAGGCTCCTCCCCCAGCTCGAGGTGAAGCTCCCGGGCCTGTCGACGCGGTAGAACCCGTGCCTCCCGAAGTAGTCCCTTAGTGCCTGGACGACGTTGGCCGCGATCCATCCCGACGTCATCGACCCGAACCAGTTGAGCGCGGAGGAGGTGACCGGGACCGGCACGCCGAGCCTGACCGCCGTCGAGACGAAGCTCCTCCAGCCCGCGACGCCGTGCCTGAAGTCCCCAGAGAACTCCTCGAGGAACTGGCCGAGCCTGTCGCCGGCCGCCGACTCGAAGGCGGAGTGGGCCCTCTCGACGACCTTGGACCTGATTATGCAGCCGGCCCTCCAGACCCTGAAGGCCTCCGCGGGGTCGAACCCGTACCCGAGCCTCTTGGAGGCCTCGGAGAGGAGGAGGAGGCCCTGGGCGTAGGAGGCGAGGTGGGTGAGGTAGAGCGACGACCTAGCGGCCTCGAGGAGCTCCTGCCTGTCGGGTTCCCTCGCGGGCCTCACGGCGCACGAGTGCTTCGAGTACGCGGACCTGAGGTCCTTCCTCGCGCTGACGAACCTGTAGTGGACGGCCTCGTCGATCGAGGGCGCCGGGACGCCGAGCTCGAGGGAGAGCTGGCTGGTCCAGACGCCGGTCCCCTTCTGCTCTGCAACGTCGAGGACCTTCTCGATCAGGAGCTCCCCGTCCTCCCTGTGACTGAGGACGTCGGCGGTCGCCTCGATGAGGAAGGAGGAGAGCTCGCCCCTCGACCACTCCCTGAAGACCTCCGAGAGCTCTTCGTTGGTCGCGTTCAGCGCCTCCCTGAGCAGGTGGTAGGTCTCCGCGATCGAGCCCATCAGCGCGTACTCGATCCCGTTGTGGACCGTCTTGACGAGGTGACCCGAGCCCCCTGGCCCGAAGTAACCGACGCAGGGCTCTCCCCGGAAGTCGGCCGCGACCCTCCTCAGGACCTCCTCGAGCCCGGAGTAGCCGGGGAGCGAGCCTCCGGCCATGATCGAGGGCCCCTTCAGCGCGCCTTCGTAGCCCCCGCTGACGCCCATCCCGACGAACTCGACGGACCTCGACCTCAGCTCCATCTCCCTCCTGTCCGAGTCCCTGAAGTGGGAGTTCCCGCAGTCGACTACGACGTCGCCCTCCTCGAGGTGCGGGAGCAGGGACCCGATCACCTCGTCGACAGGGGGGCCGGCCTTGACGAAGACGAAGACCCTCCTCGGCCTCTCGAGGGACCTCACGAACTCCTCGACGGTGTAGGTCGGCGAGACCTCGCGGCCCTCGGGGACCCTAGCGGCGAACTCCCTCGTCCTCTCCGGCGTCCTGTTGTAGACCGAGACCCTCAGCCCCCTCCCCGCGAGGTTGAGCGCGAAGCCCTCGCCCATCGCTCCGAGCCCGAAGACGCCGACGTCCGACCCCCGCATCGCCGCCAGTCGAAGGAGGCACCTCACTAAAGCGGTTGCGCGGAGAAGGAGCGGTCCCTGTAGGCCTATCCGGGGACGACGTGCGTCCCTTCCTCACCATCGACGGAGCTGAGGACCTTCCGCCTCTCGGTGATTATCGCCTCCTTCCCGCCGGACTCAACGAACCTGATGGCCGCGAGGACCTTCGGGCCCATGCTCCCGGCCTCGAAGTGTCCCCCATCGTAGTACCTCTTCAGCTCGGTGACCGTCACCCTCCCGAGCCTCCTCTGTCCGGGCTTCCCGAAGTCGACGTAAGCCCCGTCGACGTCGGTCAGTATCACCAGCTTGTCGGCCCTTATGAGGGTCGCGAGCCGCTCGCTGGCCAGGTCCTTGTCGATCACCGCCTCGATACCTTCCGCCCTCCACCCGTCCCTCTCGATGATCGGTATGCCTCCGCCGCCGCAGGCGACGACGATGAACCCCGCGTCGACGAGCGTCCTGATCGCGTGCCTCTCCGCGATGATCTTCGGGTCCGGAGAGGGGACGACCCTCCTCCACCCTCCCCTTGCCTTGTCCTCCCTGAAGACGTACTCCGGGTGCTCGGCCCTGAACCTCGCCACCTCCTCCTCGGTGTAGTAAGGCCCCACGGGCTTCGTCGGGTTCCTGAAGGCCGGGTCCTCCGGGTCGACGATCACCCTGGTTATCACCGTGATCACGTACTTGTCGATCCCCCTTCCCTTCAGCTCCGTCCTGAGGGCCTGCTGGATCATGTACCCGATGAAGCCCTGCGTCTCCGCGCCGCAGACGTCCATCGGGAACGGAGGTATGCCGAAGAGCTTCCGGCCGGCCTCGTGCCTGAGCATATGCGCGCCGATCTGGGGGCCGTTGCCGTGGGTTATGACCAGCCTGTACCCCCTTTCGACGAGGTCCGCGAGGTACTTCGCGGTCTCGACGACGTTGCCGTACTGCTCGTCGAAGGACCCCTTCTGGCCCCTCTGGAGGAGCGCGTTTCCGCCCAGCGCGACGACCAGGAGCTGACCGGTCAAGCGCGGATCACCTCGGCCTCCACACCAGACCCGCCTCCGCGAGCGCCCTCAGGACCAGCTCGGGCTTTAAGGGTGTCTCCTTGGTGTGGACGCCGATCGCGTCGGCGACCGCGTTCGCTATCGAGGCCATCGGGAGGACCACTGGTATCTCACCCATCGCCTTCGCGCCCAGCGCGCCGATCGGGCCGGGCGACTCGACGACCTCGTGGACGATCTCCCCGGGGACCTCCGCGGATGAAGGTATCAGGTAGCCCTGCAGGCCGAGCGTCACGGGGACGCCGCCGACGTGGAGCATCTCCTCGGTCAGCGCGTGGCCCAGTCCCATGATCGAACCTCCCTCGATCACCGCCTGGAGGCCCAGGGGGTTGATTGCGCGGCCGACGTCGTAGACCGCGGTCATCCTGATCACCCTGACGAGCCCCGTCACCGTGTCGACCTCGACCTCCGAGACCAGCGCCCCGAACGTGTACTGGTTGTAGGGAGCTCCCTGTCCGGTCTCCTTGTCCCACCTGGTGTCCGGGGCCTTGTAGTATCCCTCCGCGGACGTCTCGACGCCGATCGACCTCGCCCTCCTCACCAGCTCCGCGAAGCTCATCGACCTCGACGGGTCTCCCCTGACCCCGACCCTTCCGCCGGCGAACTCGACCTCCTCCCTCCCGCACCCGAGGAGCTCCGCGGCCACGCTCTCCAACCTCTCCCTGAGCTTCGCGGCCGCCGCGAGGGCCGCCCTTCCGCCGATCACCGTCGTCCTCGAGGCGACCGTGGGCCCCGGGTTCTTGACCGCGCTGGTGTCGGGCCTCAGGACCTGGACGTCCTCGACCCTCAGCCCGAAGGCCTCGGCCGCGATCATCGCGAGGGACGTCATCGCGCCGGTGCCGTACTCGGTCAGGCCTGTGTGGAGCTTCAGCGTCCCGTCGGGCTCGGCCCTCAGGTGGACGATCGCGTAGTCGTCGCCCTCGGGGCCCAGCGTGTTGCCGTGGTAGAGGAGCGCGACGCCGATCCCCCTCCTGTACCTCCCTCCCGCGGAGTTGAACCTCCTGTACTCGGACCTCCTCTCGGACCACCTCGAGAGCGACCTGGCCCTCTCGATGCACCTGACGAGCCCGTCGTCGTCGATCCTCTGAGAGGTCGCGGTGAGGGACCCGGGCCTGAGGGCGTTCATGGCCCTGAGCTCGAACGGGTCCATCTCCAGCCTCTTGGCGAGCAGGTCCATCTGGACCTCGGCCGCGAAGAGGGCCTGCGGCGCGCCGAAGCCCCTGGTGGAGCCCGCGACGGTGTTGTTCGTGAGGACCGCGTATCCGTCCGCCCAGACGTTCGGGACCTCGTAGGGCCCGGTGCAGTGGAAGGTCGCCCTCTGGATGACCAGGTGGCCCTTGGAGATGTAGGCGCCGGTGTCGGCGTAGAGCGTCGACCTCCAGGCCAGCAGCCTGCCTTCCGAGGTCGCGCCGGTCTCGTTGACGATCACGAACCTGTGCCTCTTGGTCTGGACCGCCATCGCCTCCTCCCTGGTGAAGGTCGCGAGGGCCGGCCTCCTGTTCCTGATCGCCGCGAGCGAAGCGTAGGCCGCGACGTCGATAGGGGACTCGTCGGACTTGGGCCCGAAGCCGCCGCCGGTTGCGGCTTGGACGACCCTCACCTTCTCGGGCGGGAGGCCGAGGATCGCGGAGACCCTCGCGTGGACATCGAACGGGTTCTGCATCGAGGCGATGCAGGTGACCCCTCCGTCGAGGTCCGGATACGCGTAGGCGACCTCGATCTCGATCGGCAGGCCGTCCATGAAGGGCGTCCTGAACTCGTTCCTCAGGACGACGTCGGACCTCGCGAAACCCTCCTCGACGTTCCCCTTCCTGATCTTGACGTGGTTGACGAGGTTCCCCTGCTCCTGGACTTTGGGCGCCCTGGGGTCGAGGGCCTCGACCGGGTCGAAGACCGCCGGGACCGGCTCGTACTCGACCCTGAACCTCCTGACACCTTCCTCGGCCGCCTCCTCGCCGACGCCTACGACGAGCGCGACGGCCTCGCCGAAGTGCCTGACCCTGTCGACCGCGAGCAGGGGCCTGTCGGGGGTGAGGGAGCCCGCGAGGTTCGCCCCCGGAATCTCCCTGTGGGTGATCGCGTCCACGACGCCCTCGACCGCCCTCGCCGCAGAGGGGTCGACCCTCCTGATCAGGGCGTGCGGGTGGGGCGACCTGACGGCCCTAACTACCAGCGGCCTCTCCGCGAGGAGGTCCGAGGTGTACATGGGCCTGCCGAGGACCGCGTCGAGCGCGTCGACCCTCGCGACCCTCTTGCCGACGACGAAGAACTCCCTCGCCCTGAGGATCTCCTCGAACCTCCTGACGACCTCCTCGTCCATCATACCGAGCCCGACCTCGCGGCGGCCAGCCTCACCGCCTCCTCGAACCTCACGTAGCTCCCGCACCTGCACATGATCCCCCTGAAGGCCCACCTGACCTGCTCCTTGGAGGAGAGGCGCCTGTCGTGGAGCCACTTGGCCACGAGGACCGCGGCGGGTATGCAGTAGCCGCACTGGACCGCGCCCGCGTCGACGAAGGCCCTCTGGACCGGGTGGAGGGACTCCGCGGAACCTATACCCTCGACGGTCGTCACGTTACTGCCGTCGGCCCGGTAGGCCAGCACGAGGCAGGAGTGGACCGGGACTCCGTCCATGAGGACCATGCAGACGCCGCAGTCGCCCTCGCCGCAGCCCTCCTTGACGCCCATCAGCCCCAGCCTGTAGCGGAGGACGTCGACGAGCCTCTCGTTCTCCCTCACCTCGAGCGAATAACTCCGACCGTTGACCTTGAGGCTGACGTTCACGGCCCCAGCACCTCGAGCAGCCTCGCGCCCAGCAGCCGCGCGGTCACCTCCCGCCTGTAGGCCTCCGAGGCGAAGCGGCTCCCCTCCGGCCTCAACTCGCGCATCGCGGCCTCCATGACCCGCTCGACCGTCGCCCCGTCGACCCTGGAGCCCCTGAGGACCGCCTCGGCCTCGAGGAGCCTTCCTTGGACGTTCCCTGACCTGTAAGCGGCCGAGAGCCTGCAGTCCTCGACGACTCGCCCCGAGACCTTCAGGCCGAAGGCCACGGCCACTAGGGGCCACTTCGAGCAGGAGAGCGAGACCTTCTCGAACCCGTAGACCCAGCCGTCGGGCTTGCGGGGGAAGACGAGGTGGGTCGCGACCGTCCCGGCGTAGGACCCCCTCGAGGAGAGGTAGGAGCACAGGTCGACCTCGGAGGTCCCGTCGCGGCCCGCGAGCCTGACCCTCGCGTCGAGGACGAGCCCGACCGTCAGGAGGTCCTCAGTCGAGAGCCCCACGCCCACCGAACCTCCGACCGTCGCGAGGTTCGCGATGTGGGGCGAAGTGTGCTTGCGGAGGAACGAGCTCACCAGCTCAGCAGCCGGGCCCTCGAGCGCTCCGGGCAGTTCCGAGTGCCTGGTCATCCCGCCCACCGCGACCCCGTCGGCAGCCCTAGAGACGCCGCGGAGGTCCCTGACGAAAGAGAGGTCCACGAGCTCCTCGGCCCTGGCCGTGCCGAGCCTGAGCGCGGGAAGCAGGTGCGTCCCCCCGGAGATCAGGAGGGAGCCGGGCGAGCTGTTGAGCCTCTCGACGGCCTCTCCGACCGTCTTGGGCCTGTAGACCCTGAAGGCCGGAAGCCTTAGGTGGCCGAAGAGCAGCTCCGTCTCCTGCGACACGTCCTATATGGTGCTCCCCGTCGTAATATTCTTACTCCGCAGCAGCTCATCCCAAGAGTTCCGAGACCTCGATGGCCGCGGCGAGGGCCAGCAGGATGACCGCGACGGGCAGTCGGGAGGCCGAGAGCTTGAGGTAGGAGCGGAGGAAGTCGGGCGAGTCGACGCGGGGCGAGCTTAGGACGGCCTCCGCCACCACTAGGACCGCGCACATCTCGACGGCCATGAAGAGCCTCGGCCCGGAGACGAGGGAGCTGGCGCCCATCCCGAAGGCGACCAGCGAGGGGACCGCGATCGACGAGGCCCTTACCATCCAGGCCCTCCGACGGACCGAGGCGGCGGGCTCTACGGCGAGGTCGCGGGAACGCCGGCGGCGCGACCTGAGCTCCGCCTCGTAGCCCCACCTGACGACGAGGGGCATCGAGAGGAAGACGAGCGCAGAGGTCAGGTTGTTGAACAGTATGGCGGCGTAGAGGGCGATGTGAGGGTCGCCGGAGAGCCCGTAGACGGCCCTCGCGACGTAAGAGACCCTGGCTAGGACCAGCTGGAAGAGGGGAGTCTCCGAGAGGAGCTCGACCGCAGCCCCCGGGCCGGGCCCGCCCGCCGCCGCGACGGCGAGCAGGGCCGCACCGGTCGCCGACGCCAGGACGGACCGCAGGCCTCCCATCGGAGGGTTCGCGGAAAGGGAGGCACATATGCCGTTCGCTCTCCCGGCCGATGACCGAGGGGACGGGTCACCGACTTAAGGGAGGAGGGAGGTGGACGCGTCGGAGTGACCGAGGAGCTGCGGAGGCTGAAGGAGTGGGTCAGGTCCAACGGGTTCGGAAGGGTGCTGGTCCAGTGCCCCCCGGGCCTGACACAAGCTGCCCTCGAGGTGGGCGAGGCGCTGAGGTCGATGGGCGTCGAGGTGGTGATGTCGGGGTCGCCGTGCTGGGGAGGGTGCGACGTCGCGGTCGGGGAAGCGCTGAGCGTAGGGTGCGACGCGGTCGTCCACGTGGGACACTCGAGGTTCGTCCGGGTGAGGGAGGTCCCCGTGTTCTACTACGAGGCCAGATACAATAACTACGGGCCGCTGAGCGACCTGCTCCCGAAGCTGAGGGAGCACCTCGAGGGGACGAGGAGGGTCTCGCTGGGGATGACGGTCCAGTGGCTAGACTTCCTCGAGAGGTTCGCGGAGGACCTGAAGTCGATGGGGCTCGAGGTCCTCATCGGCGAGCCCGGAGGCCACTTGGTCCACAGGGGCCAGGTCCTCGGGTGCGACTACTCGACGATGCTCCCGCTCGACCCGCTGGTGGACGCGCACATCGTCGTGGGCTCGGTCTTCCACGGGCTGGGGCTGGCTCTGGCCGCGAGGAAGGAGGTCTACGCGGTCGACCCGCACGCGCAGAGGGTGACGCCGCTCGGAGAGCTCGCGAGGAGGACGCTGATGAGGAGGTACGGCCAGATCGAGAGGTTCAGGTCCTCGAGGAGGGTGGGGGTTGTGGTCTCGGTGAAGCCGGGGCAGAGGCACTTCGGGCTGGCGAAGTGGATCGCGGAGAGGCTGAGGTCCAAGGGAATAGAGGCGGAGGTGGTCGTGGTGGACGAGGTGAGGCCGGAGGACCTCGAGGGGAGGTACGAGGCGCTCGTGAACACCGCGTGCCCGAGGCTGAGCGTCGAGGACCAGGAGAGGTTCAGGGTCTCTGTCCTCCTGCCAGGAGAGGCGATGGTGGCCCTCGGCGAGCTGGGCTGGGAGGAGCTCCTCGAGAGGGGCTTGGTCTCCCCTTACCCGCAGAGCTGGGTCACGTCCCTGGCCCGGGCTTCTGGGAACTCCTCGACCTCCTCGCGACGAGGACCTTCGAGGGCCTGAGGACGACGTCGTCGAAGGTGAAGCCCCGCTCGATCTCCGCCACGACCGTGCCCTCCTCTGCCTCCTCGGTCTCGACGTACCCCACGGCCTCGTGGAGTCTTGTGTCGAAGGGCTTCCCGACCGACTCGATCACCCTCACGCCCTCCGACTCGAGGGCCCTCAGGACGTTGCTGGCCATCAGCCTGAACCCCTCCGCGACCTGCCTGAGCTGCTCGTCCTCGGATAGGCCCCTCACCGTCTCGGAGACCCTGAGAAGGGTCGTGTGGACCTCGACGAGCTGCCTGAGGACCCGCTCGAAGGCCGCCATGAGCCTCGCGACCTCAGCCCTGAGCTGCAGGTTCTCCCTCCTGAGCCGCTCGACCTCCTCGGCCGCCAGCTCCTGAGGTTCCGCCCGGCGCTCCTCCTCAACGCCCTCCTCCATCCGCGCACGTCAAGCTCGGGCCCCGTATGTAAATCCGTCCCTCCCGGAGGCGGAGATACTCCCATAACCGGGGACGGAGCCATGTCGTTCGGTTGGTCAGGGTCGCGATCGTCCAGACGCCGGTGCTCGAGAGCCCCGCCGAGACGATCGAATGGGCGTGCAGGGCGATGACCGAGTCCGATGCCCGGGCCGAGCTCTACCTCCTCCCCGAGGCTTGGATCCACAGGGCTCCAATCGCCGACGTCGCCGGCGCGGTCGAGGCCTCGGAGCTGGCCGTCGCGAGGCTCGCTGAGGCAGCGAGGTCCCTGAACGGGTGGGTCGTCGCGGGAGGACTCTACGCGCTGGTCGAGGGGAGACCGGTCGCGAGGGTCCCTGTCATCTCGCCGGGAGGAGAGGTGGTCGGTCATCAGGACAAGGTCCACCCCTACAAGGAGGAGAGGCTGGTGCTGAGGAGGGGGAGGGAGTTCAGGACCTTCGAGGCCGCGGGCGTGAGGTTCGGGATACTGGTCTGCCACGACGTCGTCTACCCGGAGGCCGCGAGGACGCTGGTCCTGAAGGGAGCGGAGCTCCTGCTGAACCCCTCGAGGATAAGGAGGGAGGGCGTCGAGCCCTGGCACATCTACCTTAGGGCCAGGGCCCTCGAGAACCGTTGTCAAGTCGTTGGGTGCAACGTCGTCCTCGGGAGCTCCTTCGACGGCAGGTCCCTCGCGGTCGACCTGGTCGAGCTGAGGGGAGGCGTGGTGCTGACGCGGGAGGCGCAGGCTGGCGAGCAGCCGGCGGTGTTGTCCGTCGAGCTGGACCCGAAGAGGCTCGAGCACCTCAGGGCCGAGAGGCTCGGGAACAGGCTGAGGGAGGCATACGAGCTCTGAGGCTCAGTACTGCTCCGCGACGACCTCGACGTGGATCAGCGTCCTGTTGTGGGGCGAGGCCCTCCCGAACGCCCTCGGGAAGTACCCCTCTATCGTCCTCCCCCTGTGGACCGCCGCGTGGACGATCCTGAGCCTCGAAGTGTCCAGCCCCTTGAACTCCGCGTTCGCCTCTAGCGACTCGAGGAGCTTCAGGAGGAGCCTGGCGGGCTTGACAGGGTAGCCTCCGGGGCCCTTCGTCTCGGAGTGGTGGGCCCTCAGCTTCCTGTACCTCCTGTAGGGGATCATCCTCCTCTTCGCGATCACGTCCTCGAGCAGCCTCTTCGCGTCCTCGAGGTCCATCCCCTTGATGGCCGCGCAGACCTCCCTCGTCCACTTCGGAGAGGCGTCGACCTCCCTGAGGCTCGCCTTCGCGGCCCTCGACTCGTCGAGCCCCTGGACCGAGTAACGCCACGTCGGCATGGGTCCCGGATGAAGTCCAGCGGGCACTTTTTGACGTTTTCCCGGCAGAGGCCGCCTCCCCGCGGAGGGGATGAGGTTCATCAGGGCCTTCGGGCCCCTAGCGGCGTTGAGGCCTGCGGCGGAGCTCGAGAGGGAGCTGGCGGCGGCGAGGGCCGTCGAGCTGATCCTCTCGCTGGGCGGGGAGGTATATCTCGGGCTAGGGACCGGTTCGACGGTCGAGGTCTTCGGAAGGGTCCTGAGGGAGAAGGGGGCCGCGCGGTCCGTGAGGGCTGCGATACCCACGTCCCGGCAGTCGGAGGAGGTCGCGAGGAGGGCGGGGCTGAGGGTGACGGACCTCGCGGAGTGCCCGGAGCCAGACGTCTACGTCGACAGCTTCGACCTCGTCGACCCGAAGGGGAACTCGGTCAAGGGAGGAGGAGCCGCGGTCGCGAGGGAGAAGGTCCTGATGAGGGCCTCGAGGAGGGTCGTCCTGATCGGCGACTCGGGGAAGCTGGTCGAGAGGCTCAGGGGGCCCGTGCCGGTCGAGGCGCTCCCCTTCGCGGTCGACTACCTCCTCAGGCTCTTCGGGTCGATGGGCCTCTCGCCGAGGCTGAGGGAGGGGACGGGGAAGGCGGGGCCCGTGGTCACGGAGAACGGGAACTTCGTCCTGGACCTGATGATCGGGGAGGTGAGGGACGTCGCGGCGACGGAGCTCGAGGTCAAGTCGCTCCCCGGAGTGGTTGAGGTCGGCCTCTGCCCGAACAGGGGGTACGTCGTCCTCGTGGGCAAGGGGGACGAGCTGCTGGAGCTGGGCCGCTGAGAAACGGACTTAACGGCCCCGACCCCACGACGCCGGGGACGCCATGGCCTCGAGGGCCCTCGGGCTGTTCTCCGAGAGGTTCGGGGAGCAGGGAGGGAGGGTGAGGACCGCGTCGGGAGAGGCGGCGGCGCTGGAGGCGCTGAGGGAGGAGCTGAGGTCGGCCGGCGCGAGGAGGGTCTGCGTCGCCGCGTCAGAGGACGGAAGGTGCCCGAGGCTCGTCGAGGCTCTGAGGGAGGAGTTCGAGGTGGTGGGGCCGCGGGCCCCGCCGAGGGAGATCGCGACCTGCGACGCCGGGATCACCTTCCCGGTGGCCGCGGTGGCCGAGACCGGCTCGATCGTGGAGGTCAACTTCGACGACTCCGACAGGCTAGTCTCCTCGCTGCCGCCCCTCCACCTGGCGCTCCTGAAGGGGAGCTCGGTCCTCGAGAGGCTGCTGGACGCGGCGGCGCTGATCAGAGAGGCGTCCCGCAGGAACTTCGCGGTCACGTTCATCTCCGGGCCCAGCAGGACCGGCGACATCGAGCTGAGGCTCGTGATGGGAGTGCACGGCCCCCACTCGACGGTAGTGGTGGTGGAGCTGTGAGGGGGTTCGGGGAGCTCGAGCGGAGGGTCAGAGAGCAGCTGAGGAGGGGCCCGGTCAGGGGGCTCTACGCCGCGATGATGAGGGGCCTCACGGGCAGAAGGAGGGCGATCGCGGAGATCAAGGGTTACGAGGGGTTCAGGGAGGAGGCGAGGAGTATCAAGGAGAGGAGCCTAATGGAGCTGGAGGAGCTGCTGGAGGAGTTCGTCAGGAACGCCGAGGCCCGCGGGGCCAGAGTCCACTTCGCCAGGGACGCCGAGGAGGCGAACGAGATAATCGCGAGGATAGCCGCGAACGCCGGCGCGGGGCTCGTCGTGAAGTCCAAGTCCCTCACCAGCGAGGAGATCGAGCTGAACCAGCACCTCGAGTCGAGGGGCGTCCGGGTCGTCGAGACCGACCTCGGGGAGAGGATCATACAGCTCGCGGGGGAGAAGCCCAGCCACCTGGTCTTCCCGGCGATCCACAAGTCGGTCGAGGAGGTCGCCGAGCTCTTCTCGAGGGAGGCGGGACAGAGGCTCGACCCCGACGTGAGGCCGATCCTCGACTACGTGAGGAGGAGGCTGAGGTCGATGTTCCTCGAGGCCGACGTGGGGGTGAACGGCGCCAACGTCGCGATCGCCGAGCTGGGCGCGGTCGTGATGGAGACCAACGAGGGCAACGGCAGGCTCTCGGCCTCGCTCCCGAGGGTCCAGATAGTCCTCGTGGGGATCGAGAAGGTCGTCAGGACCGTCGAGGAGGCGCTGGTCCTCGCGAGGTCGCACGCGGTCGCGGCCACTGGCCAGCGCATCACCACGTACGTCTCGGTGATGGGAGGGAGGCTCCCGATGGCGGGCGTAGGGGACAGGGAGCTCCACTTCGTGATCCTCGACAACGGCAGGAGGAGGATGCTGAAGGACCCCTACTTCAGGGAGGCGCTCTACTGCATACGGT
This sequence comes from Candidatus Caldarchaeales archaeon, assembly GCA_039630085.1. Classification (GTDB taxonomy): domain Archaea; phylum Thermoproteota; class Nitrososphaeria_A; order Caldarchaeales; family Calditenuaceae; genus Calditenuis. The sequence goes on from JBCNVM010000010.1 coordinate 20,759, forward strand.
GCGGCGCCTGCATGAACGTCTGCTCGCCTTACGGCGTCGTTGGAGGCCACGTCTTCGGGCACATCTACCCTGGCCCAATCGGGATAATCTGGACCGCGAACGTCCACGGCCTCGAGAGGGCGGAGTTCGCCGAGCTCTGCATAAGCTGCGGGCTCTGCGCGGAGGTCTGCCCCGTGATGATCGACATCCCGTTCGGCATCTCGAGGGTGAAGGAGCTGCTCGCGGAGTCCCGGGGGAGGCCGAGGGTCAACAGGGCCATGATGGCCTACGAGGCCTTCGCGCGCCTCGGGTCGAGGTTCGCGCCCCTGACGAACGCGCTGATGGCCTCGAGGACCGTGAGGAGGCTGCTGGAGTGGGCCGTGGGGCTGGACCCGACCGTGGAGCTCCCGAGGCTCTCGGGGAGGACGCTGAAGGACATGATGAGGGAGGTCCCCCGAGTCCCGGACCCGACCGGCGCTGTCGCCCTCTTCCCTGACTTCCACTACCAGTACGTCAGGCCCGACCTCGCGGTGAAGTTCGCGAAGGCCCTCGCCGGGGCGGGCGTCAGGGTCGATCTGCCCGACGTGAGGACATCGGGGTACCCGTTCGTGGCCTACGGAGACCTGAGGCGCGCGGCCGAAGTGGCCCGGAGGAACGTCTCCGCGCTCAAGCCCTACGTCGAGAAGGGTTACAGGGTCGTGTCCCTGGAGCCGACGGCCACCTACGCGCTCAGGCACGTCTACCCGAAGCTGCTGGCGGGGAACGGCGACGCCAGGGCGGTCGCCGACGCGACCTTCGAGGGCCTCGGGGTCCTGCTGGAGCTGGTCGAGGAAGGGAGGCTCAAGGTCGGCGGTCAAGGAGGGAGGTACGGACTCCACGTTCCCTGTCACCAGAGGCCGCTCTCGGGGGGCAAGTACGCCGCGAGGCTCCTGGAGCTCTCAGGGGCCGAGGTCGTCGAGGTCGGGGACGGTATGTGCTGCGGCATGGGCGGGACGTTCGGGATGAAGGCTGGACCCGTGGGCAGGGGCCTCTCGGACCTGATGGGCGCGAGGCTCGCGGAGCTCCTCAGGTCGAAGGGCGTGGAGGTCCTCCTGACCGAGAGCAGCGTCTGCGCGATCCAATACAGGAGGACGACGAACGCGAGGGTCCTGCACCCGCTCGAGGTCCTGGAGTTCAGTGCCTGAAGCGGGGCCTCAGGACGTCCCCACGGACTTCTCGTAGACGTAGATGCCGTCGAGGAACTTCCTCAGGTCCTTCTCCCTTATCCTAGTGGCCTGCTCGATCATCCCCGCCATCAGCCCGACCTTCTCCTTGTCGATGCCGGTGACTATCACGTCCTCCCCCTTGACCGTGACCTTCACCCCCGGGACCAGCTTCACGGCCCTCGGGACCCTCTCGCCGATGAAGTTCTCGATCAGCACGGTGTCGCCCTGGACCTTCACCGACATCGGGAAGTGGGTCTTGACGACCTTGAGCTTGTAGGTGAAGCCCTTGGTCACGCCGGTCGCCGCGTTCCTGACCTTCGCCTTCACGGTCCCGAGCATCGCCCTCGCCCTCCTGCCCCTCCCGTAGACCCGGACCCTGACGTTGCCCCCGGAGCCGGTGAACTCGACCCCTCCCCCCGAGAAGTCGAGCCTCAGCTCTCCCAGGGGCCCCCTGACCCTCAGGACGCCCGGCGCCTCGACCGAGAGCTGCGCTCCTCCCTCCACCTTCAGGTCCTCCTCGACGTACTTCCTGACCGGCTCCCGAGCAGCGGCCTCTGAGGTCGACATTCCACGCCGACCACCCGGCGGCCTCTAATAAAGTTCTCCCGGTCCTCAGAGGAGACCCTCGAGCGCTCGAGAAGTTCTAGCGTCTGCTGCGGAAATAGAACTTCACTTCCTCGGGACGACCTCGAGCTCGAGCCCGAGCTGCTGGCAGATCCTGTGGAGCCTCCTCTGGAGCTTCCTGACGTAGACCTTCATGTACTCCGGCGGGACCTCGAGCCTGACGACTCCCCCGGCGACCCTCAGCTCGTAGCCGTCGATGTGCTTCCCGATCAGCCTGTTCAGGACCGTCTGGACCCGCCCCTCCTCGTACGACGCGGCTTGGGACCTCCCCACGGGCACGATGAAGGTCCGCTCGCCGAAGACGTACATCTCGTACTCCACCTCGCCGGTCAGGAGGTCCTTCACCTCGATCGTGGGCCTCGCGAGGTCCGCCCTCTTCATCCCCCTCGGGACCCTCACGGAGACCTCGAGGACGTGGACCTTCGCGACCTCGCCGGAGTGCATGAAGATCACCGTGTCGATGATGGAGGGGACCACGCCTATGTCGACCCTGTTCGCGACCCTCTGGATCGCGTCGATCGGCGACGTCGCGTGGACAACCCCGACCATCCCTATCCCCGCGAGCCTGAGGTCGACGAAGAGCTGGAAGTCCTCCTCGTTCCGCATCTCGTCGAAGACGGTGTAGTCGGGCCTGCTGAGGAGGAGGACGTCGTGGAGCTCGCTCCCGGTCGAGGAGGACTTCGAGTACTGCGTCACGTCGGCCGGGAGGACAAGGTCCCTCGGGCTCTCGACCGTCTTCACGACCTTCCCCAGCGACCTGTAGTACTCCGCGATCGCCTGCGCAAAGGTGGACTTGCCCATGCCCGGCGCGCCGGCTATCAGGATCCCTTCGGCCCTTGTGGTGAGCCTCTCCGTCAGGACAGGCGGGAGGTTGTACTCGTGGATCGACTTGCGGACCACCGGCCTGACGACCGTGACCTCGAGGCCGTCGCTGAGGGGAGGCCTGGTGATCACGACCCTGTACTCGCCGTACTGGAGGATGGTGACGTTCCTGCCGTCGACCTCGACGAAGGAGGTCCTGGACTCGTCCTCGTGGACCCTCTGGAGGAGGTGGAGGACGAAGAGCTCGAGCCTCTTCCTGGTCACCGGCTCGGGCGAGAGCTCGACGAACCTCCACCTGCCCGGCGTCCCAGCCTTGACCCTCGGAGGGACGCCCTCCTTCAGGTGCAGCGACATCACGTTTCCCCTGAAGACCTCCTCGAGGGACCATTCGCTGCCGACGTCGACTCTGACCGTCCTGACCCCGAGCGCCTCGCAGAGCCTGTACGTCAAAGGGTCTGCCGTGACGACCACCGCGCCGTTCCTCGTCGCCTCCTCCCTGATCACGTCCCTGACCTCGCCCGGAGCGTCCTCGCTCCCGATCAGCTCGATCGGGACACCCCTCCGCTCGCAGGCCTCCCTGAGGACCCTGAGGGAGTCGATCGCGCCCTCGTCGCCGCTCCTGAACCTCTCGCCGAGGGACTTGACGATCCTCCTGTGGAGCAGGATCGAACCCCTCAGCCTCCCCTCCTCGACCAAGGACGACGCCAGCCCAGTGACGAGGGCCACGTCGTCGACGATGTAGCGCTCCTGCACCTTCCTATCCTCTGCAGGCCCTCCTCGACTCCACCTATTCAACTCGACGCGGCCGCTGGCCTCTAAAGCGCCGCGGACTTCTGAACCTCTTCCCGTTTTCTGCTTAAATATGGGCGATGGGGAGTCTGGGGTGGACCAGAAGATGGTCCCGTCGAGCGAGGTCGTCAACGAGTGCCCGAGGTGCCACGCGGACCTGCCTGAGGACGCCCACAGGTGCCCGAGGTGCGGCCTCTGCGTCAGCTGCTCATCTCAGTAGGACGGGGAGGTCAGGCTCCTCCAGCGAGACTGAACCGTCCACCCTCAGCACCGCCTTCAGGGCCCTCACCTCGACCCCGGCCTCGGTGGCCCTCGCCAGCTCCTCGGCGAGCTCGGGGTGGCGCTCGGCGAGAGGCCTGAACGACCTGCAGGACGGATGCGCGACGACGAACGCGACCACCGCCCTCCTGCCCACCTCCCTCAGCGACCTCAGCGCGACGACGTGACTCAGTCCCCGCTCGCTCGGAGCGTCGGGGTAGGAGCACCTCCGCATCGGGTCCAGGTAGACCGCCGACTTGAGCTCGAGGTATCCGACCCTTCCCCCGGGGCCCAGCATCTCGTAGTCTAGCCTGACGCCCATCGCCCTCACCTCGGCCCTGATCATCCTCCAGCCCCTCAGCCAGTTCACGAGCCCGAGCCTCCATGCCAGCTCGAAGGCCCTCGCCTGAGTCGGAGGGTCGGTCAGCGCGGCTCCCTCTCCGGTCATCACGCCGATCAGCGTCCCGTCGGTCGAGGAGGGGCCGCGGCCGGAAGGCCTCGTCACGTGGAGCAGCTCTGCGCCAGGCCTGAGGAGCTCCTCGAGCCTCCCGGTGTTCCTGTTGTGCAGACTGATCCGGACTCCACCTGACTCCGCGACCACGACGAACCTGTTCGGCCTCGAGACGAACCTCGACCTCGCGACCTCGAGCCGCATCAGCGCCCTCAACCCGCCAACACCTCGCCAGACGTCGCCCTTTCGCCCTATGGTCGTCGCAAAAGGCATATTAGTTCCGAGGAACAGAGTGTCTCGACCCTTGACGACGGAGGTCCCTTGGACACTCTCGCGCGACCCGACCCCCGTCTGCAACCCGCTCTGCAGGTTCTTCAGGTGCATGAAGTTCGTCGCTCCGGGGAAGCCCGCCCTCGACTTCAGGAGGAACCCGCCTTGGTGCCACTGGGTCGACGGGCCCTGCATCGGGTTCAAGTGCGTCTACGCCTCCTGCGCGCAGCTCAAGCTCCTTCCGGAGGGGAAGTGCGCGCTCTTCGTGAAGCCGAAGGAGGAGGCCAGGCCCTCCGAGGCCCCCGAGGAGATACCGGAGATCAGGCTGAACGTCCGGGGAAGGGCCGGCAAGAGGATGAAGGACCTCGGGTTCTGACCGGACAGATGCGCCGCGACCTCCCGCGGGTCGAGGTCATAGGCCTTAGGCTACCTATGGTCAAGGAGGGCGACGACCTGGCGGAGCTGATCGTCTCGGCCGCGGAGGAGCTCGGAGTCGGGCTCAGGACCGGGGACGTCGTGGTCGTCTCGCAGATCGTGGTCTCGAAGGCTGAGGGCCGGGTGATGCCGCTCGCCTCGGTCGAGCCGAGCGAGAGGGCCCTGAGGATCGCGAGGGTCACGGGGAAGGACCCGAGGCACGTCGAGGTGATCCTCAGGGAGTCGGCGGAGGTGCTGAGGATAAGGGACGACGGGCTGATAATCACCGAGACGAGACACGGGCTCGTCTGCGCCAACAGCGGCGTCGACCTCTCCAACGTCGGCGAGGGAAACGTCGCGCTCCTCCCGGTCGACCCCGACTCCTCCGCGAGGAGGATCAGGGAGAGGATAAGGGAGCTGAGGGGGGCGGAAGTCGCGGTGGTCGTCTCCGACAGCCACGGCAGGCCCTTCAGGAGGGGCGCGATCAACGTCGCGATCGGCTGCAGCGGCGTCGAGCCGATACTGGACCTGAGGGGCAAGCCTGACCTCTATGGGAGGGTCCTCCAGAGCAAGCAGATCTGCGTCGCCGACGAGCTCGCGTCGGCAGCGGAGCTGGTGATGGGCAACGCCGACGAAGGCATACCGGTCGCGGTGATCAGGGGCTACGCCTACAGGAGGTCGGAGCGGGGCGCCTCGGCGATCGTGAGGCCGAAGGAGGAGGACCTCTTCAGGTGACCCGGGCCGGACGGAGGGCCTCGCGCCTCGGCTCTGTCGCCTGGGCGCAGAGCTAAATACAGTAGCGGAAAGGGCAGGACGATGCCGCACGTCAGGATCGTCTACTGCGTCCCCTGCGGCCACCTTCCGAGGGCTACCCAGCTGGCGACGGAGCTGCTGAACAGGTACGGCACCAGATACCTGAAGAACTTCTCGGTGACCCTGGACACCGGAGACGGAGGGACCTTCGACGTCTACGTCGACGGCAACTTGGTCTACTCGAGGAAGGCTGCCGGAGGCAGGTTCCCGACGGTCGAGGACATAGCCAAGGCGATCGAGGGCTGAAGGCCCCGTGAGAGGCAGGAGGGTCGCTGTCGGCGCCGACGACCTCTATCCGGCCGCGAAGGCCGTCGTCGATTACCTGAGGTCGAAGGGGTACGAGGTGATCGAGCTGGGGTCGCTCAGGACGGGGAAGGTGGAGCCCTGGCCCGAGGTCGGCACTCAGGTCGGCGAGATGGTCGTCAGGGGCGAGGTGGGGTGGGGAGTCGTGGTCTGCTACACCGGGACCGGCGTCTCGATCGCGGCCAACAAGGTGAGGGGCGTCAGGGCCGCCCTCTGCTTCGACGCGGAGACCGCCAAGGGGGCGAGGCTCTGGAACGACGCTAACGTCCTCGCGCTCAGCGGGAGGCTCACGTCGCCGCAGGTGGCGAAGGAGATCGTCGATGCCTGGCTCTCGGTGGGGTCGATCGACGAGTCGGAGAGGGACAACATCGAGAGGCTGAAGGCCTACGACGAGGCCCGGCCCTGAGGGGCCAGTCGTCTGAGGAAGCCCTCGACCTCCCTCGCGTGCTCAGCGGGGCTGATCTTCGTGAAGACGCCCACCACGGTGCCGTCGGGGGCGATGACGAACGTGTGGCGCCTCGACTTCCTGAAGATCGGGTTGAGGGACCCGTAGGCCCTCGAGACCTCGCCGTCGACGTCGCTGAGCAGGGTGAAGTTCAGGTTGTACTTCCTCGCGAACTTCGCGTTCCTCTCCGGCGGATCGGTGCTGACGCCGACGACGATCGCCCCGAGCCCCGAGAGGTCCGGGAGGGCGTCCCTGAAGCTGCAGGCCTCCTTGGTGCAGCCCGGGGTGTCGGCCATCGGGTAGAAGTAGAGGACGACGTACTTCCCAGACTTCAGCGCCTCGGAGAGCCTGAAGGTCCTGCCTTCGGAGGTGGGGAGCTCGAAGTCCGGCGCCCTCTTCCCCATGAGGTCCTCTGGGCCCGAGGACATGTCCTCCGCCCCGGACCGAGTCGGGTCAGTGGCCGCAGCCGCAGGAGCAGCTGTGCCCTCCCGAAGGCCTCGCTCCCTTGACGACGAACCCCTCGCCGTAAGGAGTGGCCGCGTAGTCGAGCTCGACCCCCTTGAGCCTCTCCGCGGAGAAGCTGTCGACGATGAACGTGACGCCGTCGACGTTGATGACGAGGTCGTCGCCGTTGACTTGGTCGTCGAGGGCCAGCCCGTACGCGGGACCGCAGCACCCCTCGCTGACGAAGATTCTGACGCCGAACGACTCGCCCGCCTCCTTCAGTATCTCCTTCATCTTCTGGACCGCGAGCGGCGAAACCCTGATGTCCAGCCCGTCCACGCGCTGTCCGGCCGACTCCGTCCCAAAAAGCTTGCCCCACAACTCAGCGCGAATGCGGTCCGGGTAGAGATCAGTGCCTCTCAGGTCGAGCTCATAACGAGCATCGTCAGCGTCGACCTGACCTTCTCGAGCCTCCTGATGTTCCACGAGACGATCTCCTTCAGCTTCTCCATGTTCTCCGCCTCGACCTTCGCGACGATGTCGTAGACGCCGTAGACCGCGTAGGCCTCCTTCACCGCCGGTATGCTCTGGAGCTTCCTCAGGACCTCCTCCTCGGACCCGATCTCGGTGTTGATCAGGACGAACGCGATCGGCATCTCGAGCGTTTTTTAATAATCCTCACTTAATAAGGTTATTCCCTTTCGTTCTGCCGACCATGAGCCGCAACCGAACGCCGGCTCTCAGCTCCGCATCAAACGTCTGAGTAACTTCAGCATTTTCATATAACCCCCTTATTGTGCAATAAGCTCGAGATATGAGCGTGCAGATCCCGCCACTGGTATCGACCGAATGGGTCGCGAGGAACATCAGGAACCCCGACGTGAGGATTGTCGAGGTCGACTACGACCCCCAGACCGCCTACTACCAGGGACACGTGCCCGGAGCGATCCTCTGGGACTGGAAGAGGGACATCAACGACCAGCTCGAGAGGAACATCGTCTCGAAGGAGGGCTTCGAGGCCCTGATGTCGAGGAGCGGCGTCTCGAACGAGACCCACGTCGTCCTCTACGGCGACTTCAACAACTGGTTCGCGGCCTTCGCGTTCTGGGTGATGAGGCTTTACAACCACGAGAGGGTCAGCCTGATGGACGGAGGGAGGAAGAAGTGGATCGCGGAGGAGAAGGAGCTGACGAAGGAGGTCCCGACGTACCCGCCGGCGCAGTACAGGGTCACCAGGGTCAACTACGAGTTCAGGGTCTTCATGAACGACGTCAGGACTAGGCTCGGGAGCCCGCAGGTCGCGCTGGTCGACGTGAGGTCTCCCGACGAGTTCACGGGGAAGATACTGGCGCCTCCGGAGTACCCGACCGAGCACGCCCAGCGCGGAGGCCACATACCCGGTGCGGTCAACATACCATGGGGCAAGGCCCTCAACGAGGACGGGACCTTCAAGAGCCCGGAGGAGCTGAGGAGGCTCTACGAGTCCGCGGGCGTCACCCCGGACAAGGAGGTGATCACCTACTGCAGGATCGGCGAGAGGTCCTCGGTCACGTGGTTCGTGCTGAAGCACCTCCTTAACTACCCGAAGGTCCGGAACTACGACGGCAGCTGGAGCGAGTGGGGCAACGCGGTCGGGACGCCGATAGAGCGCTGACCTCGAGCTCCCGCGAACTCCTTCAACCTATATTTCTGGGGGAGAGCCTCCGACGGCCGGAATGGACGGAGTGGGACACATCGGGAAGGGAGTCTACATCATCGACAACGGAGGGCTCTACTACGACCGGACCAACGCGACGTTCCTCGTCAGGACCAACGGAAAGGCGATCGTCGTCGACACGGGCTACGCCTCTAGGTACGAGAGGGTCCTGAGGGCCCTGAGGGCGATCGGGGTCACGAGGGAGGAGCTGAGCGTCGTCGCGCTGACCCACGTGCACCTCGACCACTGCGGCGCCGCGCCGAAGTTCGTCAGGGACTTCCCCAACGCGACGGTGCTAGTCCACCCGAAGGGCTCGAGGCACCTGGCGGACCCCTCGAAGCTCCTCGAGGCGACGAAGTCCATCTTCAGGCCCAGGGACTTCGAGGCGATGGGAGGCATGGACCCGGTGGACCCGTCGAGGGTGGCCGAGGTCTCCGACGAGGAGGACGTAGAGGTCGGGGGCGTGACGCTGAGGGCGGTCTACACTCCGGGACACGCGCCCCACCACGTCGCGTACCTGCTCATGCCCCACAACTACGTCTTCGCGGGCGACGCCCTGGCCACCAGGGGCCCGATCTTCAGCTTCCCGCTCCCCGACACGGTCCCGCCGAAGTTCGACGTCGAGCAGGGACTCAGGAGCATCGACCGGATCTTCGACCTCGGAGCAAGACTGGTCATGATCACCCACTACGGCACTTACCTCGCGACGGAGGAGATGAGGGAGGAGGAGCTAAGGCTCTACAGGAGCTGGTTCGAGAGGATAAGGGCCCTGAAGGACGAGAGGCTTGACCACGGCGCCATCGCGGAGATCATCATCAGGGAGTACGAGTCGGCCCTCAAGGCCCCGCTCCACGCGGTCGCGAAGGACTGGATCCGGAGGTACGTCCTGGGAGCCTATCTCAGCGTGTGACACTCAAATAGCCGGCCTGCCCGGACCCCTCCAGGTTGAGCGTCAAGCTGGTCGACCCGTGGAGGCTGATCTCGGAGCTCTCGAGGCACCTGAAGGAGAGGAAGCTGGTGACGCCGCCGCCGTGGGCGAAGTTCGCGAAGACCGGCGTCGCGAAGGAAAGGCCTCCCTCGGACCCCGACTGGTGGTACGTCAGGTGCGCCTCGCTCCTCCGGAAGCTCTACCTGAAGGGCCCGGTGGGCGTCTCGAGGCTGAGGAGGGAGTACAGCGACAGGCACAGGATGGGCCACAGGAAGCCCCACTCGGCGCTGGGGAGCGGCAGCGTCATCAGGGAGGCCCTCCAGCAGCTCGAGGCCGCAAACCTCGTGACGAAGCAGGGGAAGAAGGGCAGGGTGCTGACCGAGAAGGGCAGGGAGCTGGTCGAGGAGTTCTGCGACAGGATCCTGAAGGCCTCATGAGCGTTAGGGAGAGGTTCTCGCGGATCAAGTCCGAGACCTCGGAGATCTCGGAGCGGGTTAGGGAGCTCAGGGACCTCTACGAGGCCGGCGAGCTCGACAGGGACGCGTACCTCGAGGCGAGGTTCGAGGCCGAGGTCGCCCACACCTATAGGACGATGGAGCTCCTGAGGGAGGCCTTCGCTCCCGAGCGGCCTCCCCGCGGGAAGAGGGAAAAGCGGTCGGACGGGTAGAGGCTACGCCTGGGCTTCCCGCACAGCTCTTACCTGCTCGGAGAGAGCGACGGGAACAGACCTCGACGGCCGACGGCCTCACGCATCACCCCAGCAGAGGCCCGAGGAGGACGGACGCGACCATCCCGATCCGTCTCTCCTCGACTCCGGAGCCGCCCTCCACGTCCATCCGCACGCGAACAGCCAGCGTCGACCAAGAGTTTCCTTCGGGTCACTCGCCGTACATCTCGACCCTGCCGACCACGTCCATCAGGACGTTCATCAGGTCCAGGCCCCTGATCCTCCCCATCGAGCCCCTCCCGCAGCTGACCTCGTCGAACCTGACGACTTCGTCCCTCCTCACGCCCTCTCCGGCTATCGCGACCGGGACAGGGTCGCCGTGGTGCCTCCCGTCGAGGGAGCTGGTCGTGTGGTCGCCGGTCACGCAGACAACGGCCTCGGAGAGGACCGCGTCGAGGTGCCTCCGGAGCTCCCCGTCGATCCGCTCGATGAAGTCCCTCTTGACCGCGGGCTTTAGGTCGTGAGAGGCAGTGTCGGTGCCCTTGATGTGGAGGAAGACCAGGTCGTGGTTCCTCAGCGAGTCCACCGCGGCCTCGAACTTCGCCCTGAGGTCGGTGTTGAGGGTCCCGGTCGCGGTCGGGACGATCCTGACTTCCATCCCCGCGGCCCTGCAGACGCCCCTGTAGAGCGCGCCGCCCGCTATCACGACCGACCTGATCCCGTACCTCTCCTTCAGCGAAGGCAGCCTCGGCATCACGCCGCCTCCCCTCGGGAGGACCGCGTTGGCGGGGTTCAGGCCCCTCTGCCTCCTCGAGGCGTTGACCGGGTGCCCCTCGAGGACCTCCTTCGCCCTGCGCAGGAACCTCGACAGCTCCTCGGCCGTGACCCTCGCAGCCTCGGTGCCGTCGGTGGGCCTCGGCATCTGGACCCTCACGCCCTCCCTGTGCGGGTCGACGTCCGTCACCGAGGGCGACGCCTTCTCTCCCCTGATCACGAGGACGCCCCTGTGCTCGACGGTCGGGAAGTACTCGAACCTGAGGGCCGAGTCGAAGCCCTCCGCGAGCTCCGCGACCGCCCTTCCCAGCTCCCTCGCCTCCTCCGTCGAGATCCTGCCGGCCCTCCTGTCGATGAGGTTCCAGTCGTCGTCGACCGTCGCCATGTTAACCCTGAACGCGACGTCCCCGGGCCTCAGGTCCACGCCCGCGCCCAGCGCCTCGAGGGGGCCTCTGCCCGTGTAGTAGACCCTCGGGTCGTACCCCAGGATCGAGAGGTGTCCCGTGTCGCTACCCACAGGCACCCCTGGGGAGTAGGGGTCGAGGAGCCCGGTCATCCCCTCGGAGGCTATCAGGTCCAGCGCGACCTTCTTCGCGGCCTGCAGCGGCGTCATCAGCCCCAGCTCCTTGGAGGGCCTGTCGCCGAGGCCGTCGAGCATCAGAATGAGGACCTTGTCGGGCACGGCACCCGTTATCAAGCCCCGAGTGATTAGGATTCCCGGACCGGAGGCGGGGAGGCGATGAAAGTGATAGCCTGCGTCGACATCGACTACTTCTTCGCGCAGGCGGAGGAGCTGAGGAGGCCCGGCATCTCGGAGAGGCCGGTCGTCGTCTGCGTCTTCTCTGGGAGGGACGAGCTGAGCGGCGCGGTCGCGTCTGCGAACTACGTGGCCAGGTCCTTCGGCGTGAGGGCCGGAATGCCGATCAGGGAGGCGGTCCAGAGGCTCAGGGGGGCGGACGCGGTGGTCCTCCCGGTCGACAAGGGGTACTACCTCGAGCTCTCGAGGAGGGCCTTCGAGGCCCTGGAGGGGTTCTCGGGTGCGATGGAGGTCGTGAGCGTCGACGAGGCCTTCCTCGACGTGACCGAGGCCGCCGGCGGCTTCGAGGGCGCGGAGAGGGTGGGAGCGGAGATGAAGAGGGCGGTGAGGGAGGCGACGGGGCTCAGGTGTTCGGTGGGAATCGGGCCGAACAAGCTGGTCGCGAAGGTCGCCTGCGACAGGTCCAAGCCCGACGGGTTTATGGTCGTCAGGCCCGGCGACGTCGAGTCCTTCCTCAGGGACCTCCCGGTGACGGAGCTCCCGTTCGTGGGAAGGAAGGTCGGCGCCAGGCTGAGGGAGATGGGGATAGAGACGGTGGGGGGACTCGCGAGGGCCGACCCGCAGGTCCTGATGGAGAAATTCGGGAGGGCGCTCGGGACCTACCTCTACCTCGCGAGCAGGGGACAGTACGACGAACCCGTCGCGCCGAGGTCCGGGCGGAAGCAGCTGAGCAGGATCGTGACGCTGAAGAGGGACAGCTCTGACGTTGGGGAGATCGTCGGGCAGCTCTCCGGCCCGGTCGACGACCTCATCTCGAGGCTGAACGCGGAGGGCCTCGCGCACAGGGGCGTCGGCGCGATCGGGATATCGACCGACCTGAAGACCTACACGAGGTCCCTCACCCTCCAGAGGCCGAACAGGGAGAAGGAGCCGGTCGTGAGGGCCCTGAGGTCGCTCTTCGCGGAGATGCTCGGCGAGGTCGCCGGGCTGAAGCTGAGGAGGGCCGGGGTGAGGCTCTACGAGCTGGTGAGGATGAGGGGGCAGAGGACGCTGACCGACTTCTAGCCGCAACCCATAATCCCTCCGGAGACGCGTTGATCGGTGTGGGGTCCGGTTACCTCCACGTCTCGAGGAGGAGGGTGAGGTTCGCGGAGACCGACTGCACCACGAGGGTCTTCTTCCCGAGGTACGTCGAGTGGATCGACGACGCGGTTCAGGACTTCATGAGGGAGAGGGAGCTCGAGTTCGACGAGCGGGGCAACATGCTGGTCGGCGGCCGGGGCGTCGACTGGACCATCGTGACCGGGGAGTACCACTGCAGGATGCTGAGGCCGCTCAAGATGAACGACGTCCTCGAGGTCGGGATAAGGCTCGAGAGGATCGGGAGGAGGTCGGTCACCTTCAGGGGAGAGGTCCTTAGGGACGGGGAGCTGGTCGCGGTCGGCTCGATAACGTACGTCTGCGTCGACCCGAGGGAGATGAAGTCCAGGGACCTGCCGAAGGAGCTCGTTGTGGCCCTCGGCGGAGGGGGTCAGAGTGAGCTGGGAACGTCATCGAACGTCTGATACTGCAGCTCTCCTCATCCCCGCCGGGAGGGGGCCGGCCCCGCTATTAGGGGTTCCGCGGGCGCACGGTTAATTTCCTCTCCGGAGGGCGGACGCGGGGATGCGGGGAGAGTCGGCGCAGAGGAGGGCTATAGGGAGGGGCACGTGGATGGACATGGTCGCCCACAGGCTGGTCCAGAGGGAGCGGGAGCTCGGGAGGAGCCTGGAGCTGATCAGGACCGAGAGCGGGTTCGGGGCCAGCGGCATCCCCCACATCGGAAGCATGGCCGACGCGGTCAGGGCGTACGCGGTGACCCTGGCCCTAAGGGACATGGGGTACAGGTCGGAGCTGATCGTCTTCTGCGACGACATGGACGGCCTCAGGAAGGTCCCCGCGAACCTCCCCTCCTGGCTCAACGAGCACCTGCTCAGGCCGGTCTCCGCCGTGCCGGACCCGTTCGGGAGCTTCGGGTCCTTCGCGGAGAGGATGGGCGCGATGCTCCGGGAGGCCCTCGACGAGGCCGGGCTCGAGTACAGGTTCATGTCGGGCAGGGAGGCGTACAGGACCGGGCTGCTGAGGGAGCAGGTCAGGAAGGTCCTCTCGGAATGGCGGAGGGTCGGAGAGGTCATCAGGGAGATGACCGGTCAGGAGAAGTTCACCAGGGTACTGCCGTACTTCCCGGTCTGCAGGGGCTGCGGCAGGATCTACACCGCCGAGGCCTACGAGTTCGACGCGGGGCGCGGCGCGGTGAGGTACAAGTGCGTCGGGGTGCAGCTGAAGTCCGGGTGGTTCGCCGGCTGCGGGCACGAGGGCGAGGCCCGGATCGACACCGACGACGGCAAGCTGGCCTGGAAGGCCGAGTTCGCGGCCAGGTGGGCGGCCCTCGACGTCAGGTTCGAGGCCTACGGGAAGGACATCGCGGACTCCGTGAAGGTGAACGACTGGGTCTCGGAGAACGTCCTCGGCCACCCGCATCCCTACCACGTGAGGTACGAGATGTTCCTCGACGCGGTCGGCAGGAAGATCTCCAAGTCGACCGGGAACGTCTTCACGCCGCAGATGTGGTACAGGTACGCCTCGCCCCCGAGCCTCACGCTCTACCTTCTCAAGAGGTCCGTGGGAACTAGGAGGATCTCGCCTTCTACTATCATCAGGATGATGGACGAGCTCGACAAGCTGGAGGAGCTCTACTTCAGGACCAAGGGAGCGACGGACTTCAGGACGGTCAGGCTGAGGGGCCTCTACGAGCACGCCCACTTGCTAAGGCCGAGGAGCAGGCCCTCGGTCAGGGTGCCGTACAGGCTGCTGGTGGACCTCGTTTCGGTCGCTCCACCCGAGAGGAGGGAGGAGTTCGTGCTGGAGAGGCTGAGGAGGTACGGCTACGATGTCGGATCCGAGGAGGTCCGGAGGAGGATCTTGTACGCGGTGAACTACGTCGACGACTTCGGGGTCGCCGCGAGGCCCTCCAAGGTCGAGGTGCCGGAAGAGGTCATGGCCGTGATCAGGGAGGTCGCGGAGGCGGTGAGGAGGGGAGCCGGGCCGGAGGAGATACAGGGCGAGGTCTTCAACAGGTCGAGGGCTAGGGGTGTCGACCCCGCGGAGACCTTCAGGCACTTCTACAGGGTCCTGCTGAACAGGGACAGCGGCCCCCGGCTCGGCCCATACCTCTACGACCTCGGGCCGGAGAAGCTGGACGAGATCCTCTCGCGGTACGTCCGCGCCGCGGGCCAAGGAGACGGCTGACTCACCGTTCGGGAATCCGGCCGGGAGCCGCGGGACAAGGGAAATAACTCGGCCCTGCCTTGATCCGGGTGGCATGGGTTCGACCGCTGTCCCCGCGGCCGTCGGATCCCTCCTCGGGGCCGCGTACTTCGTCGCGTTCTCGGCGTTCTCCGGGGCCGCGGCCCTCTGGACCGTCCCTAGGATAGGGATCTCGGGGATCGTGGTGACCCCTGCCTTCATCGAGTCGCAGGCCTACACCGGCCCGGCGATCCAGCTGATCGGCGACGGTTTCGTCGTGACGCTGAAGCTCTACGCGGTGCTCCTCGGGGCCCTCCTCTCCTTCCTCCTAGCGCTCAACGCGTTCTACCTCCTCAAGCTCCACCAGCAGGGCAGGCTCAGGACCTGCCTCGTCGTAGGCGGGGGGTCGGCGATCGGCGCGTTCATCGGGACCCTCGCCTCGACCTTCTACCTCTGCTGCGGCTGGGCCCCGTCCCTGATCCTGGCCCTGATGGGGATAGGCGTCGCGAGCACGCTGGGCATGATCCCGGGCTACATAGGTGCCGCGCTCTTGGCCTTCAACGCCTACGTGCTGAGAATGAGGGCGAAGGCGCCGGTCGCGGCCCTCAGGAGGTAGCGGTGACGTTCAGCCTCCGGAGGATCTCCCTGACCAGATCCATCGGCACCGACTCGACCGTCACGGATCCCCTCATCCACGGGTGCGGGACGCAATGGTAGGTGTAGACGCCCTCCTTTGCGAAGGAGTAGACGTACCTCTCGCCCTTCCCGAAGAGCCCGGAGTCGAAGAGGCCTCCGTCGTGGGTGACCGTGTGCGCGACGTCGAGCTCCTCGTCGTTGGTCCAGACCACGGTGTGGTTGACGAAGAGGACGACCCTGATGTCCTTGGGCACGTAGTTCTCCGGCTGCCTCGGGTCCCAAGATCCGGGGATTATCGAGACGAGGACCTTGATCGGCGACTCGCCGATGGTCGGACCCGCGACGTAGAAAAGCTTGAAGGGTCCATAGCCGACTACCGCGGCCGTCGAGAGGCCCGCGCTGACCGCGAAGACCGCAAGTCCAATGACCATCGCCTGCTTCACCGTAACGCTCGGAGGCCCTCCCCTCAGGAGGCCACCGGGGAGCATCAGCACGCCCATCAGGAGGAGGAGCGCCGAGACCGCGTTCATCCCGTGCTCGAAGGTCTTGGAGACGCCGGAGTACGTGAGGAAGATCCCCGCGGCCCCCGTGACGATCAGCAGCAGCGAGATCCACGTGATCGTCTTGTCCACGTCGAAGGGTGCGCCGAGGCATTATTTAACGGATGACCGGGCGCTCAGTTCTAGGCGCGGTCTGAGCCGCAGCGCTAACGCCTGTCGGGAGTCGGGGACTGCACGGACCTCAGCACGATGCAGGTGTTGGTGCTCCTGATCCCCTTGATCCTCCTGATGCTGTCGATGCACCTGTTCAGCGACGCCATGTCCCTCGCGAGGATGATCGCGACCGCGTCGAAGTTCCCGGTCACCTCGTGGACCTCCAGCACGCCATCGAGCTTCGAGAGGGTCTCCGCGACCGCGGGCGTCGGAGTTCCGGGGTCGACGTTGATCATCGTGATCGCCTTGACCATCGACTTGTCGTCGACGATCGCCGTGAACCTCAGGAGGCCCAGCTCCCTCAGCCTCTTCACCCTCTTCCTGACCGCGCCCTCCGACAGCCCGACGAGCTCCCCCAGCCTCTTGTACGGCATCCTCGCGTCCCTGACGAGGTACTCGACCAGCCTCCTGTCCTTCTCGTCCATCGTCCTGACGGACATCGTAATTGCGGTGCACATTCTGCACGGGGGATAAATATATTTTCACAACAAACCAGAGTTGGGCTGCGCATAGCGGAACCGCTACGTCGAGAACTGGAGCCGGCCCGCCGGGAGTAAACGGTCGGGCGGCGGAGCGAGGCGGCTGCACAGGATTAAATACGGAGGGCCTTCGGGGAGCGGCGAGGTGGTCGAGCTAGCGTCGATAGAGCCCGTCGTGAAGGGATGGGAGGAGGTCGCGCTGAGCTTCCCGGAGATCAGGAGGTACGGGAGGCACCTGATCATGCCGGAAGTCGGGATGAAGGGGCAGAGGAAACTGAAGGCCGCGAGGGTCCTTGTGGTGGGAGCCGGAGGGCTCGGGTCTCCGGTTGCGCTTTACCTCGCGGCCGCGGGCGTCGGGAGGGTCGGGATCGTGGACTTCGACGCGGTCGACGAGACCAACCTCCAGCGCCAGGTCCTCTTCACCACCGAGGAGGTCGGGAGGCCGAAGGTCGAGGCCGCCAGGGAGAGGCTGGAGAGGCTCAACCCGTACGTCGAGGTGGTCTCGTATAACTCGACGATCGACTCCTCGAACGCCCTCGAGATCATCAGGGACTACGACGTCGTGGTCGACGCCACCGACAACTTCCCGACGAGGTACCTCCTGAACGACGCCTGCGTCTTCCTCGGGAAGCCGCTGGTCTACGGGAGCATCTTCAGGTTCGACGGCCAGGTCTCGGTCTTCTACGCGGGTAAGGGACCGTGCTACAGGTGCCTCTACCCGGAGCCCCCTCCGCCGGGCCTCGTCCCCTCCTGCGCCGAAGGCGGAGTCCTCGGGGTGCTTC
This sequence comes from Candidatus Caldarchaeales archaeon, assembly GCA_039630085.1. Lineage (GTDB taxonomy): Archaea > Thermoproteota > Nitrososphaeria_A > Caldarchaeales > Calditenuaceae > Calditenuis. Next base: position 38,293 of record JBCNVM010000010.1, read on the forward strand.
CGGGGATCATAGGCTCCCTCCAGGCCAACGAGGCCATCAAGCTGATCCTCGGGGTCGGGAGGCCGCTGATAGGGAAGCTCCTGCTGGTAGACGCGCTCTCGATGACCTTCAGGGAGCTCTCCTTCCAGAGGGACAGGAACTGCCCGGTCTGCGGCGACAACCCGACCATAAGGGAGCTGATCGACTACGAGGCCTTCTGCGGCGTCAGGGTCACGGGCGAGGAGCTGGTCTCGGGCTTCAGCGTCACGCCGGAACAGCTGAAGGAGATGCTCGAGAGGGGCGAGAGGGTCGAGCTGATCGACGTCAGGGAACCCGTGGAGTGGGAGATCTGCCACATCCCGGGCGCGAGGCTGATACCTCTGGGCCAGCTCACCTCGAGGCTCCACGAGATCGACCAGACCAAAAGGATCGTGGTCTACTGCCACACGGGCCAGAGGAGCGCGCTCGCGGTCAAGCTGCTCAGGGACATCGGGATAGCCCGGGCTTGCAACCTCGCCGGAGGGATAGACGCCTACGCCGAGAGGATAGACCCCGGCATGCCCAGATACTGAGCGGATACGATATTCCCGGAGTCTGACCGGCGTATTCCGTGCGCTACCTCTTGTACCCGCTACGTCCGCATTTCTAGTAACTCAATCGGGAAAAGAGATAACTATAGGGGCTCCAAACCTCAACGACATGAAGGGAAGCCTAGTCCTCCTGCTGGGGACGATGCTGGCGTTGACGGCGCTCGGTGTAGCGCACGCTGAGGTCGTTACGTTCAGGCAGAGCTTCGGCGGATCTGATCCGGAGCTTTTAGGCGGCATAGCGGTCGACGGGACCTACCTGTACGCTGTGGGGTCGACGCAGAGCTTCGGCCCCAATGCATGGAACTTCTTCCTCTCCGTCTTCAAGCTCTCAGACAACACATATCATTGCAGTTCAGCGGTCGACATCCAAGGCAGTCCGAGGGACCTCGCGAAGAAGGTCGTCGTCCACGCAGGCCAGGTCTATGTCGTCGGACAGACGTTCCATGGCATTAACCAACCGAACATCTTCATAGCGAAGATGGACTCTAACTGCAATCTAGCCGGACTGAAGGTCTACGACTTGGGCACAGGGGACAGTGTTGAAGGACTGGCGATAAGCGGAGAAGGTAGCTTCATCTACATAGCCGGCGCAACACAGAATGCTGCGCTGCTCATGGCCGTAAGGACGTCTGACCTCTCCGCGACATGGATCAGGGAGTTCAAGGTTGTCGGGGGAGGAGACTTCGCACAGTCCGTAGCCTTTGATGGAGGAAAGCTGTACGTGACCGGTCATACTTCTAACGGCGACCTCTTTGTGTCACGCTTCGACATCAACGGCAACCACGAGGCAACTAGGACGTTCGCGACGCCGGACTTCGAAGGGGGGAGGGACATCGTGATATCAGGAAACAAGATCTACGTCTCAGGGACATATGCGCCCCCCGCTGGAACGAGGATGCTAATCATGAGGCTTGATCCGGGGACCCTCAACGTCGAGTGGGCTAAAGTGATCGATATGTCGCCGGGCGCGGTAGACACACGATCCGTCTCCGTTGCGGGAGGTCTCGTGTACTCTTTTGGAACAACGACACTCTTCGGCACAGATGACGCCCTGATGGTCGCGCTCAAGGCCACCAGCACCGGCGACCTCGCCTTCATGTTTGTTGTCGCGAGGGATGCGTCTATTCAGAGGGCAATCGATTCGGCACCTTTGGGATCCTGTGTCGTCTTCGGCGGCGACACCAATGGCTGGCCGATTTATTACGCCGTACCGGACTTCACCGTCGGATCGATAAGCTTCAGCATTTCGTCCCCGACCCTGTCGATCGCGGCTCCGTCGCCGGGCGACATCGCAGCAACTCCGGCGCTGATGCCGTTCACGCCGACCCTCAACAACCCGGGGACCGTGGATGCCTTCTACTCGAGGTTCTGTCCGGACGCGCTGACCGTCTCAACCACCGTCACCGTCACTTCTACTTCATCCACGACGACGACCCTCTCCACTACCACAACCTCGGTGGTGAAGACGACGACCACCGCCTACGACATCAGGTTGACCACCATCACTCAGACAGAGAGGACGACGCTTACCGGGACCACCAGCGTCACGACCACCCTCACGGCCCTTACCACCACGACAAGAACGGAGTCGACGACCCTGACGCTTCAGACCACTCAAACTCTTCAGACCACGCAGACTTTCCAGACCACTCAGACGTTTCAGACCACCCAGACCTTCACCACTACTCAGGTCTTCGCGGAGCCGATCACGACATACATCATACCCGCGCTCCTCGCGGTGATAGCTGCCCTCCTCGGCGCGGCGATCGTGGTGGGCAGGAGGAGACGGTACCCGTTCTGAGGCCTACCGCCTAGCCAAGATCTTTTCACTCTATCAGCGGCAGCACCTCTCCGACCACGTAGTCGAGGAAGTCGGACTCGGAGATCCTGCTGAAGGCGGTCACGACGCAGTTCCTGGTGAGCCCGTAGATCCTCCCGCCCTCTTTCGTGGCGTAGACGATGTACCAGATCTTCCCGTGCCTGAGGGCCTCGTCGTACATCGAGGTGTCCATCAGCGATGGCCCCGCGAGGGCCAGCTTGTCGACCCCGGGGTAGTCCACCTGGTCGAACCAGATCAGCCTCGTCGACTCGGGGTTCCGGTTGTGGAGCTCCACCAGCCTCTCGTGGGGGATCCTCGCCTCGACGATCGACCTGAAGTCGAGGAAGAGGGCGTGACTCAGGGTGGTCGCGACGTAGTTGGCGAAGTGCTTCTCCTGCATCACCACGAGCAGCAGCTTATCCCCCCTGTCCCTGAACTCTATGTACGCGTCGACCGTCTTCACCACCGGGACCGCCTTCCCCCTCTGCCGGACCCTGATCAGTTTGTCCCTGCTGAAGACCCCCGAGACCCTGTCCCTCTCGCCCCTGACGTCGTGGACATCCGTCACCAGCTCGACCTCGGTGTCGTCCTCCTTCGCGACCTCGACGCTCCTGAAGTCCTTCAGCTTCTGGGCTATCGCGCCGAGGCTCGACTTGGCCCTGACGTCAAAAATCTTCGCGGTCAGCACCATTTCACGGGAAGTCCTTCGGGCCCGGAGATAACGGAATCGCCGGACCCTCAGGGCCCGGTGCCGGCGGTCAGGGCGAGGATGGCGGCCCTCACGTAGAGAAGGTTCTCGGCCTGGTCGTAGATGACGCTCCTGGGGCCGTCCATGACCTCGTCGTCGGCCTCCTGGCCCCTGAAGACCGGGAGGACGTGGGTCACGATGCCGTGCCTGTCCATCAGGTCGGCGAGCTCCCTCGTCAGCCTCCAGTCTTGGTGCCTCCTGTGGAGCTCCAGCTCCCTCTCCCTCCCGAACCTGTTCAGGCCCTCGAGGACGCAGGCGTGGCTCGCCCAGCTCCTCGGGAAGACGACGTGGGCCCCCCTCAGCGCCTCCCTGGGGTCGTGGGAGACCTCTAGGGAGCCGTCGGAGTCCCTGGCGTTCTGCTCCGCGACCCTCACCAGCCTCTCATCGAGGTCGAAGCCGGGCGGGTAGCAGAGGACCACGTCCATCCCGTAGCGGGTCGCGAGGAGCATCTCGTCCTGGACGCTCCCCCAGCTCCTTATCCGATCGCTGTAGGCCCACATGATGACGTACCTCTTACCCTCCGGCCTCCAGTTGAACCTCTCCGAGATCGTGTAGAGGTCGGCGATCGCCTGAGAGGGGTGGAACATGTCGTCGGCCATGTTGACGACCGGAATCCTCGCGTGCTCCGCGTACTCCCTCACCACCGCGTTCCCCCTTCCGTAGACGTAGTCGACCGCGGACTCCAGTATCCTCACTCCCAGGGCGTGCCCGAACCTCTCGTACATCCTCGCCATGTCCTTGACAGACTCGCCCTCCGCGCCCCTCGTGGTCGCGAAGTCGATGAACTGCGCGTGCCCTCCCAGCATCGTAGCCGCGGCCTCGAAGCTCGCCCTCGTCCTGGTGGAGGTGTTGTAGAAGATCATGAAGAAGGTCCTGTTCTTGAAGAGCTCGGGGACGCTGCCGGCGTACCTCATCACCTTGAGCTGCCTCGCGAGGTCCATGACGGCGCCGATCTCCTCCAGGGACCAGTCCTGGCTCGAGATCAGGTCCTTGCCCTTGACCTCGATCATCAGTGCTCCTTGTCCCGTCCCGCCAATAAACCGTAGCCGGGCTCAGTCGGTCACCAGGACCTTCATCTCCTCCGCGATCCCCAAGAGCGTCCTCCTGACCCTCTCGACGAGGTTGTTGGGCCCCGACGCCGCCCTCCCCACGATCACGAGGTCCATGTCTCCGTAGACCTCGTCGACCGACTCGACGTCCTGCCATCCCGAGACCTCGGCGACGACCCTCGAGACGTCGGACTGGGGCCTCAGCTTGACCATGATGTAGACCTTCTCGATCCCGAAGTAGGCCCTGAGGAGGTCCTCCGGGATCCTGAGCCCGAGCACCGCCTCTAACCCCTCCCTGAGTTCCTGGAACCTGACCCTCCCTCCGTTGGCGACGTAGTGGGCCGCGACGAACTCCGCCGCCCTCCTGGCGGCCTCCTCGTCGAGCGAGGCGTTCAGCTTGGACGCGATGTCGAGGAAGACCTTGTGGCTGATGTACGGCGTCGGGGCGAGGGCGACCCCGTCGAAGTCGAACCTCAGCTTCCCAACGGGGACGTAACCGTCAGGCCTCCTGATGACCATCGACTGGTGGACTCCGGCCCTGACCGTCCTCGACTCGGGGGCGAGCGGGTGCCTCCAGTATTGCCTGATCCCCGTGACCCTCGAGAACTCCGCGTAGGCCCAGGCCAGCCTCTCCCTCCTCACGCCGAGGTCGACGCCGTGGACGTCGTGGAGCGTCGCGACCACCTCGTAGAGGTCCGCGATCCCGTTCCTGTCGCCGATGCCGAAGAGCGTGACGTGGGCCTCCTCCGCCCCCTCCAGCACAGCGGTCACCGTGTTGGCCGAGGCCATTCCGTAGTCGTTGTGGAAGTGGCAGGCGATCGGAAGGGCCGACCTCTCCCTGCAGTACCTGACGAAGGAGGCCGCGAGGAGTGGAGTCATGAGGCCGCTGGTGTCGGGGAGGCTGACCATCGTGGCTCCCGCGCTCCGGAGGTCCTTCGTGAAGTCCAGCAGCCTGTCCAGCTCCCTGAACTGTCCCTCGACGAAGAGCCTCGAGACGTCCTCTAGCGTCGCCCTCACGTAGCCGTACCCCTGGGACCTGCAGAGCTCCGCCGCCTCGAGGAGCCTCGCCATCACCTCCTCCTCCGACATCCCCTTCAGCTTGTGCTCCCTGTGGACCCTCGAGACCGCGACGTAGAACGCGACGCCGTCGACGTCGTACTTCGTGAAGGCCTCGATGTCCGCCCTGTAGGCCCTTCCGTGCATCACCACCTCGACTCCCCTGTCCCTCAGGAGCTCGACGACCGGCCTTACGTCGGCCTCCGTCGTCTTCGGCGGGTAGTCGACGGTCACCTCGACCCTCCTCAGCCCCAGCTCCGCGAGGATCTCCGCGACCTTCAGCTTCCTCTCCGGGGTCAGGAACTTGAAGAGCTCGCCCTCCCTCAGCGTCGAGTCGAGCAGCGTCGGCAAGCCCCGCACCTTTGGCGGCTCGTGTATTAGCCGACAAATCAATCTATGTTAAGACACACGTCGAACGTGCAGAGTCCGCATGGGAGCCGACGGGGCGCGATCACCCAAATATACCGGCCGGGGATGGTAGTGCGCGAAGGGCCCGTAACCGAGGTCATGGGCCAAGGGAAATCAAATAAAAATACCGGGAAGGCATGGATGGATGTAGGGCCTGAAGCTCTGCCAGGAAGAGCGCCCGGCCACATGGGGTGAGGCTCTTAACCGGGAGGTCCCGGGTTCAAATCCCGGCAGGCCCGCATTCCTGACAATTCAAGATCAGGGACTAGTAAACAATAATTATGGACAATCGGGAGTCGGAAAAATTCGAGGGGGGAGAGTCCGTCCTCTGAGTTCGTCTCGATTCCTCCGTTCTCATCACCTTATCCCTAAGCTTCGCAAGCTTGCGCGGTATCACGAAGCCGACTTTGGCCGCAAACGCCCGTAGCGAGGAGTATCGAATTCGAATGCGGTAAAGGTCCTTCTTCGATATCGCTGGGTGGTCCGAGATCATCTTGACGTCGCCACCACGTCTGTGTAGATGTGGTCCAGTAGTTTCGATCTTTAACGCACTTAGCTGCTCCTGCACGAATGTAAGGATCCGGACATCAGTGTTGTAGGCCTCTACTCCCACGCTAGAGGCGCACCCCTCCGCGTCGAAGAACCCGCGGAGGAATGCTGCCCGGCAGGCGTCGTTGAATTCAACGAATGGTCTGATTTTCTCGATCTGCCTTCTAGCTACCAGCTCGTAGAGAACTCTACTGCGCACCTGTGCCCTATACATAACAGTTCCATTCCTCATGACCTTCTCAACTGCGGGCGCCGGTCGGCGCAAAACCATTTCTACACAGCGAGAGAATTCTTCAACAAATTCGCGATCCTTAGCGACAAGCACCAGAACGTACAGACCGTCCGCAGTCCTATACGTGTAGCCGTCGCCCATCATCACCCCGATGATATACGCGAGCTCCGGGGACGGCTCAAGTAGAACGATAGAGTCTTCTCTCCTCTCGCTTTCATTCTCCGTGTTTCTTTCAGGTTTCCTTCCAGGTTTTCTTAGACCTCTCGGCAAAGTTTCGCCCCGAAGCCATCTGTCGATAGTCGACGGGTGGAATCTCAGACCGTCCTTTGCGAGCTCCTTGGTGATCCGTCGATATCCGAGCCCCATCCGGTTGAGTTCACGCACTCGTTTCAGGATCTCATTCTGCCGCTCTGGTGTTTCTCCCAGCATATGTTTTAACCATTTTATTAAGCTGTTTTCATGGACATGAATGCCCTCCCTTCGGAGTTCTGCGCGGATTCTATAGTACGGCAGCCCTTGCCGTCGTAGCTCAGCTGCACGATTCAGAACCCTTTCTCTGAGCTCTATGCTGTCCTTGATGTGTTTCCACGTGTATATAGGAGGTTTAAAGACCATATCGCCGAGTATGTCGTAATCCCTGAACCAGCTCTCAAGTGTCCTTTCTGCTATGTAGATCTTTTCCTCTTCTAACTTCCTCACGATCTCGCTCAGACTGAGTCCCTGTTGTCTGTACTCCAGTGCTTTTCTTAGGATAATGTCTTTGTATGTGCGCCACATCCAGACGTACCTGTAAATGATCTCTTTAGCCTCTCTAGGTTTCACGTGTTCCGCGTTAGTGTGCTCAGGTGTCGCACTCTCGGACGGTGTCGTCGCGACGATTTCTGCCATCTCAGCCTGATCAGGAGCAGAACTCTCGGGAGGTTCCTCGGCGATCTCGACGATTTCAGCATGTTCAGACGCTGTGATATCGGGTGGCTTAGTGACGATTTTCGTAGTTTCGCCAGCAGCAGGAGTGACCACGATACTGCTTGTCGATCGGGCCCTTGGCACCGTGACAGGGGCGGGCAGATCTCTAGGCTTGTGGTGTCCCTTGATCCAGCCCCACAGTGTTCCCCGAGGCAGTTTTATGTTAAACTTTCTCCAAATTTCGGCGATAATTTGCCGATACGTCGCCCCATCGTCACGTAGTCGTAGGACTTCATAATAGATCTGGCACCAGAGATCCGGAGATGAGCGTGGGAATCTCGCGCCAAAGTGCTTCCGTACCCAGTTATATATACTCGGATACGGCAGATCAATCCCCTCCTTCAAAAGTGTCCGACGAATTTCAGCAGGCCTGTGTCCAGCCGCTGCAAGAGTCAGGACTCGTTGTTTAAGGGTCGCAGGATATGGTATTCTTCTCCCCCCTTTCGTGGAATTTCGTCGGCTCTCGTCTACCGAAAAAGGAGACGAGACCGCTGAGTCTGGACCCACCAAGCCGTCCGACATCTCCTTCTCACCTCCCGGGGGGCCCGAACCTCCCTTCCCCGAGCAGGAGGAAACCCTCCCGCTAGGAGAAGAGCAGGAGGGTCCCCCTCTCGGGGGTTACATAAAAAGAGGAGGTTGGGTTTGGGGAGGTGACAGAAATCGTCGTTGGCGTTGAGGTCAGATGTTATCGAAGTGCCGGCGAAGACGCTTCTCGATCTCCTTGGCCCGCACCCAGACGGTCATCCCGACGGCGTCGGTCTCCTCGACCACCCTGAAGCAGGTGACCGGAAGACCGTAGAGAGCGCCTATCAGGTAGGCCGTCTGGGGCGGGCACTTCTCCCTAGGGTTCATGCTCCTCGGTTTAGATGAAGCTGATGATCAGCGGCAGCACTAGGTTGGCGAAGACCAGCGCTATTAGGCCCCCCGCCACCAGCCTCCAGCCAAGGAACTCCTGGCGGAAGCCGACGGCGATAAGGAGCCCCAGCGCGATCATCGCGACGCTCAGCACGTTGACGATCGGCACAGAAGCCTCTAAGATCGACAGTGTGATCTCCCTAACCATCTGCGAAATCTGCTGACCGACCTCTCGCGCAGTTATCAGAGCGATCAAATACGCGAACATGGCCCTCTCACCTCCACCCCTCGCGTCAACCCGTCCGAGCCGCCTCAGCGGGACTCCCGCCGTGGCTGGGCGGGGTTGCCCTCGGCGGCCCTTCATCCGGGTTTAAGCTCCGGGGCATGGGAAATGGTGCCCCGGCCCCTGTTTAATGGGGAAAAATTTTGAGGGGTGGAGGTTCGGGGCCGTCAGGAAACGTCAGGATTTCCGCGATTCCTTCTCCTTCCTCGATGCGTACTGCATCGGGTTCTTTATGTTGACAGGACACAGCCTGCCGTTCTCGACGCAGAGTCCGTGCGTTCTCATCGTCTGACACGAAGGCACGGTGTACTTCGTCCTCGATCCTCTGAGCCCTGCAATATGTTCTACCTGATACCTCGCGACCCTCTCGTCGAAGTCCGGCCTCTGCGCGTAGAGTCCGATCACCTCGTCAACCGTGTGACCGGCGTTCAGCAGGTATGCCGCGACCCATCTGGTGTCCTCAGGAGCGCGTTCGTCTATCACGCGCTCGTATTTCCACCTGTAGAGCGTCTCGAGCTCTGGACGTTCTCGGCGGATGGCGTCCTCCAAAATCGGATAGGACCTCTTGACGACATCGACGACGTAGGCCAGGACTTCCGCGTCGGTCTCAGGTTCAAACTCAGGGGATCCCACACCACATCACCACACCATAGTGAGTTATGGCCTACTATAAAAAGCTACGGCCACTTGTAGCTCAAATGTAATTATATCACACATTCGGGGGTATTGTGATGAGCGAGCAGAGGTTAAGAAAGACCACGATCGAGATCTCCGTCAAGACCAAGGAGCGCCTCCTGCGGCTCAAAATTCATCCACGGGAGACATACGATGATGTCATAAATCGCTTGATTGAAGCCTTCGAACGGAGTCGCAAATCTCCGCCGGCGAAATCAGCATGAAGGCGGAGGTATCACGTCTCCGCCGGCCTCCCGGGCGCGGTGTGCCGATCGCGAGCATAGGGACCAAGACCATGCTGAGGAACGATCTTCGGAGCTGGGAAGAATATGAGAAGAGGGAAATGTCGGCTCATTTGCCACTCTCCGGGGCGCTTCGCGACTTCTTGGAAAACGCTGTCAGGTACGCAACAGGCTGGAGAAGATCGCTAGGAGGCATATCAGTCGGTGCGCTCTTAACAGCTTAAGAATGCAGAGGTTCATTCCGTTACTATGTGGCCTGAGACCAGACGCGATCGAACTCCGGCCTATACTGTGAGGCTAGGCGCTCGCCGATGAGCACGATGTTCTCGTCGTTCCTGTCCTCCGCGGAGACCGAGAAATTATAGCTACCCGTTATAACCAGCCGGCCGTCTATGACAACGAACTTGTGGTGCATGAGGTCGGAGTCGCCGTCGAGAGCCTCGGCATGAACGCGAATATCGGCCCCGGATGAAAAGCGTGTCGTCCCTCTGTATCGTCGTCACGGAATTGCCACTGCACGGATTTGAACTGAACGAAGCGGGGATCTCAGGTTACGTCGTCGGGGCATTCCATTCACGTTCTCGGGGGATATCCGTTCATTAAGCCCGAACATCGCCTCCGCCTTGATGAAGTCCCTGACAGCCATCCTGATAGCCTCGGATCTGTTCATATAGCGTCCGGCCTCGACCAGAGAGTCGATCGCCTCGAGATATGCATCAGGCATGTGAACGGCAACCACCCGCACCGTTATCACCTCGGAGGGTTCTGGAAGGGTGAATTAGATAAACATCCTGAGGGTCGGCTTGAATATGATGGGCGGGTTTGCATTTGATCTAGACATCTAATCCCTTTCGTGAGGGATTGTATTTAAGCTCAGTTAAACCCCCTCAATACGTCTAAAAAAGAAGTATCTTCTCACTGAAGGGCGGGGAAGAGGCGAGGCTGATGAAGACTAAAGCCGCGAGCGCGACCGAGGACGCAGTGCCCAGCGACTGCCTCCAGTTCAAGGCCATCACACCGTCTCGTCCTTCCTCCTGGTGAACATGAGCACGACCATCAGCAGGGCCACAGCTCCCCCGGAGTAGGCGAGTATCTGGAAGAGCCCGACGAGGTGGGCGCCCATGACTACGAAGAGCAGTCCCAGTGAGGCCGTGAAGACGAGAAACCAGAGCGCGGTCCTGACGAGGCTTCTGGTCTCGATGGACATGATCGCCGAGAGCGTCGCGAGCAGCAGAAGGGCGGCCTCGAGCAGTCCCGCGTCCATCGGGGACACTCACCCCCAGCCACAATTTTAGGTCTCCCGGCGAGCCTCGTTAGCCAAACCAATAAGGCCCCGGGAAGCCCTG
>JBCNVM010000011.1:0-37252 GCA_039630085.1 Candidatus Caldarchaeales archaeon
AGGGATGGCAGGACGACCTCCTTCAGATACTTCAGACTGTGGAAGGGGTGGACCATTAATCCTTGACACAGAAGGCCCGCGAGCTTGATCATTGCCCTGTTGACACCCGCCAGATAGATCGGTATCTCGGGGCGCTCGATCGGGCCTGGGTCGAAGAACGGAGTCATCAGGCTGATCCTGTAGAACTTCCCCTCGTATCGCAACGGCTCGCCGTACTGCCAGCTTCGCCAGACCGCCCTTATGGCTTCTATCGTCTCCCTCATCTTCGAGACGGGCGATTCCCACTTCATCCCGAACCTCCGCTCGATGTGGCCCTTCACCTGGCTGCCGAGACCGAGGACGAACCTGCCTCCGCTTAGGGCTTGAAGGTCCCACGCGGCGTAGGCGAGTGCGGTCGGGCTCCTCGCGAACGCAACCGTTACGCCTGTTCCGACTAGCGACCTCTCCGTGTTCTGGATCACGACTGAGGCCTGTATCAGTGAGTCGTGTGAAGTCTCGCTGACCCAGAGCGTGTGGAAGCCTGCACTTTCGGCAGCACGTGACAACTCGGCCAACTTCCTGATGTCGCCGGCGTAGATGATGGCGTCCAGCTCCATAGTTTCTCCCCCTACCGGGGCATCTCAGCTCCAGACTTAACGGTTGCTCCCCAGTTGCCCGGGGTCGCGCAGCGTCGTGATAATGGAGTCGTATGCGGTGCGGGCGCAACGCGGCCAGTCGCGCTTCATCACGGTCTGTCTCGTCACTGCCTGTGTAGTATTGACTCGGGGTCGGCTCGGCTCTTCCCTCCTCACAGGTCAGTCTGGAGCGACCGGCCTCATCCCCACGTCATGTTCTCTCGGCGACTTAATGTGGTTTCGTTTATAACTAGGCGAGAAGCCCCTACGGCAGGGGCCGTGGTCTAGAGGCATGACGCCGCCCTGACGCGGCGGAGGTCGCCGGTTCGAGTCCGGCCGGCCCCACACACGTTAGCGGGAGCGTTTCGAGTGCGCGAGGAGGAGAACGTCTCCTTCACGGAGGGCGGTGTCGCACTTAGCGTCGCAGCTGTCGACCCGCTCAGATAACAAGTTCTAACGCTCACCTGTGCCGTAACCATGTGACTGTCGGGCACCACTATTACGACCACAAGGTCATCAGAGCGTTCTGACTAAGACCACGCCTTAGCACACACCGAGACCTACCCTTACACTTGCACAGACGCTAACGAGGGGCGAGGCGCAGCCTCTTAATGTCTCGACGCTGCTTCCATCATCACCGTCGTGATAGGGAATGGATTGGGGAGGGGGGAGATTATCTGGAAGCCTAGGGAGCTGGGGGGGCGACCTTTGCGGCGCGGTAGTCAGGCAAACGGAACGCGATAACGTGCTAACTGAACTCATGGACGGCAAGTAGCGGCTCTGCAGGAGTATTTGCACGAAGAACTGAGCGCTAGAACTCTCTAAGAGGGTATTCTGTCTGATCCTCAGAAACAGGGTCGAGAGGTGATGCGTTCTAACTCCGGCATGAGCCCTGAGACAGTTTAAACCTGCTTTTCTTGTGCGCTGACTTCCGGCTCATGGACCTGCCTCGAGCCCTCCCTCGGCTCGGTCGCTGAGGCCAATTGCCACCCGGGATGATGACGTGAGGCCCACGATCGATTCACCTTCCCGTCGGTGAAAATGGCCCTGAGGGCCTGCCAGTTCGCAGGATTGACCGCGAGGAGGAAGTGGCCCGCGAGTGGAACGCCGACCAACAGGAACCCGAAATCGTGCACTAACAGCAGCACGAACTTGTACGTCGGCCCCAAATCGGTAAAGATCATGGGTATCCCCGAGATTCCGAGCAGGAATAGGCCGAAGTGCACGGTCATCAGGAACACCTTCTCCAATGGATGATGGAACGCTATGGTTGGATACTCGCGGCTCAGCCCGAACCAGTGCAATATCACGCGAATCGCTTGCCTTATCTCATCCCAAGAGGGCCACCACCACTCATCGCCTCGTGCGGTAGCTCCCCTGATCACGATTAAGGGTATGGCCGCACCGAGGAACACGGTGGTCACGTAGTAATGCAAGAACTCTCGGACTGCCTCCCCTCCCAATAGATCATGGAGGGGTTTGAACAGCCTGCCGTCCAGCACTGGAAGACCCGAGATGAATCCCGCCGTAACGCCGACGAATAGGAGCCAGTGGGCGATTCGCGCGGTCCTGTTCCACCTGAGGACGCGATCACCCTTCATCCCTCTTTACCTCCCTCCTTCTGGCCTTCCTCACCTCCCTGACTATGTGTATCAGGCCTAAGACGACGGCCGCTGACATAGCCATCTCTGTTAGAGGCCTGAACAGGTGATCCTTGAGGAAGCTCCAGTCCCTGCCCGTCACACCGAACGAATACCCGCTCCTGGCTGGGTAGTTGACGAGCTCATACCCTCCTCGGCGCGGAATGAAGAACAGCTTCGGATTTGTCTGGAAATCAGGCCTCGGTCCTATGGCCACACCCGTCCTCACGAGCCTCGTGACCCTGTCATTGGGATCGTCGAGATCGCCGAAGATCCTAGCATCGAAGGCACACGCCTCTACGCACGCAGGCGTCCAAAGCTTCCCGTCTTCAGTCTTTCTGTGATAGCATAACGTGCACCTGTCGGGCACTCCCCGCCTCACCGCGTATCGGTGCCACGCCTTGTGCACTCCCACGTCGGGGAACCTTATGACGTCGTAGGGGCAGGCATCCTTACAGAGCCCGCATCCGATGCAGAGCTCTCCGTTGACTAGAACGACTCCTTCGCTCGTCCTGAAGGTAGCACCCGTTGGACAGACCGAGACGCACGGCGGCGAATCGCATTGGACGCACTGCTCGAAGACCCGCCTGAGGACCTCCTCGGTTCCCGTCATCACGGGCAAGGTCCTCGAATACCTCACCGCCTCACGGTCTAAGACAGGACCGGGGTTCAGAGAGGTGGCGTTCTCCAAGAGACAGGCCGCTACACAGGCCCTGCAACCGACGCACTTGTTCAGGTCTATGACCATCGAGGGCCTCATGACCTCAACCTCCTTACCCTAACCCGGAAGTCATTGAGGGCTGCGCATCCTATGCCTTCTACGATCACCAGATCGGAGAGGAAATTCGTGTTCAAACCGTGCCTCGGCATGAACTCAAATCTCACCTGTCCACCCTCGTGGAGGCCGGGCGTGAGTCCATGTACACCGCAGACGACCTCGTCGCGCATGAGGTCCGAGAGTTCAACCTTCACTTCCAGCTCTCCGCCGTCGGCGGTGAGCCTAACCAGATCTCCCCCCTTTAGTCCGACCCTGCTGCCCCTTCGCCGACTGATGAAGACGCCATCGTCTCCGCCGAGCTCCAGAAGTCCTACGAGCTCCGGAGAGTCACGCGTCCACGTGTTGATCGCGATCAGTGGATGCTGATAGTCAACAGGCACGAACTCGTCCTCTCCGAGTTCACTCCCCTCCTCCATCCAACGCGGTGGTATCCAAGTCGGCAACGGGTTCAGGTTGTGTGGTTTGCTCAGGTAGTCGCTGAACGTCTCTAGCGCCCGCAGGTTGATGAGCTCTATCTCGCCGGTCTCAGTCGGCAGGACGCCGGCCTCACCAAGTGGCAGGTAGTGGGGCTCGTCATACGTGGAGATCACGCCCTGCTCTGACAGCCTACGGTAGTCGACCTCGAGGAGTTTGCACTGCTCTCGCCAGACGCTCTCGGGGTTAAGCAGCGCCTCCGCCTTCGCGGCCTTCTCGGGGAAGAGGCGCTTGACCAATTCGTAGACTATCTCGGAGACGCTCTTCGCGTCGACGTTCTCCGGCGGATCGACGGCTTTCCTAGAAAGGGCTAACTGACCCACGTGAGACTTAGAGACTTGACAGACGGTCGCGTTGTCCGACTCGAAGAAGAATCGAGTGGGCAGTACTACGTCAGCGTACTTAGTGGTCTCGTTCCACGTAGTGTCCATAACAAGCACGAAGTCCAACTTCTTCAAGGCATTCACGACGTTCCTGTCACACGGGATGTGAGCTACAAGGTTCTGCCACAGGATCACAGCACCCTTTATCGGGTAAGGTCTCTCCTCGAGGATGCTCTTAATGGCGAGCATAGAGAATGACGTCTCGGAGGCCAGCGGATACCCGTGCCTCCTCCAATAGGACGGAATGCTCTCAACACTTGCCTGCGACAACCTTGAATCCACCCTCCGGGAGGGGAACAGGGACGGAGAGCTTCCTCGACCATGCGATTCCTCCCTTACTTCCCCACGAGCCTATCAGGACGTTGATGAGCGCGTTAACGCGGTGAAGCATCGGCTCGTTGCGATATCTAACGGACTTGTAGCCCGGATCTATGAAGGCCCTAGATCCATAACTGGCCAGAGTTCTAGCGATCCATACGATATCCTTCGAATCGACACCGCTTATCGACTCAGCCCATTCAGGTGTATACCTCTCCAGTGTCCTCCCCAAGATGCGAAGTGCGGTGATTACGCGCCTCCCCTCGAATATCCCTGAAAAGTCGAGTTTCGCTCTCTTCGCCTCGGTCTTGAACCGATACATTTTATCGACATCGCAGTAGACTAGATAGTCCAGCTTACCAGCTCTGTCGCCGACCTCCACCCTCCTTAGCTTCACAGGCTTCATGGTGTCCTCGTAGAATAGCATGCCTGCGTTAGTGTAACTGTTGAGATAGTCTGCGTTGTATAATTTGTTCACAATTATCTCCCTCGCAATAGCGAGGGAAACTGCCAAGTCCGTACCTGGTCTTATCAGATAGTACTTCTCTGCCACTTCACATATCTCGCTGTACCTAACGTCGAACACTACCACCCTCAGTCCTCTGGAGACGGCCTCCGACAGCGACTTCGTCCACGGTGCGGCGACGATGCCGCCGTAAGGGTTCCTTCCCATGAAGACTACGAATTGGGCGTGCTCGTAGTCGGGATGGGTAGCTCCTGGTCCCACGAACCTCCCGAAAAGGAACCAGCGCCCCGCGGCCGACCCGTGAAAGCAAGTGTCCGCGTGGTCCGTCACATTAGGGGTCTTTATGAGCCTCGCGAACTCGTCCAGTATAGGTGCCTCCCACCCCTGATGTGAGAAGAACACCAACTGGTGTGGGGCAGACGTAAACTTCCTGAGGTTCTGGGCGACGTAATCGAGGGCCTCTTCCCAGCTAACAGGTCTGAAGGAACCGCTTCCTCGGGGACCCTCGCGTATCATAGGACTTTTGATCCTGCGAGGGTGCTTGTGGGCATAGGGAATCGCGAAAACCTTCCCGCATACCGCGTAGTACTGCGGCCTAGTGGGCTCGACGTTGGGCGCTACGCCGACGATCGTGTCGCCGTTGAGTACCTTCAGCCTAACAGGGCAACCCTGGCCGCAGATGGTGCAAGCCCCAGCCACCCACTTGACATCACCCCTAAGGTCATCCGTTCGGGTGAATGAACCCCCTCGAGGGGTAAGGGGGCTTGAAAAGAACAGGGCGGGAACTGCGGTTGAGGCGGCCACAATACCCCTGAGTAGCGCACGGCGTGTGGTCGACGTCCTCATCGATTACACCCGAGTCTTATTTCTCCACCGGGTATCCCTTTGCGACCCAGTCGCCGAACCCGCCCCTGAGGTTGAAGACCTTCTCGTAGCCCATCATCCTCAGCATGGTCATGGCCATCGCTGATCGTACTCCAACCGCACAGTACACCACGATCGTTGCGTCCTTAGGAAGCTTGTCCACGTTCTTGGGAACCTCTCCGAGCCTGATGTGAATGGCCCCGGGTATGCGTCCGGCGTCCCACTCGGTCTTCTCACGCACGTCAACCACGATTATCCGCTCTCCGGCATCGAGCTTCTCCTTCAGCTCCTTAGAGTCGATGAACCACCAGCGCCCTACTGGGATCTCGGTCGCGAATTTGTCAGCTGCCTGCTGAACGATCTTGAATGGATCAACCTTCTGCTCCACCGTGACCGTTACTACCCGCTCGACCGTGAACGTCCTGTACTCCGTGACCGGTCTCTCGTGAACCACCGTCTTTGTGACAGGTTCAACGGGCATGAGCGCCGGCCTCGCGATGATACCTACGGCGAATCCTACCACTAATCCTACGACGACTAAGGCAGATACTAGAGGTCCAACCTTCATGTTTCCTCCCTCACCAAAATATTTCTAAAGGTCAGATAAATAGGTGATTGTATTGTAGATGATTTCACACAATCGTATACAAAACTAGGCATTTGAATACACGACACGCGTGGGCAGTCATAAAAAAGAAGGACCACACTAATGAGGCGCCGCGGGGCGCATCGTCGAAACGAGCAGATTCGACGGGAACCATCGGGGCCTCAGAGGTGGCAATGTGCAGCCGGTAAGCGTTCAAAAGCGATAACCATGTGCCCACGAGGGCGCAGACAGCTAACCCTCTCGCATTGAAATGGAATCATTATGCCTGGAGATCCACTTATTATAGGTCTTCGTGTGATCGGAGAGGAAAATGTGAGCGCAGAGAAGTCTTTATTGCTAGAGCGGGATGACATCGCAGAGGAGGTTGAGGACCACGCAGCGAGGTGACGGGCTACGGCTTCAGTCCCGATGCCATAGTCAGCACGCGCAGAGGAGGGCTTTTCGTTGCGGACCTGTTCTCGGACGTGCAGAACGCGATGATGGTCGTCCCGCTGGTCATGAGGAGCTACGTCGACGTTAAGGAGCGCGGTGTGCCGATTATCCCGCAGGCCGAATAGGACATCCTCAGCGGGAAGAGGGTGATGCTGGTGGACGACATCTCGGACGAGGGCGAGACGCTCGACCGCTCATACGGTCCGCGGTGAAGCGGTGCCGAGTCGGTCTAATACGGATAAATATCGAGATCCGTCAGACGCCAACGGAGGTGGTGTAGGTCGTGACGTCGGCGGTCGGGGTGTCGCTGCTCAAGCTCAGGCTGACGATGGCGGGCGTCTGGTTCGCGGTCTTCGGGGCCGCAGCGCTGATCCTCACGGCGATAATCCTCTACCTCGGGCTGCCCGCGTTCTACGTCTACGGCGTCATCGGCTTCGTGCTGGTCCTGAACATCTTTCAATGGCTCTTCGGACCCTACATGATCAATGCAGTCTACCACGCGAGGCCTGCTGATCCAGTATCCGAGGGCTGGCTCTACGAGGCCGTCAGGAACCTAGCGCGGCGCAGCGGCCTCTCGAAGGAGCCGAAGGTCATGGTCGCGGAGATCGACCTGCCAAATGCCTTCGCTTACGGCAGCCCGCTGACGGGGCCGGCGGTCGCGGTGACCCGTGGAATACTGAGGAGGATGCCCCGCGACGAGCTGGAGGCGGTCCTTGCACACGAGGTAGGACACCTGAAGCACAGGGACGTGATGGTGATGCTGATGATCAGCCTGCTCCCCGCCATCATCTACTACATCGGATACTCACTCTACATGTCCGGAGTTCTGGGAGGCGGCAGGAGGAATGGCGGCGCGTACGCCCTGCTCGTGGGGCTCGCGCTGATCGCTCTGAGCTTCGTCTTCAACATCTTCGTCTTCCTGATGAGCAGGCTCAGGGAGTACTACGCGGACTCACACGCGGCGCTTGTGGTCCCCGACGGCGCGAGGAAGCTCCAGAGGGCTCTGGTCAGGATCATGGCCCTCACGGGCAGAGTTAGGCCCGAGGAACGCGTAAAGTCCGAGACTCTGAAGATGTTTTTCATCTCGGACCCCGAGACCTTCGTCGATCCTGACGTGAACGTCGACGCGGTGATCGAGAGGCTCCGGAGGACCAGGCCAAACCCGCTGGCCGACCTATTCAGCACACACCCGCATCCGGCGAAGAGGATCCAGCACCTCGACAGATTTGTCGGCGCCTAATGACGTCGTGCGCTTGCGGATCGGAACTCTGACGGGCCTACCTAGTCGAGAGTTCCCGCAGTAGCTCCGGCCTCCCCCTGAAGAGCTCTAGGACTTCGACCAACCTCTTCAGGGTGAGGGCGCTGAGCCCGTGCTCTAAGTACTCGGCCTCCGCCTCAGCGACCTCCTCGGGAATTCCCAAGACCTTCAGAAGCTCGACGAGGACATCGTGCCTGTGCAGGACCTCTGAGGCTAGCCTCCGTCCGCTCTCCGTGAGCACGAAGCCCCTGTAACGCTCGTAGGTGATGTATCCGAGCTCGTGGAGCCTCTTGAGCATCTTGGTCACCGCGGGAAGCTTGACGTTCAGGTGCGAGGCGACATCGGAGGACGTGGCGTAGCCCTTCACCCTCTCTAGCGCGTAGATCACCTCGAGGTAGTCCTCGACGTCCGGCTGGGGCCTCCTCTTGGAACGTCTCACCCTTCTGATCTGCTGGAGAATCGCGGCTTCCCTTCCCGCCCCGCCCTCCAAATCACGCCTATCCCGATGAGCCGCTATATCTCCGTTGATCGAACGCCGGGTCAGGTGGGTGGGATCAGAAGTAGCCGTACAGCGTCAGGAGCAGCGAGGGGACGAACAGAGAAGCCCATGCTCTCCTGCTGTAGCTGAAGACCTTCAGGCCGTCAAGGGGGCCGAAGGGCAACAGGTTGAAGAGAGCGAGGAAGGAGTTGAGGGCTCCTATCACGAAGACCACCCTCGCTAAGGGGGACGAGGGCAACACGAATTGCAGCATCAGGGAGGCGGCGTAGCACAACAGCGCGATCGCGATGTTCGACGACGGGCCGACAGCCGCGATCCTCGCCAGCGCCCTCGGGTTCGGGAGGCCGAGGACGTTCACCGCTCCTGGAGCTATGACCTTCAGCGGCGAGAATACCGAAAGCAGCGTCAGCAGCGCGCCGATCGAGGATAGCCTGAAGACCGCGAGGTACCCGAGCCTCTGGGCCTCGAACTTGTGGGCCAGCTCGTGGACCAAGAAGGAGGCCGTGAAGGCCCCTACTGCGAGGACCAAATGCGGTAAGTCCGACCACCCGGTCCTGAGGAGCGTGAAGCCCACCGCGGTCACGAGCGCGGAGCCGACGGCCAAGTTCACGGCCTCTGAGCCGCTCAGCCTTACGGCGACCTTCTCTCGCCTACTCTCGCGGACGTTCGACTCGACGCGCTCGATCTCGACCGGCGACCTAGCTAGGTGAAGGTACTTGCAGCCGTGGGCCTCGGGGAGCCGGTGCTCTGCGCAGTGGTATTGCCCGCAGTAGGCGCACTTGAACGGGAGGACCTCCTCTTTTCCGCAGACAGCGCACCGCATGACGTCGTCTGCACACGTCGCCGGATCGATATAAGCTACATAGAGCTCGAAGGCGCCGTACGGGTCGAGACTTGAGAGACTCCCCGCACACCTCGTGCTCTTCAAGCGACGAGCGCATCACAGCCCTCGCGTTGAGCGCGACTTATTGCCCGGACTCGCGTGTCACCGAACCCGAGGGGCCGGGTCCGAGGGGGCGTTGGGCTTAAGTCGGTCGGACATGCCAACGGCCACAGAGATGCGCGGGTTACGCATAAATTACGACCCGGCATATGTATACCCGGCCGGGGTCCCATAGCGGCCATTGGGGCGGCCTGGAGTCCCCGAATGGAAAGCCGCTGCCCCGATGAGGGGCGCGCGGGTTCGAGTCCCGCCCCCGGCGTCGCGGTCGATCTCCGCTGTGATGCGACATGACTCCGGACCTGAGCCACACAGCTCGCCGACTAATTTCTAAATAAGGCCGAGGGCACGCGGCGTCGGGTGACCCGAGCTATTGGAGGCGAACAGGGAGGCCAAGCTGCTCGAGGAGTTCGGGCTGACCGAGCTCGAGCCCGGAGACCTCCCGATCGACCACCACTTCGTCAGGAGGGGGATAATCTTCTCGGCCAGGACGAAGGAAGAGCTCAGGGCCGCGATCGCGCAGACGGGCTACTACGTCCTCACAGGGATAATGCCGTCATCCGACAGGATACACCTCGGGACGATGGCGGTCGTCGAGGCCGTGAAGTGCTTCGCGTCCAAGGCCAAGTTCACGGTGCTATTGGTCGCGGACCTCGAGTCCCTCGCCACCCGTAACGTGGGGCTGGAGGAGGGGAGGAGGATAGCCCTCGAGAACCACATACCGACCTACCTCGCGCTGGGAATAGACCCGGAGAGGACCGTCTTCTACTTCCAGTCGGAGAACATAGACGTCCACAGGATAGCCGCTGACGCCGCGAGGGAGATCACGCTCAACGAGTTCAGGGCCGTGTATGGGAACGCAGAGCCCTCGAGGATCGTCTCGAGCCTCTACCAGATCGGCGACGTGCTCTTCCCCCAGCTCGCCTTCGACCTCCCGGGCGTCATTCCGGTCGGACTCGACCAAGACCCGCACCTGAGGCTCGCGAGGGACTACGTCAGGAGGACTCCCTTCTTCAAGTTCAGGCCGATCGTCGGCGCCTACATTAGGGACGTGCCCAGCCTCAAGGGCGAGGGGAAAATGAGCAAGAGCGAACCCTACTCCGCGATCTTCATCCCAGAGGAGGACATGGCGGAGCTGAGGAGGAAGGTCTTCAAGGCCTTCTCCGGGGGAAGGGAGCCGATAGAGGTCCACAGGAGGCTCGGCGCGAACCTCGAGGTCGACGTGCCCTACCAGATACTGAGGTTCCTGCTGAGGGACGACGCGGAGTTCGAGAGGATCACCGAGGAGTACGGGTCTGGGAGGATGCTGAGCGGCGAGATCAAGCAGTACCTCTTCGACCTCCTCGCGGAGACGATGCGGGACCTGAGGGAAAGGATCGAGCAGTGCAGGGAACTCGTGAGGAGGGGAGGCGTGACTTTCGTGAGGGACTCGAAGGAGCTGAGGGAGGCTGTCTCCTCGATCTCCTGAGTCTGACCCTCAGGGAATCGAGTCGAGCGGCGTCGGGCTCTCCAGCTCGATGTAGGTGACGTGGCGGAGCTCGCCGTCCACCCTGACCATGTGCTTCGAGGACTTTGGCGGGAGCTTTCTGCCGGTGAGCGCTGCCCTCAGCACGTCCTCCTTCGTGACCGGAGGCCTGTTCTCCCAAGGCTCGACGACGATCTCCTCGCTCAAGTAATCGACGAAGTAGGCGGGGACGTACCGCTTCCCGAGTCTCTTCATGCAGTTGTACCTGTGGTGGCCGTCGATGATGGTCCCGGTCCGAACGTCGACCAGTATCGGCCTCTTCAGGGCGCCGTCCCTGACGATCTCCTGCAGCAGCTCCTCGAGGTGCTCCGGGTCGAACTGCTCGTGCTCCCTGAGCTCGTCGAGCCTCACCAACTTGGGCCCGCTTGTCAGGTTCTCCAAGTCGGGCCGTCGCGGAATCGGGTCGAATTTAACTTAGGCCCGCGCACTGAGCGCAACGGATAAAATCGGAGTGTGCGGTCGCTGCATACCTCGCGACTTCCGGCAATAGGCGACCCGTAGCCTTCGCCGATCGGTCCTCCTCACGACCCCTCTTTGCTCGAGAGCCACCAGGTGAGGTAGTCGTCCTTCCAGCGCCTGGCCCTCTCGACCCTCTCCCTCTCGGCCCTGGACCGCTCCGCCGCCTCTAGCAGCTGCTGGGGGTTCATCACGGCGCCGCAGGAGGTGCACGAGTACATCTTCGAGGACCGTTCGTAGACCATCGTCCCGCCGCACTCGGGGCAGACCCGCATGCCAGATGCCCCAATTCAACGCTGTAGATTTAAACGTGAGTCCCCGTTTCCCCACGCTCCGTCCGTCTGTGAGGGACACCGGGGCGCTCTCCGCTCGCCGGCCGATCAGCCCAGCATCAGCGTCCCACCGTCGACGACGATCACCTGGCCGTTCACGAAGCTGAAGAGGTCCGAGGCCAGCGCGAGCGCCACCTTCGCGACCTCCGAGGGCTCGCCCCACCTGCCCATCGGCGACTCCTCTGCGAGCGCGGCCCTCTCGTCCTCCCTGAGCACGTCGTACGTCGCGGAGGTCTTGATGTTGCCGAGGGCCAAGGCGTAGGCCCTGACCCTGTACCTCTTGTACTCCGCCGCTACCGCCCTAACGAGCCCCACGACCGCGAGCTTCGCGATCGAGTACGCCGAGCCGAACCTGTACCAGCTGAGGGCTGGAGTCGAGGAAGTGAGGATCAGCACCCCTCCCCCCAAGAGAGGAAGGAGGGCCTTCACCGCCCTGAAGCTGGACAGGAGGTCTACGTTCAGGATCTTGACCAGCTCGTCCTCGCCCACCTCCCCGATGCCCCTGTACCAGACCTCAGGCTCGAGCGGGTAACCGACGTAGCTGATCAGGACGTCGAGCCTACCGAAGGCCCTCGAGACAGCCTCCGCCAGCGCCCTCTCGGCCCCAGGTCTGGTCAGGTCGAGCGGAAGAGCCTCCGCCCTCGCGCCCCTCCGCCTGCACTCCTCCGCCAGGACCGCGAGGACCTCCGCCCTCCTCCCCGAGAGCAGGAGGCTCGCGCCCTCGCTCGCGAAGAGCAGCGCGGTCTCCCTTCCCACCTCTCCGGTCGCTCCCAAAATGACGCACGCCTTCCCCTCTAGGAGACCTGACCCCACGGGCTGTGAGATCGGCTCCCGAGTAAAGAACGGTGCCCCTCAGTACGCCCTACCGAAGTACGCGGTGACGCCGTCCTCCTTGCCGCAGACGATGCACGGCGAGAGGAGCGGCTCCCTCTCGAAGGGGATCACCCTGACCGTCGCGCCCGTGAGGTCCTTGATCCGCGTCTCGCACTCATCGGAGCCGCAGTAGGTCGCCCTCACGAAACCTCCCCTCTCCTCCAGCACCCTCGCGAACTCCTCGAGGGACTTGGCCTCGCTCAGCCTGGACCTGAGGAGCTCCTGTGCCTTCCTGAAGAGGTTCCGCTGGACCTCGGAGAGGAGGCCCTTCACCGCGGCCTCGAGCGAGGATTCGTCGACGCGGGTCCTCTTCAGCTCGTCCCTCCTGAAGAGCGTCACCCTCCGCTCCGAGACGTCCCTCGGCCCCACCTCGACCCTCACCGGCACCCCCCTGAGCTCCCACTCGTTGAACTTCCAGCCCGGCGTGTGCTCGGGGTCGTCGTCGAGGTGCGTCCTGACGCCCGCGCCCCTCAGCCTCGAGACCAGCTCCCTGCACTTCTCCAGCACGACCTCCCTCCCGGCATCGGTGTAGTAGATCGGGATGACTACTGCCTGGATCGGAGCGATCTCCGGCGGAAGCACGAGGCCTCTGTCGTCGCCGTGGACCATTATCACCGCGCCTATCACCCTCCACGAGAGCCCCCAGGAGGTGCTCCAGGCGTAGTGCATCTGCCCGTCAGGTCCCAGGTACCTCACCTCGAAGGCCGTCGTGAAGTTCTGGCCGAGGTTGTGTGAGGTCGCCATCTGGAGGACCCTGCCGTCGGGCATCACGGCCTCGAGGGTCGTCGTGTAGAGGGCCCCGACGAACTTCTCAAGCTTCGACTTGTAGCCGGCTAACACCGGTATCGCCAGCTTCTCCTCGATCAGCTCCCTGTAGATCGCCAACATCCTCATCACCTCCTCGTCGGCCTCCTCCTTCGTCGCGTGGATCGTGTGGCCCTCCTGCCAGAGGAACTCGGAGGTCCTGATGAAGGGCTTGGTGGACTTGATCTCCGCCCTCAGCGCCGAGTTCCAGAAGTTGACGAGAACCGGCAGCTCCCTCCAGCTCTTGATCGATTTCCCAAAGGTCGCGTAGAAGAGCGTCTCCGAGGTCGGCCTGACCGCGTACCTCTCGGAGAGCTGGTCGTCCCCGGACATCGTCACCCAGAAGACCTCTGGCGTGAAGCCCTTGAAGTGCTCCGCCTCCTTCCTCAGCAGCGACTCGGGTATCAGGACCGGGAGGAAGGCGTTCCTGTGGTTCGTCTCCCTGAACCTCCTGTCGAGGTGGATTCGGATCTGCTCCCAGATCTCGTAGCCGTAGGGAAGGAGGTAGATGAAGCCCTTGATCGGCGCGTAGCCCGCGAGCCCCGCCTCGACCACGACCTCGCCGTACCACTCCGGCAGGTCCTCCGACTTCTTCGCCTTCATCCCGAACCGATCGGAAACCTCCGGGTTTTGACCTTTCATGCGGCCGAGGCCCCGACCCGAGGCGAGGAAGGCGTATAGGCGGCCGGGGGGTCCTCTTCGCGGAATGACCTCGCAGGCCGAGGAGGTAAGAGTCAGGCCCTTCAACCCCTACAAGAGGGCCTACAGGGTGCTGGGGGTCGCGGAGAGCTTCGGGCCTGGCGACTCGAGGGCCGTGCTGGGAGGGGTCGTGATGAGGGCAGACCTCCAGATCGACGGGATGGTCCTCGGGTCGTGCACGGTCGGCGGAATGGACTCGACCGCGGCGATAGCGAGGATGCACGAAGAGCTCGGGAGGAGCGACGTGAACCTCGTGATGCTCGGAGGCTGCATCATCAGCCTCTTCAACCTCGTCGACGTCAGGGCCCTATCCGAGAGGCTTTCCCTTCCGGTCCTCTGCGTAACCTTCAGGCCCTCCGCGGGGCTCGAGGAGCTGATCGCGACCAGATTCTCGCAGGACGCCCCCTCGAGGCTGGAGGTCTACAGGTCACTCGGCGAGAGGGAGGAGGTGAGGCTGAAGACCGGACACGTCGTATACGTCAGAAGGCAGGGGATCGCGAGGAGGGCGGCGGAGGTCGTCCTGAACTCGCTGACGCTGAGCGGGAAGGTCCCCGAGCCGATAAGGGTCGCGAGGCTCCTCGCGAGGGCCGCGAGGGACTTCAGGTCAGACGGAGGTCAGGGCCCGTAGGTGGTGTGCGGCGGGATCACGACCGGGTCCGAAGGGTCCCCCTCTAACTCTACGCCTTCGGGAACGGTGGAGCCGGGCCCGAGGATGCAGTTCAGGAGCCTCGAGCCCTGCCCGACCCTGGCGCCCTCGAGAACCAGCGTCCTCCTGAGGCGTGAGCCCCTCCCGACTTTCGCGGACCCCATCAGGACCGAGAGCTCCACCGTCGAGCCCTCGCCGACGACCGCGCCCTCCCCGACGAACGACGTGAGGACCGAGGCGTTCCAGCCGATCGACGCGCCCCGCCCTATCGCGCTCCTCTCCCCCAGCTCCCTCTCGAGGGTCTCGACGTTCGCCCTGAGCAGCTCCGATGGGCCTCCGAGGTCGTACCACCAATCCCCGGGGTCCTCGACGACCGCTATCCTCCTGCCCCTCCTCACCAGACCGACCACCGCGTCGGTCAGCTCGTACTCGCCCCTGGGCGAGCGCTCGACGGCCTTCGCGACCTCGACGACCTCTCCGGGCAGGACGTAGATCCCCGCGTTCACCAGCGCTGGAGGCCTCACCTCCCTCGACTTCTCGAGAATGCCCTGGAGGACTCCGTCCCTCACCAGCAGCGTCCCGAACCTCCATGGGTCGTGCCTGATCACCCCAAGGAGCCCTCCGTCCAGACGGCCGGCCTCGACCGTCTCGACCAGCCTCCTGACCGGCTCCGGCCTGAGTGTGACGTCGCCGTAGACCAAGAGGAACCTCTCCTCCCCCGAGACCGCGTCGCCGGCCGCCAGCAGCGCGTGGGCCGTGCCCAAGGGCGCCTCCTGCCTCGGGAACTTCACCCTGTCACTCCCGAACTCCGAGAGCGCCGAGATCACCTTCTCCGCGAGGTATCCCACTACCACGTGGACCTCCTCCGCTCCCAAGTCCAGCAGCGTCCTCACGGTCCTCCTGAGGACCGGCTCCCCGGCGACGGGGAGCAGGTGCTTCGGCCGCTCCGAGGTCAGGGGGTTCATCCTCGATCCCATCCCCGCAGCCAGTACGACCGCCTTCAACCCGCTGGGCTCCGAGGCTCCCTTCTCAAAACTCCTACCGTTCTGGAGGGCTAGAACGCGAAGGTTTTAGCGCTCGAACCCGGGATAACCGTAAATCCTCGAGGGCCCGCGAGTCCGGGACATGGAGCCCGTCGGGGTCGCGCTGGCTCTGGGGACCGCGTTCCTCTGGGCGCTCACCTCGGTCGCGATGAGGAGGGCCACTAGGGACGTCTCTCCGGTTGCCGCCTCGGCCGTCGCGTCCCTTACGGGCCTCCTGATCGCGCTCGCGGCCACCCTAGCCGAGCTCTCGGCCGGGGGCAGGGTCCAAGCCTTCAGCGGAGGACTGGTGGAGGCGGTGGCGGCAGGGGCGCTGGTCTTCGGGATCGGCAGGCTCCTCTGGTACTACGGGATAAGCAAGATCGGAGCGTCGAGGTCCAACGCGATCGCGGCCTCCGAGACCCTGATCGCGCCCCTAGTGGCCGTGGTCCTAGCAGGTGAATCGCCCTCGGCGCTGGTCCTAACCGGGTGCGCCATGGTCGCGGCGGGCGTGGCGATCGTCTCGCTGCAGAGGAACGACGGCTCCTCAGGCCAGGAGTGGACGCTAGGGGTCGCGGCCTCGGCCGGAGCCGCGCTGAGCTTCGCCCTCGGGGCGACCTACGCGAGGATCGCGAACGTCTCGATCGGATCCCCCTTCCTCACCACCCTGATCAGCACCGCGACCTCCCTCCTGATGATGCTCCTACTGACGGCCCGCACCGGCGGCCTCTGGAAGGCCCTCGGGAACGGGTTCGCGCTCGCCGGGAGCCTCGCGAACGGCCTCGCGAGCGTCCTCTTCTGGGGCTCGCTCTACTTAGCGCCGGTCAGCCTCGCGGTCCCCTTGACCCAGACGTTCCCGCTCTTCACCCTCGTGATAACTCTGGGCTTCGCAAGGGCCCTCGAGCATGTCGACGCGAGGACGGCGATCGGAGCGATAGCGGTGACAGCCGGCGCGGTGATGGTCACGGTGTCATGAGGGTTCGGCTCGATCAGAACCTGCCCTTAGAGAGGGTCCTCGCGGCGACTATCAGCGGGTGCCAGACTGGAGCCGTGGCCGGCATGTAGCCGATGTCGGAGAAGAAGACGTCCTCGACGCTCATCCCCCTCTCGACAATCACGGCGGCCAAGTCGGCGTACGCGGCGACGACGGGGTCCTTCCCAGCGACCTGAACGCCCAGCACCCTGCCCGAGCTCCGCTCCGCGACCATCTTCACCGTGACCTCAACCCCTCCGGGGAAGTATCCGGCCTTGGTCCTCGCGACGATCGTCGTGCTCTCGACGTCGAGGCCGTTCCGCGCGGCCTCCTCCTGACCGAGCCCCGTCCTCGCCAGATAGAGGTCCCTGAACCTCGTGACCGCTGTCCCCACTATCCCCCTCATCCTCAGCGAGCCCCGGGAGACTGCGTTCGCTCCCGCGACCTGACCCTCCTTGTTCGCCGCTGGGGCCAGCGGAATCCAGACCTTCTTCCTCAGGACGAGGTGGAACTTCTCGACGAGGTCTCCGGCCGCGAAGACGCCGTCCACGTTCGTCATCATCGTGTCGTCGGTCGCGACGGCGCCCGTCTGGCCGAGCTTGACCCCCGCTTTGAGGGCGAGGTCGACGTTAGGCCTCACGCCTATTCCGACCACGACGTCGTCGAACTCCTGCTCGCCCCCGTCGGTCCCCACGACCACCTTCCCGCCCCTCCTCGAGAGGTGCCTCACCGGCTCCGAGAGGCGGACCTGCACCCCCGCGCCCTTCATCGCGTCCTCGAGCAGCCTCGAGACCTCGGGGTCGAAGGGCCCCGGAAGGAGCCTGTCCGCCATCTCGAAGAGGGTGACCTCTTTCCCTAGGTCGACCAGCGCCTCGGCCAGCTCGACGCCGATGTAGCCCCCTCCGATCACCGCGACCCTCCTCGCGCCTCCCAGCCTCGCCGAGGCCGCAGGGACCTCCTCCGGGTGCCTGAAGGTGAGGGGCCTCGCGTCCTCGACTCCCTCGACCTTCGGGACGACGGGCCTCGCTCCGGTCGCGAGCACCAGCGCGTCCCACCCTACCCTCCGGACGCTCCCGTTCCTCCTGACGGTGACCGTCCGGCCGTCGACGTCGACGTCCTCCGCGACCGCGTTGGTCAGCACCTCGATCCTCCTCTCCGACGCGAACCTCTCCGGGGAGTAGGTCCTGAGCATCCTGTAGGACGGGACCAGACCGCTCAGCGCGTAGGGTATCCCGCAGGGCGCGTGCGTTATCATCCCCGTCGCCTCGACCAGCGTCACCTCTGCGTCCGGCGCCAGCCTCCTCGCCCTCGCGGCCGCCGAAGCGCCGGCCGCGCCCCCGCCTATCACGACGATCCTCACGCCCGCTACTTCGCCCTAGTCCATATTATGTCCTCGCCCGTCTCCCTAAGTGGACAGGTCTTGCTCTGGCTGGTGGGTCTCGGGCTCGGCTCGAAGGGGTGCGTCACGGAGGAGGCCTGGAGGGCGATGAAGGGGGCTGACGCGGTCTACCTGGACACCTACACCAGCTTCGTCGAGGAGGAACTGCTCGATGCGGTCAGGCGGGAGGTGGGCGACAGGCTCGTGATGGCCGACAGGCGCGCGCTTGAAGACCGCTCGAGGGAGCTCGTCTCGAGGGGCGCGACGGAAGACGTGGTCGTTGCGGTGCCTGGGGATCCCCTGATGGCTACCACCCATTCGTCCCTGATCGTCGAGGCCGCGAGGTCTGGAGTTCCCTGGAAGGTCGTGCACGGCGTCTCGATATTCAGCGCTGCCGTTTCGAGGGCCGGGCTCTCGCCGTACAAGTTCGGACGGACGGTCACTGTTCCCCGGGACGCAGAGGAGGATGTCCTGAGGGGGACCTGGAGGACGATCGCCGTCAACTCGGCCTCGGGGCTCCACACGATGCTCCTGCTCGACACGGCGGGCGGAGGGCTCACCGCGGGCGAGGCGTCCGAGATGCTGCTCGGCAGCGGGGCGAGGGCAGAGGTCGACGAGGCCCTCAGGGACCCGCTGGTCGTCTACTGCGCGAGGGTCGGGATGCGGGGCGAGAGGGTGGGCGCGGCGAGGCTCAGCTCCCTGACGTCGATCGACCTGCCACCTCCTCCCCACGTGCTGCTCGTTCCGTCGAGGCTGGGACCGGGCGAGAGGGACTTCGCGAGGCACGTCCTGAAGTCCGACGATGAGCCCGCGACGGTCAGGAGCCCGGTCCACGTCAGGGCCGCGAGGTACGTCGCGAAGGCAAGGTCCGCCCTCTCGAGGCTGGAGGTCCTCGTCGACTCGGAGGAGGTGAGGAGGGCGCTGGACCACGCGGCTGACTACGTCTCGGACGCCGAGAGCTTCCTCAACTCGGGAAGGGAGGAGGACGCGCTGGTAGCGGTCTCCTACGCGGAGGGGATATTAGACGCTCTAAGGCTGCTGGGTGCGGTGAGGTTCGAGTGGTGAGGGCCCGCACTGTCCTGACGACCGGCGCCTTCGAGATCGTCCACCCCGGACACGTCTTCCTTCTGAGGCACGCCAGGAGGCTCGCCGGCCGGAGGGGCAAGGTAGTGGTGGTGCTGGCCTCCGACGCCACGATCAGGCAGAGGAAGGGCAGGGAGCCTGTGATGAGCGAACGGGAGCGGCTCGAGGTCCTCTCGAGCCTGAGGTACGTCGACAGGGTCATCGTCGGGTACACTCCGATCAACTTCGAGAAGGTCCTGAGGCGCGTCAGGCCGGATGTCGTCCTCTTCGGTTACGACCAGACTGCGATCGAGCAGGAGTTCAGGAGGTTCTGCGAGGAGAGGGGGGTGAGTGTGAAGATCGCGAGGGCACCGCGGGCGCCCTACACCCCGAACCTCAGCACCACCCTGATCCTCGCCAGAGCCAACAGGAACCAGTCGGGCGGCGAGCAGTTCAAATAGGGAGTTTCGGGCAGGTGACGAGGAATGTCTCAGAAGGTGAGCGCGCCGAGGCTGGTGCTGTCGGACCCGGCTACCGGGACCGCTAAGACCATCCAGCTGACGCCGCAGCAGTTCGTCGTCTTCAGGGGGAAGAAGATAGGCGACGTGATCGACGGAGGGCCCCTCGGGCTCGGAGACGTGAAGATCAGGATTACCGGTGGGAGCGACCTCGCGGGGTTCCCGATGAGGGGGGACGTCAGCGGCACCAGGCTCGCGAGGGTCCTGCTCACCAAGGGCGTCGGTTTCAAGGCCAGGAGGAAGCCTCCTTCGAAAAGGAAGAAGCGGAGGAACAGGAGGACCGTGGAGGGCCTCAGGAAGAGGGTCTCGGTGAGGGGGAACTCGATCGGCGACGCGATCGTCCAGATCAACGCGGTCGTGGTGAGGTGACCCCATGTCGAAGGTCGGCGGTATCAGGGTCCTCGAGAGGAAAAGGAACGAGCTGCTCAGGAGGACCGAGTACGTCGTCGAGGTGGACAACGCGGACGGCGGGACCGTCAGCAGGTCTCAGGCGAGGAGCCTTCTGACAACAGCCCTCGACGCCAAGTCCGAGAACCTGATCGTGGTGAAGGTCTGGACTCCCGCGGGCAGGGACGCCTCCAGGATAGTCGCGAGGGTCTACGACGACAGGGAGACACTGATGAGGGTCGAGCCGAAGCACCTCCTGATCAGGGACGGGTTCCTCGAGAGGCCGAAGAGGGGCTGACTCAGGCCCTAACGATCTCACCGCCGCTAGCCTTCCTGAGCCTGTTCATGATCGCCAGCCCCAGTCCCCTCTCCTCGACGCCCTCCGCGATTATGACATCGACGCCCGTCTCGTCGAGCTCCCTGATCGAGGAGAAGAGCGACTTCGCGACCGCCCTCAGGTCCGAGGACGGGCCCAGGTCGAGCGTGACCGCCCCTTCGTAGCGTCTGCCGTCGGTCGCCAGGACACCGACCCGCAGGCCCCTCGAGCTGTACTCCTCCACCAGCTCCTCAACCTTCGACCTGACATCACTTGGCCTCCCCTCGACGAGCACCATCCTCGCCCTCGGCGCGTAGTGCCTGTACTTCATCCCCGGCGACCTCGGCCTCGACGGCGCCCGCGCCAGCCCCCTAGCCCAATCGGGGACCTTGACCCTCCCGATGACGCGCTCGACATCCTCGACCGGCAGGCCGCCCGGCCTAAGCACCTCCGGAGGTTCGACCGTTACGTCGATGACCGTCGACTCGACGCCTATCTCGGTCGGGCCGCCGTCGAGGACCATCTCGATCAGCCCTCCGAGGTCCCTCATCACGTGGTCAGCTGTCGTGGGGCTCGGCGAGCCGGACCTGTTGGCGCTCGGAGCGGCGATCGGCGTGCCGGAGGCCCTGATCAGCTCGAGGGACACGGGGTGGTCGGGCATCCTCACCGCGACCGTGTCGAGGCCCGCTGACGTCACGGCTGGGACGAGCTCGGTCCTCCTCAGCACCAGCGTGAGGGGGCC
The DNA here is from genome assembly GCA_039630085.1 of Candidatus Caldarchaeales archaeon. GTDB lineage: Archaea > Thermoproteota > Nitrososphaeria_A > Caldarchaeales > Calditenuaceae > Calditenuis. The sequence goes on from JBCNVM010000011.1 coordinate 21,004, forward strand.
GGGCCAGAACTCCCTGATCAACCGCTCAGCGACCGGCGGAACCTTGGAGGCCAGCAGGTGGACGCTCTCGGGGTCCGCGACGTGGACTATCAACGGGTTGTCGGGGGGCCTTCCCTTCGCCTCGAAGACCCTCGCGACCGCGTCGGGGTTCAGCGCGTCGGCTCCCAGTCCGTAGACGGTCTCGGTCGGGAAGGCCACGAGTCCTCCGGACCTGATCACCCGGGCCGCCTCCTCGATCGCCTCCCTCTCCGGCCGTCTCGGGTCCACCTTGACCCTCTTGGTGGCGACGGAGCGCAGACGCCTATTCCTCATGGGACCAGCACCACGGGGACCGGCGACCTCCTCGCGACGCTCTCGGCGACGTGTCCCAGCCTCCCGGGCCTCCTCTCGCCGGCTCCGAGCACGACCGCAACGCAGCCCCGCTTCACCTCCGAGAGGATCCTCGAGACGACGTCGCCCGAGCCGCTCAACGGGATGTAGGCAGCCCTGACGCCCGTCGCCCTGCTCTGCTCGAGGAGCTCCATGACGATCTCGTTCAGGGCGAGCAGGTCGCGCCTCAGGGCCGAGTCCGGCACCGTGACCGCCGATTGGATACCGGCCTCGACAGCGGAGGGCTTCACGAGCTGGTCCAGCGGCGACCCCACGAGCTGGGCCGGCATCACCGCCACGACCCTCAGCTCCACCCCGAGCTGCTTGGCGAGCCTGAGCGCTAACCTCCCCGCCCTCCGCGACTGCTCCGACGGCGACACCGCCACCAGCAGGTACTCAGCCTCCACCGACCTGACCACCCCTCCTGAGCCGGAGGTGAAGCGCCCCAAAGACGACCCTTCCGACCGAGGATAATAGGTAGACTGCTATCAGCGCCCCCGCTAAATCGGTGGACGGTCTGATGGCCTCCACGAGGAGCCCTCCAGTCATCGACCCCATGAAGCTCCCGACGCCATGGGCGAGGTTCGCAAGGGCCGTGAGGGTCGCCCTGTTCTCGGGACTCACGACCGCCAGCAGGTAAAGCGTCGAGAGGGTGTTGTTCAGCGAGATCATCGCGCCCGTCAGCAGGTTGATCCCGACGATGTAGGGGGGCGAGGGGAGGAAGCCGTAGACCAGCGGGACCACCGCGAACGAGCACCTCGTGGCCGCGAGCACCGTCACGGCGGAGGGGAGGTCTAGGTTCGCCCTGGCCAGGAGCGTCAGCGTGACGAGGGAGGAGACGTCGCTGAGGACGTTCATCATCGCGATCGTGAACACGTCGAGCCTAGCGACCTCTGCGATCGTGATGGTGAAGAGCGGCCAGGCGATCGACATGAAGAAAATGTAGCTCGTGTTGACGGCGAGGTAAGCGACGTAGGGCGAGTTCGTGGTGAACGTGAGCAGGGGCTCGAGGGCCTTGTTAGGCCTGGGCACCTCCTTGAACGGGAGCATCACGAGTCCCGAGACCGCCTCGGCCGCCATCGCGATCGCGAACCCCACCTCGTAACCGTTGAGGCCGGCGAGCTGCGAGAGTCCGACCGTTATCGTCGCGGAGGCCGCACCGACCGTCCCCCAGATCTGGGTCCTTGTGACCAAGGCCTGCCTCTCCTCGGGTTCGGAGATGTCCGCGAGCAGGGCGGTGGAGGTCGGGGTGGTCATCGAGAGCGCCACGAACCTCAGGGCCATGATCAGGACGAACTGCTCTGGCGACCTCGTCAGCATCGCGGGAATCCAAGTGGCCGCCGCGAGGAGGCTTCCCGCGACCATCCAAGGGACCCGCCTGCCCGATGCGTCGGAGAGCCTGCCCCAGAGGGTCTGGACGGCGCTGGTGAAGAGGTTCATGGTGGCGTGGAGGGTGGCGATCGTGACCGGCGAGGCTCCCAGCGTCGCGGCGTAGACGGCTATGAAGGGCTGCGAGGCTCCAAGCGCGAGCGACGAGGAGATGGACCTGGCGTAGAGCAGCCTCAGACCCCGGCCTGTGTTTCCGGAGGGCGCGTCGACCCGCGAGCTCAACCGTCGCACGTCGCAGCAGCCGAGATATAGATCGGAGGCTCGGGACGGGCCGAGGCTTGACCGGACTTGGACCGGTGTGGAGGAGCGTCGAGGAGGCCCTCGCTGAGATCGCGGACGTCTACGACCGCGTCAACAGGTTCCTCTCGCTCGGGAACGACCTCTCCCTCAGGGTCAGGGGCCTCAGGGAGGTCTCGATCGGAGACGCGAGGAGGGTGCTGGACGCCGGCGCGGGTCCCGGGACGCTCTCGAAGCTGGTCCTCAGGGAGAACGGCAGGGCCGACCTCATCGCTCTGGAGCCCCTCTGGGCGATGTGCGAGAGGGCCAAGCGGATAGTGTCCTACAGGTTCTCCCTCGTCCGGGGCGTCTTCGAGAACGCTCCCTTCAGGGACGGGGTCTTCGACCGAGTGGTCACTAGCTTCGCGATCAGGGACGCGATCGACTTGGACGCCGCCCTCTCCGAGCTCCACAGGGTCATGAAGGCGGGTGCGAGGCTGATGATCTGCGACATCACCAAGCCGGACTTCAGGCCCTTGAGGGTCCTCTTCGCGGTCTACTGGTTCACCGTCGCGCCCCTCCTCGGGACGCTGGCTGCAGGCGCGAAGGGCCTCAGGGTCTGGTTCATCTACCCGACCTACGTCAGGTGGCCGAGCGTGAGGGAGCTCAGGTCACACGTCGCGAGGCGCTTCGAGGTCCTCAGCTTCAGGTGGGCGATATTCAGGGGCGCGTTCTCTCTGGTCGCTCAGAAGGCCGTCCCGGACCAGACGAGCAGGTAGACGGCGTAGAGGGCGGCTATCGCCCCCGACAGCCGGACTCTCCCCGTCGAGATGCACGCGATCAGCGCCGCCGCCCCCGCGACGTAAACCGGGACCACGCTCAAGCCCCGTAACGTCGGTGCGATGCCCGTGAACAGGAGGCCCGCGCCGAAGACGAAGGTCGCCTGGATCGCGTTCTCGCCGGCCAGCAGCGAGGCGGCCGCGTCGCCCTTCCCCTCGACGGCCCAGTAGAAGGCCACGATCACCTCCTCCATGCACGTCGCCAACGGCGAGAGGAGCATCGTCACCGCGAAGGGGTCCACGGTTACGGAGACAGTCGAGATGAAGTGATCCGCGCCGAGCGTCATCGAGAGCACGCCGGCGAGGGCCTGCGCGAAGGCGACCGGGATGCTCCTGACCCCCAGCAGCCTCTCGATGACAGCAAGCTCCCTTCCCTCCATCGGCTCGCCCTCCTCCGAAGCGATCCTCCTGGCCACGGGGACGTATGCGGCCACGTATGCGAGCCCCGCGATCCTCACGGCCCACCCGTCCAAGAAAATGGTGACCGGGAGCAGGGAGGCTCCTATGGCGAACGCGGCGTAGAGCGGGACTATCTGGCCGGGGCTCACCTTCGCAGCACCCGAGGCCGCCAGCACCGGGAACCCCAGCAGCAGCGTGATCGATGGAGCCGCGAGGACGCTCGCGAGGCCCACCTCTCCCCGAACGCCGTCTCCCGAGAGGGACGCGACCAGCGCGATGAAGGTCTCCGGGAGGGCCGTGAGGGCCGCAGCCAAGAGGGCTCCGGTCGCGTGGCGGGTGAGCCCCAGCCTCTGCCCCAACGCCTCGACCGCGTCGACGAACGCGAAGGTCCCGAAGAGCATCAGGGCGACCGTGCCCGCCAGATGGAACGCGTCCATCCGACCGTCACTGAAGCCCACGCGTAATAACGTGTTCCCTGAGCGCACGCGATGAGTCGGCAAGTCGGCGCGAGACGGTTTTAGTCCCGGAGCGAACGGACGCAGACGTGCCACCCAGGCCCCGCGACAGGTCTAGCAGGAGGTACAGGCGCAGGATCGGCTACGAGGGCGAGTACCAGCTGATCAGGTCCTTCATCGAGAGGGGCAAGCCGGGCTACTACGCGATCAGGACTCCGGGGAGCGGCACGGGCAAGACGACCCTCAAGCCCGACGTCCTCGCGGTCGACGGCGGAGAGCTCTTCGCGATCGAGGTCAAGTCGACTAACGGCGACGAGGTCCACGTCCCGAGGGAGCAGGTCGAGAGGCTCTTGGAGTTCACGAAAGTGTTCGTCGTCAGGTGTCCGTCCTGCGGCCTCGCGATCAGGCCGAAACCGGTCATCGCGGTGCGGTTCCTCGGGAGGGGATGGGTCCTGAGGGAGGTCGACGAGCGGACGGGCTCGATCGTCATCAGGGCCAGCGGATGAGGTCGGTCAGGGCACCGTGTGGGCATCCGGGCCGAGAGACCGGCACTCGACCCAAGGGTTATCAGGTTTAATTGGTCGGAGTTCACCGGAGACCGGCAGATGGGCGACCCGAAACGGCCGAGGAAGACGTACGAGACGCCCAGGCACCCTTGGAAGGCCGACAGGCTGACGGACGAGCTTAGACTGGTGGGCGAGTACGGGCTGAGGAACAAGAGGGAGCTCTGGAAGGCTCAGGCGGTCCTCCGGAAGTACAGGAAGATCGCTAGGTCGCTCTTCGTCCTGACGGGCGAGGAGAGGATGAGGAGGGAGTCGGAGCTGATCAGGACGCTGGCGAAGTACGGGCTGGTCTCGGAGAACGCGACCGCGGACGACGTCCTCAAGCTCACGGTCAGGGACATACTTGAGAGGAGGCTTCAGACGATCGTCTACAGGATGGGCCTCGCCAGAACTGTTTACCACGCTAGGCAGCTCATAATCCACGGACACGTCGCAATGGGGGATCAGGTGGTCAGGGTCCCGGGTCGTCTGGTCGAGAAGGGCGAGGAGGGCTCGATAAGGCTCCTGCTGGCCCCGAAGGCCGCTCAGGCCTGAACGACGCGCCGATCAGACTAAACGACTTTGAGCCTCTGAAGTCGAGCGTCATCGGTGGTCGATGCTAGGTGGCATAACTCAGCCTCTCAGTGTCCTCTCCACCAGCTCTCCTATCTTCCTGTTGAACGCGTGAACGTCCTGCACCAGACGATAGACCCTTTCGGCGCTCAGGAACTCGTGGTAGAAGTTCGCGTGAAGCTGCTCCGCGACCTCTTCAAAGGTCCGCAATATCTCCTCGTCCCTAGCCTCCAGTGCAAGCTGCTTTACGAAATCCTTCATCTTACCGTGAGAGGCCAATTTGACACCCTTCGTCGTGGCTAATGCAAGGACCGCAGTCGCGACGCTGCCCCACAGCATCTCCGATGCCTTTGCGACCTCGTTAGACCTCAACAACTCGCCGGCCTGCTTCTCCAGCTCCTCGCTCCTCCTCAGGTAGCTCCTAGCCCGTTCTAACCAATGGCTCCTCTCTGAACTCAAGGAGCCTCCCCTCGCCATCGAGCTTGATTACGCCCCTCCTCAGCAGCGCCTCGACCCTCACCAGCCAGCCGTCGCCCTCCCTCCTGACCTCGTTGACCCAGACGTAGACCCAGCCGGCCTTCCTCGCGACCTCGATCGCCCTCTCCATCGCGACCTCAGCGTCGACGGGATTCTTACCCATCCACCGGCAGTTCTGAAGCGCTCGATATAAGGGTGCTAAGCGACGAAACGTGTGAAAGGCCTTGACGCGCTGGGACGTGACCCTTCGGATCACCCGAAGATAAGAGTTGACCACGAGTAGGACGCGTCACTCGGAACCATGCGATAGCACGGGAGCGACCGAGCGTCTGCGGCTGGCTCACTTGAACGCCTGCAGCAGCTTCTCCTTCTCCGCCTCCATGATCAGCTCGAAGAGCCTCGGGACAGGTCTGCTCTCGGCCTCGAGGACCCGCTCGGCGTCCCTCAGGGTCAGGCCACGACCCACCAGCGTGATGACCGCGGACTTCCCGTACCTCTCGACCAAATGGGCAGTCGACTCGAGCTCCCTCTTCGCCCTTCGCTCCTCGGCCGACGCGGCCCTTCCCCTCTTGGCGACCAGCGACTGGGCCGGCTCCCCCGCAGCCCCCTTGAGGACGCCGAGCCTCCTCGAGCCGCACTCGGGGCACGACGGCCTGGGCTCGATCGAGCCGACGTCGGTCGTCCAGAGGGAGGAGTAGCACTCGGTGCAGACAAGGATCACCCTCTCCGACATCAGCCTCCCCTTGACCATGTTCAGCACGACCCTCGAGACTCTGTCGGGGGCCTGGCTCTCGAACTCGTAGAGGTACCTGTTGACGGTGAGGGCCGCGAGCGGGCTCAGCCTCTCCAGCTTCACCGTGACGAGCCGGACCTCTCCTCTCAGAATCTTGCCCAGCTCCCTCTTCGCGCCCTCCCAGTCGAAGTCGGTCGAGGCCGTGAACCTGATGGCCTCGACGTACGGCGCGGCGTCCCTGAGCGCCTCCACCAGTTGCCTAGTACCGACGTCCAGCAGGCTCGCGCCCTTCTCGACCACGCCCATCTTCCTCGCTACGTGGACGAGCCTCCTCCTGAAGACCCCAGATCCCTCCAGGGCCCTCCTCATCAGGCCCTCGTCGGCGAGCTCCCCCAGCGACTCGGAGACGCCCTCCGGCGAGAGCAGCCTCGACCTCAGGGCGATCCTGTAAGGGTCGGAGAGGACCGAGATCGGGGCGCCGAGCCTCTCCGCGAGCAGCGTCGCCAGCAGCCTCGCGATCGTCCTATTGATCCTCAGGCCGCCGCAGTGGTGGACGACGACGTACTCGCCCGCTCCCTCGACGACGACGAGCCTGTCTGTTGGGACCGGGATCCCTAGGCTGACGTGAGCCTCAACCTCCGAGAGGGACCTCCTCATGTCCTCGAGCGGGACCGAGTACTCCTTCGCTAGGGCCTCCGCGGCCGTTACCTGGTCGACGCCGGACCTTCTCATCTCCTCGTACCGCCTCCTGATGCTCCCGACCTCCTGTGCGACCTCGAAGGGCACAGGGATCTCGTCCCCGACCCAAGAGGGCACCGCCCCCTCGCCCTCTCTCAGGGGGGCGACGTAGATCCTCTCGCCTGACATGCTGAGGATCACCCACCCCCTGCCCCCGAGGATGAACCTAGTCCCGACCTCGCCGTACTCGGCGACGAAGCTCTCGTCGAGCGTCCCCACCGGAGAGCCGGTCTCCTCCTCGACGACCAAGTACTGCCTCTCCTCGGGGATCATCGAGAGGTTCCCGAAGTAGTAGTCGTACAGCCGCTTCGGGTTCGGAGGCCTCTGGACAGACCCGTCTTGGACCCTCAGCAGCCCGATGCTCGCGCCGAACTGCAGGACGGACTCGAGGTCCTCCTTAGGGAAGTCCGAGAAGTTGTAGGACCGTCTCAAGAACTCCAGGAGCTCGTCGGCGCCGATGTCCCCGCGCTCGATCAGCACGCCCGCGATCTGGTGGAGCGCGACGTCCAGCGGGTTCCTGACGACCTCCGTCGGCTCCAGCTCCATGATCCTCGCCCTTCTCGCGATCACCATCGCCTCGAGCGCGTCGTCGGAGTCCATCACGATCACGACGCCCCTCGACCTCATCCCGATCCCGTGACCGCTCCTCCCGACCCTCTGGACGAGCCTCGTGACCTCCCTCGGCGAGTTGTACTGGATTATCAGGTCGACCTTCCCGATGTCGATCCCCATCTCGAGGCTGGAGGTGCAGATCAGCCCCCTGAGCTCGCCGTACTTCAGGTCCCTCTCGGCCTCGACCCTCCTGTCCCTCGAGAGGGAACCGTGATGAATGGTGACGGGGAACGCCTCGTCGAGCGCCTTGAACCTGTTCGCGAGGACCTCCGCGAGCGGCCTGGTGTTGGTGAAGACGAGCGTCGAAGTGTGGGACTCGACCAGCGACCTGATCGCGTTCAGCCGCGCCGCGACGTCCGGGGCGACGCCGAGGTACTCCGCGACCTGCCTGTCCTCCGCCGCGGGGACCGGGTAGAGGATCGTGACGTCCATCTCCTTCGGCATCGGGACCCTGACGACTCTGCAGTTCCTCCCTATGCCGACCAAGAAGCCGGCGACGACTTCCGCGCTCCCCACAGTCGCGGAGAGCCCTATGACTTGGAAGTCCCTTCCGGCCAGCTCCCTCAGCCTCTCCAGGGCGACCGAGAGCTGTGCGCCCCTCTTGTCGGTCGCGAGCTCGTGGACCTCGTCGACGATCACCCACCTGACGTTTGCGAGGTGTCTCCTGAGGACCTTCGCGGTGAGGAGGGACTGGAGCGTCTCGGGGGTCGTGATGAGCACCATGGGGGGCCTGAGGGCGTGGGCTCTGCGCTCGGAGGGTGAGGTGTCGCCGTGCCTGACCGCGACCGGAACGTCGAGCCTCTGGGACCACCAGCTCACCCTGTCGAGGAGGTCCCTGTTTAGGGCCCTAAGGGGGGTGACGTAGAGAGCCGCTACCGGCCTCAGCTCCCTGTTCACGACGATCTCGCTCAGGATCGGGAGGAGAGCGGCCTCGGTCTTTCCGGAGCCGGTGGGCGCCATCAGCAGGACGTTCTCGCCCCTGACGACGTGAGGTATCGCGGCTCGCTGGGTCTCCGCGAGGGAACCGAACCGTTCGACAACCGCCTCCCTCACCGGCCTCGCCAGCAGCTCCAGCGGGTCGATCAGCATCCGGGTCCTCTCCTGCTGCCGTCCCTATAACTGATGTTCGCCGAACCGTCCTTCGCGAGCGCCACCGTTCAGTCCTCGCAAGGCTTAAATGAGCGGCCTGGGCGACCTATGGTCGATGAGCGACAAGGCGCTGGGATATCTGTTGCTCATCGGGTCCGTGCTGGGCATACTGCTTTACGGGTGGCTGGTGCTGCTGAGCCCGTGGGCGATGATCGTCCTCCAAGTGACTGCATTCTTGGCGGTCGCGGGGGTGCTGGCGATATTGGCTTGGATCGGGTACACGCTGGCTACGACGCCTCCGCCTGAGCCGATCCCGGAGCTGGAGACCGCGAGCGCCGAGCCTGCCAAGAGAGAGAAGGAGGAGTCTAAGTGAGCTCAAGAGCCGCTCAAAAGCCTCCGTCGTCATCAGAAGCTCCTGCCACAGTAGGGGCAGAACCTGACGTCCTTAGGTATTTCGGCGCCGCAGTCGGGGCACCTCATCGTCTCCTCGACGACCTCCGGCGGGGCCTCGGGCTCCAGCTTCAATTCCTCGGCAGCCGCTTTACCTTCCTCCGCGGGGCCGCCTAGCGGGGGTGCGGTTTCGGGCGCCTTCCCCTCACGCTCGGTCGTGACCTGCACGGGGGTAGCCACAGGCGGGGGTCCGACCTCGACCTCGGGAACTGCGGCCCTGGGTCCGAGGATGTGTCCGATGGCCCCGGACGCGGCGCAGGAGGCCAACACCAGCATTAAGAGCCCGAGGGCGGGTTCGGGCACCGCGACCGCGAGCAGCAACGTAACGGGCTCCCAGAGTCCGACGTAGAACCTAAGGTCCGCTGCCGCGAGGACGTAGAGCAGCCCCAGAAGCGCCCCCAGCGAGGCGCTGCCCGCCGATCCCATGAAGGACCTCACGAGGACCGCGGGGACGAGGGCGACGACTGCTAGGGCGACGAGCCAGTAGAACGGCAACGCGACCTCACCGGGCTGAACTATGCTCCGTAGGACCGCGGGTAACGAGAGCGCCAGCGCCACGACCGCCACCGATATCACCACCCTCGCGACCGAGGCCATCCGCTATCCGGTCTCTCCCTCGCCCGTCTTTATAAAATAAGTTATTTTCGGAGGTCGGTTCCGGTGGATTCAGACCTCGAACCCGAGGACCTTCCTCACCAGGTGCCTGACGATCACGAGCCTCTGGATCTCAGAGGTTCCCTCGTAGATCTTCATGATCTGCGTGTCCCTCAGGAACCTCTCCACCATCCCGTCGACCGCGACGCCCATTCCCCCGTGAATCTCTATCGCCCTGAGGGCGGCCCTCTCGGCGGCCTCGGTCGCGAAGAGCTTGGCGAGGGAGGCGGCGATGATGGAGCGCTCGTCGAGGCCCTTGTTCAGCAGGTAGGCGGCCCAGTAGGTCAGAAGCCTGGCAGCTTCGAGGTCCCTCAGCATCTCCGAGAGGTAGAACTGGATCGCCTGGAAGGCGAGTATCGGCCGTTCGAAGGCGATCCTCTGGGCCGCGTAGTTGAGGCTCTTCTCGAAGACCGCCTGAAGCACGCCCACCGCCTGTGCTGCTATTCCGACCCTGCCGTAGTCATAGGTGACCATCGCGACCTTGAACCCCTCGCCGACCTCGCCCAGGACCGCGTCCTCCGGGACCCAACAGTCGTTCAGGATAACCTCGGAGGGCATCGAGCCCCTCAGGCCCGTGACCTGTATCTTCTCGCCGACCCTCAGGCCAGGGTTGTCGCGCTCAACGATGAACATCGTCAGCCCCTTCCACCTCTCGTGTCTGCTCGGCGGGTCGCTGGTCCTCGCGAGCACCACGAAGTAGTCCGCCCTGTCAGCACCAGTGATGAAGTACTTCTGGCCGTTGATCACCCAGCCTCCGTCCTTCTTCACGGCCCTCGTCTTTATCCCCGCCACGTCGCTGCCCGCGCCGGGCTCCGTGGTCGCGTGGGCCGCGGACTTCTGACCTGAAGCGAGGGGAGGAATGTACTTCCTCTTCTGCTGCTCGGTCCCGAAGACGAGGACGGGCGTGGTGAAGAGGCCCCTGACGAGCGTAGCGGCCGAGAAGGCTGGGCAGACCCTGCTGACCTCCTCGGTGTAGATCACGACGTTAAGGTAGTCGGACCCCTGTCCGCCGTATTCCTCCGGTATGCCGAGCCCCATGAATCCGTTCTCCGCGGCCAACTTGATGAGCTCGATGGGGATCGAGTTGGTCTGCTCGATCTCCTTCACCCGGGGCTCGAGGTACCTCTCGACGAACTGCCTCACGACCTTCCTGAAGAGCTCGTGGTCCTCCGTTATGGGGACGTGAAAGTCGGCTATCGAGTCGTATGGCAACATCTCAACAAGCACACGTATCCCGTCCGAGATAAGCCTAACTTTACCTCGGAGGCCTCAGCCCGCGGCTGGACGTCCCCACATCAGGCAGGACGAGTCCCCCCCTGCAGAAGTTCTCCTCCCAGTCGACGCGAGATGGGTTCACAGGACGATCCCGGGCCTCAGCGGGACGGTCAGAAGGGCCTTCCTCTTCTCTTCGGGCCTGAGGTAGTCGGCCTCAGCCAGCTCCACCTCCATGCCGAGCTCCGAGGCTATGTAGCCGGACTCCTCAGCGTAGAGCGACTTCTCCCTCAGCATCACCGCCTCCACGACCTCCACCGGGTAACGTGCGACGAGCTGCTGGACGTGAGAGGCGAAGCGCGTGATGAGTCCCGCTGCCGCGCCCCTGTCCCTCAACCCCAGCGCTTCGAAGTCTCCGAGGTAGGCCCTCACTTCCGCCCTGCCGTGGGAGGCATGGTCCCTCAAGATCCTGGCATACACTCGGAGGTACTCTGCCGGTGCGACCAAGACCTTGAGATGGCGCGATGCTGCTCCGACGACCCTCGCGACGCTCCTGACGTCATCGATCAGCTGGTCGATCAGCTCCTCCTCGAGGAGGGACTCTTGGCCCATCTCCACCTCGATCGCCGGCCAGCTCGAGAGCGCGACGTATCCCTCGTTCCCAAGGGCCCTGTTCATCTCCTCTGCGGTGAAGGGCGCGAACGGCGAGATTGCCCTAGCCCACGCCTCGACGAAGGCCCTCGCGGCCGGACCCACCGAGCCCCTCCGCCTCCTGACGTAGCGCCTCCAGTCGTTGAGCAGCATGTAGAGGGCCGTGTTGGCCGCGGTCCTCGTCTTCATCGACTCCATCGCCTCCTCGATCGCCCTGAGGTGGCCCTTGAGCCTCGCGAGCAGCCACCTGTCTGTCCTGGAGAGTCCCCCGTCGGCCTCCGCGCTCGTGACCTCCCTCGCGATCCCGATCAGCGCGTCGAGAGCCCTCCTGACGTCGGCGGCGTTCTTCTCCCTCCAGTCGGGGTCGTCCATGTCCTCGGCGGCCAGGAGCAGCGTGAGCCTCGTCGCGTCGGCGCCGTACCTCGCGATCGCGGACTTGATCGGGATGAAGTTCCCCTTGCTCTTGTGCATCTCCTGGCCCTCGACCCTCACCATTCCGTTCACCGCGATCCCCCTCGGCCACTTCTCGGGAGGAAAGAGGGCGACGTGCTGGAAGACGAAGAAGGTGAGGTGGTTCGGGACGAGGTCCTTCCCCGAGACCCTGAGGTCGACCGGGTACCAGTACTCGAACTCGCTCCTCATCCTGAGCAGCAGCTCCCGGTCCATTCCGACGGACCTCGAGACGGAGTCGGGGTCGCCGACGCCCCTGAAGACGAAGTCGAGGACCTCCCTCGTCAGCTGCTCCGGCTTCACGAGCCCCGAGTTTAGGTAGTGGCTGATCGTGTAGAGGGCCATGTAGACCGTCGAGTCGCTGAGGGTCTCGACGATCCACTCCCTGTCGAAGGGCAGCTTCGTCCCCAAGCCGGTCTTCCTCGCGCAGGGCCAGTCCCTCAGCCAGTCGACGACGTTCAGGACCCACTGCCTCGCGCCCTCCGGCGAGAAGAACATCTCCCTGACGTGGGACCTCACCCTCTCTTTCCACTCCTCGTCGGAGTAGGCGATGAACCACTGGTCCTTGACGACCTTGACTATGCACTCGTCGCCGGACCTGCAGACGACCCTCTCGGTGAGGTCGTAGAACCTCCAGCCCCTTCCGAGCTCAATGAGCCTGGACTTGATCGCGTCCCTCGCGTCGCTGACCCTCATTCCTCCGACCTCGCCGCAACCCTCCAGCATCACGCCCTTGTAGAACTCCTCGGAGTAGACCTTGGCGGTGAGTTCCTCGAGGCGCGGGTCGCTCTGGTCGACTATGCCCTCCGCCTCCACCAGCTCGACGGCCGGCATCGGACCCAAGCCCTCGGTCCTCGCGATTTGGATCGGCTCGATGCCCTCGACGAGTCTCGGGTCCAGCCCGTACTCCCTCAGGACTTCCGGCCTTCTCTTCAGGTCCCTCAGAGCTGCGTAGTCGTACGGCGCGTGGGCAGGCACGCTGTAGACGACGCCCGTTCCGACATTAGGGTCGACGAAGGAGGCCGGAAGCACGAGCACCTCCTTTCCGGTGATCGGGACCTTCACCCTCCTCCCGACCAGCTCCCTCCCAGGTATCCTACCGACCTCCCTCACGCTGTCGACCTGCTCCGCGAGCTTCTCCGCCGCCCTCCGGCTGACTATCAGCCTCGTGCCCAGCGCCTCGACGACCGAGTAGTCCGCGTCGGGCCTGATCCAGACGTTTGTCGCCCCGAAGATCGTCTCGGGCCTGAGCGTCGCCGCTGCGAGGTATGCGTCCCCCGCGTCGAAGAAGACGAGCGTGAACTCGGTCGGAGAGACCCCCTCGCCCACGAGCCGGTCGTGGTCGCCGGTGGGGCTCTGGCACGCGGGGCACCAGACGACGGGATGGGACCCGGTCCTGACGAGCCCGAGCTCCCTGAGGGTGAGGTACTGCCACTCGACGAACCTGCTGTAGTAGGGGTGGAGGTCAGTGGTGTGGAACTCCCTCCTCCAGTCCAGCGAGAGGCCGAGGGCCTTCACGGTCCTCCTGTTCTCCTCGGTGTAGTACCTGCAGACCTCGACCGGGTCGACGAACGCCGCGAGCTTCTCCTCGGGCACGCCGTCGACCTCCCTCAGGACCCTGATCAGGCGCTGATCGCCCTTCCTAAGCCTGTCGCTGATCCCCGCGACCGCCTCGCCGGTCCAGTGCCAGGCCCACGGGAAGAGGACGTTGTACCCCTTAAGCCTCTTGTAACGGGCGTAGGCGTCGGCCCTCGAGGATGCGAAGCAGTGGCCCACGTGGAGCGGGCCGCTCTGGTAGGAGTAAGGGAAGGTCACGAGGACCTTGGGCCTCTTCGGGTCCGGGTCGGCGTTGAAGACCCCCTCTCTGTCGTACCTCGTCGCCCAGTAGCGCTCGTACTCGACGGGCGACTGGGAAGTCGTCAATCCACCATCGACGACTCGGGTCCGTATATAATCGTGATACGGACGACGGGGCCCGACGACGGTCCTATGCGACCGTGCAGGCCGACTCCGCTTCAGGTCCCGCGGCCGAGGAAGTGCTCCCAGCCCTTGGGCTCGACCTCGACCTCCCTGCCCTCCCACAACGCCATGATCCTGCCGTCGCCCGTGACCCTCCCGATCACGTGGAGCTCACAACCGACCTCCGAGAGCCTCCTCCTCACCTCCCCCTCGTCCTCCGGGTCGAAAGTGAAGACCAGCTCGTACTCCTCCCCGCCCTCGAAGACCAGCCGGTACGGGTCGAGTCCGAAGGCGCCGGCGTACTCGACCGCGAGGCCGTCGACCGGCGGCGAGTCGATCTCGAAGCCCACGCCGTTGAGCTCCATCAGCTCCCTAAGGGAGGCTGCGAGCCCGTCGCTCGAGTCGATCATGCACCTCGCGTGCCCCGAGAGCGCCAAGCCCTCCCTGACTCTCGCGACCGGCCTGAGGAAGGACTCGACGAGGGGGCGCCAGCGCTCCTCCTTGACCCCGTTCATCACCGCGTGCAGGCCCGCGGCCGTCCTTCCGAACTTGCCCGTCGTGCCCACGACCTGGCCGGCCTTCGCGCCGCGCCTAGGCACCGGTCGCTCCGCGGAGCCGAGGGCGAAGACCCCGACGATCAGCTCCCTCGCTTCGTTAGTGTCGCCGCCCACGAGCGCCGCCGAGTACGCCTCGCAGGCCCCTTCGATCCCGGACCAGAGCACCTCGAACTCCGCGAACGTCATGTCGGGCCTCAGGCCGAGCTCGACGTAGCAGAGGATCGGCCGCGCGCCCTTCGCGGCCAGGTCGCTGACGGAGGAGGTGACGGCCTTCCAACCCGCGTTCCAGAGGCCCATGCCCCTCGGCACGTCGGTGCACTCGACAAGCATGTCCCCGGTCAGGACGAACCTGCCGCCGCCCAGGAAGTCGACGCCGTCGTCGCCGGCCCAGAGGTATTCGCCGACTCTCTTCAGCCTCGGCATCAGGTACCTGAGGAGCGCCCTCTCGCCCAGCTCGCTCAGCCGCATCCTCCACCGTCGCCGGACGGGGAGCCTCCTATATCAGATCGAGGGGTGTTAACGGCGACAGCCTCCCTCTCTGATTAGGTATGCTACGTAACTTACGTAAACTGAAATTTAATTACGAAACGAATAATGCAACTAACGTGCGGTCAATAGGCGGAAGGACGCGGGTTCCAGCTCACGTAACCGGCTTCTTCGTGCCGATGTGGAACCCCGACCCCTTGAAGGCAGGCTCGATCGGTGCAGGGATCGTCTTGGAGCCCGGGGTTATGTGTGACGTGAGGGAGGGCTCGGGGAGGCTGCTGGTGAACGGCGAGCCTTTCGGGGGCGACAACTTCAAGCGCCTGCTCGATCCCACGAGGGACTACCACGTCGAGACCCCGCTGAGGCTGGGCGCGGGTTACGGGCTAAGTGCCTCGATCGCCCTAGCCTGCGCGCTGACCGACGCGGCCGAGAAGTCCTATGACCTCCTCGAGGCCTTCAGGAGGGCCCACGTGACCGAGGTCGAGAACGTCACGGGACTGGGCGATGTGCTCGCGCTCCACGCGGGGGCTGGGCTCGTTCTTCGGACGAGGCCCGGAGCGCCCGGGATAGGCGAGTCGGAGGTCGTCGAGAACAGGGGCGACGTGATCGTGCTGACCTCGATGCTGGGCGAGATGTCGACAAGGGAGATGCTGGCGAGGTTCGCTGACAGGATAAGGGAGCACGGGAGGGCCGCGTACAGAAGGTTCCTCTCCGACCCGACCCTCGAGAGGTTCCTCGAGTGCTCGAGGGAGTTCAGCAGGGGCGTGGGCTTCCTCACCGATCGGGTCGAGGCCGCGATGCGGCCAGTGGAGGAGCTCGTCCTCGGGTACTCGGTGAAGAAGATGGTGCTGTTCGCGGTCGCGGAAGTCCGGCACGCGGAGGAGGTCGGAGAACACATGAGGAGGGCCTTCGGGAACCTCGTGGAGCTGAGGCTCGGTGATGGTGCTTGGTTGGCGTACCCAAGAGTCATCCGCGTTACGTCTCGCTGACGATTCGGGAGAGGCTCGTCGAGGGGTTCAGGAGGGGCATCGTTGTTCCTGAGGGCCTCATGGCTCACGGCAGGGGCGAGGCCTTCGACTACATCATCGGCGAGGTGACCCACGAGCCCGCGAGGGGGGCGGTGAGGGCGGCCGCGGCCCAGCTCCTCCTCTCGAGGAGGCCCGTGATCTCCGTGAACGGCAACACGGCCTCGCTGGTCGGCCGGGAGCTGGTGGAGCTGGCGAGGGAGCTGAGCGCGCCGCTGGAGGTGAACCTGTTCTACTGGAGCAGGGAGAGGGTTGAGAGGATCGGCGAGCTCCTGAGGTCCTACGGCGCGGCCGATGTCCTCCTGCCCCTCGAGGACTTCGAGGAGATACCTGGACTCGAGAGCAGCAGGCGCCTCGTCAGCAGGAGGGGGATA
>JBCNVM010000012.1:0-27596 GCA_039630085.1 Candidatus Caldarchaeales archaeon
CTGGGGATCAACAAGCCGATCAGGACCCACGCCAGGGACATGGTGATACTTCCGGAGATGGTCGGGATGACGATCGCGGTCCACAACGGGAAGGAGTTCGTGCCGGTCGAGGTCGTCCCCGAGATGATCGGGCACAGGCTCGGCGAGTTCGCGATCACCAACAAGAGGGTCGTCCACGGGAGGCCCGGAATCGGGGCGACGAAGAGCTCGATGTACGTGCCGTTGAAGTAGGGGAGTGGGCCCCTAAACCAAGAGCATCTGACCTGAGAGCCCGCTGAGACGGATCTAGAGCTGTAACTCGCCCGGTTTCACGCCGGCCTCTGACCTCTCAGAGACTGTCAGCTCGAAGGCCCGCCTGATCATCCGCTCGTAGGCCTCCGACATCCTGACTCCTCTGCGGGACATCATCCTCTTGGCGGTCTCGACGGCAGAGTCGACCCTGAGCTCGACGGGCTCCGCGCCGAGGGACCTCGCGTGAACCGTGAAGGGCGGGACGTCGGTCATCACGGTGCCGTAGAGGTGGCTGAAGGCGCCGATTCTCTTCCCCGAGAAGACCGTGGTGCCTATCGCGGACTTCACGTGGTCGCCGACCGCAGGGCCGAGGAAAGTCATTCCCGTGTCCCGAACTCCTCTCCCCACCTTGACCCTGACGGTCCCGTATGTGTTCTTGAGGTTCGAGAACGTGGTCCCCGCGCCGAGGTTAACCCATTCGCCGACGTAGGAGTGGCCGACATATCCGTAGTGCCTTTTGTTGGAGAATCCGAGGAAGACGGTGCGCTCGACCTCGCCGCCGACCCTGCAGTTCTCGCCGACGTAGGTGGAGAGGACTTGGGAGTTGGGGAATACGACTGAGGACCTCCCGATCGCACAGGGGCCCTCGACCCTGGACCCGGACATCACTACCGCGCCCTCGCCGATCACGACCGGGCCCCTCCTGACGTCGAAGGTGACGTTCGGCTCGACGACCGCTCCCCACCTCACGATCAAACGTCGCCTCTCGCCGAGAACGTGGACATTTTCGTGGACCTCGCCCTCCCAATCCCCTGACCTGATCCCCTCGAGGTCGGACCCGAGCAGCTCGACGCTCACAGCCGCCAGATCCCAGAAGCCTCCGAGCGGCCTGAGCCCTGCGACATCCGTCACCCCGGCCGCGAGCCTCATCACCTGTCCTGAGTCCAACCGTAGGCCCCGGCCTTCGCCGATGAGCCCCGCGAGGTCTTCCCCCCTGAGCCTCGCCCCGACGAGCTTGCCGCCTGAGGTCACAGCGACGCGTTCCCTCCGCAGCGGCTCGAGGGCCCTCAGCACCTCTCCGGTGGGCGGGAAGGAGGGGTTGACGACGATGACGTCCTCGGACGCGAACGCATCGACGTCGTTGACCCCGCAGTCAGGCCGCCTCTCCCTCAGGACCTCGGTCAGATGTGGCCTCGTGAGGACGATCGTCGGGCCAGCGCCCCTGAGCCAAGTCTCCCCGTAGCGGTCCAAGAAGGTCTTGCTCCCCACGACCAGCTCGCAGAGGGCCCTCGTCAGCGTGAGGGGCTCGAAGGCCTCGACGTCCGGCTCGAGGACCACGAGGCGCCAGTCGGCCGAGCCCATTCACCGCGCCCCCGAGAGCTCCCGCTCAAGCGACTCCTTCGCCTCGAAGACCTCCCTCACGCTGGCTTCGTCCTCAAGGGTAGAGACGTCGCCGACTTCGGAGCCCGTCAGGACGGCCCTGATCACTCTCCGCATGATCTTCCCGGTGCGCGTCTTGGGCAGCCTCTCGACGACGATCACCCTCTCCGGCGTCGCGATCGCTCCGAGCTCCCTCCTCACCAGCTCCCTCACCTCCTCCGCGAGGGTCGTCCTCTCGGCGCCCGCCTTCGGTGTGACGAGGACCACGAGGGCCTCGCCCTTGACCGGGTCGGGGACGGAGACGGCCGCGCACTCCGCGACCGCGGGGTGACGCGAGACCGCGTTCTCCAAGTCTGCAGGCGCCAGCCTGTGACCCGCGACCTTCACGACGTCGTCGACCCTCCCGAGGACGTAGACGTACCCGTCCCCATCGACATGGCCGTAGTCGCCGGTGAGGTAAACACCGAACCTCCGCCAGTAGGTCCTCACGTAGCGCTCCGGGTCCCCCCAGACCGAGTACATGAACGCGGGAGGCGTGGGCGGGAAGACGACAATGTTGCCCCTCTCGCCGGCCCCGAGCTCCCTTCCTGAGTCGTCGAGGACGCCGATCCTTATCCCGGGGTATGGCAGCCCGACGGAGCCCATCCTGTACGCGATCCCACCGGCGATCCCGTAGCCGCCCGGAGCCGCGATGAAGCCGCTGTTCTCGGTCTGGCCCCAGGTCTCGATCACGTGGCAGTCCTCCCTCCGCCTAGCGACGTTCTCGTGGAGCCACCTCCACGCCTCCTCCCCGAGTATCTCGCCTGCGCTGACGATCAGCCTCAGCGAACTCAGGGAGTACCTTTTCGGGACTGAGTCGCCGTACCTCATCAGGAGCCTCACGGCGGTTGGGGCGACCCACATGTCGGTGACTTGGTGCTCATCGACGATCTCCCACCAGATACCGGGGTGCGGGTGGTCTGGGGCGTCCTCGTACCAGAGGACCGTCGCGCCGTTCAGGAGCGGGCCGTAGGTGCTGTAGCTGTGGCCGTTGATCCAGCCGATGTCGGGCGTCGAGAAGAAGACGTGGTCGTCGCCCCAGCCGAAGAGCCACTTCGCGTGGGCGTAGGCCCAGACCGCGTACTGTCCGTGGAGGTGCAGGACGCCCTTCGGCTTCCCGGTCGTCCCCGAAGTGTAAAGGATGAAGAGGGGGTCCTCGGACCTGACCGGCTCCGGCCTGACCTCCGCGCCCCTTCCGACCTGGGAGAGGAGCTCGTGGTACCAGAAGTCCCTCGACGCCCTCATTCCGACCTCGACTCCGGTTCTCCTCAGGACCACGACGGACTCGACGCAGCCCGCCCTCTCCGCAGCCTCGTCGACGACCTCCTTCAGCATCACCGTCTTCCCCCTCCTGGTCATCGCGTCGGCGGTCACCACGACCTTCGACTGGGAGTCAGAGATCCTGTCCGCGAGCGCCTGAACTCCGAAGCCGCTGAAGACGACGCTGTGCACCGCCCCGAGCCTCGCGACCGAGAGCATCGCGACCATCGCCTCGGGAACCATCGGCATGTAGACCGTCACCCTGTCGCCCCTTCGGACCCCGAGCGACCTCAGCGCCGCGGAGAACCTGTTCACCTCCCCGAGGAGGTCCCCGTATGTCAGTCGCCGGACCAGTCCCTCGCTCCCGATCCACGCCAGCGCGACCTTGTTCGCCCTCCCGCGCCTAACGTGCCTGTCGAGGCAGTTGTGCGTGATGTTGATCTCTCCTCCCACGAACCACCTGTAGAAGGGAGGTCGGGACTCGTCGAGGGTCACGTCCCATCTCCTGAACCACTCGAGCTCCGACGCGACCCTGCTCCAGAAGCCCTCGGGGTCTCTCACCGACTCCTCCCAAGCTCTCCGATGGGCTTCGACTACGCCCTCCGACATCCGCCGAGCGACGGTCGCTGGGGATAAATCCGTTTCAACGCCCTCGAGGTCACTGGCCCCTGAGCAGCCCGATCAGGTGCGGGAGCTCGTCCGCGATCAGCTCCGCCGCGAGCCTAGCGCCGTCCGGCGAGCCGGGGAACGCGAAGACCGCAGCACCCCTCACGATGCCCGCGGTCGCCCTGCTGAGCATCGCCGCGGCCCCGATCCTCTTGTAGCTCTCGAGTCGCAGGACCTCCCCGAACCCCGGCAGCTCCCTCTCGAAGAGCGGCCTGACCGCCTCGACCGTGACGTCCCTCATCGCTATGCCAGTCCCCCCTATCACGACGAACGCGTCGCAGCCCTCCGCGATCCCCTTAAGCACTGCCTCCCTGATCTGCTTGAGGTCGTCGTCGACGACGCCGTACCTCACCACCGAGTACCCCCTCCCCCTCATCACCTCCTCGACAGCGTCGCCGGAGTCATCGACGACCCTCTCGCCCCTCCTGAGGGCCGCGTGCCTCGACGTGCTCGCGGTCACGATCCCCACCCTGACCGACTTGGGGGCCCTCTCGCGGTGCTCCCTGACGGCTCCGGTGCCCACGGCTCCGTCCTTCCGAGCTCCGGTATTAATCCCGAGCCCCTCCGATCCTCACCGCGAAGTTCAGGACCTCGCCCGCTAGCCACCTCGCCGCCTCTCTCGACGTCATCACGGTGTCCGTCACCAGCACCTCGATCCCGAACCTCGACCTGATCGGGCCCGCGAACTCCTCGTCGGCCCTGTCGATGACCAGCCCGTCTATCAGCCCCTCATAGAACTGCGCCACCCCGACCACGCCGGGCTCGTAGCCGAACGCAACCATGAGCCTGTCCGCGGGACCCCTCATCGCCTTGCCTCCCACTATCGGGCTGACCGCGACCTTCACGGAACCGGAGCGCCTTATCGCCTCCTCCACGCCCTTCGTCTCGAGGATCGGCCTGACGCTCAGGATCGGGTTGCTGGGAGCGAAGACGATCGCCTGCGAGCCTGTGAGAGACTCGATCACGCCCGGCGCCGGCACCTCGCCGGGCGACCTGACCCTCCTGACCTCGAGGACATCGGGAGCGGTGCCGCGCTCGACGAAGTACTCCTGGAAGCTCATCGTCCCCTCCTTCGTGACTACCCTCGTCTCGACCCTGAAGTCGGTCATCGGCAGGACCCTGCACCTGATCCCCATCCTCCTCGTCAGCTCCCCGGTGACCTGCGAGAGGCTCATCCCCTCCCTGAGCATCACGGTCCTGAGCAGATTGACCGCGAGGTCCATGTCACCGATCCTGAACCAGTTCTCGAATCCCAACCTCCCGATCATCTCGTTGCACCTGAAGGTGTCGCCCCTGATCCCCCATCCCCTCTCCCAGTCGCCGATCCCCGAAAGGGCGTAGAGGACCGTGTCGACGTCCGGGGAGACGTAGAGGCCGTAGATCACCTCGTCGTCGGCCGTGTTCACGATCACGACGAGCCTCTCGCCCAGCAGGTCGTAGAGCCCCGCGGCGAGCCTAGAACCCCCGACGCCTCCCGAGAGCAGCGCGATCACGGCGGGTTCCCCCACCTGTCGACGTGCGCGACCTCCCTGAGGGTCATCCTCGTCGGCGGCCTGATCCCTCCCGGCAGGCCCACCTCGACCATCGCCTGCGGCTCGACGTGCTCCGGTATCCCGAGGACCCTCCTGACGGCTTCGGGCGCGAAGAGGGGGCCGCTCCTCCAGCAGGCGCCGAGCCCCAGAGCGTGGAGCGCGAGGAGCAAGTTCTCGATGAAAGCGCCGATCGACTGGACCGCCATCAGGTACTCGCACCGGGCCCTCCGCTCGTCGGGGTAGACGTCCATGTCCTCCATCGTGAGGCATACCACGATCAGCACCGATGCCCTCAGCGTCCTCTTCATCGACTCCCTCACTATCGCCTCGATCCTCCACTCCGGGTGGCCGTCGGCCCTCAGGTCGGCCCTCCAGACTTCCGCCATCTCCTCGAGGAGCCTGACGATCGTCTCCCTGTCCTTCACTACCACGACCCTCCAGGGCTGGGCGTTGTGGGCGCTGGGCGCGTAGGTAGCGACCTCGACGGCCTTCAGCACCAGTTCGAGGGGGACCTCGCCAACGCCGAGCAGCTTCGACGACCTCCTCGACCTGATGACCTCCAGCAGCCCCTCGGCCTCCCGCGCAGGGCCCGATGTCATCCGGCAGTGCTGGTCTCCGGCCCGAGATAACCGCTCCGGGCCGCGCCCGCGATCGCCTCGGCGATCCTGAGGTCCTCGGGCGTGTTGACGTTGACCGCGAAGCCGGGATCCTCGACCGTCACGAAGTGCGGGCTCGAGAGGGCCGCGTCTACCGACCCTCCCTTGTACCTGATCAGCCTCACGCCAGTCGGGAAGAGCGGTCTGCCGTCGACGGTGTATCGGGTCGCGCTCCTGAGGGACGTGCCGAACGACTTGACCAGCTCCTCGCGGACCACCACCACGACGTAGTCCATTTCGGAGAGGTCGCCGCGGGAATGCCTCGACAGCAGTTCTTCCACCACCTCCGGCACCAGGAACGGGACGTCGGCCGAGAAGGTCGCGTAGAGTCCCGGGCCGAGCGCCGAGAGCGCGAACTTCAGGTCCTCCAAGTAGCCCCCTCCAGGAGCCTCGATCACCTCGTATCCCATCCGCCTCAGGAACTCGGTCGTCCTCGGAGCGAACCTGCTCGTCACGCAGATGACCCTGCTCAGCGACCTCACCGCCGCGAGCCGGTCCAGGACGTGCTCGACCATCTTCTTGCCCTCGAGCTCGACCAGCGGCTTCTCCACGCCCCCGCCCATCCTCGTCCCCCTTCCGCCGGCCATCAGCAGGCCAACGTGGCTCCGGCCCTCGCGCATCGTCTGACTCTTCCCTCCCGCGTCGGGCTTTTAATGCTGGGCTGTGCCCCTGATCCCAGATCCGATTATAAACATTTAAATGCATTCAGAGAGCGGCTTTAAATGGACTGCGGACATGACCGAAGCCTACCCTGAGCCCAAGATCGAGATCCAGAACGTCGTCGCGTCGGTGACGCTGAACCAGAGGCTGGACCTGCAGGCGATCCAGAACGCGTTCCCGCAGGTCGACTACAAGCCCGCCCAGTTCCCGGGACTGGTCTTCAGGCTCGAGAGGCCGAAGACCGCGACGCTGATCTTCAGCAGCGGGAAGATGGTCTGCACCGGCGCGAAGAGCGAGGAGGAGTCGAAGAGGGCCGTCAGGAGGGTCGTGAGGCTCCTGAAGGAGAAGGGCTTCCTCGTGAGCGAGGACGCGATCATCGAGGTCCAGAACATCGTCGCGTCGATCGACCTGTACGGTCGCATCAACCTCGAGAGGGCCGCGCAGGTCCTCGAGAACGTGATGTACGAGCCCGAGCAGTTCCCCGGCCTGATCTATAGGATGTCGGAGCCGAAGGTCGTGATCCTGATGTTCGCGAGCGGGAAGCTGGTCTGCACCGGAGCCAAGACGGAGTTGGACGTCCAGAACGCCGTGAGGAGGCTCTCGGAGGAGCTGAGGTCGAAGGGCCTCATCACCTACGTCGCGCCTGCGGGCGAGTGACCGCGCTCTCGTTTAAATCTCAGGCACCACATTCTTAAAACGTGAAGTAGGCATGTTCAGGGTCAGGGCCCGGATGCAGATCGCCTGCCCTTGGGCCCAACGCCTCAGAGCGCTCGGGAGCTCGTGCGACCTCGTCATGTGCGTGCCGAAGGTCAAGTCGCTGGGCGTCAGCGCCCTCGTGAGGGTGAAGTCGTCGACGCTTAGCGCCCGCGAGCTCTCGGAGAAGGTCTCGGCGGTCCCAGGCGTCGAGCACGCGGTCTTCTTCGAGGGCGTCGAGGCCGGGAGCTACGTCGGGCTGGTGAGGACGAAGGCCTGCGCCTGCGCTAGGTCCGGCGTGCCGTTCAACAGGCTCCTGACGGCGAGGGAGACGACCGGCGGCGTGACCTTCGAGCTGCTCTTCCATGACCCGAACGAGTTCAGCGACTTCGTCAGGGAGTCGAACGCGAGGGGATACTCGGTCAGCGTGGAGGAGGTCAGGCAGGTGACGGCCGAGCTGCCCGCGTCCCAGCTCACCAAGAACCAGATGCAGCTGCTCGCGGCCGCGCTCCACATGGGGTTCTACGAGGTGCCGAAGAGGGCCGGCACGAGGGAGCTCGCCAGGCTCTTCGGGACCTCTCCGAGGGCGATATCCGAGGTCATCAGGAGGGCCCACAAGAAGCTGGTCTCCTCCGCGATCTCGGCCGCCGAGAGGACGTGACCATCAGTGGGACGCTGAGGGGGCGCGCAGGGGCGGACCGGGCTCGAGGCCAACTCCGACCGTCGGCTAGCTGACGATCTGGAGAAGCTGGGGCCGACGAGCTTCCGGCAGGCGGCTGTCTGAGAGCCTCGGAACTTAAAAGGCATCACATATAATATGGGGGACCTAGGAGCGGGACCGACGACCTGTTGGTGGCTCGCCTGATGGCGGCGAGGGACATTCCGCCGGGGACGGGCCCCCTGCCCCTCGAGAAGAGGGTTGACCCGGATTGGTGGAAGCGGATCTTCAGCGATCTCTACCTCGTCACCGACGGCGACGTCGTCTGCAACAGGAGGCTCACGGAGCGCGAGGTCGACCTGATCGTCGAGCTCTTGGACCTGGACAGGGACGACCGCGTGCTCGACCTCTGCTGCGGCAACGGCAGGCACTCGCTGGAGCTCGCGAGGAGGGGCTTCGGGAACGTTCACGGGCTCGACTACTCGCGGGACCTGCTTCAGGTCGCTGAGGCGTCCGCATTCAGGGAGGGGCTCAGCGTGAGGTTTAGGAGAGGTGACGCGCGGCGCCTGCCCTACCGGGAAGACCAGTTCGACGCCGTGATCCTGATGGGCAACAGCTTCGGTTACTTCCGGGACGAGCACGACGACCTCAGGGTCCTTAGGGAGGCTCACAGGGTCCTGAGGCCCTACGGGAAGCTGCTGATCGACGTCACCGACGGGGAGGCGTTCAGGGCGCAGCTCGCGCCGGTGAGGGCGGAGACACACGACGGCGCGGTGGTCGTGAGGCTGAGGGAGCTCTCCTCCGACGGCAAGAGGGTCTACACGAGGGAGATCGTGGTCTCGGGGGACGCGGTCCTCGCGGACCATGTCTACGGCATCAGGCTCTACGCGTTCGGGGAGCTTCGGGACCTGCTGCTGAGGGCCGGGTTCGCGAACGTCTCCCTCAGGGCTAGGCTGACCTACGACCCCGACGACAAGGACCCGGGGCTGATGGGCTCGAGGATGGTCGTGACCGCGCTCGCCGTGAAGCCAGCCCGCAGCGACGAGCGGAGGCCTTTGGTCGTTGTCCTGCTGGGAGACCCTAGGAGGCCCAACCCCGTCAAGCCCGGCGGGAGGTTCGACGAGGACGACGAGGTCGCGGTCAACGAGCTCAAGTCGGTCCTTCACGGCATCAGGGAGTACAGGTTCGTCTTCCTGGACGACCACTCGGCGATGCTTAGGTTCCTCCAGGAGAACGCGGACTCGATCCACTTGGTGCTGAACCTCTGCGACGACGGCTTCCTCAACGACCCGCGGATGGAGGGTCACGTCGCCGCGATGTTGGAGGTCCTCGGCATCAAGTACACCGGGGCGGGACCTGCATGCCTGAGCATCTGCTACGACAAGTCGGCGGTCAAGGCTATCGCCAGGTCGATGGGCGTGCCGGTCCCCGATCACGCGCTGGTGCGGAACTCCGTCGACCTGAGAAGGGTGCCGGGGAGGCTCTTCCCGTGCATCGTCAAGCCGAACTTCGGCGACAACAGCTGGGGAATAACCGAGAGGAGCGTCGCGAGGGACAGAAGCGAACTCGAGGCGGCCGTGAGGTCGCTGAAGGACGAGTGGGGCTACGGGGGCCCGGTATTGGTCGAGAGGTTCGTCGAGGGCCGCGACCTCACGGTCTCGGTGATCGGCAACCCGCCCGACCTCGTCTTCCTTCCGGTCCTCGAGGAGGACTACTCGAGGCTGCCGGACGGCCTGCCCAGGATTCTGACCTACGACGCGAAGTGGAACCCGGGCTCGCCCTACGGTTCAGTCGAGTCAGTGCCCGCTAGGCTCCCCGACGGAGTCAGGAGGAGGCTCCTCGGGTGGAGCGGCGTCCTTTTCGAGAGGCTGGGCTGCAGGGACTACGCGAGGTTCGACTGGAGGCTCGACGCGGAGGGAAGGCTCTGGATGCTCGAGGCGAACCCGAACCCCGGATGGGTCTGGGACGGACACTTCAGGAAAGCCTGCAGGCAGGCTGGGTGGACCTACGGGAGGATGTTCAGGGAGATCATCCGTGCGGCTGAGCGCAGATACCGGCTCGGGTGCAGCGGCCGTCCGTTCAAGACGTCGAGTCCTTGAGCCTGACCAGCTTCGTCCTGCCCCGCGGCTCGGTCTCGACGACGCCGCGCCTCTCGAGCTGTCTGACCAGCCTGTGCGCCCTCACCCTTGAGACCGCCAGCTCCCTCGCGATCTCCCTCTGCGTCATCGGGCCCTTCGTCGAGAGCAGGTTGACGACCCTTCTCTCCTCCTCGAGAAGGCCGATCGCTCTGGGCTTGTTAGACGACCCCTGCGCGGCGGAGACCAAGACGAGCGCCACAGAGACCGCGAGCGCGAGGGCACCGACCAACACGAGGGCCCCCATCATGGGTCCGAGGGGCGCGAACCTGTGGCACATGGGACAGCTAATCATCGCGTCCTGCGGAGAGTGCATCGAGAACATGACCACTACCGGGACCGCAAGCGAGACCAAGGACGCCACCGAGAGGTAAACGAGCAGGGCCCTGTGCACAGGCAATCTAGCGTCGGCGTGCGGATAACTGTTGCTGGACTCGGCGGCGGTAACGACTTCGGGGACGCGCGGTGCACGGAGGCCGATCGGCCGAGGACGCGGTCAGCGCTGGGCTCCGTGATATCTTTTTATTGACGCTGAAGGACCCAGTTTACGCAAACGGTGAGGAGAGAATGAGCAGCTCGGACGTGACCGTGCTAGTCGGAAAGAAGCCCGCGATGAGCTACGTGCTGGCGTGCCTGATAGCGCTGCAGCAGGGACAGAACATAACGCTGAAGGCCAGGGGGAGGGCGATAAGCAGGGCCGTCGACGTCGTCCAGATTCTGAGGAACAGGTTCCTGAGGGACCTGAAGGTGCACCAGATAAACTTGGGGACCGAGACGCTGAAGGGACAGGACGGCCGCGACATCAACGTCAGCACGATCGAGATCAAGATCGGCCACTGATCGACGAGGACGGTGCGTGGCGATGAGCTGGGGGATTCGAGGGGTTGAGGCTACTGGTTTGCGAGTTCGACGTCAAGACCGGCACCCTCTGCCCGAAGTGCGAGCCGCTGGTCTCCTCCGGCGCGCTCTCTCCGGAGGACCTTCGGGCGATGAGGGAGCTGCTCGACGCGGAGCCCCAGTTCCCCCAGCTCAGGACCGCTGAGTACGTCAAAACGATCAGAGCGGGCGGAATTTTCTTTGTCTTCCTTCGCTCCCACACGGACCTGAAGCCCGTCAAGTCGAGGCTCGAGAGGCACCTATCATCGAGGATGGCAGCGCAGGTGAACGTGGTCGAGTACACCGGGAGCATCAACGAGCTGCTGGAGCAGCTGGTGAGGCCCGCGAGGGTTACCGGAATAAGCAGGGTCTGGCTCCCGGACGGCACCGAGCAGCTGCTCGTCAAGGTTGACAGGATGTCCTCGGTGACGATAGGCGTCGACAGGGTCAACGACGTCGTTAAGGCACTAAGGGGCATAGAGGTGGTGATAGAGGAGGCCGGGCGAGTCAGCCCAGAAGCCCCACGTATCTGTGGGCGCCGTCGGGGAGAACCGTGACCACGACGCCCTCGTCGAGCTCCCTGGCGACCGAGAGGGCCGCGTAGACGTTCGCGCCAGACGACGGCCCCACCAGCAGCCCGTGTCTCTTCGCCAGGAGCCTCGCGGTGCCGTAGGCGTCCTCTGTCCTGACGAAGACCCTCTCGTCCGCGAAGCCCTCGTCGTAGATCTTCGGGACGATGGCGTTGCCCATGTTCTTGAGGCCCTCGATGCCGTGGAGCGGCTCGGCCGGCTGGACCTCTATCAGCTTCACGCTCCTCACGACCTCCCTCAGCCTCCTGCCCGCGCCCATTAGGGTACCGGATGTCCCGACGCCGGCGACGAAGTGCGTCACCCTGCCGCCCGTCTGCTCGACGATCTCCGGCCCGGTCGTCTCGTAGTGGGCCCTGACGTTGGAGGGGTTGTCGTACTGGTTGGCGTAGAAGTACCTCTTAGGGTCGGACTCGCAGAGCTCGCGCGCCCTCCTGATCGCGCCGTCGATCCCCTCGAGCGGGTCGGTCACGATCACCTCAGAGCCCAAATACTTCAGGAGCGAGAGCTTCTGCTGGCTGACGCTGCCAGGGACCACCAGCGTCACGCCTATCCCCAAGGCCGCGCCGACGAGGGCCAGCCCTAGCCCCATGTTCCCCGAGGTCGCGTCGAGTATCCTCTTCTCGGGCGTGAGCGCGCCGCCCCTCAGCGCGTCCATCACGATGTAGAGCGCCGGCCTGTCCTTCACGGACCCTCCGGGGTTCATGAACTCGGCCTTCGCCATCAGCCGCACCCTCCCCTTCCCCGGGAGGAGGGCCGTGAGGTCGATCATCGGTGTCCTCCCTATCGCGCTCAGCACCCCCGGGAGCTCCATCGCTGCGATGAGTATAATGCCGTTATAATTTCAAGGTAAGCCGACGGCCCGGAACCGTCTTATCAGGACGGAGGCGGCTTCGAGGCGTGGGGAACTGGGACCCGGCCGCGGCGCTGGAGTATCACGAGGCGACGAAGCACAGCTACGTCTCGGTGAGGATGCCCGGGAGAGGGCTCGACTGGGAGAACTTCCCGTATCCGTTCAAGGTTTACCCCGACGCGCCGAAGGTCGAGCTCCCGAGCTCCTTCCCGTCGCCGGCGCCGAGCGTCCTCGAGGCCTTTGGGGGCTCCGTCCCTCTCACCAAAAGGGTGTTGGAGCTGGACCTGATCGCCGAGTTGCTCTTCTACAGCGCTGGAATTACCAGAATTAAGGATTACGGGTGGGGGAGGGTCTACTTCAGGGCCGCGCCGGCCACAGGAAACCTCCACGAGACTGAGCTCTACCTGGTCGTCGGGGGAGGGGGAGAGCTCGAGCCGGGCGTTTATCACTTCGACCCGTGCGAGTTCTCGCTCTCGCAGCTCAGGCGCGGCGACTTCAGGGAGAGGCTCTCGAGGTCGACGCTCTCGCCGGAGATCGGGTACTCGGGACTCTCGATCGTGCTGAGCTCGGTCGCGTGGAGGAACGCGTGGAAGTACGGACCCAGGTCCTACAGGCACTGGTTCTGGGACGGAGGCGCGCTCTGCGCGAACCTGCTGGCCGTCTCGAGGGCCGAGGGGCTGGAGCCGGAGGTGCTGATGGGGTTCGTGGACGAGGAGGTCAACGCTCTGATCGGCGCCGAGCCACCGAGGGAGGCGGCGATAGCGGTGGTGGTCCTGAAGGGGATCGAGTCGAGTCCCCCGGGCTCGAGCCCGCCCACCGACCCGATTCGTTACCGGCCGATGCCCTACTCGAGGCGCGAGGTCCAGTACAGGGAGATCGCGGAGGCCCACGCCTCCTCCTGCCTTCGCGACGCCGACGAGGTGGCGAAGTGGAGGGAAGGTGTGAGGAGGCTGAGGCCGACCGGCGACTTTGAGCCCCCTGCGGCCAGCGGGCTGCGGAGCGACCTGCGCCCCTTACCGCTCGGCGAGGCGATCCTGCTACGGGGCTCCACAAGGAAGTTCTCCCGGACAGCAATCCGCGGCGAGGTGCTGCGGGCCGTGACGAGGGCGATCAGCGCTCCGATCGAGGCCGACTTCGTCCCGAGAGGGCTGCCGACGCTGCTGGAGCGGTTCGCGATCGTGAACGCGGTCGATGGACTCGACCCGGGCTCCTACCTACATGAGCTCGGGAGCTGCGAGCTCCGCCTCCTCAGGCCCGGGAACTTCAGGAGGGTCGCGGGGTACCTCTGCCTGGAGCAGAGCCTGGGGAGCGACGCCTCGGTCGTCCTCTTCCTGATGGCGAGGCTCGGGGAGGTCCTCGGACACACGGGCAACAGGGGCTACAGGGCGGTCCAGTTCGAGGCAGGAATAAGGGTCGGACATGCGTACTTGGTCGCGTACTCGCTCGGGATCGGTGCGACTGGGCTGACGTTCTACGACGACGATGTCCGGGAGTTCTTCGCGCCTGCCTCCAACGGCATGGAGAACATGATGGTGGCGGCGCTGGGGAACCCGTCCTACAGGTCCAGGCCCGGCAAGGTCCACCTCCGGGACTGCAGGCACCCGGCCTCGGAGAGGGCGTGAGGTCGCTCCTTTACCGTTATATGGGATGAGTCAGCACTATGGGTATGGTGATGGACTCCAAGGTGAGGGCGATCACGAGGAGAGAAGTGGTCACGATCGACGAGGGCTCGACGGTCGAGGAGGCCGCGAAGCTGATGGGCTCAAAGGGGATCGGCGCGCTAGCGGTGACGAGGGAAGGGAGGATCGTGGGGATCATCACGGAGAGGGACGTCCTCAAGCGCGTCGTCGCCGAGGGGAGGGACCCCAAGCTCACGAAGGTGAGGGACGTGATGACCTCGCCGCCGATAACCGTCGGCCCCGACACGGCCATCAGGGAGGCGATAGACTTGATGAACAGGAAGAGGATAAGGAGGCTGCTGGTCGAGGAAGCGGGCAGGATCGTGGGGATCTTCACGCAGAGGGACATCCTCGCCCTCACGAGGATCTGCCTCTACTGCACCAAGGAGATCTCGCTGCTCGCGCCCACCGGGAACGGCGAGCCGCTGATCGTCTGCGGATGCGGTGCGATGTACCACAGGTCCTGCGCCGCGACCGTCGTTTACTGCCTCGACTGCTCCGTGAAGCTGGTCGAACCGGTGAGAGTGCCCGCGCCGGAGGACACGCTTGCCGCCGACTGAACCGCAGGTCAGACGCGAAAGGGACCGAATCCCAGGCGCGAGGGACTCGGTTGATATACGGGCGGTAGGGGAGAGCGGCGGGAGCGAATTGACGTCTCAGGTGAGATTCGAGGAGATCAGCCCAGCTGACTTCTTCTACAGGAACAGGGACTTGGCGGGCTTCACCAACCCCGCGAGGTCCCTCTACATGTGCATAAGGGAGCTGGTGGAGAACAGCCTCGACGCCACCGAGATCATCAAGGTCCCCCCGAACGTGTGGGTGCAGCTCGAGCCCGCCGACGAGCAGAACGAGCGGATCCTCAGGCTGACCGTCAGGGACAACGGGATCGGCGTCGAGGGCGACAAGATACCGAAGGCCTTCGGGACCGTCCTCTACGGGAGCAAGTACGGGTTCAAGCAGTCCAGGGGGACTTTCGGTGTCGGCGGGACGATGGCCCTCCTCTACGGCCAGATCACCACGAACCAGGCGTTCACGATCACCTCCAGCACCGGAGGGAAGGAGATCCACGAGTACAGGATGATGATAGACATCGTCGAGAACAAGCCCAAGGTCCTCGAGCACAACATCCTCCCGAACCAGAAGGGGTGGAGGGGGACCGCAGTTAGGGTGACGCTCGAGGGCGACTACGCGGGGAGCAGGTCCAAGATCCTCGAGTACTTCACGATGACCGCGGTCGTCAACGCCCACGCCAACATCGTCTTCGTCGACCCGAAGTACAGGACCTACGTCTTCAGGAGGGCGATCGAGGACGTCCCCGAGCCTCCGAGGGAGGGGAAGCCGCACCCCTTAGGCGTAGACGTCGAGACGGTGAACAGGCTTCTGGCGAACACCAGGTCGAGGGACATCAAGTCCTTCCTCACGTCGGAGTTCCAGAGGGTGGGACCGAAGACCGCGGAGGAGGTCCTGGAGCTCGCTGGGATAGAACCGAGCAGGAGGGTCAAGGAGATCACCCACGACGAGGTCACCAGGCTCGTCGAGGCCTTCAAGAACTACGGGAAGTTCAGGGCTCCCGAGACCGGCACCATCAGCCCCGTCGGGACCAAGTTCATCGAGGCCGGCCTGAAGGCGATCTACAGGCCTGAGTTCCTCCACGTGGTCCAGAGGCCCCCCTCCAGCTACTCCGGGATACCCTTCGTCGTCGAGGCCGCGATCGCCTACGGCGGGGCCATCGAGCCCTCCGAGGAGATCCACCTGCTCAGGTTCGCGAACAAGATACCCCTCCTCTATGACGAGAAGGCGGACGTCTCGTGGAAGGTCATCTCCGAGAGGATCGACTGGAGCGCGTACAAGGTCCAGAGGGGGATGCCGGTGCTGGTCCTCACGAGCCTCTGCTCCCCCAAGGTCCCCTACAAGACGGTGGGGAAGGAGGCGATCTCCGACAGGCCCGAGATCGAGAGGGAGCTGACGATCGCGATCAGGGAATGCGCTAGGGAGCTGAGGCTCTACCTCAGCAGGCTCGAGAAGCGGGAGGCCGCGAAGAGGAGGCTCAGCGTCTACGCCAGGTACCTGCCGATGATCGCGAAGAACGCCGCCTACGTGGCCGGGGCATCTCCACCGGACGTCATGCCGCTCCTGAAGTCGATCGGCGTCACGGCGAAGATGGTCGAGGAGGAGGCGAAGGCCCTCGCCGAGGAGCTAGCCTCCTGACCGCTACGAACGCCGCGTAGGCCAGAACCACCGCGAGCGTCAGCCAACCGATCAAGTCGACGTAGTCCAGGATCACGTCCACGAGCGCCTCGCCGTAGACCGAGAGGACGACGCTCACCGGCATGAACCTCGCCGCCCTCCCTATCGCCGCTGCGACCACGAAACCCCTGACGTCCCTCATCCCCAAGGCGCCGGCACCGATCGTGAAGACCTTGAACGGGAGGGGGGTGAAGGCCGCGAGGCCGACCGCGAGGGCTCCGTACCTGTCGAAGTATCGCTCCAGCGAGGAGACGTTCCGCTTGCCCGCGACCCTCAGGAGCAGGGGCCTCCCGAACCTCCTCCCGAGGTAGTAGCCCACGAGCCCTCCCGCGACGGAGAAGACGACGGTTATCACGCCGTAGAGGACGCCGTTCGGGGGGTCCAGCAGGACCAGGGGCACGAGGAGGGCATCTGGCGGGACTGGGAAGAAGATCGCCTCGATGAAGGAGAGGAAGGCCAGTCCGAGGGGCCCAACGTGGAGGAGGTGGTTCCTCGAGAACTCGATCATCGCCTCGACGATCTCCCTGAGCAACGCCAGCCCTACATCCCCGCTCACGATTTAAACGTCCCCGGACCAAAACCATTATACCGCCGGGCTGGTGGTCCTGCGTGGAGGTTCTGCTCGTCTACACGAGGCTGAAGGAGACGAGCGAGAGGCTCTCCCTCAGGCTCGAGGGCCTCTTGGAGGGCGCCGGGCACCGGGTCACGAGGCTCGACGTCGAGTCCCTAGAGGGCCGAAAGTTCGACGTGGACCTGGGCGTCGCGATCGGCGGCGACGGCACCATCCTCAGGGCCTTTCACCACCTCGAGGACCCCGAGACCCCCGTCCTCCCGATATCGGTCGGAAGGGGAGGGTATCTGGCGGAGGTGGGGCCGGAGTCGGCGCAGGAGGCCCTCGAGCGCCTGATCGGCGGGTCCTTCTACACCGAAAGACACATGAGGATCAGGGTCGAGGCCGATGGCGACCGGGTCGCGGACGTCGTGAACGACGCCTACGTCTCCGCGACGGAGCCCGGAAAGGTGATCGAGTACTCGATCTCGCTGGACGGCTTCTCCCTCAACGGCATAGTCAGCGACGGTCTGGTGGTCTCGACGCCGGTCGGGTCCACGGCATACAGCTTCTCGTGCGGAGGGCCTGCGGTGGACGACTCGGTCGAGTGCATCGTCGCCTCCCCCGTCGCCCCCATCACCTACTTCAGGCCCATAGTGATCTCCGGGCTCAAGTCGGTCGAGGTCGAGGTGGCCGGAGGGAGGGCGACCGTGCTCTGCGACGGCTACGTGAGGCGGGACGCGCTCAGGGTCGCGAGGTTCTACAAGTCGCCGCACTACGCGGTCCTGGTTAGGGTGGGAGTCGGCCCCCTCTTCGAGCGGAGGCTGAGGAAGAGGCTGGGTTGGACGATAAGGTGAAGGGGGGCAAGTACGTCGTCCTCGACGCGACGCCGGTGATCGTGAGCCCCTCCGTGCCCCGCGGACTCAGGGCCGCGGTGACGACGCCCTCAGTCGTGGAGGAGCTGCTCCGGACCACGTGGGAGATCCAAGAAGTTAAGGTTAGGGCGCTCTTGGAGTCGGGGTCCCTCGCGGTGCTCCAGCCGTCCGACGCCTTCGTCGAGAGGGTCAGGGGCTCGATGAGTAAGGACGAGAGGACCAGCGCCTCTAAGGCCGACGTGGAGGTCTTAGCCCTAGCCCTCCAGCTCCTCGCGGAGGGGAACGACGTCGTCCTCCTCTCCGACGACTCAGTGGTCCGCAGGGTGGCCGCGAGGCTCGGGATCCCCTGCAAGGGCGTTAAGTACCCCCAGAGGGACAGGACTTGAGGGGGTTCAGGGTAGCGGTCGTGGGGCACCTCGTCATCGACGAGGTCGTGACGGCCTCGGGCACCTATACGTCGATCGGTGGGGTCCCGACGTACGCCGGGCTCTCCATCGCCGCCCTGGGGCACGAACCGGTCGCGGTGACGGTCGTGGGATCCGACGGCGTCGGGGCGCTCGAGGCGCTAAGGGGCCTCGGGGTGAGCGCGGAGGGCGCGGTCGTCAGGGGGCACGCGACAACCCGCTTCAGGATCGTCTACTCCGGCGAGTCGAGGGAGATGTGGCTCGCGGCGAGGGCGCAAGACGTCCCTGCCGAACTGCTCGGGGAGGGCTTCGACGCGGTCTACCTCGGCCCGGTAGCGGGGGAGGTGGGGCCGGAGATCCTGGGGAGGGCGAGGGCCTTCAGGTGGGCGGCCCTGGACCCGCAGGGGCTGATGCGGAGGTTCGGGGAAGGGGGGAGGCTGGTCTCCGTCGAGCCCGTAGACCTCGACTCGATCAGGGGCATAAGGGTGCTCAGGCTGGCGCTGGAGGAGGCGAGGGCTTTCGGCTACTCGGAACCCGCAGGGGCAGCGGTCGAATTGAGCCGCTCGACCGGATCGATCGTCGCGGTGAGCGTGGGGAGGGAGGGGGTCTGCGTCTCGGACGGCCGGCTCCTCTTGAAGGGAAAGGTGGAGGTGAGGCCCGTGGACTCGACCGGGGCCGGCGACGTCTTCGGTGGGGCCTTCCTGGTGGGGCTGATGGAGACCGGCGACGTCCTCGAGGCGACTGCTCTGGGGCTTTCCGCCTCGGCCGAGAGGGTGATGAGGCTCGGGCCGGGAAGGCTCGACGGCTCCGCGATAAGGCGGAGGGCGTCCGAAGTGAGGGGGGCCCTCGAGGTCCGGAGGGCCTGAGCCGCGCTGCGCTCACAGGTTCAGCCTAGCCGCCAAGCTCCTGGCGAGCTCCAGCTCCTCCGGCGAGTCGACGTCCAGCAGCTCGAGGGGGTCGACCATCACCGGCCTGGCGATCCCCGCGTGCCTGAGGACCACCTCCTTGGCGCCCCTGTCGCCCTCGAGGCCCATCAGCTCTCCGAAGAACGCCGATGAGAAGGCCGCGGGGCTCCGGACCTCCCCGGTCACCGTGCAGTAGGCTATGCCCGCGCCGCACGCCTCGACCAGCCTGTCCAGCGTCTCCGGCCTGAGGAACGGCATGTCGCCCGGACAGATCACGGCCCCGCTGGCCCTCCCGGCCACCGCCTCGACCCCCCTCCTGATGCTGGAGGACATCCCCGACCTCCAGTCCGGGTTCATCACCGGCTCTACGCCCTCCGGGAGCTCCTCCCTGACCCTCTCGGCCATGTTCCCTAGGACAATGACCACCGGCCTGCACCTCGACCCCAGGGCCGCCTCCGCCACCCTCCTGACCAAGCTCCTCCCTCCGACCTCCTCCACCAGCTTCAGCCCTCCCCTCATCCTGCTCGAGGGCCCTGCAGCCAAGACCACCGCCGCGAACCTCATTCCATTTTCACCTCACCCAACGTAACGTTCTTATACTGTCCTATTACAATAATTCCCGAGTGATGGAAGATGCCAGCGAAGAAGGCTAAGAAGGCGAAGGCGGCGAAGAAGAAGGCCGCGAAGAAGGCGCCTGCGAAGAAGAAGCCACCGGCCAAGCCACCGGAGAAGCCCCCGGCGCAGGGACCGCCACCCGCTGGGACCTGAACACTGAAGCCGTTCAAAGTAAAGGAACGTATTTTTTATGACCGGTCGTTCTCCTTCCTCGCCCTAGCCCTTATCGCCTCTATCAGCTCATCCCTGGACCTGCCCTCGGTCGGGATGCCCAGCTGTTCCGCAACCCTGTAGACCTCGTCCTCCGACTCCCCTCGAGATACCTCTGCCCTGAGCCTCCCCAACGTCCTCCCCCACTTCACGATCACCTCAGGCTTCAGGAGGACCCAGACGAAGACCACGACCGCAGCGATCAGAAGCGCCTCGAAGACAGATATCAAACCCCTCACTTCTTCTCCTTGAGCCTGGCCGCGATCTCGTCGGCTATCTGCTCCCTGGTCTTGCCCTCGGTCTCGATGCCCAGCGACCTAGCGATCGCGATCACGTCGGGCTGCTGGGCCCTGCTGGGCGTCGGCTGGGCCTCGGAGACCGCGGACCTGATTTCCTCGGTTATCTCCCTGGAAGCCCTCTCGTACTCCCTCCTCGCCTGGCCGATCGCCCTGGCTATCTTTGGGATCTTCTCGGGCCCCCAGAGGAGGAGGATCGCGATCACCGCAAGGACGATTACCCACTCCATGCCCTGAATCAAGACCCTTCCCAACACCGGACGCCCCCTCGAGGTAAAAAGGTTTCCCGGAGAGGCTGCGACGGGTCGGGAGCGATGTCGAGCCAGCTTTAACTAATATTGCGTTCCTCGATGGACCTGACGGGTTGGCTGAGGGGATCCCTTGGATCGAGAAGTACAGGCCGAAGACGCTGGCCGAGGTGATCGACCAGGAGCAAATAGTGAGGGCGCTCAGGGGGGTGCTCGAGACGAAGAACGTCCCCCACATGATCTTCGCGGGGCCGCCGGGCGTCGGGAAGACCGCGACCGCCCACGCCTTCGCGAGGGACCTCTACGGGGAGAGGTACGTCGAGGACGGTCACTTCCTCGAGATCAACGCCTCCGACGAGCGGGGGATCGACGTGATAAGGGAGAAGGTGAAGACCTTCGCGAGGACCATACCGATGGCCGGTCCGGGCTTCAAGATCCTCCTCCTCGACGAGTCCGACATGCTGACCGCGGAGGCGCAGCACGCCTTCAGGAGGGTGATGGAGCAGTTCTCGGGGACCTGCAGGTTCGTCCTAGCGGCCAACTACCTGAACAGGATCATCGAGCCTATCCAGTCGAGGTGCGCGGTCTTCAGGTTCAGGCCGATCGACGAGTCGGGGGTCAGGCAGATGGTCGAGAGGGTCGCGAAGGCCGAGGGCCTCGGGGTCGAGGACAGGGCCCTAGCGGCCCTCTACGACGTCTCCGAGGGCGACCTGAGGAAGGTCCTGAACGTCCTCCAGACGGCCTCGATCTACTCGAGGAACGTCACGGCCGACTTGGTCTACAGGGTCGCGGGGCTCGCGGGGGCGGTGGAGGTCAGGAGGATGATGGAGCTCGCGCTGGACGGCAAGCTCGACGAGGCGAAGCGGATCCTCAGGCAGGCCCTCTACGTCGACGGCGTCTCGGAGAGGGAGATCGTCAACAGGATGTACGCCGAGGCCTTCTACGTGCCGATCAGGGAGACCGACAGGGCCAAGCTCCTGAGCCTCCTCGGCGAAGTGGACTACAGGATATCTCAGGGAGCGACCCCGGAGGTCCAGTTCATGATGGTCCTGGCGAGCCTCCACGCCCTATCCCGGTCCTCCTAGCCCCGACATAGGTCGGATCAAGGCTCTTATAGCTGGTGGAGCTGGATGCGCCGTGCCAGCCAGGCAGGCTAGGGTCGACAGGATAACCTCCGAGATCGTGAGGATGCTGAACGACCCGTCGCTGAAAGGGCTCGCGACCCTGAGACACTACCCGATGGAGAAGAGGATCTACGCGAGGTTCGGGAGGTGCGGGTTCGCCTTGGACCTCGCCTTCGACGCGGGCAAGGAGAAGAGGCTCGTCTCGGTCCTAGTCGAGGCGGTCGCGAAGGGGGCCGGGAGGGGAACGAAGGCCGGCTACGCGAAGTCGGGCGGGACCGTGACCGCGTACTTCGTCGAGGTCGTCGGCAACGCGAGGCGCTACAGGACGATGAGGTCGACCTACAGGGACGCCGAAGAGCTTTTCTCTCAGGTGGAGAGGGTCAGGTCGGAGTTCTACAGGAGGTACGAGGAGATCAAGTCGAGGACTCCGGGCGCGGTGGGCAGGATAGAGGCGGAGGTCTTCCACTCGATCGGCATCACCGAGCCGGACCTCTTCCTGGGCGTCTAGCTCAGGTACCTCTCGATCAGGGCCCTGAACCTCTGCTTCGGCATCGCCCCGACGATCGCGTCGACCGGCCTTCCGTTCCTGAAGACCATGAAGGTCGGTATGCTCATTATCCCGAACCTCGCCGCGGTCCTGGGGTTCTCGTCGACGTTGAGCTTCGCGAAGACCACCTTCCCGGCCATCTCCTTCGCGAGCTCCTTCACCACCGGCGCCATGAACCTGCAGGGCATGCACCACTCCGCCCAGAAGTCCACGACCACAAGCTCGTGTGACCCGACGAACTCGTCGAAGTCGCCGTCGGTGAGGTCGACCGGGTGGTCGATGACCTGCCGGCTCGGCTCGGTCGGGCTCGCCTGAGACCTCATCCGCTCCATCAGCTTCCGCATCTTGATCCTCTCGAGCTCCGAGTCGTCCAGTCCGCTCATTCCTCCCACCCGGCAGAAGGGCTTCTAAAATAGGGTTGCCCCGCGACGCCGGGAAGGGCTCTAGGGCTTCGGCCCCCGAAGCAGCGCCGCCGAGTCGACGCGAACCGGTGAAATACCGCCCCGTGACCGCAGGCCCGGATGAGGATCGTCTCGCTGGTGCCGAGCGTGACCGAGACCCTCTACGCGCTCGGGCTCCACGACGAGGTCGTCGGGATATCCTACGCCTGCCCGAACCCGCGACCGAACGACCACAGGAGGGTCGTGGTCCACCCCGTCCTCGACACCGAGGGGATGAGCCAGTGGGAGATCGACAGGGCGGTGAGGGAGCGCGTTGCCGAGGGCAAGCCCCTCTATGTCGTCGACTTCGACGCGATCTCGGAGCTCGAGCCAGACCTGATCTTCGTCCAGGACCTCTGCCACGTCTGCGCCGTCACGACCCCTCAGGTCCAGACGGAGGGCCTGACGACGATCGTCTCGATCTCGCCGAAGACGATCGGGGAGGCGCTGGAGGCGATGCTCGAGGTCGCGAGGCTGACCGGAAGGGAGAGGGAGGGGAGAGAGCTGGTGGAGGGCCTTAGGGCGAAGATGGAGTTCGTCAGGGAACTCGTCTCAGGTCTCGAGGCGAAGAGGACGCTCTTCATGGAGTGGGTCTACCCGCCCTTCTGCAGCGGCCACTGGGTCCCGGAGATGGTGAGGACGGCCGGCGGCGTCGACTTCGGGGAGCCGGGGAAGCCCTCGAGGAGGGTCTCGGCCGAGGAGCTGGTGGAGTTCATGCCCGAGGTGGTCGTTGTGGGGCCCTGCGGCTTCGACCTCGAGAGGTCCCTGAGGGACGCGGAGACGCTCTCGGAGCTCGACTGGTTCAGGAGGCTCCCTGCCTACGCGAGGGGGGAGGTCTACGCGGTCGACGCGAAGCGGTTCTTCAGCGGTCACGGGCCCTCGATCGCCGACGGCGTCGCGGTCCTCGCGGAGGTGATCCACAACGAGAGCGTAGGTGACGTCGCGCCGGAGGGCTCCTACGCGGAGGTCAGGTTCGACCGGGCCGCCTCAGGCCGAGGAGGTAAAGGGCGAGGAGCGCCCCTGTCATCGCGAGGGTGAGGTAGTAGGTGAGGAGCCTCCACCTCAGGACCGCCTCCCAGTCCGAGATGCCGTAGACCCCGGACGCGTAGAGGAAGACACCGGCCTCCGTGACGCCTGCCCCTCCCACTGAGACCGGAAGGACACCGAGCGCGTTGCCGGCCATCGTGGAGAAGAGCGCCCTGATCAGCCCCTCGGCCGAGAGGTCACCCGAAAGGGCCGCGAGGACGACGGAGGGGAGGGTCGCAACCGCCAGCGACGCGGTCGCGACAGCGGCGGTCCTCGGGAGGGAGCCGGGGTCGGCGAGGGACCCCAGCACGCGCCTCATCTCGGCGACGCCGTCGCTCATCCGCCTCCTGATGGCCGGCGGCAGCAGGACCGAGAACCTCCCTTGAGAGCCTTGCCCCTCCCTGCCGGCGTAGGAGGTTAGCAGCGAGACGCCCGCGAGCTGCAGGACCGAGACCGCGAGGACCGCCGAAGCTATCGCCCACGAGCCGACCGCTGCCGCGTAGAGGCCCGCGACAGCCGCGAGGGGCGCGGAGACCGCGACGTCGACCACGAGCTCCGCGGTGGCGATCCAGAAGGCGGCCATCGGCCTCTCGCCCCTCCTCGCGAGCATCGCGGCCCTTGCGGCCTCGTCGGCGACGAAGGGCACGGTCGTGAGCGCGAAGAACTCGCTCGCCCCTCTCATCACGATCGCCTCCCTCAGACCCACGCTCACCCTCCCGACGGCCCCGACGATTAGGTAGAACCTGAGGGCTTGGCTGGCCAACCTGAGGACCGCGACCGCGAGGGAGAACCCGAGCAGGTGGGGAGGGACCGAGTAGAGGTCCGAGAGGTCGACGCCTGAGGCCCTCGAGAGCGCTAGGAGCACGGCTACCGCGACCGCGGCGCCCGCGACGGAGATCTTCAGCTCCCTGTGGACCAAGCCGCGACCCCGACGCCACGGAGTTCAAGCGACAGGAGGTATTTGAGCGGACCCAGTCCACCGACCGACGAGCTGCGATCGTCGCTCTACCCTTATTACCACTCGGGAGCGTGTGGTCAACGTTGAGGATCAGACCCGTCGTGGCCGCGCTGGACATCGAGACGACCTCGCTGCACGCGGACGTTGGGCATCTGGTCTGTGCGGTGATCGGTGACTACTGGACAGGGAGGCTGAGGGCCTACGCGGTCAGGAGGCCGGCGGAGGAGAGGACCGTTCTGAACAGGGTTGTGAACGACTTGGGGAAGGCACACCTGCTCTTCACCTGGAGGGGGAGGGAGTTCGACGTGCCGTGGCTCGTCTCTAGGTCGATCAAGCTCGGTGTCGATCCGGGGCCGCTCTACAACCCGAGGCACATCGACCTCGCTGACATCGTCGAGAAGCAGTTGAGGCTGAGCAACGACTCGCTCTGGAACGTCGCACGGTTCTTGGGGCTGAGGAGGTCCGAGCCGACGAGGGGCGCCGACGTCCCCTCCCTCTACGAGGCGGCTCTCCTGGGGAACAGGGCCGACATGGCGAAGATACTCAGGCACTGCAGGGAGGACGTCTCGCTCACGATCTCTGTGGCGAAGAGGCTCAGGCAGCTCCTCCAGAGGCTCTACCCGGACCTGCCTAGTCTATCCTGATCCCCGCCTCGGCAAGCGCCCTCTTGATCTTCCTTACCTCCTCCTTCAGCGCCGCGACCTCCCTAACCAGCAGCTCGACGTCCGAAGGCAGGACCGGCGAAGGGCCCCTCAACCTCCTGATCAGCGGGTCTTCGAAGCGCTCCACGCCCTAACCCGTTCGGACCCGAATTAAACCGTGCTCCTCAGCCACCTCCTCACGACCTTCTCGACGCCGGTGCTGTACTGCGCGGCCCGCTTCTCGGCCCTCCGGACCTCCTCTGGCACCGAGGCGAGCCTCGCGGCCTCCCTCAGCAAGACCTTCCTCTCCGTGCCCCTCACCTTCAGCTCCGGCGGCGCGGCCGTCGCGAGTCCCACCACCTTGGGGTCGAGGTAAGGAGCGGTGAGCGTGACGCCACCGAGGGCCGCGGAGACGTAGTCCCTGACGATCCCCCGCGCCCAGAGCTCCCTCAGGTCCGACCTCATCGCGCCCTCCAGAGCCCGGTACCCGCCCTCCGCGAGGGCCACGACGTACTTCGCGTAACCCCCGAAGAGCTCGTCCGCTCCCTGCCCGACGACGAGCTGGGTCCTGCCCAGCGACCTCGCGAGGGAAGCGCAGAGGTGACCGATCGCGCCGAGCGAGACGTCCATCGGGCTCTCCAGGCCCATCACCCGCCTGACGTAGGCCGCGGCAGCGACGACCTCCTCCTCCGAGAGCTCGTGGGCGACGTGGTCGACGCCGAGCCGCGCCGCGACCCTCCTCGCCCTCTCGAGGTCCTCCGAGCCCCTGACGCCGACCGTCACCGCGACCGCGCCCCTCTTCCGCTCCGAGATCAGCTTCAGGAGGAGGCCGCTGTCAAGCCCTCCCGAGAGCCCGACCGCGCACCGGTCGCCGACGTTCCGAGCGACCGAGTCCTCGACGGCCTCGAGCAGCCCCTCGGCCGTCGCGCTCCCCGACTCACCTGCTCCAAGGGAGCCCTTGGTCACCGAGATCACGCCCTCCGTCCCTAGCGTCAGCACCGAGCGGGGAGGCGATCTGAACGCCGAAGGGCGCGCCGAAGGCCCGAGCCCACATCGCCAGCCCCACGACCTCGCCCGCGGCGACGAAGGAGGGTATTGTGGAGAGGTGGTCGGTAACGACCGTAACCCCCTCGCCCGTAACGCTGACCCTCAACCACGAGCTGGGGTCCTCG
The DNA here is from genome assembly GCA_039630085.1 of Candidatus Caldarchaeales archaeon. Classification (GTDB taxonomy): domain Archaea; phylum Thermoproteota; class Nitrososphaeria_A; order Caldarchaeales; family Calditenuaceae; genus Calditenuis. The sequence goes on from JBCNVM010000012.1 coordinate 26,164, forward strand.
ACGCCTTCCGCAGAGTAACTCGCGGATACTTCGGCCTCAACGCCGGAGCCCGTCGCCCTGACCGGCTCGCCCCTCGAGTAGAGCGCGACCAGGGCCCACCTCGATTCGACCTCGGGGAACCACTGGACCGGTATTCTCTGGCCGTCCGCATAGACCTCGACCCTGCTCCAGGAGCTCGCAGCGGAGAGGACCAGGTCGTGGTACCCCGCGTGGTAAACTTCCCTAGGAGAGACCGTCAGCTGAAGCAGCACAGCCCGGGCTTCAGGCGGCCTGTTGCGGGGCCCTCTTCCTGTAGAACTTCCTGATGTGCTCCTCTTTGATCTTGGTCAGCTCGGACTCCGGGAGCGTCGAGAGGATGTCCCACGCGATCTCCAGAGACTGGTCGAGCGTCCTGTTCTCGTAGGGCGACTGGTTGAGGAACTTCTGCTCGAAGAGGTCGCCGAACTCCAGGTACTTCAGGTCCGAGGCCGAGAGCCCTCCCTTCCCCACGATCTCCGCGAGAGCCCTCAGCTGGACGGCCCTCGAGTAGGAGGCGTAGAGCTGGTTGCTGACGTCGCCGTGGTCGGGCCTCGTCTTCTTCGGCGCGATGATCCCCGGGCCCATCAGCCTGCTCAGCGACATCAGCACGTTGATCGGCGGGTAGATCCCCTTCCTGTAGAGGTCCCTGCCCAGGACGATCTGGCCCTCGGTGATGTAACCCGTCAGGTCCGGTATCGGGTGGGTGATGTCGTCGCTCGGCATCGAGAGGATCGGCATCTGGGTCACGCTCCCCTTCCTCCCCTTGATCCTCCCCGCCCTCTCGTAGACGGACGCGAGGTCCGTGTACATGTAACCGGGGTAGCCCTTCCTCCCCGGGACCTCCTCCCTCGCGGCGCTGATCTCCCTCAGGGCCTCGCAGTAGTTGGTCATGTCGGTCAGGATCACTAGGACGTGGTAGCCCTGCTCGAAGGCGAGGTACTCGGCCAAGGTGAGCGCGACCCTCGGCGTGATGATCCTCTCGATCGCGGGGTCGTCGGCGAGGTTGAGGAAGAGCGCGGACCTCGAGAGCGCCCCGCTCTCCTCGAGGCTCGACCTGAAGTACCTGGCCTCGTCGTTCTGGACGCCGATCGCCGCGAAGATCACCGCGAACTCCTCCTCCTTCCCCGGGACGGTCGCCTGCCTCGCGATCTGGGCCGCGAGCACGTTGTGGGGGAGCCCGGACCCGCTGAAGATCGGGAGCTTCTGCCCCCTGACGAGGCTGTTCATCGCGTCGATCGCGGAGATCCCGGTCTGAATGAACTCGGACGGGTACTCCCTCCTCTCCGGGTTGATCGGCTCGCCGTTCACGTCCCTGAAGTCCTCAGCATACGGTGCAGGGAGGCCGTCGATGGGCCTGCCGAGGCCGTCGAAGACCCTTCCGAGGCTCTCGGTAGACACCCCCCACCTGAGCGTCG
>JBCNVM010000013.1:0-27439 GCA_039630085.1 Candidatus Caldarchaeales archaeon
AGCAGTCGATGGCAGGACGATCGTGATCTACGTCAGGAATCCGGGCGTCGCGGTCTCATCGGTCGCGGCGATCGAGCTGATGGGTAGGATGCATTACAGGCTGCCCCGAGCGATTGAGGTAGGGGTTGGGGCCTCGATGACCTGCAGGGTCAGGCTCAACGGTGACCTTCCGGCCGGCGCCACCGTCGAGCTGGTGCTGATCACGAACACGGGCAAGAGGTTCCCGACGGCTTTCATGGCCAATTACGGCTCGGTTCATGGGCCGTTCGCGAGCGGCATCGATGAGGTGAGCTGTTTCTAATCTGTTAATCAGTCTATCCCGTTTGCTGGCGATCGGGAAAACAACCTTTAATATTAGTTGCGAGCAGGTTCGAGCTCAGAAGTTAATCAGTTAGTCTTCAGATCGGTTCGGCGCGATTGTGTGTTACTTTTAAACGCTTAACTTTTGGATGCATCGAGGAATACGCGAGATGAAGGCGCGAGGAAAGAAGGCGATAAGCCCGGTAGTTGCGACGGTGATCCTGGTTGCCGTAGCGATCGTGATCGCGATCGCGGTGGCGTTCTGGGCGTCGGGTCTGGTCGGCGTCTTCACGAGGTTCGAGAAGCTGGAGGTAGTTTCGGCGGTGATGCTCGACCTGGACACCTTCAGGGTGAGGCTGAGGAACACCGGGTCTGCGGACACCTCGATAATTCAGGTCGTCGTTCAGGGTAGGGCAGTAGGGAATCCGACTTCCCCATTTGCGGTGCCCATCGGTCAAACAGTAGAGTGTGACGTGACCGTAACTCCGTCGCCGCCTCCAGGAGTCACAGTCGAGCTTGCGTTTCACAGCGCTGGCGGAAAGTCCTACCCGACCGCGGTGCTCGCCACTCTAGGCCAAGGAGGCGCTCCGTGGAACCCGCAAGTCCAATCCGTAAGCTGCAGTAACGTGACATAACTCCGCCATTTGTTTTCTATCTTTTTCAACTCCTCTGAGGACAACTAGATTGGAATATCGCGTGAACGTCTGCCCGCCGGATGTGTCGGGGGTGGGATTCGAACTGCCGTCTCCCGGGCGAGCTGAAGCGTGTTTAAATCATACCCAGTGTGCAGCAGTTACTTCTGAGGTGTCATCGAAACGACACCTCAAGGCTGCCCGAATGTCCAAGGGCTGCCTGCCCGTTACCCTCATGGGACGTGCGCTGAGGGAGGTGAGGTCCATTCCGACGGAAGCGGCCCTGAGGGCACGGCCGGCTTCTGCGAGAGGAGGCTGGATGGGCCTTCCCTCGGTCCAAAGGGAGCTGCCCGGGGCGGACGAAGAGTCCGTCCGGTCGATGGGGCCGGCGGCTGGAGACGGAGGCTCTCCGGCTGCCGGTGATGGAGATGTAACTCCGATGACGACCCCTCTCAGGGGGTGGGCACCGGAGCGCGATGCTTTCCGTGTGGAGGTGGTCGATGTGTCTCCTAGCCCGGGAGGCGATACTGCCGGAGGGGGGAGAAAGAAGAGACGCAAGACGCCCAAGGACCTGATGATACCGATCTACGACGACGTTCGGAGAATGCGCGAAAAGGGCACGGGGTATCGCCAGATCATCAGGGAGGTCGAAAGGAAGTACGGGGTGAGGCTGAGCACCAGCGTGATCTCTTACTGGGTTCGCGGGATACATACACCTCATGGCACCGGTACCGGGAGGCCGCCTCCGAGGGGTCGAAGGAGGTTCAGGTCGATCGAAGAGCTGACACCATCCCCTGACCTCGCCTGCGTGATAGGCGCGGTCTTTGGGGACGGAACTGTGTCCATATATCGCACTGAACCACGCGGTCGGACAGGCCTGATCAGACTGAGAGTGAAAGACTGTGACTTCGCCGTTGCTTTCGCACAGGCGCTGGGGAGGGTCCTAAACAGGGATCCCCCTCCGATTCGAGAAGAGACTATACGCGGAAGGAAGTCACACGTGGTCGAAGTCAAGGACATCACTCTTTGTGAACTGCTGATAGACAGAGACATCGAAAGTATACGGAGGTTCGTCGAACACGACGATGCCTGTCGGGCCGCGTTCCTTCGAGGGTTCTACGACTCAGAGGGGTCGGTCGGTCCACGTAATGTAAACGTGTACAATACGGGCCTCAGGATTCTGGGGTTCGTGAGAGAGCAGTTGATGGCTCTGGGGATTGACTGCACAAAACCGCGGTTGAACAGGCGGGCCGGCACACCGGTGGGAGTCGGGAACGGTGAATACTTTGCGAACACGGACCTCTACACTGTCATTATTCGTGGTTCCAACCTGCAGCTGTTTCTGAAGAAGGTGGGATTTAGCATCGAGAGGAAAAAGCAGCGGCTGGTGGAGATAGTGAGGAAGAGGATGCTGTGGCTGATGAGACTTGCCGGCAGAGATGGCAGGACGAGAAGGAAATTGAGGAGTATACTACAGATGCTGCCGAAATACCCTTTGAGAACGCTGGCGGACAAGCCGTCTCGATCCACTCCGAGGACAGCGAAATTCGCAACTCAGCGCTGAGAACTCCTGAAGACACTGACAAGAACATGATGGAATGCTTCCCCCCTCTATCTTTTTCTCCTTTTCTAATACTCGTCACCATTAATATTACGTGATCGGAAATTGATCATATTATATTAAAATGCCGGGGGAGGGATTCGAACCCTCGACTACTCGCGGGCCATCCCCTCACTCCGGGGATTATGAGCGCGGCCCTCTGTCCGGCCTACGCCTCTAGCCAGCTGAGGTACCCCGGCCCGAAGAACCCACTCGTCCCCCCAATTTAACCCTCATGGGCCCTCGGCTCAGTTCCGCACCAGAAAGGTCGCAGCGAGCACCAGCTCGTCGCCGAAGTCCCGCAACATCACCGTCTTGACGAGGCGGTAGCACCCGGGCTCGACGTCCTCCGGCAGGTCGACGGTCAGGGTCATCGACTCCCCCGGACCCAGCGAGTAGAGAATCATGATCCAGGAGCGGTCCTTCATCCACTCGACCGAAGTCCACCTGCCTCCCTGAAACCTCTGGACGTCGTAGGGCGCTCCGAAGTAGATCGGGCCGTCCCTGCCGTTGCGAACCGTGTACTCGATCGACCTGACGCCCCTCCTCACCGACGCAGGGTTCAGCGTCAGCCTCACGCCCTTCTCCTCGTCGACGCCCAAGTCGTCGGAGCAGGGCCCGAGCTCAGCCCCTCCCCTCCCGAGGCTCAAACCGACCCACGCGCCGACCAGCGCGACCGCGAGGGCTCCCATTAGAGCGGCCCAGCCGAGCCTCCTCACGAGCTTACGTCGGCCCGCCGTATACATCTCGCTTTGCCCTACTCGTCGGGCAGAGGACCGACTCGGGCGCACCCGGTTCGGAGTTCCCGCCTCACTTGCACATCCTCGACTTCGCGCTCTTGATCACCGACCGATTGACGGTTCTTTACCCCTGCACGGTGCCCTGCGAATCTCGAGTCTTTCTGTGAATTAGCTCGGCCATCACCAATGCCACCCCGAGCATCAATGTAGTCGTAACCGTAGCTATCAGACCCTCTATTATCCAGCTTCCCTTCGAGGCGTTGTAGATGAGAAGGAAGATGAAGTCCCAGTAAGGTAGGCCGAGGTTCATCACTACCGCAAAGGGCGAGAGCAGGGCGAGGAGGAGCGGCGGATAAGTTATCGCTCTGGAGCGGACCCGGTCCCCGTCGGACGACACGGTCAACACGACCACGACTGAGAGGAGAGCTACGACCGGGTAGAAATAATAGGGGTAAAACTGGCGTACTAGGACGCCTTGGGTAAAGACGCCGCCCCAGCTAGAGGTCCAGTAGTTCCTCGGCAGCAGGAAGATCGTTAGCATCATGGCGGAGGCGGGTATCGCGGCGTAACCGAGGCCATGCAGCCTCCTCGTAAGCGTCACGTAAATCGTTGAGATCAGCAATGTGAGGGGTGTTAGTGCAGGGAGCGTGCTCCACGAGACTTGCCCCATACCTAAGTACGTAAGGACGTACCAAGGCAGGGACTGAGGGAGGTCGACGGTGAAGGGGCCAAGGAGAGGTGCGAGCGGAAGGTTGTTACGATGGAGATGCCCTCGAACTATCTCTTCTATGTTTCCCGGTCTCCATATTCCTGGACTGAGAGCTAATGAGGCGAGCGGAACGAGTAAGTAAACTAATGCTCTGTTAGCAGTGAGTTTCTTGGTGTGGAGCAAGAGAAGAGCGAATATTACAGTAAAGATGACGAACGATAACTTGGTCAAGACCGCGAGGGAGGCAAAGAAGATAGCGAGGCTCATGGACCTTCTGTTGCTCGAACCGATAATGCAGGCGGCTGATAGCGCTGTGAAGAGCGTGCCGATGGAGTCGAGGTAGGCGACTGAATACTGGATGAGGAACGGGTCGAATGCGATCAAGATTGGAGCTAAAAGCGAGAATCTGCTCGCTGATTTCTTGGCTATTATGTAGACAGGGAATGCCGTTAACACTGATGCGGTTATCGGTGCGATGAGTCCCGCCTGGGAGGAACCCATGAACGGTCCTAAAGCGTATGCTGAGAGTCCTGTGAGAATCATTCCGAGGGGCGGAACTCCTGGGTTAATGTCAGTAAGGGCCGTGAAATTCATCGATGTAATTGCATGGATGTAGGAGAGCCCGAAAGTAGTGTAAACGTCAGGATCATAAAGGGCTAAAGCCTGTCCCCTATACATTGGATAAATCCAAACGGCGTAGCGTACGGCGAATCCAGTAACTACTATCAGCGCAAGGATGATCAGGGTCCCATCGACGTGTTTGTTACGTCTCAACACCGAGCTTACTAGGTCCCGACTCTTCGACGCATATTAATCTCTGCAGTACGGTGACGTGACGTAGACGGTTAAAGAGTTATATTAAATCAAGGGTAGGGTTGAGGGGTTGATAGCGAACCATTGGTACGTCGGGCTCGTAATAGCGGTCCTGGTGGGGCTGAACACGCTTTTCTGGGGGCTAACGCTCAAGGAGGTCGGCGCACCGGAGGTCTCCCTGAGGTTCCTCTTTACGCTCTTCTTCAACAAGTGGTTCATACTTGCCATGCTTACGGGATTCACCGTCGCTGTACTCAGCTATTGGGTCTACGGCGACCTCGGCGTCATGTTGGGGAGGTTCTTCCTCTCGCTCTCGATACTATCGATGATGCTGGTCGGAACCCTAGTGCTGGGTGAGAGGCCGACGCTCGAGCAGTGGATAGGCGTGGCGTTTATAGTCGTAGGGGCCCTATTGCTCGGTCGGTTTTAACTGACACCTCCCGTTATCCCATCTCGGTGCAGGCTCCCAGATGCGAGTCATTCTTAGATTTCTTATGATTTGTGGCCTCGGCTATTCTTGGGGTGCCCCAATGTCCGTGCAGATACGAAAGAGCCTTCATTACTGGATGCCCCTACTAGCGAAGCTGGATGATTGCGCCCTTAACGCCGTAGTCTGGGACTTTAACTATTTCATCTGTTACAGCGGACCGAAGCCCATATTTGTCACTGCCTATTTAACTGAGCGGTAGGTGTGTCCTCTCGCCTATCGCCGCGTTGACTGGAGTTATCGGTCTGCTCGCGGCGTTCTCCATAAACATCTTGTAGTGCTCTGGAGCTAGTTCTACTGCGATTGTCCTCTCTGCACCTCTGTCCGGAAAGCATAACACAGAGTCTCCTACGTAAGCGCCGACGTTCAACCCGGTCGTGCGCCTTACCAAATTAGGGACGACGTGTGAAGCCTTTTTCGTTTGACACTCACGTCGGATACTGTACAGGCTTTTTCATCCCGTATGTGTGCCACTTAACGTATTGTGTCAACTTGTCGACCCTTCGCGAATCCCTGAACGCTGACAGGCGTGCAGCTATTTCGATTATTATGGCAGGTATTAGCCATAGCAGTCGAGACGGTCTTTTGATTATCGCTAGCAGGGTTGCAGCCGCGAGTACGTCGAGTTGTAAGCTGGGTGCAGTCGATTTTCCTAGCTGAAGATGGCCCATTATCATGCGCTTCCTTCTATTATAGAGGTGTTTTATCGACGACGACGCATCGAAATAGACTACGCAATCTTCTGCGAAGTAGTTCTTCCCCCCGTCTCTGCTAACTAGTATGCCGACGAACTCGTCGTCATTGATCACACCAGCAACCGTCCTTATGTGCCTGAGTTTTGCACCGTACATCACGGCCCCAAGGTGAACCGTCCTGTTCAGACTCTGCTGAAGCGACTTGCCCTCAACCAGAACGCTCCACATCAATTCATCGATCTTGTAGGCCAGCCCGGTTCCTAGAGGTATCTGGCGTGCTGAAACCCCTCCTACGGTCGGAAGCGAGAGATACGCGCAGAGCCTTCTGATACTTCCGTTTACCGGGATAGCGTCCGCACCTATCTCGATTATCGCGTCGTATTCGCCCTCCTTCGCGTAGGATACGGCTCTGCTCAGAGCGTATGCTTTCCCGCCCCTGACCTCATTTCTGATGACAGCCGCACCTAAAGACCTAGCAATGTCTGAGGTCCGGTCCTCGCTTCCGTCGTCGACAACCAGCACATCGAAGCCCTCCTTCAGTGCCTGTGAGACAGGAATGGCGATGCTCTTCTCCTCGTTATACGCGCAGATGACCACGAGAGTGCGTAGGGGGCGTCCTCCGCTCTGGTCCAAGGATCACATTTCTATTGACCGGAAGTTTATAAGAGTTATCCATAACAGCGCTCGGTCGCGTGTCCTGTGGGAGAGCGTGACTGGCTCCGGCTGCCCGGCACCGAGGCGTCTAACCGCCGCCTATCTCCTCACGGATCCCAGCTCCCTCTCGGTATCCCTCCGCTTGACCGCCTTGTCGAAGAGGAAGGTAAGGTTTTGGTGTATCTATAGCTCTTTCAATAGGGTGGAAAGGGATAGACGAAAAATTAAAAATGAATACGAACGTGAGGGTGAACTGTAAATCAGGTAATGGGTGTAACGGGGAGTAAAAAGGGGGGACGTTACGTCTGAATATCGTCGGGAACGACCGGAGCTCGGTGAGTTTACCATCTCCAGATGGTCGACGATGTTGGCTTAACGCCAAACTTCTTCTCTACTTCTGCTGCTATCCGGTTGAACGGTAGACCTCTTTTACGTAACTCGACTGCGAATTCATAAATCTGTAATACTAGTGAAGGTTTTAGGTACCATGGTCGTTTCTCCAGTCGTATTTCGATTAGTTGATCGAGCATCTCTTGCTTTCGTTTTATGTTAAAGCCGATTAATTCTCTGAACTTCAGGATGTCATCGAACCTATCAATAGAAAATGCATAGCAGTCTTTAAGCGCGATGATCTTCCTCCCGTTCCACTCGTGCACATCGCCTACTCGAGATGTGATGTAGATTCGCGAAGTCCTTATTCCGAACTCTTCTAGCAGCGCTTTTGCGTACTCCAAAAGTTCGCGGTTTGTGTTGTGGATTCGGACCTCACCACTAACTGTACCTTCTGCGTCATACAGTCCTTGTAGAAACGCGATCTTGGTCTCGGTTGAGAGCTCGATAAATGGTCGGAGCTTGTTGAGATCTTTGTCTTTTAACAGCTCGAATAAAGCAACAGAGTTAACGGATACGTGATATATCGGTCGTCCGTGTTGGATATATTTTCTTATCGGTGGAGGAGATCTTACGAGAACATGTCCGATACTAACGGCGAACCCCTGTACATAATCATGATCGGCAACCGCTAGCATAACCTTCTTCTCAACATAACCTCTTTTGGACCGCCACATCCTCACGTATCCGTCTCCTAAAACGCTGCTAACGACGTACGAGAGATCCTTGGAAGGTCTCAGATCTTCTACCTTTACCGGTCGTTTGGACTTTTTCTTGGTCTTCTTAACTGGCGGACGGGGGACTCCGCGTACCCAGTCGACAATAGTGTTGATGCTCAGTCGCTTACCGAACGACTTCTCGAGCTCATCAGCTATCAGGCGAAGGGAGTAACCCTCGCCCGTCAGTCTCCTTGCCTCCTCGCGAAGTTGAGGGTATTTAGGTCTGCATATTCGCTTCGAGGAGGGCGACGACATCCCTCGCTTTCGCGGAGGTAGCGAAATCGGCGCCATCTTCTCTCCGAGTGAGTTGTGTAACCCGCGCACCCATCTAGATATCGTGCTAGTAGGAGGCTTCTTTCCGAACCTCGAGTGAATTTCTTCTTGGATTTTCGCGTAACTTAGCCCCAGTTGCGCGAGCCGCAACCCCCTGCCCGGAAGAGAGCAGGAGGGTCCCCCCTCTCGGGGGTAGTGTTGCTCCGGCCTTCAGGCAGCTCACCACGACCTTCTCGTACGCGAAGGGCTCCTCGCTCCCGTCCCTCTTCTGGACCCTGACCATCACGTCCACTTCGGGGCCGGGCTGAGATAACCTTTGGCCCCCGAGCGTCCGCCGGCTGAGGCCCCATCCCGAGAGGGTCAAGCCTTTATCGAGGGAGTTCCGGGCAGTCCGAGGGTCATGCTGCCCTACGCTCCCTGGCTGGTCTGGCTGATACCGATCCTCGGGTCAGCGCTCGTCCCCGCGTTCTTCAAGCTCGGGAAGCGGGCCGGAGAGCTCTACTCGATCTCGCTGGTGGCCGCGTCCACCGCCTTCGCGGTCTCGATGGTCCCCGAAGTCTACGGGAAGCCCGCCCAGGTCGTGGAGGCGCCCTGGCTCGTCCTCCCCGGCGGGACCAATCTCGAGTTCGGGGTGCTGCTCGACCCGCTCTCGGTGCTGATGGCGGTCATCGCGAACGGCATCGGGCTCCTGATCCTGATCTACTCTGTTGGCTACATGGCCCACGAGGAGGGCCTCCCGAGGTACTGGTTCTTCATGACCTTCTTCATCGGCGGCATGACGCTGCTGGTCGTCTCGGACAGCCTCGCGGGCATCTACGTCGGGTGGGAGATCGTCGGGATCTGCAGCTACGGTCTCATCAGCTTCTACTACCACAGGAAGGAGGCGAGGCTGGCGGGGATCAAGGCCTTCGTCACCACGAGGATAGGCGACGCCATGCTCTTCGCGTCGATCGCGCTCCTCTTCTCGAGGTTCGGGACGCTCAGCGTCTCTGAGATCGCCCACGAGGTCCACGCCCACGGAATCGACCCCGGCTTCATGACGCTCGCGATGCTGCTGGCCTTCGGGGGAGCGATGGGCAAGTCGGCCCAGTTCCCGCTCCACGTCTGGCTCCCGGACGCGATGGAGGGCCCGACTCCGGTCAGCGCGCTCATCCACGCGGCCACGATGGTCAAGGCCGGGGTCTACCTGATGGCGAGGTACTCCTGGACGCTGGTCCCGATAGAGCACTTCGGCACGACACAGCTCTCCGACTGGTACGCGCTGATGATCACCGTCGGCAGCTTCACCTCGCTCTTCGCGGCCACGATGGGCCTCGTCATGAACGACATCAAGAGAGTGGTAGCATACTCGACGATCAGCCAGCTGGCCCTGATGTTCGCGGCGATCGGTGCCGGCTCGGTCGCGGGATGGGCCTCCGGGGTCTACCACCTGCTCAGCCACTCGGCCTTCAAGGCCCTCCTCTTCCTAGCGGCCGGCTCGGTGATCCACGCGGTCGCGACCAACGACATCGACCAGATGGGAGGCCTCAGGAAGTACATGCCGGTCACCTTCTACACCGCGCTCGTGGGCGCCCTCAGCCTCTCCGGAGTTCCGCCGCTCAGCGGGTTCTTCACGAAGGACCTGGTCATCAACTCGCTGATCAAGGGAGGTCACTGGGTCCCGCTGGCGCTGGTCGCGGCCGCCTCCGTCCTGACCGTCGTGTACAGCATGAGGTGGGTCAGCAAGGTCTTCCTCGGCGAGTTCAGGGGCCACCTGCCGCCGCACGCCCACGCCGACGGCCACGGAGGCCTGCACGAGTCGCCGAGGGTCATGACGGTCCCGCTGGTGGTGCTCGCGGCCCTCGCGGCCGTTCTTGGACTTCCACCGCTGGAGGAGGAGTTCCTCCACTACCTGGGCGTCGAGCACATCAAGGTCGATCCGCTGGCGTACGTAGTCTCCGCGGCAGTCCTGGTGACCGGGTTCGGAGTCTCCTACCTGTTCTACTTCTCGGGGAGGATGGATCCGACGAGCGTGAGGGAGGGCGCGCTGAGGCCCGTGCACAGGCTGCTCGTGAACCGCTACTACATCGACCAGGCCTTCGAGCTGGTCTTCGTCGCGGGCTTCATCAGGCTCTCCTCTTGGGTCAGGAGGAACCTCGAGGAGCGGGTGATAGACGGGCTCAATTACTCCTCCGCGAAGGCCTTCGTCTACTTCGTCCAGGCCTTCAGGTACATCCAGACGGGGAGCAGCAACGTCAACGTCGCGAGCATCGCCCTCGGCGTCCTGGTGCTAGTGATCTTCCTGCTGGGCAGGGTCCTCGGCCTCTTCTGACCCAATTCCTGGATCAGTCCTTTTAACTCGCCCGTACCCTAGGCGGTCGGCGGAGGGCTTGAGGGCGAGGGAGCTCTTCTTGGTGGCCTGGTCGAACGTCTCCGCGCACAAGTTCAGGTCGATCCTCACGACCCTCGGGGTGATCTTCGGGGTCGCGACGGTGATCACGGTCGTGATGATGTCCTCGAGCGTGGAGACCTACTTCATCTCGAGGTTCACGGACCTCTTCGCGCCGGACGCCTTTACGGTGACCGTCGGCGAGGTCAGGTCGGGGGTCGGGGCGATGGGCTTCTACATCCATCAGACCCCCATGATCACCCAGAAGGACATGACGGTCGTCGGCAGGATCCCGGGTGTCAAGGACGTCTACACGCTCGGAGACCTCCAGCCCGACCTGACGAGCCCGATCAGGTTCAAGGGGAAGGTTATCTCCACGGGACTGGTGGGCTTCAGGATAGTCGCCAGCACGCCGAACGCCTTCACCCCCAACCAGCTCCACATGGGCAGGGCCTTCAGGAACGAGTTCGAGACCGTCGTGACCTACGACATCGCGAGGAGGATCGCGAAGGAGATCGGGGACGAGGAGAGGCTCGACCTGGTCCTGGGGAGGACCGTCGAGCTCAGCTTCGTCGAGGAGGGCGTGAGGAGGTCCGTGCAGGCTAGGATCGTCGGGATACTCAAGGACATACCGTTCGTCTTCCAGAACGCGGCCTACCTGAGCCTCGACCACTACTACGACGTCGAGCGCCCGGTGCCGGGTGCCGGAGTCCAGAGGGTCTACAGGGTCCTCGGGGTCAGGGTCAACTCGGTCGCGGAGCTCGAGGAGGTCAAGGAGAGGGTCCTCGAGTACTTCAGGACCGGCTCCGATGCGGAGAGGTTCAGGAGGCGGGACGTCCCGAACCTAGAGTTCATCACCATCTCGGCGGGCGAGGTCGTCAGGTTCCTCAGGGAGCAGATCCAGCTCTTCGCGGGCTTCGTCCTGCAGATAGGGTCCTTCGCGCTGCTGGTCGGGTCGATCGGGATCGCCAACATCATGCTGGTCAACGTCACCGAGCGGACGAAGGAGATCGGAGTCCTGAGGGCGATAGGCGCGAAGCGGCGGGACGTCCTCAACATGTTCCTCTTCGAGGCCTCGCTGATCGGCGTGATAGGCGCCCTCATGGCCGTGCCGCTCGGGGTGGCGCTCGGCGTCCTCTTCCTGAACTCGGGGCCGTTCGTCGCCGTCCAGCTCCCGGTCGTGATCAGGCCCGAGTGGATTCCGCTCGCGATGGGCATCGGCGCGCTGGTCGGGATCCTCAGCGGCCTTTACCCGGCCTGGAGGGCCTCGAGGATAGACCCCGTCAGGGCCCTGAAGTACGAGTGAGGTGGCCGGGGTGGCGGTGCTGAAGAGGAGGCTCGGCAGGACCTCCGAGCTCGTCGCGGAGATCGGGCTCGGGACATGGAGGATGGGCGGAGGACCAAGACCTGACACCAGCAGGGACAGGGAGTGCGTCGAGGCGATCAGGTACGCGGTCCAGCTGGGGATGACCCACATCGACACCGCGGAGATGTACGGCGGCGGCCACTCGGAGGAGCTCGTGGGCGAGGCGATCAGGGACATCCCGAGGGAAGAGGTCTTCGTGGCGACCAAGGTCTGGCCGACCAACCTGAGGTACGAACAGGTCCTGAGGTCGTGCGAGATGAGCCTGAAGCGACTGGGGCTGAAGTACGTCGACCTCTACATGATACACTGGCCGTCCGAGGAGGTCCCTCTGAAGGAGTCGATGAGGGCCCTCGAGAGGGTGTACAAGGACGGGAAGATAATGCACGTCGGCGTCAGCAACTTCTCGGTCGAGCTGCTGGAGGAGGCGAGGAGCTGCCTCTCGGTGACGGACGTCGTCGCGAACCAGGTCGAGTACAACCTCCTCAACAGGTCGATCGAGCGGGAACTGCTCCCCTACTGCAGGAGGGAGGGGATTACCGTCACGGCTTACAGCCCCTTGGCCCAAGGCAGGATACCTGCGGAGGTCGAGAGGGGGACGAGGCTCGGCAGGGAGCTCTCGAGGGTCGCGAGGAAGTACGGCGTCACGCCGGTCCAGGTGGCCCTCAACTGGGTCATCCACCATGATGAAGTCATCGCGATACCGAAGGCCGTCTCAAGGAGGCACCTGGAGGAGAACGCCGGAGCTTCCGGGTGGAGGCTGGAGGAGTCCGACTACAGGGCGCTCTGCGAGGCGTCGGAGGCCTAGTGCTCAGGGACGTTCAGGAACCTCAGGAAGACGTAGACCACGACCCCTAGGGCCAGGCTGACCGACCAGGCGACGTAAGCCACCCTCCCAACCCTCGCGTGGGGCGTCCCGGAGATCGCGGCGACCGGCAGCGTACCTCCAGTCAGGATGTTGAAGAGGACCAGCGGCACCGAGACGATCGAGAGCGCCAGGTGGACCGTGAGGACCGGGAGGTAGACGAAGTTCCTCAGGAGCTCTGGGCCCCTGTAGACCTCCACTCCCCCTAGGAATAGCCTCGAGACGTACATCACAAGGAACGCGGTGATCAGGACGAAGCTCGCCAGCATGAAGGCCTTGTGGGACCTCACGTCTCCCTTCCTAATCGCCCTGAAGCCCAACTGGAGCGACAGGAAGCCCGCGAGGTTGACCGCGGCGATCGCGTGGGGCAGGACCTCCACGAGCGTTCCACCTCCGCCGGGCTCCCTGGGCGACAGCAGGAGGTAGGTCAGGACCGTGTACGCGACCACGGTGATCAGCGCGGTCAGCGCGGCCTGCCTCCTCACGCCGACCATACGCCGCCGAATCGTCGTGATCGGCTTATAACGGTGACCCGGTTCCTCGGGGACGGATGGCGAGGGACGTCGTCTGCGGGATGTACGTCGACGAGCGGGAGTCCGAGTTCAGTGTCGAGCGCGGAGGGGTACTCTACCACTTCTGCAGCAGGTCCTGCATGCTCCAGTTCCTCGAGCCGGAGATCGAGCTGAGGAGGTTGAGGGCCCTCGTCGCATTCAGCCTGTCCTCGGGCGCCATCATCGGCCTCCTCGAGCTCCTCGGGCCCATTCCGGACCACCACTCGACGGGCCTCCTCCTACTCCTCCTCGCGACGCCGGTCCAGTTCGTCGCGGGCCTCAGATTCTACAGGGGTCTGATCGACGCGCTGAGGTCCAAGCAGGCGAACATGGACAGCCTGATCGCGATCGGGACCACGACCGCGTGGGCCTACAGCGCCCTCGTCGCGCTCCAGGACTTCGGGCTCGTCCCCCAGCTGGTCCAGCCTCCTCCCGGAGAGCACAGGTACTACTTCCTCGAGTCGTCGCTGATCGTGGGCTTCATCCTGCTGGGAAGGACCCTCGAGCACCGGGTCAGGGTCAGGGCCGAGGAGGCGGTCAGGTCGCTCTACGAGCTCCACCCCGACAGGGCGGTCGTGGTCAGGGAAGGTCAGGAGGTCTCGGTCCCGGCCGAGGAGGTCGGAGTCGGCGAGCTGGTGGTGGTTCGGCCCGGGGAGAGGATACCGGTCGACGGCGTCGTCGTCGAGGGCTCGACCAGCGTCGACCAGTCTTCGATGACCGGCGAGAGCGCGCCCGTCGAGAAGAAGATCGGAGACGAGGTCATCGCGGGAACGGTCAACATCACGGGGATGATCCGGGTGAGGGCCATCAGGACGGGCCAGGACACGACGCTCTCGCAGGTCCTCAGGACGGTCCAGGAGGCGATACTCTCGAGGGTCCCGCTCCAGCGGCTCGCCGACAGGGTCGCCTCGGTCTTCGTCCCGGTGGTGGTCCTCGTCGCGCTCGGGGCTTCGGCCTACTGGGGTCTGGTCGCGGGGATGCCGTTCAGCTTCTCGATGTTGATCGCGGTCTCGGTGCTGATCATCGCCTGCCCCTGCGCCCTCGGGATCGCGACGCCCGCGGCGATCATGGTCAGCGCCGGGAGGGCCGCGAGGAGGGGGATCCTGATCAGGTCCGGAGAGGCGCTCGAGTCGCTGAGGAGGGCGACCGTGGCTGTCTTCGACAAGACGGGGACGCTGACCAAGGGCAGGCCGAGGGTCGTGAGGGTCGTCGCCGCCGAGGGGTTCGGAGAGGAGGAGGTCCTGAGGCTCGCCGCCTCGGCGGAGTCCGCGTCCAACCACCCGATCGCGCAGGCGGTCCTCGAGCACGCGATGTCAAGGGACGTCGAGCCCGTCGAGCTGAAGGAGGGGGGCGTCGTCGCGGGGAGGGGCGTGGTCGCGAGGCTGGACGGCTCCACGGTCAGGGTGGGGAGCGTAGCCTTCCTCGAGTCGGAGGGCGTCAAGGTCCAGGAGGAGCTGAGGGACGTCATCGGGGAGATGCAGGCCTCGGGTCTCACGGCGGTCGCGGTCGGCCTGGAAGGGAGGGCGGTCGGCGCGATAGGGCTCCTCGACGTTCCGAGGGACGAGGCCCGCGAGGTCGTCGAGTCCCTGAAGTCTAGGGGGATGAGGGTCCTGATGCTCACGGGAGACAGCGAGGAGACCGCGAGGGCGGTCGCGGACCTCGTCGGTATCGAGGAGTTCAGGGCCTCCCTCCTCCCGCACCAGAAGGCCGAGTTCGTCAGGGAGCTGCGGAGGTCCGGGGAGGTGGTGGTGATGGTCGGGGACGGGATCAACGACGCTCCGGCGCTGGTCGAGGCGGACGTCGGGATCTCGATGGGCTCCGGGACAGACCTCGCGAAGCAGGCAGGAAGCCTCGTCCTCCTCGGCAACGACCTGAGGGACGCCGTGAGGGCGATCGACCTCAGCAGGGTCACCGTCAGGAAGATCAAGCAGAACCTCTTCTGGGCCTTCGCGCACAACGTCGCCCTCATCCCCGTCGCCGCGGGCGTCCTCTACCCTCTGGGCTTCCTCCTCAACCCGGTCTACGCGGCGATAGCGATGGCGATGAGCTCGATCTCGGTGACGCTGAACTCGATGAGCCTCTACAGGGTCCCGATATGACTCAGCCCTCCGAGGACCTCACGACGAGCAGGTCCGAATAGAGAGGGCCTTCGGGCCTCAGGACGCTCCTCTTCAGCTTGAACCTGTCGACTCGGACCTCGCCCACCTCGACGGCCGAGAGCCTCTCGATCGCCTGGAGGACCCTGGGCCTGTTGCTGACGCCCTTGACCCTCAGGATCGTGATGTGGGGCGCGAACTCCTTGTCGGGCCTGAGGCCCAGCTTGGAGGCCCTCTCGACGACCGCCCTCTGGAGGCCGTGCATCTCGCCGCTCGGGTCCTGCACGCCCACCCAGACGACGTTGATCCTCCCGCCGCCGGGGAAGTAGCCGACCCCGGAGAGCCTGACGGTGAAGGGCCTGAACCTGATCCCCGAGAGCTCCTCCTTCAGCCTCTCGACGACCTCCTTGGGCTGCTCGCCGAAGAACTGGAGCGTCACGTGGAGCGTCTCCGGGTCCACCTGCTTCGCGATCAGCCCGGCCTCGATCAGCTCCCTCCCGACGTTCGAGATCGTCCTGGTTATCTCGGGCGTGAAGACGTCGACCGCCGCGAAGCACCTGATCAGCTCTTCGGGACGCTGGGCCATCCGTCGGCCGTCGGGTCAGCCCGGAGATAAACGGCTCGCGGCCGCGTCAGAGGGGTCCCGCGCCCCTCATCCTGCGGAGCATCGCCCTGCTGACCCTCTCCGCGACGACGTCCCAGTCGAGTTCGCCGACCGAACCGGCGTTGACGTTGAGGGTGACGTTCAGGGTTATCGGCCTGGAAGGCCCCGGCCCGAGCCCCCCGAGAGAGGAGATCAGCCTCTCGACGGCCTGGAGCGTCTCGGACTGTCCCCACTCCGTCCACCTGACCACCTCGGTCCACATCTCAGGGACGATCGACCTGCCCACGAGCTGGTTGTGGAGCCACTCGAACGCCGAGCGGATCCCCGAGACTATTGAGTTGATCAAGTCCAGAACGGGCCTCAGGAGCGACTCGGCGGCGCCGTGAATGGCGGAGAATGTCCTCGACGCGGCCTCGGAGAGCCACCCGAGCGCCTCGCCGAAGGCCCTCACCGCGGAGACCGCCTGCCCGGCGACGAACCCGACCAACGGCACCAGGACGCTGTTCCAGACCCACGACGCCGTCTCCCCGAGCCTGTTAAACGTCGAGGTCGCGGCCTCCACGAACTTGGAGGCTGTGGTGAAGGAGCTCACGAGCTGTCCGATCAGGAACGCGGCCAGGGGCTCGAGCGCGTTCTTCCACAGCCAGCTCAGCGCCGCCGAGAGCGCCTCCGCGATCGCGGCGAACGTCCTGACCTGACCGAGCAGCCACTCGAGGACGACCGAGAGGACGGAGCCGAGGAACGATCCGATCGGCGCGAGCACGTCGTTCAGCAGCCACTCGAGCGCCGGGCCCAGCGCGGAGCTCACCGCGGAGGCGACGCCCTCGAAGACTGGGGTCACCTTCTCCCAATTGGCGGCGATCAGGGCCGCGGCCGTCCCAATCCCGACCAGGGCCAGGCCGATCGGGCCCATGGAAGCGTAGAGCGCCGCGAAGGCCGCCTTCACCGCGCCGAGCGCGGAGCTCAGGGTGGGCGAGAGCGCCGCGACCGCCGAGAGCCCGTTCACGACCGACATGAACTTCGGGACCAGCTCGACCGAGCTCAGGCCGACCGCGAACAGCTGCGCCTGAAAGCTCCTCATCGAGGCCTCGACGTCGCCGCTCGCCTTCTGGAGCTGCCTCTGGACCTCCTCGACGCTACTCAGGGCCTCCCTCAGCCTCTCCGCGGCGGGCCCGCTCGCCTCCTTCGCGCCGATCATCTCCCTCAGCGCCCGCGCAGCCTCCTCGGCCGTGGAGGCCTGTATCCCGAACTCGGCGTTGAGCTCCCTCAGCAGGGACGCCTGCCTCTCTTGGGCCGAGGCGAGGACGAGCTGGGCGGCGTGGAGCCTCGTCATCGAGGCGTCGAGGGCCGTGATGACCCTCGAGACCGACTCGCCGAGCCCCGCGACCTCGCCCAGCTGCCTCGCGACGAACTGCGCCCTCTCCCCGAAGACCTGCGACTCCTCCTGGACCGCCCTGAGGACCGCCTTCTGCTCCCTCGACTGCCTGACGACCTCCTTCGCCCTCGCGACCACCTCCTCGTTGGCCTCGCCGAGCCTCCTCAGCTCCTCCGAGACCGACGCGATCTCGTCGGTGGCGTCGTCCCTCCCAACGAACTCTATTCCTATCCTATACGCCTCGCTCACGGAGCAGCGACCTCGCCAGCTCGCGGAGACCGCGCAGGGACTCTCCGGCGGCCCTCCCCAGGAACCGGTGCGGCCTGATACCGGGATGGACGTCGACGAACCTGAAGCCCAGGCCGCTTACGTAGACCGGAGCCCCGAGCCTGAAGGGCCTGACGCCGAACTCGACGTAGGGCCAGTAGCTCGCGCCCGGAGTCACCGAGAACCTCATCGCGCCCAACCTTCTCGCCGAGATGCTCGCCGCCAGCCTCCCGGTCCTCTTAGGGGCGTACTGAGCGGCCTTAGACGCGGTGATCCTCGCGAGCGATTCCAGCAGCCTCTCCTCCGCATCCGCGACGGCCCTCGGGTCCAGCGACCTCAGGGCCTTCTCAAGGCCCCTGACCCTCACCTCCGTAGCTCCCTCCACCTCCTCCGGTCGTCCAGGGAGAGCTCGCGGGCCACCAGAAGGTCCAGCACGAGGTCCTCCAGCCTGCCCCTCAGCATCTCAGAGGGCCTCCTCCCGAACCTCTCCGCCACCCTTCCGAGCGCGAGCATCTCCTGCCTCCCGAAAGCTCGCGGCCGCCTCCCTCATCAGCGACGCGTAGAGCGCCATCACCTTGGCCAGGACTACGTCCTCGTCGCCCTCGGGGTAGGGCTCGACGCATATCTCGAGGACCTTCCTCTCCGCGAGCTCGATCCTGTCGTCGCTGGGCGGGGCATCGGTCAGCGCCCTCGCGAGCGTCTGGAGGTGAGGCCAGGCCTTCGCCCTCAGCCTAACAGCGTAGGACCTGCCGTTGGCCTCGACACTGAAGGGCAAGGCGTCACCCCGGCAGCTGCTCCTCGGTCTGGACCCTGAACCTCACGGGAGGCTCGCCCTGAGGGGTCGCGAGCGCCCTGAACTCGACCTCCTGGACCGACCTCTCGGAGGGCACCACCTCGCAGCTCCAAGAGGAGTAGCAGACCCTCGGGAGCTCCACGACCACCTCCCTGTCGATGCCCTGCGCGACCGAGCCGCTCCTCATCCTGACCGAGATCGATGTCTCCTGGCCTGAGAGGAACCTGTCGAGGTGCGCCCTGCTCCCGAACCTCCCTGAGAACGTGCCCGTCACGCTGAGCCCTCCGAGCTCGTGCCTCCTGAGCGTCCTCGACCCGATGACGTAGTGGTCCGAGGAGAGGTCGTTCTCGAGCCTCAGCGTCAGCTCCTCCAGCTCGACCTGCTCTCCACCTATCAGGCAGACGACGTCCTCGGGCCTCACCGGGTGGACCCTCGAGAAGCTCGGGGACCTGGGGCTTCCGGGCAGCTCGTTCAGCCCGAGGAACTCCAGCGACGCGGTCGCCGGCTCGTCGGGCCTCAGGCTAAGCTCCATCGAGTTCCCGAAGGCCCCCGCGACTACCCTCGTGACCCCTTCGTCCCTGAGCTCGACCGTGAAGGTAGGGAAGCTCTCCCACCTCTCGACTGGAACGAAGGAGTGGACGAAGTAGCCGTCGGAGCCCGTCGAGTCGACCCTCCCGAGCGTCATCGCCAGCGCCAGCATCGAGAACGCGTCCGGGCCGAAGAGCCCCTCGACCTCGCCCTCGACCCTCAGGCCGCCCAAGTGCCTCAGCCTCGGGAACCTGCTCGCGACGGTCTCGATAGCCCTCTCCTCAAACACCGGCCTCACGTCGAACCTCCTCGGGTCGATGAAGACCTGCGGCGCGACGGGGTTCCCCTGCGTCGACTCCCTCCCGATCCCTACGTACCTCATCGGCCCTGACCGCCCGACGGAAGGAATTTCTGGACTGTGCCACAGTCACCGTGACGCACTTCACCTGTAAAACGGCGCGCGTGCGGCCCTCCTCTCCGACTCCTCCATCGCCGCGAGGCCCAATTTGATCAGCTTCGCGATGTACCTGCTCCTCGGGACGTCGCCCCTCATCTCCTCGATCCTCATCAGCAGCTCCTCGTCGATGTAGATCGTCACGTGGTAGCCGGGCACGCTCTCCCGCCTCACCGACACCACATATCGGTACGAGCGCGAGCGACGTGGTGCGTTCGCCCGGTATTATGCACGTCACGCAGGTGTAGTCGTTATCGTAACCCCAGCAGTGTTAGATCTACTAGTTTTGGCAGAAGAGTGAATTCCTCTCGCTAAGAGCTGCGGGCGTGCTGGCGCGGGTGATGAAGGCGCTAGCGAGGGCCGCGGCGAGTCGTGACGGGTCGGCGGCGATCTCTCCTCAGGCGTGCGTGATCGGGTCCGTCGATTACCACCTCAGGGAGCACTCGGACCCGGACTTCGGTCTACTCGTCGAATGGTACAGGAGGGACAGCTACGTCAAGTTCGCGGTTGACTCGATAGTCGCCAGGATAGGCGCGAGGTACTACCTTGTCGGCGAGGACGGGGAGCTCCTCAGGGTCGTCGACTCGTTCCTGAGGAGGAACAGGTTCCTCGAGGTCCACATGAAGGTCGCGAGGGACGTCGTCCTCAGCGGCAACGCCTTCCTCAACTTGGTCCCCAGGGGAAGGGTCAACACGATCCATTACGTCCCGCTCTCGAGCGTCAGGTCCGTTGTCCGGGGGCCCGACGGCAGGCCCCTGAAGTACGTCCTGAGCTGGCACGGGAGGACGGTAGAGCTGGACGCGGAGGAGGTCTGGCACTTCAGGTTCAACCCTGTCGACGAGGGCGCCTTCGGGGAGGGCCTCGTCAACCACCTCGCGAGGCCGGGCGTCGGCTACCCGGTGAGGGGGAGGACCGTGAGGAGGCCGCCGCTCCTGGAGGTCAAGGAGAGGATCGACAACGCCGCGAGGGTCCTCGTCGAGAAGTACCCGCAGAGGAGCGTCTTCGTCGTCCCGAGGGCGGCGAGGGACTCCTTCAAGGAGGCCTACGAACAGGCGATGGTCGGACAGGACCTCGTCGTGGACTTCGACGTCAAGCAGCTGGAGGTGAAGGTCGACTCGAGGACCAGGTTCTACGAGCTGATCGAGCACCTCGACAGGCAGGTCGTCACCGGCCTCAGGAACCCGCTGATCAGGCTGATCACCTACACGGGGTTCACCTACGCCAGCGCCCAGGCCGCGATCGAGACGCTCGAGCCCGAGGTCGCCCTCCTTAGGGACTTCCTCAGCTCCCAGTACGAGGAGATGATCTCGGTGGTCCTCAGGCAGCACGGGATCGACCCGGGGCCCTCGGGCGTGAGGCTGGTCTTCGGCGAGCCGCAGGCACCTTCGTGGGACGTGAAGGACGTCATAGCGGCCGCGAGGGGCGACGACCGGAACCCTCCCATCATCTCGATCGAGGAGGCGAGGGAGATGCTCAGGCTCGCGGGCTGGAGGCTCCAAGGAGGCCAGGCCAGGTCCTCCCCGAGGACCTACTGCCTCTCCGGGGGCGTCCTGAGGGAGCGGGGGTGGTGACGTGAGCTCCAAGGGCGTGAGCGAGCTGAGGGCCGAGCTGCTGAGGCTGGTCGCCACGAGGGGCCACGAGAGCCCCGAGGCGAGGTCGAAGGCGAGGGAGCTGGCGGAGCTGGTGACGTCCTCCGAAAGCCGGAGGCCGCAGGCCGCCTCGCACTCCTTCAGCTGGGTCTCTCCGGGCGCGCACCACGGGAGGGTCGTCAGGGTCGTCGCGGTCAGGGCCGGGAGGAGCAGGGGAGAGCCCTCCTACTTCATCTCCGGAGAGGAGCTCGTGAGGGCCGCGAGGACGCTCGCCCTGAAGCCCGTCGACGTCGACCACCTGCTCTTCCCGACGCCGATCGCGCTCCTCTTCCCCGAGGTCGCCGACGCCTACGCCGGGAAGTGGGGGATCGACGTGACCAGGTGGGCCGGGACGGTCCTCGACGCGGAGGCCGAGGACGACCGGCTCGAGGCAGTGGTGGCCCTCGAGGAGCCCAGGGTCCACGCGCTGGCCCTCTCGGGGGCCTTCAGGGGCGCGAGCGTCGTCGAGTGGGCGAGGAGCGAGTCCTGCAGGGCGACCGACTCCGGCACCGTCTGCGAGAGGAGGGGCGTACACTTCAGTGCCCTCTCGCTCTGCCTGGAGTTGGAGCCCGCGTTCGAGGGGACGGGCGTCGAGCCGCTTTCCTCCGAGTCACAAGGGGCCCTCGGGCCCGCGGTCTTCTCCCTCACAGGGCTCGCCGGACTTCACCCGCCCTCGGCCGCGATCGCGTCCCGGCCCGACCCGCCGGAGCCCTGCGACCACTCGGAGTTCCTGAGGGCCCTCGAGTTCGAGGTCCCGCGCCAGGTCCCCGCGTACTTCCTGAGGGAGGTCGCGAGGAGGCTCGAGAGGGAGGTCGGCTCGTGCGGTCACTCGTACGTCCTCGGCCTCCTCCCGGCGCCCGAGGGCCCGAGGGTCAGCGGCGCCCGGCTCGCGGCCGCGCTCAGGCTCCTCAGGGATCACCTCTCGAAGAGCCCGAGGTCGAACTCCTCGGGCGCGAAGGAGGTGTCGTGTCGTGCCTGCACCTGAAGGGATCGGAAGGGCAGGAACCCTGCTCTGGAGGGCAGGAGAGGTGGCGAGCTACGTCGTGAGGAACCCGTCGGGGAACGCGCTGAGGGGAGGCGAGCCGCTGGTGGTCAGCGAGGAGGACGGGTCGCTGGTCCCGTCGACGGAAGGAGGCCGGAGGGCGGTCGCGGTCTTCGCAGAGGGCCAGGAGCTCAGGCCGGGCGAGAGGGGGACGAGGGCGGTCGTCTTCGTTGGGAACGTGGTCAGGGCCAGGGCCGCCTCGCAGATAAGGAGGGGCGGACTTGTCGCGGCCGGGGCCGGAGGGTTCGTACAGGTGGGAGAGCCCTCGCACCCCCAGGCTTACTCGGCCTCGAGCTCCGACGCGGTCGAGAGGGAGACGAGGAGCGTCTCAGGGATATCGCTCGACGAAGCTCAGTCTCCGGGCGAGGAGATCAGGGTGGTGCTGGTTTGATCGAGGAGCTCAAGTCCAAACTCGAGGAGCTAGCGGCGGTCTACCCGGCGCTGCTGAGCAGGAGGTGCTACTCGATGCTCGACGTGGACTCCCAGGTCCTCAGTCACATCCCGAAGAGGGCCGCGGGCAACAAGTTCGTCCAGTACTGGGCCAAGCACGCGCTGACGGGGAGCGACGCGGGAGCGGTCGCGGAGGTCGTGAGGCAGGTGGTCGACGCGGCTTACCCGAAGCAGGTCTGGAGGGCGATGGGGACTTGGTACGAGGTCAGGGAGGCCAAGGTGAAGGTCCCGGTCGTCCCGAAAGTCCAGGCGCTCTTCGACGCGAAGGGAGCGGTCACGCCCGACGTCTCGACTCCGCCGAGGTACCTCGAGATCGACACGGACCTTGACGCCGACGGACGCAGGATCAGGGCCAGGATCCTCTGGGACGTGAGCTTCCTCAACTCCGCCAACTGGCAGGTCGTTGAGGCCTACACGAGGAGCGTCGGGGAGGCCATCATGGTCAAGGCCACCGAGCACGTCTACGGCCTCTACGAGGGCCTCAGGTCCTCAGAGGTCGCCGAGGACGCGACGGTCGCGGGTCCCCTGAAGCTCGACCACCTGCTGGACCTCCGCGCGGCGATCGACGGCTCGGACCTCACGCCCTCCTACGGCAGCTACAGGTGCTTCCTCCACCCGGCGAGGTACAACGACCTCCTGAAGGACCAGAAGTTCGTCGACAGCCTGATGTTCGGCGAGTCCCTCGACAAGACCACCGGGATGCAGTCTAGGTCGACGGTCGGGATCGACTTCCACGTAACTTCGGTCGTCCCGAGGGACAAGGTCCTCCTGGTGAACCCGGAGAGGTCGCTGGTCGGCGTCGTCTACCAGAGCCTGATCGTCGAGCCGGTCGAGGTCAGCACCACGCTGACGGGGATAGACGCCTACATGCACGTCGCGGCGAAGGTCGCGGAGCCGAGGGCGGTCGCGAGACTGAGGCTGGCATGACCGACAGGGACGAGCACTGGGAGGTCATTTACGTCAGGAGGGACACCCACGGGATGCTGAAGCGCCAGGCGATCGAGAGGGGCCTCACGATGCGGGAGTTGGCCGACAGGGTCCTCTACGCGGTCCTCTCGGACAGGGAGGCCCTCGAGAGGGTCCTGAGGCGCTTCGCCTAACCCGACCCGATCTCCGTGTTTTTTGGGTAATATCGGTCCGCCTATCCCGTCTTTTCCGGCTTAAACGCATAAATTGTGAGCCTCGCGTGACCTACCGAACGGAGTTGCCACGGGACTCGCTGGTGGTGGAGACGAAGGTCAGGGAGCTGCTCCCGGAGGGGATGAGGCTGAGGGAGGACGCCCTCGAGGGGCTCAACGAGCTCGTGAAGGAGGCGGTGCAGAAGGCGGTGAAGAGGTGCCAGGCCAACAACAGGAAGACGATCATCAAGGAGGACTTCTGAGCGGCTCCGTTGACCCAACACCAGGTCGTTCCTTTGTTGTGGTCCTAAGAGGGGCATCGTGAAGAGCTGGGGTTTCTTACTCGTCCCCGCTCCCTCTTCGTTGCGTGGGGCCGGAGGCCTCCCGGTGGGTCTGTCGCAGGGAGTAGGGTGGGTGTTGCGGCTTGTCGGCCTCTTTGAGGGAGGCTAAGCCTCCGGCAGGTCTTCTAGGAATCGCTTGTTCAGGGCGTAGTAGACCGTCACCATGAACCCGAAGAGGAAGACGACGAGGACCGCGAGTATGGCGAAGACGAGGGGCCAGGGAATCTGGATGTAGATGTTGGTGAAGGCGGCCGGAGGTAGGCCCGTCTCTCCTAGCAGGACGAGGTACGGAGACCTCCCGCCGTCGTTCATGTATTCGCCGAGGAGGGCGGTGAGGACCGCGAGGGGGCCGAGCGCTAGCGCGTATCTCGGCGCCTCCCCAGCCCCGCGCCTGACAGTACGCCAGACCCGGTATGAGAGGGCGGCTAGGGCTGCTATGACGAGAAGCTTAGCGATGAACATGGGCAGCAGATTGACCGTGGATTTAGCTGTGCCCAAAACGTTGTCGTAGAGTACGGGCGCCTTTCCTCCGAGAGTCAGGAGATACCAGAGCCCGACGAGCGGCTGGACTGCGAGGAAAAGGACTCCATGCCACAGACCTATCCAGAGGAACTTCGGCGACGTGTTGCCCTTGATCGCGAAGAAGGACGCTGTGACGAAGCCCCCAACGGACATGGCTCCCATCCACGTGTGGAGTATCAGGGGCGGGTAGAGCGGGTTGTAGAAGACAGCGAGCCTCGCGATGTCCGGCGAGCCCCCAAGGGCCGTTCCCACACCGTGCGGGTAGGTTATCTCCGAGAAAACGTATCTGAAGCCCATCGGGACGGCGAATCCCGATAGGGCCATGACGAATCCGAGGGCCGAATGTACGCTCGGCTGAAGCTTCCCCCAAGTATACCAGAAGAGGGCTATGCTCGGAATCCTGACTATTATGGCGGCCAGTGCTATGAGTAGGGGATAAAAAATCACGTCCGTGGCGATTGCTAACAACGTGGGGAAGAAGCCTGCCAATATGACCGTTATGATCGTCCCCCAGACACCGCTGAAGAGTTCGTGGACGACGAGTATTTTGAAGACCCGGCGCGACATTATCTCGAGCGAGGGATCCTCTCTACGCCAGGCCAGGAACCGCGCCATGGCAGATATCCAGCCGGTCCCTATCGTGATGTTGACGAACGCTACGTGGACGAGGACGGCGATGCCGAGGATGTAAAATCCCAGGAATTCCGTCGCGTTCATTCCTCAACACCCGCCCCCCTTCTCAGAAGCCTGACGAACTCCAGCGGCCTCGTAGCCACGAGATACATGCCGACGACACCTGCTATGGACATGGCCGTGAAAAGCGTCGTGAAGGCGGCCATGGTCGCGGCTGAGACTTCTGCGGGCGTCACGAGCTCCTCCGGATAAAGCAGGCCGTAGACTGTCCAAGGCTTCCGACCCACCTCCCTCACGAACCAGCCCAAGGAGGCCGAAAGCACGGAGCCGAGAAGGGTCAGAAGGGCAAAGATGAAAATTAGTCGCCTCGCGCCCAGACGGCCGAACATCACAGAAACGATTCTAGAGAGTGGGCCGAGGTTGAAGACCGAGGACGTCAGGGCCACCACCGAGGCCAGAGCCGTCACACCTGCCCCTATCTTAGCGTAATAAGCCCCGTTAACCAGTTTGAGCCGGCCCTCGGCCGCCGCCAAGTCCCGAAGGCAGAGGTCTCTAAGCTTGACGTTGCTGGAGGGGCCGGGTTTGTATCCTGGAACTACCGCTGAGGCGACTTTACCGACGGTGGTATCGCCATGAGCTTCGCATTCTCTGCGGAAGGCGTCGAACCCGAGTATGGGTCTGGAGGGGTCGCCGTAGGCTAGGAATCCTAGTAGGGGGTTCTGGGTCGTCGTGGCCGCGCCCTCCATCAAGGCGAATTTCGTCGGCATGAACTCCGCAACGGACTTACCCATTAGGTCGCCGAAAACAATAGGTTGGATAACGAGCAGAATCAGAAGGATCGGGAGGAAAGGCCTCAGGATCTTAACGTATCTCTGCTCTCCGGCCCGGAAGTGCATGTAGGATAGGGCTGCGGAAGCGATGGCAATTCCAATGATCACCGCGGCGGTCACGTTGTGGAGGACACTGACTAATGCGTAAGGTGAGTAGAGCGCTACGAACGGGTCGTTAAGGCTGATGCCGACGGCTCGAGCCACTTCAGGGCTCTGAAGAATCTGAGAAGCTGTTCCAACCGATAGCAGGCTATCTACGAGAGCCAGCTTGACCTTGACTAGGACGGCGGTGTCGAAGGCCGTAGGCCCATACTCCGGGAGATAGGGATAGAGGACGGAGGCGAGGGCCCCAGTCCCCCAAGGGACGTTAATCCAGCTGTTCACCATCGTTATCAAGGCCCCAGAGAAGGCTGCGAAGGCGAAGTAACCGCTCAAGAGCGCGATGCTTAGCCAGGGCTTCACCCGCCGAAGAGTAACTATGAACGCGACGAGAAAGACAATTTCGCCGATGAAAGCCACCAGCTCCGCTGCTAAGGGGACGAAGGCAACGGTCGCTATAGCGTATATCGTGCCCGGCCAGGCTTGAACTAGGCCGAACTCCACGAGCGTGCCCGTTATGGCCCCTAAAGCGAAGTTAACGGCCAGGACGCCTGTCGCCGTCCTAGCCGCCTTGTAGTAATCCTCGTCGCGCGTCCTCCACCACTTATACAGGAGCGCCCCTATGACGAATGGGAAACCCAAAGTGATGGTGACGAATAGTGCATGCAAGTATATTCCGAGCGCGCTGATCGGCATTAGCAGGGAGACGCTTTCGGCGGCCTGCATGTCCACTCAGCAGAAAGTCTATAATTTGGGTAGTTAATAAACATGTGCGACAATACTCTGCGAATTGTGAAAATTATACAACGTTCTACAAGCCTATACAATATTATACAAACCAGACAATATTATACAAGCCAATAGACGCCGCGACATCGCTCACAACCGTGAAGCTGTTATATTATGAAAGCCGGCCCGGCCGGAGAAACCCTGTTCTTAATTACTTTAAGCAGCCGAATGGGCTATCCTCGTTCATGCTGTAACAGTATAACGATGTCGGAGACCGCAGTCAAAAATGCTTGTCCCCGACAGCTCGTCTACCTCGTGAGTCTGATACAGCGAACCTTTCCTCAAGTGACGAATTAAAAGCACACGTGCGCCGCTCTAGTCAGCGATTCTGCTGTTCTCCAAAGGGTTCAACCGCAGCTCCTCTACCCGTTCCTTAAGCAGGTAGGCGGTGGTTTTCTCATCGATCAAGAGAACCTTGGCGCGCTGGCAGGAGAACTTCACCGATAGACTCCCTCACACACAACCTCGTGCGCGACATGCAGAGTCAGCGACGATTTACCAGTCCAAAGCTCCCCCGCCAAGACGACCAGCGCATGCTTCGGAAGTAATGGCTCAGAAAGAAATTCTATATACAGAGCCGATTCTATAATATTTGAGGGAGCTTGCGGACTCAGGCTAGGGGCAGACTACGGGCGCGGTCGCGAGACTGAGGCTGGCATGACCGACAGGGACGAGCACTGGGAGGTCATTTACGTCAGGAGGGACTCCCAC
>JBCNVM010000014.1:0-25140 GCA_039630085.1 Candidatus Caldarchaeales archaeon
GGCTTCAGGCCGCTCTTCAGCAAGTACGCGAAGGAGCTGAAGAAGTGAGCTGGTGCGGCCGCCGGGATTTGAACCCGGGATCTGCGGGCGAGCCCACCTAGTTCACCGTACGGGGCCCCGCCGTCCTAGACCAGGCTAGACGACGGCCGCCGCGTCTGACTGATGCCCGGGGTGATATTAACTTCATGCACCGATTTCCGGCTCAGGGCCCTCTACCCTGACAGACCGCGTGGACCTCCAGAAGCCTCACGGTGAGGGACTCGGCGTTGGCCTCGAGAGAGTTGAGTTTGTTATCGACCCAGATCACATCGGTCCCGGCGCTGGAGGAGAACTCCCTGTAGCCCTCCCTCACGAGGTCCTGGAACTCGCTCGCGTCCTCGAGGAAGCCCTTCCTCCTCCCCCTCGAGACCCTGGAGAGCCTCTCGCGCTCCTCGACGTCGACGATCACGTAGACGTCGGGCTTCAGGAGGAACCCGGCCCCGAGCTCCTCGATGAGCCTGACCAGTCCCGACGGTGACGCTTCGGTCCTCACGCCGCTGTACCTCACGTACGCGAGACCGAAGACGACCGAGCAGAGGTAGTACCTGTCGATCAGCAGGAAGTCCGCGGCCCTCCTCCTCGCGGCCCTCTCCATGACCGCCGAGTCCTCGACCGTGTTGGCCAGGAAGAGGAGCATCCTCGTCAGGGGCGCGACTCCCCTCCTGTTGCCGTAGCTCACCGCGAAGGCCCCGGTCCTGGTCCTGCTAGGGGTCTTGTAGGTCACGACGGTCATCCCCCTCGACCTGAGCAGTCGGGCGGTCGCCCTGAGCAGCGAAGTCTTCCCGGAGCCGTCGGTGCCCTCGAAGACCACGACGAGGCACTTCTTCCCCTCCAGATCGATCAGGTCCCCCCCGACCTCCATCTTCCCTTCCAGTAGGCGGGATAGGTCCCCTTCTCCATCAGGACCACGTCGGTCCTCACGAAGACCCCGCCCTCGTCGACGTCGAGCGCCGACTTCTCGGCCCTGCCCAGCGCCACCAGCTCGCCCTTCAGCGTGTGGACCGCGACCAGGTCGCCAGGCTCTATCTCCCTGCTGAGCCTCGCTATCCCCGCCACCGCGAGAGGCGCACCGTGGCAGACCGCGTCGACCGCCGTGTCGAGGACCTCTACCCTCGGGAGGTGCGCGACCAGCTCTTCAGGGTTCCTGACGAAGTCCTCGAGCCACCTGCCCTCCCCCTCCCTGTAGGCCTTGGCGGCAGCGTAGAGCTCGAGCAGGCTGACGGATTCCCCCTCGGTGACCGGGCCGCTCCTCGTCCTCCTCAGCTCCACCATGTGGGCCCCGACCCCCAGCAGGAGCCCGAGGTCGTGGCAGAGCTTCCTCAGGTAGGTCCCTCCGCTCACCAGGGCCCTGAAGAGCAGGTCCCTCCCCTCGAACTCGAGGACCTCCAGCTCGTAGACCACCCTGACCCTCGGCCTCCTGGCGACCCTCGACCTGATCGGAGGCGTCTGGTAGATCTCCCCCACGAACTCCCTCAGGGCCCCGAGGAGCTCCTCTCGGCCCACGTCGCCGTGGAACCTCATCAGGCAGACGTACTCCTTCGGCTGGCCCGCGATCGCCTGCGTCAGCCTCGTAGCCCTACCGAGCAGCACCGGGAGCACGCCCGTCACGGCAGGATCTCCCCGGCCCTCCGAGGGCCCCAAGGGTCCCGCCGTGTCCGGCCCTCTCGACGCCCAGCACCCTCCTCACCGAGTTGACGACGTCGTGGCTCGTCGGGCCGGCGTGCTTGTCGACCGCGACGTACCCGAAGTTCAGCCTCTCCTCCAGCGTCCTCGCCTCCGGCGGCCTGCCGTACCTAGGGTCTGTCTCGGCCTCGACCAGCGTCACCGTCTCGCCCGTCCCCTCCGCGAACGGGTCCCTGTACCGCAGGACGCTCATCCGCTCTCGCGCAGAGCCCTCCTCCCGGCGTGATATCCTTAACCAGTACTCGGGTCCGCGCGTCCGACCTCTCGGTTCCGCCAAGGGCTGGAGCCCTCAACGCGCTCGACGTGTTCCGTGAGGGTTCCGACCGCGGGCAAGGCTAAATCGGGTGAGGGCAAGCAGCATCACGTGTCGCACGCTAAGGAGGTCAAGCTGATGAGGGGCAGGGCGAGGGCCTTTCTGGCGAGGGCGGAGGACAGCCTGAGGGCCGGAGATTATGACGTCGCGTGCTTCCTCGCGGAGCAGGCGGTCCAAATACATCTCAAGTCGCTGCTGCTGGAGGAGGTCGGCGACTTCCCCCGCACCCACTCGATATCGGTCCTGATCGGACTGATGCGGAGGATCCCCAAATACGGGGATCTGGTCGAGTTACTGGAGAAGAAAAGGGCTGAGGTGAAGGCGTTGGAAGGCGCCTACATCGCTTCCCGGTACCTCCCGGTTGAGTACGGCGAGGATGACGCGAAGGCGCTCGTAGGGCTCGCGAGGGAGGTGCTCTCCTTTGGACCGGTACCTTGACGTCCTCGCCCGGAGGGCCGCGATGGTCAGGGAGTGGAGGAGACACGTCGCGGAGATCGCCAGCGCCGCGCGGTCCGTCCTGCCAGACGCGAGGGTCTACGTCTTCGGGAGCGCCGTGAGGGGGGAGGCGGTGGGAGGGAGCGACGTCGACGTCCTCGTGGTCTCGCGTCGCGTTCCCTCGAGCGCGATCGAGAGGGGGAGGCTGAGGGCGATGATAGAGGACGCGGCCGGCCTGCCTGACTTCCATCCTTTCGAGATCCACGTGGTTGACGAGGGGGAGGCCGGGTGGTACTTCGCAAGAGCGAAGGAGATGGTGCCCGTGGACGTCGAGGACGAGGGGAGCGGAGGGGCCTGAGTCCAGCCCAGGGCTCAGACCTTCCCCTTCGTCGACCTCCCCGCCGCGTACCTCGGGTTCGGGGACCAGGCCTGTCTCAGCGCGAGGGCGAGAGCCTTGAAGGCAGCCTCGACCTTGTGGTGGTCGTTCGAGCCCCTCAGGACCTCGACGTGAGCGACCGCGGGGACGTTCAGGACCATCGACTCGAGGAAGTGCGTCAAGTCCTCGGAAGCGACGTCCTCGACCCTCGGGCCCGCGAGCTTCAGGTCGACCGTCGCGTGAGCCCTCCTCACTAGGTCCACCGCCGCCAAGGCTAGGCTCTCGTCCATCGGGACGATCGCGTGCCCGAACCTGTTGATCCCCTCCCTCTCGCCCAGCGCCTCGCCCACCGCCCTACCGAGGGCTATCGCGGCGTCCTCGACGCCGTGGTGAGCTAGGTCCCACCTCGCCGAGACCCTGACGTCCGATAGGCTGTGGAACGCGAGCTGCGCCAGCATGTGGTCGAGGAACTTCAGGCCGGTGCCGCCCTCAAACCGGCCCTCGCCGTCCAGCAGCACCGAGACCTCCACCTCGGTCTCCAAGGTCCTCCTCGAGAAGCGGCCTGACCTGGGCGCGGTCAACCCGGTCGAGCTCCGACTCGGCGCATTTATGTTCGACGGGGGGTGCGGAGAGAGCGTTCGGACCTGATGGCTCAGGGGGCGAGGCCGAAGGGACGGGCCCTGATCACCTCCATCGCCCTCACCAGCACTTCGACGTCACGGGCGATCACGTCCGCCCCCAGCTCCCTGAACTCCCTCGCCGCCGACTCGGGGTCCCCGGAGAGCCCGACGACCCCAGCGAAGAGCGGCCTGACGCCGTAGGACTCGGCGTACCTGCACATGTAGAGGTCCTCGGCGGAGTTCCCGACGTAGAGCACCTCCTTCGGGTCCCCTAGCGCGGCGACGGACTTGATCAGGCCGTAGGGGCTGGGCTTCGAGACGACGTCCCCGAGGCCGGCCCTAGACTCGTCGGAAAGGAAGACACAGGCCCTCTCCTCGAAGAGGTCGATGATGCCGTCGAGGACCCGGACCGTGGTGTAACGCTCCCTTCCCGTCACCATCCCGAGCGCCCTCTCCCCGAGCAGCTCCCCGAGCCTGAGGAGCGTCTCCCTCCCGACGAGCGGTGCCTCGTTCCTGAAGAGCCCCTCGCCGAGCTCGAAGTAGGGGCCCTTCCCGAAGACCGCCCTGACCGCCTCAGGCCCGTAGTAGAGGTCGTCGAAGAGCGTCTCGAGGAGGTCCCTGCCGTAGACTCTCCCTGTCCCGATGAACCGCTTGAAGAGCTCGTACTCATCGCCGATCCCCCTGTCCCTCGCCGCTTCGCCGATCGCCCTCTCGACCGCGTCCCTGCTGACGTGTCTCCTCCTGTCGGCAGAGGCAGACCTGATCGCGTCCTCGATGGGCATCGGGCTGAATCTTCCCAGCCTCCTGACGTGGGACCTCCTCCTCATCACCTCCGACTCGGCCGCCCTCAGCAGCCCGTCGGGCCCCTCGGCCTCCTCCAGCGCCCTCCTGAGGACCTCGCCCAGCTCCCTCGCGAGGGTAAGATCCGACCCCGAGAAGAGCCAGAGGAGGATCACCCAGGCCGTGTCGACGTCGTTGTTGAAGCCGCCGGTGCTCCTGAGCCTGTATACCGCCGAGAGGTCGAGCGAGGTCTCGGGGACCTCGACGCCCATCGACCGCTCGAGGATCGTCCTGACGGACTCGACGATCGCCCTGTCGTACGAGCCCCTCACGTCGATCAGGACGCCGTCGCAGTCGAAGACCACCGCCTCGACCTCCCTCAGCCTCTCCAGAGACCCGAGAGAGACCAGAGCCCCCGAGACCTTCGCGTAGGCCATGACCGCCTCCGGTTTCGTGCTCAGCTCGTGGTGAAAAATCTACGCGGCGTACCAGAGGTAGACCAGGTAAAGCCCAGCTCCCACCAGGACGGCCCTCGAGAGGTGGCCCGCGTGCCTCGCGAACGCTCCGAACCTCCTCACGAGGCCCGACCCCAGCAGCGACGACGCGGCCACGAGGGCGGTCAGCGGCACCGCCACTCCGAGGGCATACGCGGCGACCAGCGCGAGCGCTCCCTCGGGGCCCGCGGCGAGCGCATAGGTGAGCAGCACGACGAACGTCGGGACCGCACAGCCCGCAGCTCCTAGCGAGTAGGCCGAGCCCGCCAGCAGGACGGCGACGTCTCCCATCCCCTTCAGCCTGACCATCGGGATCCCGACCCTGGGGGCGACGCCCGCGACGCCGAGGGATACGCAGAGCGCGCCCGCTGCGAGGTTGAGGTTCGGCATCAGGGCCCTCAGGGCCTCCCGGAAGGAGATCGCGAGGGCCGTAAGGGCCGACAGGGTCAGGAGGGCTCCCGCGAGCAGCAGCGCCACCCTCCAAGCGATCCTCGAGGGCCTCGGGTCCGAGGTGAGCCCGTAGACCGCGAGGGCCGGGAGCAGGGAGTAGCCGCAGGGCGAGAGGACCGTCGAGAGGCCCGCCAGGAAGACGAGGACGACCGTCACCGGGTCGAAGCTCAACCGTGGGACGCCTCGATGATCTTCTTCACCGCGGTCTCGAGGTCCTGCGGCGGGAAGACGCCGAACCGCTTCTCGTAGACGATCCTGCCCCTCACGTCGAACCCGAAGATCGTCTCCTGTGAGACCACCCTAAGGTCCTGCATGAACTGCACGTTCGCGAGGATGAAGGTCCACTCGTCGGGGAGCGAGTGCCTGACCTTGAACTGCATGATGTCCTGGTCGCTGTCTCCCGGGTCGAAGCTCTTCACTAGGACCGTTATCCTGTCCCTGTACTTGGGGTAGACCTGCACGAGGTTCCTGACGTTGGTGCTGCAGGTCGGGCACCAGGTCGCGAAGAAGAGCATGATGACCGGTTTGCCCTTGGCGAGCACCTCCCCCAGCGTCAACTTCCTGCCATCGATAGTCGTCAGCGTCCTGTTGAGGTACTGGGTCTGCTCGGCGTGGTGCGCGTGGTCGTGCGGGCCGTGCACGTGGTCGCCGGTCAGGCCCTTGAGCTTCGCGAGGTGGAGGTCCAGCAGCGACTCCCAGGAGACCGCCCTCCCTCCCCGCTTCACCGCGAAGTCGGAGGCTCTCCCGATCTCCCTGAATGCCAGCAGCCCCGACGCCATCGGGGTCCTGACGGGTGCCTCGACGACGTACCACGCGCCCTGCGCGGTCACGAGTTCTCCGGTCTCGAAGTCGTGGACGTAGACGGCCTCGACCCTTCCGAGCCTGAGGGCCTTCAGCACCCCCTCTCCCTCGATCTTCCCGGTCCCGACGAGGTAGTAGGTCAGCATGCACCCCAGGTCGTCGAACTTCCTCCACCTGCCGTCCGCGAGGATCAGCGCCGCGAACCTGCTGTCGTTGATCAGCATCCCGCAGTACTCGCACCTGTCCGAGCCCACTCTAAGCTGCGGCCCTCCGGGCTCGAGAAGCTGCCTGCCGATGAGGAGCGCCGCTCCGACGGCTATCGCGGCTGAGCCGGCGGCGATCAGCAGCCTCCGCCTGCTTGGGTCGTGGGCCCTCATAGCTCGACGATCACGGTCCCGGTCATCCAGGGATGCAGGTTGCAATAGTAGTCGTACTTACCGGGCTTGGTGAAGGTGTAGGAGACCGAGGCTCCCGGGTCGATGCGTGGGAAGTTGAAGGAGCCGTCGCGGGCGACGACCGCGTGGACGACGTCGTCCTCGTTGACCCAGACGACCGTGCTGTTTACGTTGATCTTTACCTTGACCGTCTGCGGCCTGAAGGTGAGGTTCGGGTTGGTCCCCGATCCCTTCGGGTTGCTGACGATCACCCTGCCTGCTGGTGCCGGAGGAGTCTCCTGCCTCGGGGTCGGAGTCGGAGTGGGCCTCGGCGTCGGAGTCGGGGTCGGCGTCGGTGTTGGCCTAGGCGTCGGCGCCGGCGTCTGGGTAGGTGCTGCCTCTCGTTGCGTCACCAGCAGGAGGTAAGCTGCAGCGCCGAGCACTGCCAGAAGTATCAGGACGGAGATCGCGGAGGCCTTGCTCATGCCGAACTAACCCGTCACTCCTCTATTATGAGGATGCCGATCATTCCCGCGTCGGCGTGGGAGACGACGTGGCAGTGGAAGAGAAACACTCCGGGCTTGGTGTACGTCACCTCGATCGTGTCAGCGGCTCCCGGAACGAGCGGCACGACCTGACCCGGCCAGGACCTACCTCCCAGCACCCACTTCGACTTGAGGTCGCCGACGTGGAGGTGGAAGCTGTGGTAGATGTCGCCGATGTTGATGATGTGGAACCTGATCTTCTCCCCGACCTTGGCCCTGAAGACCGGGAACGACTTGTTGAAGAGCTTGACGACTCCCTCCAGGCCCTTCAGCTGCGGGAAGATCTTGCTCTGTCCCAGAAGGACGAGCTCGAGCTCCGGTTCTCCTCCGGGAAGTCCCATCCCGTTCATGATATAGAAGGGCCTTGCTCCCTCGCCGACTATCGCGCCCGGAATCGAGGGCAGCTCCGCCATGAAGATCACGAACTCCTTGGCCGGCGGCTCGTCGAAGTCATAGACGATTATGGCCCCGTAGAGGCCCATCAGCATGTGGTCGACGATCCTGTGACCTCCTCCGACGGCAGGTCCACCCGAGTGGCAGTGGTAGTACCAGATCCCGGCCTTGGTCGCGGGCCACTCGTAGGTCCACTCTCCTCCCGGAGGTATCATCGAACCCTTTCCGACACCGGTAACGATGTTGATCTGACTGCCGTCGTGTTTGAGCTCGTAGTAGGGCATGTGCGGGTGGAGGCTGTGCGTCAGGTCGAGCTTGTTGACGGCCCTGACCTTGATCAGGTCTCCGACCCTCGCCACCAGCGTTGGCCCGGGAACGGTGCCGTTGTAGGTCCACGCCTTCCAGGTCACCCCAGGCGCGATCTCGATGTTCGCGCCCTTGATCTCGATGTAGTACTCCCTCACCTGCCCCGTCTGCGCGACTGCGGGCACTCCCGCCAGCTGCTGGAGCTGCCTGAAGACCGGCGAGACGTACGGTGCCACCAGCACGCCCAACACTACGCCCAGCGCCACGAAGATCAGGAAGCCGAGCACCAGCCTGCCTCTTCCATTCATGCTTGTAGCTTTACCCGCTTACCTAAAATACCTTAACAGCGGAAAGCCGTATGCAATTGTATGTGATTCCATACATCACCAGAAAACGGCTAGAGAAGCGCATGCGAGGGCGAAATAATACGGCTGTTATCCTTTCTAACGCCGTAAAATGTGAAGGATCGGCTCACGCGTCGCGCCTGCCGAGCGCCGCCGCGTGGAACTTCAGGCCCTCCGCGACGGGCAGCGCTCCGACAAGCTCGCCGGCCCTCCTAACCACCCGCTCGCTCCCGACCACGACGTTCACGACCCTGACGAAGTCCAAGACGGAGAGCGTGCTCCTCGAAGAGGCCCAGCCACCGGTCGGAAGGACGTGGGAGGCGCCCGCGAAGTAGTCCACCGCGACGCTCACCATCCCCTTCCCGACCGTGACGACTCCCGCGTTGACGACCTTCCCCGCCAGCCCCCTCAGCCCGTTGGACGCGATCGAGACGTGCTCCGGCGAGAGCGCGTTGACGAACCTTACCGCGGACTCCCAGCTCCCCGCCACCAGCACCGGCCCGGTCCTCTCGAGGCTCGTCCTCGCGGCGCTGTGCTCGGGATGCCTTTCCGCGAGCTCGCGGATCCTCCCCACCAACTCCTCGGCTGCCCTCCTCTCTGTCGTCACGGCTAGGACCAAAGTGTCGGGCGAATGCTCCGCCTGCGCGAGCATGTCCAGCGCCACGGACCCGAGGTCCGACTCTGATTCGAAGAGGACGACGAGCTCTGTCGGCCCGGCTACGAAGTCTATTGAGGCCTCGGACTGTAGAAGAAGCTTCGCGGCAACGACGTACCTGTTCCCCGGGCCGACGACCTTCCTCACGGGTCTCACGGACCTAGTCCCGTAAACGAGCGCCGCGATCGCTTGGGCGCCGCCGGACCAGAGGACCGCGTCGAACCCCGCGACGCTTGCGGCGGCGAGGACCTCCCTCCGCCTCCTCTCGTCCCGCTGGGGAGGCGTCGCAAGGACCTTCCTCTTCACTCCGGCCACGGAAGCGGGCACGCCCATCATCGCGACCGTGCTGAGGTAGACGGCCCTCCCACCAGGAGCGTAGCAGCCGACCGAGTCGAGCGGCCTCACCTCCGACCTGATCACCGTCCCTTCCGGATACCTCAGGGAGAACCTGACCCTCCTCAGCCTCTCCCGTTCGAGCCTCGCGATCCTCCCCGAGAGGACCCTGAGCGCCTTCAGGAGCTCGCCGTCGACGGCCTCGGTAGCCTTCTCCATCTCCTCCCTCCCCGAGACGAGCTCGGAAGGCCTGAGCTGGACGCCGTCGTACCGCGAGGCCAGCTCTATCAGCGCCTCGTCTCCCCTCGACCTCACCTCCTCGACGATCCCCCTCACCCTCTCGAGGAGCTCCCGGTCGACCGCCGGCGCGGCCCTCCTCAGCTCGCCCGCGACCCGCTCCTCCTCGCCCTCCTTCAGCTCCGAGAACCTCAGCCCGCTCAACCGCCGACTGATCCGGGACCCGCGGCCTGGACGTAAACCTTAGCGGAGCCCGCGTCCGGGAGGCGCGTACTTTCATCTAGCGGAGTCGCGTGGGGTCGCTCGGCTTGAGGAGGACGGTCAGGGAGGCGGAGTCGGCGCGGGAAGGCGAGCAGGTCGAGCTCTGGGGCTGGATCTGGAACAAGAGGGAGCACGGGAAGCTGGTCTTCGTCGACCTCAGGGACGGCACGGGGGTCATCCAGGTCGCCGCCAGGGCCGGCCTCACGGACCCGTCGAGCCTCGAGCTGCTGAAGTCCCTCAACAGGGAGTCCTCGGTCAGGGTCTTCGGGAGCGTGGCGAGGGACCCGAGGGCCCCGGGGGGCGTCGAGGTCAGGTGCGTCAGGGCCGAGCCGATCTCCCCTTCCCTCGACGACTTCCCGGTGAGGAGGGGGATGGGCGCAAAGGCCCTCTACGACCACAGGCACCTCCACATCAGGAGCCCGAAGGTCTCGGCGCTGATGAGGGTCAGGTCGAACCTGATCTGGGCGGTCCACGAGTTCTTCAGGAGCAGGGGGTTCGTCGAGGTCGACTGCCCCACCTTCATCACCGCGGCGGTCGAGGGGGGCGCGACGCTCTTCGAGGTGAACTACTTCGGGAGGAAGGCCTACCTGACCCAGAGCGTCCAGTTCTACCAGGAGGCAGCGATATTCGGGCTCGAGAAGGTCTACAGCGTCCAGCCGAGCTTCAGGGCGGAGCTGAGCAGGACGCCGAGGCACCTGACCGAGTTCTGGCACGTCGAGGGCGAGATGGCCTTCTGCGACCTCGAGGGGCTGATGAGGACTATCGAGGATTTGGTGAGGTACGTGGTCCTGAGGACCGAGGAGCTCTCGAGGAGGGAGCTGGAGGCGCTCGGGAGGAGGGTCAGGACCGAGGAGGTCGAGGGCGAGTTCTACAGGATCAGGTACTCCGAGGCCCTCGAGGCCCTCAGGAGGGCCGGGAGGGAGCTCGAGTGGGGCTCGGACTTCGGCGCCGACGAGGAGAGGGTCATCAGCTCCCAGTTCGACAGGCCCGTCTTCGTCACCCACTACCCGAAGGAGGCGAAGGCCTTCTACCACAAGCCCGACCCCAGCGACCCGAGGGTCACCCTCAGCACCGACCTCCTCGCGCCCAGGGGGAACGGCGAGATCGTGGGGGCCGGGGTCCGCACCGACGACTATGAGCAGCTCGTAGGCAGGATCAGGGAGGCCGGTCTGAACCCCGAGGACTACGCCTGGTACCTCGACCTAAGGAGGTACGGCTCGGTACCCCACGCGGGCTTCGGGATGGGCGTCGAGAGGGTGCTGAAGTGGATCCTGGACCTCCCCCACGTGAGGACCGCCTCGCTCTTCCCCAGGACGCCGACCAGGCTCTACCCGTGATGCGCCGCAGACCCGCGTACCTCGGGACTTCTCGGGTCTGACTCCGACATCGCTCGGACCTTACCCCCTGCGGGAGGCGGGCCACGAAGCCTTAATACTCGTGGAGAAAATCTAGCACGTGCCGAAGTACGTCTTCGTCACCGGCGGCGTCATCAGCTCCGTCGGGAAGGGCACGATAGCGGCCTCGATCGGGAAGATGCTCTCCGTCAGGGGCGTGAACGTCGACTTCCTGAAGATCGACCCGTACGTCAACGTCGACGCCGGCACGATGAACCCATACGTCCACGGGGAGGTCTACGTCACCCACGACGGCGGCGAGACCGACCTCGACCTCGGGTGGTACGAGAGGTTCCTCGGGACGCCGATGAGCAGGCTGAACAACCTCACGACCGGACAGGTCTACCTCGAGGTCATCTCGAGGGAGAGGCGCGGCGACTACCTGGGCCAGTGCGTCCAGATAATCCCGCACGTGACCGACGAGATCAAGCGGAGGATCAGGGCGGTCGCGGAGAGGAGGAACGCGGACGTCGTGATCGTCGAGATAGGCGGGACCGTCGGGGACATCGAGGGGCTGCCCTTCTACGAGGCCGCGAGGCAGATGAGGCTCGAGGAGGAGACGCTCTTCGTCCACGTCGCGCTGGTCATCTACCACGAGTCGACCAAGGAGCTGAAGACGAAGGCCTTCCAGCACTCCCTCCAGGAGCTGAGGAGGATCGGGATACAGCCCGACGTGATAGTGGCCAGGAGCCCAACGATGATCACGCCTGAGGTCAGGAGGAAGCTCGCGCTCTTCGGGACCCTTCCGATCGAGGCGGTCTTCTGCTCCTACAACGTCCAGCCGGTCTACAGGCTGCCGCTGGTGCTGGAGGAGCAGGGGCTCGGAGACTACATCGCGGGGAAGCTGGGGCTCCCCAACTCCCCTAACTGGTCGGGGTGGAGGAGGGTGATCGAGCTCTACGACAGGGCCAGCGCGCCGGTCAGGATCGCGATCTGCGGAAAGTACGCCAAGCTCGAGGACTCCTACGTCAGCATCAAGGAGGCGATATGGCACGCGGCCGTTGCCTTGGGAGCGAGGCCGAGGATCGAGTTCGTCGAGACCGAGGAGTTCGAGGAGGACCCGTCACGCGTCGAGATCCTGCGGGACTTCGACGGGATAATAGTCGCTCCCGGCTTCGGGAGGAGGGGCACCGAGGGGAAGGTGATGGCCGTGCGCTACGCGAGGACTAGGGGCATACCGATGCTCGGGATCTGCTTCGGGATGCAGCTCGCGGTCGTGGAGTTCGCGAGGAGCGTCCTGGGGCTCGAGGGCGCCAACTCGACGGAGATCGACCCGGGGACGCCGCACCCGGTGATCGACCTGCTCCCGGAGCAGAGGGGGCTGAAGGAGCTCGGAGGGACGATGAGGCTCGGCGAGTCGGAGGTCGTCCTCGTGGAGAGGACGCTGGCCCACAGGCTCTACGGGACGAGGACGGTCAGGAGGAGGCACAGGCACAGGTACGAGGTCAACCCGGAGTACTGGGACGCGCTCAGGTCAGCGGGTATGGTTTTCTCCGGGCTGACGCCCGACGGGAGCAGGGTCGAGGCGATCGAGCTGTCGGACCACCCGTTCTTCCTCGCGGTCCAGTACCACCCGGAGTTCTCCTCGACGGCGGAGCGGCCCGAGGAGGCCTTCCTCGGACTGCTCGAGGCGGCCCTCAGGAGGTCTGCGGAGAGGGCTAGGGGCCTGACGGTCAGCGCCGGAGCCGACTACAGGTCGGCGTAGACCTGGTCGCCCTCTACCCTTACAGGGAACGTCCTCAGCGGCCTGATCGAACTCGGGGGCTCGCCGCTCGGGCCCTCGACGACCGAGCCGTCGGAGAGCTCGAAGACCGCCTGGTGGAGCGGGCACTTCACCCTAGTCCCCTCGAGTATCCCTAGGGTCAGGTCGGCCTTCTGGTGGGTGCACCAGGCCTCCGCGACGTAGACCCGGTCGCCTATCAGGGCCACGAGGTACTCGCCCTCGTCGGTGTCGGCCCGGATCACGCCCTTCCGCCTCAGGGTCGACAGGTCGCAGAGCCTCCTCCAGGTCAACTCCAGGGGCGACCCGGGAGCCTCCTCAAAACCCTCTGCCCTCAGCTCAGGACCTGCCCCTGATCATCTCCTCGGGCGATCCCTTGGGCTCGAAGCCCTCGATCATCGAGAAGAGCTGCCTGACCCTCCTCGCGAACATCACCCTGCCGTAGGGGAGCAGCGCGACGAGCCTCCTGACGGGCCCGGTGACGAGGAACGCGCCGTAGACCTTCCTGACACCCCTCTTCAGCTCCGAGATCAGCTCCCTGTCCTCGACGGTCCTGCTGAAGGTCCTCTGGTCAGGGGTCACGCCCTCGACGATCGCCGAGGTCGCGGAGAACGTGACGTTCATCACCGTGACCTCGGTGAGCTCGATCTCGCCCTGCTCCGAAGACCTCCTCATGCTGTCCACGACGTTCCTCACGCCCCTCGTCGTCACGGCCTCGTGGAACTCGCCCTCGACCGAGACTCCGACCTCCAGCCAGTCAGGGGGGTTCAGGACGTGGAACTCGGTCGCCTTGCCCTGCGGGTTCACGACCGATATCTTGACCGCCGGCAGCTCGCCGACCCTTCCGAGGGAGATGTCGCTGACCATGCCCCTGAAGGTCGCCTGCGCCGTCGACCTCTCCTCCCTCCTCAAGTTCCGGATCCAATTTCACCCCCTCTAGGGCGTTAAAAACCGTTCAGCGCGCCTCAGGACGCCGATTCTCCGAGGGGGCCGCTCTGAAGGCACCGTTAATACTCTGGACGTCTCGGTTCTACGCGCAGGGTGGTAGCTTGCCCTTGAAGGTCCTGGCTGTGGCCTTCGGCGCCGACGAGGTCCCGGAGCTCCTCACCGCCGCGAGGCAGTACGGCGACGTGGCAGCGCTGGCGGGCCCCGACGTCGACGTCGGCCTGATCAAGAGGTACGGAGCCACGGCGGCCTTCGTCGCGAGGGAAGGGCTCGGAGACCCGAGGGTCGCGGCCCACGCGATCAGAAGGGTCTGCGAGGGTCTCAGGCCGGACCTCGTCCTCGGGATCTCGGCGAAGAACTCCAGGGAGGCGTTCGCCAGGGCCTCCCACTCCCTCGGAGCTCCGCTCTTCACCGACTGCCTCGACCTCACGGCGGAGGGCGGCGCGGTCAGGGCCAGCAGGCTGGTGCTCGGCGGCGGATACGTCGCGACGCTGGAGGCCTCGGGCTCGCCGGTCTTCGCGACGCTGATGCCCGGCAGGGTGACGCCCTCCGAGTCGCCTACGCAGGCCGAGCTGAAGGCGGTCGAGGTGGCCGCGGAGGGCCCCGCGAACGGCGTGGTGAAGGAGGTGAGGCCGGTGGAGAGGAGCGCGGTCGACCTCTCTAAGGCCGAGTTCATCGTCGCCGTCGGGAGGGGCTTCAAGAGGAGGGAGGACCTGAGGCTCGCGGAGGAGCTCGCGAAGGCCCTCGGGGCCGAGGTCGGGTGCAGCAGGCCGATCGCGGGCGACCTGAAGTGGATGCCGGAGGACAGGCACATCGGCCTCTCCGGGAAGTGGGTCAGCCCGAAGCTCTACGTCG
The DNA here is from genome assembly GCA_039630085.1 of Candidatus Caldarchaeales archaeon. Classification (GTDB taxonomy): domain Archaea; phylum Thermoproteota; class Nitrososphaeria_A; order Caldarchaeales; family Calditenuaceae; genus Calditenuis. The sequence goes on from JBCNVM010000014.1 coordinate 14,354, forward strand.
CGGTCGGGATATCCGGCCAGATGCAGCACGTGGTCGGCATCAGGAGGTCCAGGGTGATAGTCGCGGTCAACAACGACCCCAGCGCGCCCATCCACAGGGAGGCCGACTACTCGGTCGTCGCGGACCTCTACCAGTTCCTCCCCGTCCTGACGGAGAAGCTGAAGGAGGCCAAGAGGTGACTGGTCAGGTCGCCCTCCGGAAGAGGGTCGCCTTCCAGGGAGAGCTCGGTTCCTACAGCGACGAGGCCGCCTCCAGGTTCTTCGGCGAGGAGTTCGATCCCCTGCCCCGGAGGACGCTGCCGGCGGTCTTCAACGCGGTCGAGTCCCACAGGGCCGAAGCAGGTGTCGTGCCCGTGGAGAACAGCATCGAAGGGAGCGTCGGGGAGGCCTACGACCTCCTCCTCTCCACCGGGCTCAGGGTGGTCGGGGAGGTCTACGTCAGGGTCGTCCACTGCCTCGTCGGCCTCTCCGAGTCGAACCTCTCGACCGTGAGGAGGGTCTACTCGCACCCGCAGGCCCTCGGCCAGTGCAGGGCGTGGATATCCATGATGGGCTACGAGCCGATAGGGTTCTACGACACCGCGGGCGCCGCGAGGTTCGTGAAGGAGTCCGGCGACCCGACGTGCGCGGCGATAGCCAGCGAGAGGGCCGCGAGGATCTACGGCCTCAGGGTGCTCGCGAGGGGCATCGAGGACTACGGCAGGAACTACACGAGGTTCCTCGTGATAGGCAGGGACACGCCCCAGCCCTCCGGGAGGATGAAGACGACCGTGATCTTCTCCGTGGCCCACAGGCCGGGGTCGCTCTACAGGGCCCTCGGGCCCCTCGCGGAGAGGGGGATCAACCTGACGAAGATCGAGTCGCGCCCAACGAGGGCGAGGCCGTGGCAGTACCACTTCTTCGTCGACTTCGAGGGGAGCGTCGAGGAGGACCGGGTGAGGGAGGCGCTCTCGGAGCTCTCGAACCACACGCTCTTCCTGAAGGTCCTCGGGAGCTACCCCATGGCCCAGGTGGAGGAGGTCGACTGAGCCGGCGCGGCCCTCGCGTTCGAGGGCCCTCGGCCTTCATCAGCCTCTATTTCCGGCCGGTTCGTCTGGTCCTCCTCCGCGGCGCTCCGGCCCTCAGGGTCCCCAGTCCGTGGAGCCCTGCCATCTCCTCGTCCCACGCGAGGAAAGGCCCGCGATCCCCGACGAGTATCGGCCTCTCGAGGGCCTCCGGGTGCTCGGCCAGGAACCTCGCGGCCTCCTGCGACCCCAGCCTCGAAGCCCTCTCCCTTAGCTCCCTCGGCGTCCTCCTCCTGACGACCCGCTCCAGTCCGTACCTCTCGATCAGGGCCCTGATCAGGTCCTCCGGGGGTGCGGCCTCCTTCAGCTCCACCGGCTCCAGCTCCACCCCCCTCCGCTCGAGCTGCTCCCTCACCGCCGCGCAGGTCTTGCATCCCTTCCTATAGTAGAACTTGAGCGCGGGGCTCACTCGGGAGCTACCCTGAGCGGGACCCTCAGGCTCCTGTAGTACTCCCTCAGCCACGGCAGGATCTCGCGGCCCAGCATGTTCAGGAACTTCCCCTCGTCGGGAGAGGAGCTGTGCATGTAGACCCTGTCGAACCCCAGCTTCATGAACTCGCCGAGGGCCTTGTAGATGTCGTCGGGGTCGCTGGTGATCAGCCAGGTCCTCTTGATCTTCTCCTCCTCTTCCTTCCCCACCATCGACTCGAGCACCCTCGGGTCCCAGATCTTCTCCCTCTTCTCCCTGGCGATCGCGGTCGGGCCCCAGAACATCGCGGCCCTGAGGGCCCTGTCGTAGTCCAGGTCGAAGGAGACCTTGAACTCCAGGCACTTCGAGAGCGTCGCCGGATCCCTTCCCGCGGACCTCGCGCCCTCCTCGAGCGCGCTGATGATCGAGTTGAAGTTCTCCATACCCCTGGGGTTCGTGAGGATGCCGTCGCTGAGCATCCCGGCTATCCTGGCCACGCCCTCGTTCGACGTCGCGACGAAGAGCCTGATCCTCCCCCTCGGCTTCGTGTAAAGCTTCGCAGTGTTGAGCTGGTAGTACTTGCCCTCGTAGGTGACGAAGTCACCCTCCCAGAGGAGCCTGATCACCTCGATCGCCTCCCTCAGCCTCTCGACCTTCTCCTTGTACCCCGGCCACTTGAAGCCCAGCGGGACCTCGTTCATCGCGTGCCCCGTCCCCACGGTCAGGGAGATCCTGTTGGGGTAGAGGTAGTCGAGGGTCGCGAAGGCCTGCGCGACTATCGCCGGGTGGTACCTGAAGAGCGGTGTTGTGACCGCGGTCCCGACCTCGACGTCCCTGAAGCGCTCCGCGATCGCGGCCATGACGATCCACGGGTGCGGCGACTGGCCTCCGGTATCCCTCCAGGGGTGGAAGTGGTCGCTGAGGACCAGGACGTCGAAGCCGGCGATCGTGGCGTGCGTCGCGAGCTCCAGCAGCTGCCTCGGGTCATACTGCTCGGTCGCGAGCCAGTACCCTAGCTTCAGCGTCCTGTTTTCGGCCAAAGTCCTCTTCGGCCGGGACTCGCCGCGGGCCTGTAATAAGGTTAAACGCAGTCGGATCTCACGTGCAGACCCGGTGAAGTCGGAGGACTCCGTCTGAATGGGCTGCCGGGCCCTTATTGCGGCGATCGGGGCGCGTGAGGGGGCTCTGCGGGGTCCGGATGAGGGCTTCTGCGTTTATCAGTGGGCCTCGCCGGGATACGTCGCTGAGGGTTGGACGACGAGGAGTACGCTAGGTGGATGGCGAGCTCGAAGGCGACTCTGGACTCCGCGGCCAAGGACCTGGCGGGAGGAGAGTACAACTGGGCCTGCTTCAAGGCCCACCAGGCCGCGGAGAAGGCGCTGAAGGCCCTCCTCTGGGGGCTCGGGCGTCCGGCGTACGGCCACAGCCTGAAGAGGCTATGCGAGGAGGCCATGAGGCTGGTGGGCGACGACGAAGAGGTCCTGGAGGACTGCAGGAGGCTCGACAAGTACTACACGGCCACCCGTTACCCCGACGTCTGGCATTCTGGGGTCCCCGAGGAGTACTTCTCCGAGAGCGAGGGGCGCGAGGGCTTGGAGAGGGCGGAGAGGGTCCTGAGGTGGGTGGAGGAGAGGTGGAGGTCGCTGAGGAGAGGCGCCGGATGAGGGCAGCCGCCCTCGGGTCGGCCCGGAGGTTCGTCGAGCTCGCGGAGGCGATCCTGGGCCCGGTCACTGCGGTGGTCGTTGGGTCCTACGCGAGGGGCGACTTCAACGCCTGGAGCGACGTGGACCTGCTCGTCGTCTCGCCGAACTTCGACCGGAACCCGCTCAGGAGGTTCGACCAGCTCTCCGAGGCCCTAAAGGCCGGCCCGGCCCTCGAGGTCATCCCCCTGACGCCCGAGGAGTTCGAGAGGCAGGTGAGGCTGAGGACGCCGCTGGCGGAGGAGGCCCTGACGGTCGGCGTCGTGATCAGGGACGGGCTCGGGCTGCTGAAGAGGTCGGAGCGTCCCGAACCGGAGCCCTGACCCGGACCGGGTTCAGCTCCTAGGGCCCATGACACGGGGCCTCAGTCCGAGGCCCACAGTATTTTTAAACTGAGGGGCGAAGAGAGGCGGCCTGAAGGCTTTTAGCGAACTAATGAGGTCATTAGTAATGTAATGGGGTCATTAGTTGACGACCCGTTCTCGACGGAGCCGAAGACCTCCCGCAGCTCCTTCTACAACAGGGAGCGCGAGCTGAGCCTGATCGAGGGCGCGGTCCGGGAGGGGCGCAGACTCGTCCTAGTCCTAGGCGTCAGGAGGGCGGGGAAGACCTCGCTCATCAGGGTGGCGCTCAACGAGCTCGGAGTTCCGCACGTCTTCCTCGACCTGAGGGCGCTCGGGTCCTACGAGGACCGCGCGCTCTACGGACTCCTCTCGGAGGAGATCAACAGGATCCTCCCTTGGTCGAAGAGGGTCGTCCAATACCTGAAGAGGGTCAGGGGCGTCTCGGTGGGAGAGGGAGGCGTATCGATCAAGCTTGGCGACGAGAGGCCGAACGTCGTGAGCCTGCTGAGGGCGCTGGACGAGTGGGCCGCCGACGAGGGGTTCGCGCTGCCCGTGGTCCTGGACGAAGCGCAGGAGCTCCGCTTCTTCAGGGGAGGCAAGCGGCGCACGGACTTCAGGAAGGTCCTTGCGTACTGCTACGACAACCTCGAGAGCACCACCTTCATACTTTCGGGCTCCGAAGTCGGGCTGCTCTTCGATTTCATGGGCGTCGAGGACCCGCGTTCGCCCCTCTTCGGCAGGAGGTACGTCGAGGTCAGGGTCGAGAGGCTGAGCAGGGAGTCGTCCCTGGACTTCTTGGTCAAGGGCTTCGAGCGCCACGGGCTCTCTCTCCCGGCTGAACTCCTAGAGAGGGCGGTGGAAGCCTTCGACGGGATAATCGGCTGGCTGACGTACTTCGGCGCGGAGGTCGTCGCGCTCCACAGGGAGGCGGGAGCAGTGGACTACGAGGAGGCCATCATGGCGGCGAGGGGCAAGGCGGTGAGGCTGTGCGCGGAGGAGCTGAGGAAGCTCGCGGCCCGTTCGAGACTCTACCTCGGGATACTGGCGGCGCTCGGCGAGGGCGGGAGGACTTGGTCGGAGATCGCCCTAGCGCTGGAGAGGAGGTTCAAGAGGACCGTGAGCTCGCCCCAGCTCGGCGCGCTCCTCAGGAACCTCATCGAGCTGAGTTACGTCGAGAAGCGCGACGGCCGCTACTGGGCCCTCGACCCGCTGACTCCAGAAGCAGCGGCCCTCCTGCTCTCGGAGACGCGCTAGCGGGGCCGCTCATCCGCCGTAGTACCAGCCCGTGTCCCACATCACGAGATACCTCGGGACCTCCCTCACGACCTCGCCGTCGACCGCCTCGGCAAGGTAGGGTATGTGGTCCCCGACGTCGAACTTCTGGACCACCCTGCACTCTAACCACGCCGGAGCCTCCTCGAGCACCGGGTGGCCGAACCTCCTCGAGGGGCGCGTCCTGTGACCGTTCAGCGTGTCCCCTTCAACCCTCGTGGGCCTGAAGAAGTCCGCGGCGACCTGCTTCTGATCGGAGGCGAGGACGTTCACCGCGAAGGACCCGGCCCTCTCGACGAGCTGCTGGGCGTGGCCTCCCCTCTTCAGGGCAACCAGGACGAGCGGGGGGTCCATGCTGGTCTGGGTGAGGAAGTTGATTGCGGCGGCGGAGACATCGGTCCCCGACCTCACCGTCAGCACGTAGAGGCCGTAGGTTATCGTCCTGAGGGCCTTCCTGAAGGGCTGCGACATCGGCGTGACCGGGGATCCGGAGGACTAAAGGCCTTCCCGGCTACTCGGGCCGCGTCCCGTCAGTCCTGCTGCTCGCCCCTCTCAACATACCTCCCCCTGGACCTGATCTCCTCGACCCTCCTGAGGAGCTCGGAGACCGCCGACTCTCCTAGGACCGATCCGTATCCCTCCCTGACCCTCTCCATGAACCTCGCGGCCACGGAGGGGAAGCCCGCGGCGACGCTCCTCTCGAGGAGGTGGTAGTCGATCGCGTGCTCCTCGACGTCGTCGGACCTCCCGGCTAGCCCGAAGTCGATCAGGTACGGCGCGCCCCCTTGGACCAGGACGTTCGCCGGCACGAGGTCGCCGTGGTAGAGGCCCGCCGAGTGCAGGAGGGCCATCGCGGCTCCGAGCTCCCTCGCGATCTCGGGGAGGCCGTCCGCGCCCGACGCGAGCACAGACCTCAGGCTGGCGCCCTCGACGTACTGCATGTAGATGGTGGAGGACGAGAGCTCGAGGTGCACCACGGCCGGACACGGTACGCCGGCCCGCTTGGCCCTGATCATCGCCCTCGCCTCCCTCACGGTCCTCTCGGACCTGACCTGGAGGTCCACCTCGGGCCTCCTGTAGGGCTTCGGGACCCTGACCTTCGCGATCAGCTTCAGGCCCCTCCAGTCTACGAGCTTCACGATCGCCTCCGCGCCGACGTAAATCACCCTCAGCTCCTCGAAGGGTCCTCCCAAGTCACCTCGACCTCGTCGATCCTGAACTTCGGCCTCACGCCGCTCTCCTCGACGGTCACCGTCTGCCCCGACCGGTACATCAGCAGCCCCGTCCACGCGATCATCGCGCCGTTGTCGCCGAGCAGGTCGTCGGGTATCTGCCTGAACTCGGCGCCGTGGAGCCTCACCATCTCACCGACCATCTCCGAGAGCCTCCTGCTCCTCGCGAGCCCACCGACCACCATCACCTCCCTCTTCCCTGTCATCGCGACCGCCCTCTCGAGGACCTCAGTCAGCATCGAGTAGACCGCCTCGGTCAGCGAGAGCGCGACGTCCTCGACCTTCGCTCCCTCCCTAAGGAGCACGAGGGCCCGCGTCAGGGCACCCGAGAAAGAGACGTCCATCCCCTTCACTCTGATCGGCATCGGGATGTACCTCTGACCCCTGGAGGCCCAGAGCTCGGGCGCGGGCATCGGACCGATCCCGGCCTCGATCCCGAAGGCGTCGAGGCAGTTCCCCGCGGCTATGTCGAGCGTCTCGCCCAGTATCCTGTAGCGGCCCTCGCCGAGGGTCGTGACCAGCGTGTTCCCCCCTGCGACGTAAAGGACGACCGGGTCCCCGAAGCCCGTCGCGAGCTTCCCGATCTCGATGTGCGCGACGCCGTGGTTGACCGCGACCAGCGGCCTCCCGAGCCTGAGCGATATGGCCCTGGCCAGCGTTGCGCCAGTCCTCAGGCAGGGACCAAGCCCGGGGCCGGACGCGAAAGCCACGACGTCGATCTCGTCGGCGGAGGAGACGGACCTCTCGAGGGCCCTCCTCAGGACCTCGTGGGCGACCTGGGCGTGGTGCTGCGCCGCCTCCCTCGGGTGGATGCCCGAGTCGGTCGGCCTGTAGGTCGCCATCTCGTTGGCCAGTATCCTCCCGGAGGAGTCCACCACGCCGATCCCCAGCGTGTGGGCAGTGGACTCGACGCCCAGGCAGACCAGCCTTCCCTCCCTCACTCCGGTCGGTAGAAGTCGGCCCGCGTATTTCTCCGGTTCTCCCGCGGAGGACGGGTTGGGGTTATAGCAGACTCCGGGATCCGGGAGGTGGCGTGTCGGGAGGCACCGGGGAGTTCCTGAGGGCCTGCGGCGAGGCCGGGGCAAGGCTCAGGTCACACCTCAGGGAGGGAGCGAACGTCCTGATAGTGGGGCACAACGACGCCGACGCGCTCTCGGCGCTCGGGATAATCTCCGGGACGGCCGCGAGGATGGACGCGCCCTTCGCCGCGATTAGCGTCCAGAGGATCGAGGACTTCCTAGAGGACGGGGCCAGGGACGAGTTCGACGTCGTGGTGCTGGTCGACATGGGGAGCGGGTACCTGAACGCGATCAACGAGCAGGTGAGGAGGCCGGTCTTCGTGCTGGACCACCACAAGCCCGTCGGCGTGAGGCCCGCGGAGCACGTCGTCCACGTCAATCCCCACGACTTCGGGATCGACGGCTCGACGATGGTCAGCGCCTCAGGGGTGGCCTACTTGGTCGCGAAGGGGATCAGCGAGGAGGCCGCGGCGTACGCACCTGTCGCGGTCGTGGGCGCGCTCGGTGACCTCCAGGACAAGGACCACGGAAGGAGGCTCGTCGGGGTGAACGAGCTCATAGTCAACGAGGCGGTCTCGATGGGGCTGATGTCGGTCGCGGAGGACCTCATCCTCTACGGTAGGAGCTTCAAGCCGGTCCACGAGACTATCTCCAGCACCAACTCGCCCTTCCTCCCGGGCCTCTCCGGAGACGAGACCGCGTCCCTCAACCTCGTCCTCTCGGCGGGCATCGAGGTCAGGTCCGGCGACTCCTGGAGGACGCTCGCGGACCTCAGCCCCGACGAGAAGGCCAGGCTCCTCGAGGCCCTCGCCTCCCACCTGAACAGAGTCGGCGCTCCCGCGAGGCTCCTGGGAGAGCTGACAGGACACGTCTACGAGCTCCTCGGGGAAGAACCGGGCTCGCCGCTGAGGGACGCGAGGGAGTTCGCGACACTGCTGAACGCCTGCGGAAAGGGAGGGAAGGCGTGGGTAGGGATAAGCGTCGCGATGGGCGCGAGGGGCTCGGTCCTTGAAGAGGCGGTCGCGGCCCTCGAGGAGTACAGGAGGTCGATCAGCAAAGCGATGTCGCTGGTCCTCTCGGAGAGGCTCATCGACAGGTCCTTCCAGAGCCTGGTCGTCCTGAGGGGAGGGACGGAGATAGACCCGAGGCAGGTGAGCTCGATCGCCTCGATACTCTCCTCCTCGAACCTCCTCCCCGCCGACAGGCCGCTGGTCGCGGTGGCTCAGGAGGGGAACAGGGTGAAGGTCTCAGCGAGGGCCTCGGGCGAGCTGGTCGACCTCGGACTGGACCTGGGCGAGGTGATGAGGAGCGCAGCGGAGAGGGTCGGAGGGAGGGGAGGAGGTCATAAGATGGCAGCGGGGGCGGAGCTGACGGTCGACGCGGCCGAGCAGTTCCTTAGGGAAGTCGACAGGATCGTCGGAGAGCGGCTGAAGAGGGTCAGGCAGGGCGGGCAGTTGAGGCTGGTTTGAGCGGCGGCGTCTCGGTCGCGGAGCTGACCTTCGAGTTCTGCGACGGGCTCGAGGCCGAGGGCGTGATGAGGGCGGTGGCGCCCGACAACGAGCCCCTGCCGAAGGGCCTCAGAATCGAGATGAAGCTCGAGGGGAGGAGGCTGAGGGTGCTGGTGGAGTGCTCGAGGGGGACCGACTCGCTGCTCGCGACCGTCGACGACATCCTCTCCGCGGTCCACCTGGCGGAGCGCGTCGTCTGCCGCAGGTCCCAGCTCAGGTCCTGAACCTCTCCGGGCTAAGCCTCGAGACGATCGGCCTCTCCTTACCCTCGACGATCTCCGCGACCATCATGCCCATCGAGGAGCTGAGCGTCGCCCCCAGCCTGCAGCCTCCCGTCGCGATGATGACGTTCCTCAGCCCCTTCACCCTCCCGACTATCGGCGCGCCGTCGGGCGTGCAGGGCCTCGGGCCGACCCAGGTGTCGACGAACTTCAGGCTCTTGACCAGCGGGACGGCCGAGGAGGCCCACTCCCTGATCCTCTCGAACTTGGAGGCGTCGGGCCCGGCTTCTGGGGATGCGAGCTCGAAGACGCTCGTGAGCCTCACCTCGCCCGAGACCGTCTGGCCTATGATGACCCTGTTGTCGGCGTAGATGATCGGCCTCCCGAACCTTTCCTTGATCGCCTCGGTGACCGCGAGGTACCCCCTCCCCGCTACGACCGGCAGCTCTATCCCCACGGCCCTCAGGAGCTCCCTCGTCCAGGCCCCGGAGCAGACAACGAGGTTCTCGGGGGTCAGGCTGCCCTCGCCGTCGACGACCGAGACCGACCCGTCCGCGGGCTTGAGGGAGGCCCTCTCCTCCGTGACCTCGACGCCCATCGACCTGAGGGCCCTCAGGAAGGAGGTGATCGTCTTCGAGGGGTTGATGTGAACGTCGTCAGGGTAGAGGAGCCCTCCGACGACCTCTCTCGAGAGCTGCGGGACCATCGACCTGCACTCGTCGCCGTCGAGCCTCCTCACCGAGTACCCGAGCTCCCTCGACTCCTTCTCCCTGAACTCGGACTCGAACTCGAAGTTCTTCTGGACCGTGAAGACCTCGATCGAGCCGCTCTCGTTGAGGTCGGCCTCGAGGTTCAGCTCCCTTATCGTCCCGATCCAGAGCCTCTTGCTCTCCGCGAGGACCTGCTGGAGGAGCGCCGCGTTCTCCGCGAGCGCACCCCTCCTCACCTCGTTGACGTACCTCCAGAGCCATCCTCCGGGCATAAGCTCCCTCAGCGCGAAGGAGGGCCTGATCGAGACGTAGGAGCCCCGCTTCAGGGTGAGCGAGAGGAGCTTCCTCAGGCCCATCACCTCGGGGACCGCGGTTATGCTCCCCTGGTGTATGATCCCGGCGTTCCCCCAGGAAGCGGCCCTCCTCGCCCCGCCTCCCGTGTAGACTTTGACCCTCAGCCCCAGCGACCTGAGCCTGTAGGCCGCGTGGAGCCCCACGAAGCCGCCTCCGACCACGACGGCCTCCGGCTTCACGGCCTTTCAGACGATCAGAGCGGGTAATAGGGTTTCGACTTTCGATCCTCTTAGTGAGGTTCCTATCGCTCCTGCCTGATCGGGGTCGCGGGACACGCCGCCGCTTTCAATCCTCTTCGTGAGGTTCTTATGATTGGGAAAAGATGATGGTTTGTGAAGACTGCTTTCAATCCTCTTCGTGAGGTTCTTCTTATCGATGAGCATGGGCGGCCCACTGATGATCTCTTTCAATCCTCTTCGTGAGGTTCGTGCATGCATAATGATCGAGAGCCTCAAAAAAGGTGATCTTTCAATCCTCTTCGTGAGGTTCCGAGACCCAGAGCGGCGATCTCAGAAGCGCGTATGAGCCTTTCAATCCTCTTCGTGAGGTTCAGATACTAGCGCTGTTGAAGAACTTCAACGCTTTCGTCTTTCAATCCTCTTCGTGAGGTTCCCCTCCGCACGGATCGTGATCACTTCCGTGTAAGCCGGTCTTTCAATCCTCTTCGTGAGGTTCATCTCACTGAGCCAGAAGTGCGACCTCAAGAGCGAGGGACTTTCAATCCTCTTCGTGAGGTTCACCGCGGTTAAGATGGAACACCACTGGAGAGAATACTAGACTTTCAATCCTCTTCGTGAGGTTCGTAAACGTATGCGTGTAGGCCACGGGGGGCGAGCCATGTGCTTTCAATCCTCTTCGTGAGGTTCTCTCGGACGATGTAAGGTGAAGGTTTGCCGTCTGATCCAGCTTTCAATCCTCTTCGTGAGGTTCAGCGAGGTGCAGCGATTGAGACGTG
>JBCNVM010000015.1:0-21642 GCA_039630085.1 Candidatus Caldarchaeales archaeon
CCTGACCGCGATCCTGTGGCGGGCGTCGAGGAATTCCGCGAGGTCGTGGGGGTGAACGTCCGAGAGCGTGAACGCGACGAGCCCGCACCTCTCCCTCGGCGACTCGGGTCCAACGACCCTGAGCCTCGGGACATCGGAGAGCCTCTCCATCGCGTACTCGGTCAGCCTCAGCTCGTGCTCCCTAACCTGGGCCATCCCGAACTCCTCGAGGTATGAGACCGCCTCCCCGAGCCCGACCGCGCCCTCCACGTTCGGAGTCCCGGCCTCGAACTTCCAGGGGACCTCGTTCCACTCGGACCCGTCGAGCCTGACCTCCCTGATCATCTCGCCGCCCCCCTGGTACGGCTCCATCTCCTCGAGGACCTCGAGCCTGCCGTAGAGCGCTCCGATCCCCATCGGACCGAGCATCTTGTGACCCGAGAAGGCCAGGAAGTCGCATCCGAGCTCCGAGACGTTCACGGGGCCGTGCGGGACGTACTGGGCCGCGTCCACTACCGAGAGCGCCCCGTGCTCCCTCGCGGCCTTCACGAGCTCCCTGACGGGGTTGATCGTCCCGAGGACGTTGGAGGCATAGGTGAACGCGAAGACCTTCGCGCCCCTCAGCTTCGCGTCGAGGAGGTCAAGGGCAAGATGACCGTCATCGGTCACAGGGAGGTAGTCGACCACCGCGCCGGTCAGCGAGGCGACGAGTTGCCAGGGGACGATGTTGCTGTGGTGCTCCATCTCGGTGAGGAGGACCCTGTCGCCCCTGCGGAGGTTCCTGAGCCCCCACGCGAAGGCCACGAGGTTCAGGGACTCGGTCGTGCCCCTCGTGAAGACCACCTCCCTCCAGCTCCTCGCGCCGACGAACCCGGCCACCTTCCTCCTCGAGGACTCGTAGGCCTCCGTCGCCTCCACGCTCAGCCTGTAGACCCCTCTGTGGACGTTGGCGTTGATCGAGCCGTAGAACCTCTCGATCGCCCGAATGACCCTCTCGGGCTTGTGGGTCGTCGCCGCGTTGTCGAGGTAGACGAGCCCCTCGTTCGCCGGGTCCCTGAAGATCGGGAAGTCCCTCTTCACCTCCTCCGGGACGAGCCTCCGCATCGGCCGTTCCTCTGGGACCATCTCCCCCGGATCCATTATGTCTTTTGCGTCGACGCTATCTCCGCGTCCCGAAGGGCCACCTCTCCCTCCGGTAGGCCGCGTCCCAGAACATCCACTCGTAGACCGTCGAAGTCCTGAAGTGGAGCTTGACCCGCTCTAGCGCCCCTCCCTCGAGCCCGGAGAAGTGCCTCTCGGAGAGCTCCACGACCGAGGCCACCACCCCCTCGTACTCAGGGGAGGAGTACGTGTCGATCCAGCGCCTGTAGGCAGGCACCGGCGAGCCCCTCCTCACCAGCTCCCTCCCGACCTCGAAGTAGACCCAGAAGCACGGCAGGACCGCCGCGAGCCCCTCCTCGAAGGGCCTCAGCGCCGCGACCGAGAGCAGGTAGCTTGTGTAGGCGAAGTTGGTCGGGTTCATCTCAGCCCTGAGCACCTCGTCCCAGCCCATCCCCCACTCGGAGGCCAGGTACTCGTGGAGGGAGGCCCTCTCCACCGAGAGCGCTCCCTTCGCGTTCTCCAAAAGGGTCACGGCGGAGTCGTCGTCGGGCGCCTTCGTCCCGACGGTCGCGACCGCCCTCGCGAAGGCGCTGAGGTAGAGCGCGTCCTGGACGACGTACTCCCTGAAGACCTCGATGTCGAGGGACCCGTCGGTGAGGCCCCTGACGAAGGGGTGGGAGAGTATCGCGGCGTAGACGTCGCTCACGTGGTCCCAGAGGACTTCCCGGACCCTCAAGGGCACCCGGCCGGCAGGCGGGCCCGCGGGCGGATATAGCTGTCGTGCCGGCTCGGCGATCGTCGTGTGGTAGGAGGCGCGGGGGTTCCGCCTGCCCGGGAGCGGCAGACCTCTCGACGACCGCACGCTTAAATGACCCGGCCCAACCCATCGTGCCGTGGGTTTTCCCAAGGGCTTCCTGTGGGGGGTCTCCTCGAGCGGGTTCCAGTTCGAGATGGGCGGACCCGAGGGCCTCGACAGCGGGACCGACTGGTTCGCGTGGGTCCACGACGCGCGGAACGTGGAGCGCGGGGTGGTCAGCGGCGACCTTCCCGAGGAAGGCCCCGACTACTGGAACAGGTTCAGGGAGGACCACCGGCTGGCCGAGAGACTCGGGCTGAACTCGATCAGGATAGGCGTCGAGTGGAGCAGGGTCTTCCCTCGTCCCACCAGGGAGATAAGGGTCGACGTCGAGAGGAACGAGTTCGGCAGGATCTCGGAGGTCTGGGCGGAGGAGAGCGTGATCGACAGGCTCGACGGGGTCGCGAACGTCAGGGCCCTGAACCGCTACAGGGAGATCCTGAGCGACATCGCCTCCAGGGGGATCAGGCCCGTGGTCTGCCTGAACCACTTCACGCTCCCCCTCTGGGTCCACGACCCGCTGGCCGTCCGAGCCTCGAAGGGTAGGAGGGGCCCTCGGGGATGGCTCGACGAGGAGACGGTGGTCGAGTTCTGGAAGTTCGCGGCCTACGTGGCCTCGAAGCTGGGAGACCTCGTGGACCGCTGGGCGACCCTCAACGAGCCGAGCGTCGTCGCCGAGGCCGGTTACCTGTTCCCGGAGTGGGGCTTCCCGCCTGGACTGAGCGACTTCAGGCTCTTCCGGAGGTGCCTCGCGAACATGGCCGTGGCCCACGCGAGGGCCTACGACGCGGTCAAGCGGTTCGACTCCGCGAAGGCCGAGGAGGAGACCACGGTCGGGATGATAGTCAACGTAGTTCCCATGGAGCCGCTCGACGAGAGGAGGGACGGGCCCGCGGCCGAGCTGGCAAGCCACATCCACAACGCCTTCCTCCTCGAGGCCGCCGCGACCGGATGGATCGACGAGAACCTGAACCTCAGGGCGGACCGCCGCGAGACGGACAGGAGCGTGGGTCAGCGGCTCGACTGGATAGGAGTCAACTACTACTCGCGCAACGTGGTCAGGGGGAAGCGTTCCCTGCTCGCGAGGATCGCCATGGGGCTGCCGATGGTCCCAGAGACCGTGGAGGGGTACGGCAACAGCTGCAGGCCCAACAGCTCCTCGGCGGCGGGCCTTCCGACTTCGGACTTCGGGTGGGAGGTCTACCCTCAGGGGCTCGGGAAGGCGCTGAGGCTGGTCGCGAGGTATGGAAAGCCCCTCTACGTCACCGAGAACGGAATAGCGGACTCGGAGGACAGGCTGAGGCCGAGGTTCATCGAGGAACACATTGAGGTCGTGAGGAAGGCGGTCGAGGAGGAGGGGCTCGACGTCAGGGGATACTTCCACTGGGCCCTGATAGACAACTACGAGTGGGCGAAGGGCTTCAGGATGAAGTTCGGCCTCTGCGGCGTGGACCCGAGGACGAAGGAGAGGAGGCCGAGGGGGAGCTTCGAGACCTACCGGATGATCATCGAGGCCGGCGGACCCCCCTGAGCTCTTCGGCCCTGCGCCTCATCTCGCTCCTCAGCCTCGCTATGTCCTCCCTGATGACGAAGACCAGAACGGTGAACAGGACCCCGCACACGACCCACGTCGATGCTGAGACGTACAGTATTCCTGGGCCGAGACCATACATGTCAGCGAGGAGTCCTGCGATCAGCGGAGCGGTTGAGGAGCCGGCCGTCTCGAAGACCCTTAGCAGGGAGTCCGCAGAGCTCCGCGCCTCCGGCTCGACGAAGTCGGTGATCGACGCGGAGACGTTGGGGCCCGCCATGGGTATCACGAAACAGGTCAAACAGCCCACGGCGATGAAGCCCACGACGTCCTCCCGGGGCCACGTTATCGTCAGATAGATGAGCAGAGCCGAGAGGAACACGACGACCGCTCCCAGAAGGGCCCTTCCGCTGACATTCCTCGAGAAGAGGAGGTCGCCGATGCCTCCGCCGACGAAGTTGCCGACGATCATGGTCGTGAGCCACACGAACATCACGGTCATGGCCTCGAACTCCCCGAAGCCCCTCTCCAGGATGAGGTACGTGAAGGCCCAGGCTGAGAGGGCCTGCCACGGGAAGACGCCGAAGAAGCCCTGGAGGCTGATGAACAGCATCGAGGGCCTCTTCAGCAGGCCGAAGACCTGAACGAACCTCAACCTGTAGACCTCCTCCCTCAGCTCGAGGCCCGAGAGCTCTGGCTCCGAGCTCCCCCGCGGGACGTCCCTGACGACGACGTAGACGACGGCCGCCATCAGCACGCCCAGGCCGCCCGTCACCAGGAAGAGCTGGCGCCATCCGAAGGCGTAGCCCACTTGGACGCCGACCAGCGTTCCGAGCAGCGCGCCGAAGGCCCCCGCGGCGCTTATCAGGCCGAAGGGCTTCCCCCTCTTCTCCGGCGGGAAGTAGTCGCTGAGGAGGCTGTGGATGCCTGCCGGCGGCGTGTTGTCGATCCCCGTCAGGGCCCTCGCCGCGAGGAACCCCGCGAACGTCCTCGGGACCGTGCTGAGCATGGTGGTCAGGCCCCACAGGATGCCCGTCAGGCTCGTCAGAAGACGCCGCGAGTACCTGTCGAAGAGGTACCCCCAGACCGGATAGAAAGCCACGGAGAGGACGGTCGTTGCGGTGAAGACGGCTCCCGCGAGGGCGTAGGTCACCTGGAACTCCTCGATTATCTGAGGAAGGACCACCGACATCACGTAGATGTCCGTCTGGTGGAAGGACCTGAAGAGGAAGAGGACTGCGGCCACTAGCCAGGCGTACTTCAGCGACTTCACGGCGCGCAGGTGGTCTCACCTATAGTGCTGGAGGGCCGACTCGTTCCACGGCTGCCTCAAGGTCTCCTCTATTACGCCCACGGCCTGCTCGAAGGACCTCGTCCTATGGTCCTCGGCGGTCATCAGGACGAGGGACTTCCTGTCTCCTTCGAGGAAGGCCTGCAGTACCTGCTCCATCCTCAGCATCCGGGGGATCATGTTGAACAGCATTATTCTCTTGGGCAGGCTGCCGACGTGGACGCCCCGTATTCCGGTTCCGTCGACGATCGCGGGAACCTCCACGACGACGTCGTCGGGAATGCCCGAGATGATGCCGTTGTTGGGGATGTTGAGCTGCAGGGTGGTCTGCTGGTCGTTCACGAGGGCGTTTATGAGCGGGATGTGCTGTTCTCCGCTGAGCTCCGGTCGGTAGACCTCCGTCAGCTTGATCGAAGGGTCGTCTGCGAGCTGCCTCAAAAGTTCCAGCACATGCCTCAGGAAGTCCAAGTAATAGCTCCAGCCGATCTCCGAGTCGAACCCGCCCATCGGCCCCAGCCATCTCCTCTTGGTCTCGAGGTCCTCGTGGAACCACCAGGGCGAAGCGCTCCTAACCGTGTCGCCGATGGGGAACAGCCCGTAAAGCCTGTACATCTCAACGGCCGCGGGGGAAAGCTGCTCCGTGATCCACGGAGGACCGTTGAGGTATTCATCGCTCTTCCAATAGCTGGGCGCTTCCCTCTCTATCCACTCGTCGAGCATGGGGTACGCGTTCTGGCCCCTGTAGAGGAAGTCCTTGAGCCAGATGTTGTGGTTGAACCCGGCCATGACGGCCCGTACGTCCTTCTCGTCCATCCTCAGGGCCCTGATTATCTCCTTCAGGCCTAAGTGACCGTGGCAAATGCCAACCACCTTCACCTTCGTCTCCCTGTGGATGAGAGTCGTACCCTCAAAGACTGGGTTGGCGGCCTGAAGCAACCACGCGTCGGGACAGTACCGCTCTATGTCGTACGCGAGCTCCAGGAAGAACTTCAACTGGTGGTAGGCTCCTATTCCGCCGTAGTAGTCGCAAACCCTGTCGCCGATGCCCCTGTAGTAGCCGTACTTCTCCGCGATCCTCCTCTCCTCCTCCATCGGGTCATAACCACCGACCTTCACAGTGTTGATGACGAACTCAGCGCCCTCGAGCGCCTCCCTCCGGTCCATCGTCTTCCGGAACTTTATCTCGGCCCTCATCTCCTCCGCGTACCTGACGGCCAATCGGTACATCGTCTCCAGACGACCGCGGTCGATGTCCATCAGGTTAACGATGCTCCCTCGCAGTCCCTCCGTGAGGCAGAGGTCGACCACAAGCCTTCCCGTGAAGACGACGCTTCCGGCCCCGATGATCGAGATGACGGTGGACCTCACGATGTATAATCCTGTCGGCTTGATATAAGATTTTGATGGCGTTGGGGAGCGTCGTTTAAAGAGAGAACGGACGTCTAGCGTCGTGGCTTACGTCAGTAAGGGACTACTTTTTCAACCAGCTCGAGTTCTTTCGAGATAGATTTTTATGAATCAAGGGTAACTCACTTTGAATGCGTCGCGTCGGTCTGATCGTCCCCTCTTCGAACACTACGATGGAGAGTGAGTTCTGGGAGACGCTACGAGGGCTCGCCTCTGTCCATACCGCGCGAGTTCTCCTCGAGCACGTAAGCGTGACAGAGTTGGAGGCGATGGAGGACGAGGCCTTGCGGGAAGCGCGTAAGCTGGCGACCACGGAGGTGGACCTCATCGTGTATGGATGTACGAGCGGCAGCTTCGTGAGGGGAGGGAAACAGTACCTCGAGATCGAGGAAAGGATCGAGGAGGCGACTGGCATCCCGTGCGTTACGACTTCGGGGGCGGTCGTTCGGGCGCTGGGAAAAATCGGCGCGAAGAGAGTCTCCCTCATCACCCCTTACATACGAGAGATCACAGAGATCGAGAAGTCGTTCCTGAAGGCTAACGGCTTCGACGTCTCCTCAGCCTACTACGCCTCCATCGTTAAGAACACCGAGATAGGACGGATTCCTGACGAAAAGGTGGTCGAGTGGGCGGTGCCCAACGTCTCGCCGGAGTCCGATGCCGTCTTCATCAGCTGCACGAACCTCAGAACGTTCAAGGCCCTGAAGACCGTAGAACAGAAGACGGGGAAGCCGGCCGTCTCGAGCAACTCCGCGACCCTCTGGAACGTCCTACGGGCACTAAGGCTTCAGGAGAGCTTGCCGCATCTGGGCAGACTTCTGACCTGACGTGCGTGCCGTCCTCCGAGGTGAGCCACGTGAGGCGTGTGAAAATTATTAGCAGCCGTTCGATGTGTTCTAATTGAGGGTGTTATGTTTACTTTCGTCCGTGAGAGGCTGGCCGGTTTTCTGGGCGTCACTGCAGTTGTTGTATTATTACCGTTCCTCTTGAATGAGTATCAGCTGCATGTCGCTGTTGTCTCCATGTACTACGTCATGCTGGCGTCGGCATGGAACTTCCTAGCCGGCCGCGCGGGCATCTTCAGCCTCGGAATACACGCTGTGGCGGGATTAGCGGCGTACACGTCAGCACTCGCGGTAACTTACTTCGGACTGCCGTTTGTAGTTACTATGTCGATGGGAGTCGCAGTCGCTGTCGTCGTGAGTTTCTTCCTCGCGGCGCTAACGCTCAGAATGAGGACGATTTACCTCGCTCTGACGACGTGGGCGTTCGCAGAGATATCCAGGCTGGTCATAGCGGCCGAATATCAGATAACGAGGGGTGACCTCGGACTGCAGACGCCGACGCTCTTCGGCATCAGGTTCCTCCTCCCCTATTACTACCTCTTCCTCGCTGCCGCTGCATCGACTTTGATCGCGCTCTACTGGATCAGCACGACGAAGGCCGGGTTCTTCATCTGGGCCGTCGGGCAGGACCCGATACTCAGCTCCGCCTGCGGCATAGACGTCTACAAGTGGCGCATCGTTGCGACCATGATCAGCGGCGCGGTCGCGGGTGTGGCTGGCGTCCTCTTCGGACACTACGTCGGAGTTCTCGCCCCATCGATCCTCGGGTTCCACGAGATGGCCACGGTGATAATGATGGCCATAGTTGGGGGATACGGTACCCTAATAGGGCCGGTCTTGGGAGCCGTCGTAGTTGAGTCATTAATGGAGGGCTTCAGGATTTATAAGGAGTGGAGGCTCGTCGCCTTCGCATTGAGCGTGATCGTCCTCGTGAGGTTCTACAGGGACGGAATCGTCGGCCTGCTGAAGAGGTTCGAACCTCTAAAGAACTTCGTCTTCTAAACCTCCCTCTCGGCCTTTCCGAAGAGCCCTAGAGGCCTAACTAGGAGAATAAGGATCAGGAGGAGGAAGCCGTAAACCTCTCTGTAGCGAGGGTCGATGAGAGCTGTTCCCAGCGACTCCGCGAGCCCTAGCAGGATTCCACTCACCAGACTCCCGACCAAAGAGCCTAGCCCTCCAATGACGAGTATCACGAATCCCTTAATCGCCGGTACCACACCGCTCTCGGGGTAGACGAGGAACACGGGTGCCAACATCACGCCTGCGACGCCGGCCAGCGTCACGCCGATCCCGAAGGCGTAGTTATCGATCCTCCAGATGTCGACTCCCAACGTCTGGGACGCGAACCTGTGCTGGGCCGTCGCCCGCAGCGCCATCCCCACCCACGTGTATTTCAGCATCGCGAAGAAGAGGACTATCGCCGCAATGGCGACGATCGCAGCAGCGAGTCTATTCCCGCTCACAATGACGCCGCTAACGGTGAAGCTCGGCAGGTAGTCTGGGACTTTGTATATGTATGGACCGGCGAACACGACAACTAGATTCTTCAACAGCACCGAGATAGCTATCGTCACGATCACGATGTATTCGTCCCTCCTCTCGCCGATCGTCGTGAACGTTGGTTTCAGGACGAAGCGCTGCGTGAGAAGACCGACCAAGAAAATTACCGCGAGGCTCAGAGGAACAGAGGCGAGCCAAAGGCTGGGGCCGAGCAGCGCCACGAAGACGAGCTGGACGTAGCCCGCGATCATGAAGAATTCGCCCATCGACCAGTTGATCATCCTCATAACACCGTAGATGAAGCTGATCCCCAGGCCCATTAACGCGTAGAGCACTCCCAGCATCAGCCCTGAGATCACGAACTCCAAAAAGACAGGGCTGATCAAATCGCGCGCCTTTACTTCGCGAGCTCCTTCGGGAAAAGGATGGGAGCGTCGGCGAGCTTCTGTCTCGCGGCGGTCCATTGTGCGATGTGCAGGGAAGGAACGGAGACGTGCTGCCATTCAGGGCCTGGGGTCTGCCGGAACTTCACCTTCCCGACCCAGTAGTCGAACTCGTGGGCTAGGAGGGCTTGCCTGATCTTATCGGGGTCGGACGAGCCGGCCTTCTGAATCGCTTGAACGAGGACGTAGATGTTACCGAACCCTTGGAGGTCCGCATAGACGGGGTCCTCGTTGAACTTCTGCCTGTACCTCTGGAAGAACTTCTGGCCCATCTCCGTCATGGGGATCTTCGGGTGATAGGTCCCGACCCAGACGAGCCCCGCACCCCTCTCGCCGACGTTGTCCCAGAATTCGGGCCTCGTCGGCCAGTCGAAGGATGCGGCCATCTGAACTTTGGGGAGCAGACCTACTTCGTGGGCCTGGTTTACCATTAAGAACGCCGGCGCGCCGACGCCAATGTTGATGATCAAGTCGGGGTTGAACTCCTTGACCTTGAGGAGCTCTGGCGTGAGGTCCTTAGTCGTCCTGTCGAAAACAATCTCGAAGAACGCGGGCGAATACTGGTAAAGTTGCATCTTGCTCTTAAGGTTCCTGATGTAGCCGAGGCCGAAGTCTGTGTTCTCAGCTACAGCGGCAACCCTCTTGAAGCCCTTCTCCTTGGCCCACCTCACCAGTATGTCGGTGCGGTCTAAGTCGGTGACGTGAATCCTGAACGTCCAGGTCCTCCCCTTCTCGGTTATCGCGACTGCTGACGGATGCGGGAAGAGGCAAACGACCTTGTTCTCCTCACAGACCTCCTGAACCTGGAGCGCAACGGAGCTGTGGTACTGACCTCCTATTGCAACCACCTTGTCTGACGCTATGAGCTTCCTGGCAGCCGCGACGCCCTTCTCAGGCGTTCCGGCGTCGTCCTCGACGATGAGCTCGATCTTGCGGCCGAGGACGCCTCCCTGCTCGTTGAAGATCTCGACCGCGATTTCCGCCCCCCTCTTCAGCCTCGTGCCCGCGCTGACGTCACCCGGCGGTGAAAGCGGGGTGATGAACCCAATCTTGATCGGTTCCGCCGGAGCCGTCGCCCTCGGAAGGAACGATGCCGCCGCGATCGCGACCGCGACGACCAGAACTATAGCAACTAGAACTACCGCGTTTCTTCTTTTCATAGCACCTAATTTAGTTCTTATACTCGTATATAACGCTTAACACACGTTTTCATCAAGTGTCATGATCCATGATGACCAGAGGAGACGGTAAGGGACGAAGGTAAACGCTTCAGAGCCGGATGAGGTCCCCCATCAGCGTCGCCTCGACGATCTTCTCAGCGATCTCTGCTATCTTTTCCGAAGGACCATGATGTCTGATCTCGCCGTTCTCGATGTAGTACGTGTATTCGGAGATCTCGATTGCGCGCTTGACGTTCTGGTCTACGAGGAGGACGGAAATCCCCTCTTGCGAGTTTATCTTGATCAGCGTCTTGTAAATCTGCTCGGCCATCAAGGGAGAGAGGCCGACGCTCGGCTCGTCGACGAGCAGCAGCTTGGGCTTGATCATGAGGCCCCTGGCGATGTCGAGCATCTTGACCTCGCCGCCGCTGAGGCTGGAGGCTTTCATCTTCCTCTTCTGGGCGAGGTTGGGGAAGACGCGGTAGACCTCCTCGAGCCTGTCCCTGAGCGACTCGTCTCCCCTCTTCAGCCAGAAGCCCATCTTCAGGTTCTCCTCGACGGTCATGGACGCGAAGGGGCTTAAGTCCTGCGGAATGTACGCGATGCCGATCTTCTTCGCCCCATGCGGATCGATGCCAGTGATGTCGGCCCCATCGAAGAAGATCCTGCCCGACGTCGGCTTCAGGAACCCGAAGATCGTCTTGAGAAGGGTGCTCTTACCGGCGCCGTTAGAGCCCACGAGCGAGACGAACTGGCCCCTCTCGATGCGCATGGTGATGTCTTTGATGATCGGCAGCTCGGGGTCATACCCCGCGTAAACCCTCTCTAGGCGCAGGATTTCAGGAGCCAAGGTAGGCCCTCTTCACCTCCTGCATCAACGCGACCTCGCGCAGGCTTCCTTCGGCGATCTTCTCTCCGCGGCTGAGCACAGCGACCCTGTTGCAGAGCTTGGAGACGACATTCAGCTCATGGCTCACGACGACTATCGAGACGCCCCTCTCGGCGAGCTCCTTGAGGACTTTCACCATTCTGCCTATGATGATAGGGTTGACACCTGCGAACGGCTCATCGAGCAGCAGCAAGTTCGCGTTCGACGCGATCAGCCTCGCGAACTCCAAGAGCTTCTTCTGGCCACCGCTGAGCGACTTGGCCTTGAGGTCCTTGACTTCGCCGAGGCCGACGGCCTCGAGCGCCTCAACGGCGACGCGCAACTTGTCAGACGCGTTCATGTCGCGCCGGGTCGCGTAAAGCGCCGTTAGGACGTTCTGGAGGACGGTCATCTCGGGGAAGTACCTCGTTATCTGGAACGTCCTCGCGACGCCCAGCTTCGCGACCTCGTGCGGCCTCATTCCGTTAATCGGGACCGAATTGACGAAGACCTCGCCGCCATCGGGCGCGTAGATCGCGGTGATCACGTTGAGGAGAACCGTCTTGCCCGCGCCGTTAGGTCCGATGACGCCGAAGAGCTCGCCGCGGCGCACCCTGATGCTGACCCCCCTGAGGGCCTCGATGCCGCCGAAACGCTTGTAGACTTCTCGCACTTCAAGGACATCCGCAGGACCGGTCTGCAACCCCTGTCTCCGAATTCGCCTCTACTTTGTTTTAAGGATTGCAAGTCGAAGACCGCCGCCTCGAGGCCGACGGAATCGGGGCACAGCCGGAATCAGTGTGACACTGTCGGCCACGCGCGAAAGGGACACTTTGCAGCAGAATCTGTCTTAAATAGGATTCAGGGCACCAGCGGCCCGAGATGCTCCACGTTGCGGTCGACGTCGGGGGCACCTTCACGGACCTCGTGGCCTTCGACGAGGAGAGCGGCTCGGTCTACGCGGTTAAGGTCAGGAGCACGCCCCGGAACCCGGAGGAGGGGTTCGTCGAGTCGCTGAGGGCGCTGGCCGCGAGGCACGGGGTGGACCTCTCGAGGGTCGGGACGGTCGTCCACGTGAACACCGTTGGGACGAACCTCCTCAGGGGCCAGGTGGGACTGGAGGTCCCGAAGGCGGCTCTCGTGACGACGAAGGGGTTCAGGGACGTCCTCGAGATCGGGAGGCAGAACAGGCCCGAGCTCTACAACGTCTTCTACACCAGACCGAGGCCGCTGGTGCCGAGGGAGCTCAGGTTCGAGGTCGACGAGAGGGTCGACGGCCGCGGGAGGTGCCTGAAGGAGGTCGACCAGAGGGCGCTGGACGAGGTCGCGAGGAGGATCGTCGAGGAGGGGGTCGAGACGGTCGCGGTCTGCTTCCTCGAGAGCTACCTCAACCCGGTCAACGAGGCGAAGGCCAAGCAGCACATCGAGAGGACAGCCCGCGTCCCGGTCTCGGCGTCGTACGAGGTCGACCCGGAGCACAGGGAGTACGAGAGGACGAGCACGACCGTCGTCAACGCGGTCCTCAGGCCTGTCGTCTCGAGGTACATCGAGGAGGTGAGGAAGAGGCTCGGGGAGCTGGGAGTGAGGGGCTCGCTCGAGGTGATGAGCTCCTCGGGAGGGCTGATAGACGTCGGCGAGGCTGCTGAGAGGCCGGTGGCGACGATCGAGTCGGGTCCGGCTGCGGGCGTGATCGGAGCCGCGGAGCTCGCGAGGAGGATGGGCCTCCGGAACGTCATAAGCCTGGACATGGGAGGGACGACCGCGAAGGCAGGCGCGGTGGTGAACGGCCAGCCCCTCTACGTCCCCGAGATCGAGGTCGGGGGGAAGGTCCACATGGGGAGGGCGGTCAAGGGGAGCGGCTATCCTGTCAGGTACCCCTCCGTGGACCTTGCTGAGGTCAGCGCGGGAGGCGGGACGATAGTCGACGTCGACGAGGCCGGGGGCCTGAAGGTGGGGCCCCTGAGCGCCGGAGCGGACCCCGGGCCTGCGTGCTACGGGTTCGGAGGGACGATGGCGACGATCACCGACGCGAACCTCGTCCTCGGGAGGATAGAGAGCCTCCTGGGAGGGGAGTTCCAGCTGAGGAGGGACCTCGCGGAGTCCGCGGTCGCCAGAGTAGCCGAGAGGCTGGGATCGAGCGTGACGGTGGTCGCCTCAGCGGCGGTCGCGCTCGTCAATCACCAGATGGCCAGGGCAGTGCACCTCGTGAGCCTCGAGAGGGGCTACGACCCGAGCGAGTTCGCGCTGATGGCGTTCGGCGGAGCCGGACCGATGCACGCGGCGGAGCTAGCTCAGCAGATCGGGATATCGACGGTGATAGTCCCGCCCCACCCCGGCCTCTTCTCATCCCTGGGGCTCCTCATGACCGACTTCAGGTACGCTTTCGTCCGCGGCTTCATCAGGACCGTCACGGAGGGGAGCGAGGGCTTCGTCGAGGGGATCTTCGAGGAGATGGAGCGGGAGGCGCTGAGGCGGATCGAGGCGAGGGGTAGGAGCGTCGAGGGCGCTGGGGTCCTGAGGAGCCTCGACATGCGGTACTACGGACAGGGCCACGAGCTCGAGGTCAGGGTCGGGAGGCCGTTCGACGCGGAGGAGGCGGTGAGGGCCTTCGAGGAGCTCCACGAGGTCGTCTACGGGTTCAGGCACAGGGGCGAACCGGTCGAGGCGACCGCGGCGAGGCTGACCGTGATCGTCCCGAGGAGGAAGGTCTCCCTGAGGAGGCCCGAGGGGGTAGGGCGGAGGCCGTCCGTGAGGAGGAGGCGGGTCCACTTCGACGGCGAGTGGCTGGAGACCGAGGTGCTCAGGAGGGAGGAGCTGGCCGCGGGCTTCTCCGCCGAAGGGCCGCTGATAGTGGAGGAGTTCGACTCCACGACCGTCGTCCCGCCGGGCTGGAGCGTGCTCGTCGACGAGCTCGGGTGCATGGTGGTGAGGAGGGCGTGAGGCTGGAGGTCGAGCTGGTCAAGCACAGCCTCGTCTACATCTCGGAGGAGATGGGCGTCGCGCTCCGGAAGTCGGCCTACTCCCCCAACATCAGGGAGAGGGCGGACCACAGCTGCGCGATCCTCGACGCCTCCGGGAGGCTGATAGGCCAGGCCGAGCACATCCCGGTCCACATAGGCTCGCTGCCGCTGGGCCTCCGCAACTCGCTCCGGTACCTCGAGGAGAGGGGGGTGGAGGTGAAGGAGGGCGACATGTACGTCCTCAACGACCCTTACATCGCGGGGACGCACCTCAACGACGTCACCACGATAAGGCCGGTCTTCTACAGGGGCAGGCTGGTCGGCTACGTAGCGAACAAGGCCCATCAGGTCGACGTGGGAGGGATCGACCCGGCGAGCATCTCGATGAGGGCGGAGACGATCTGGCAGGAGGGCCTGATCATACCTCCCGTCAGGCTGATGGAGGGTAACAGGCTGGTCGATGACCTCGTCGAGGTGATCAGGAGCAACACGAGGACGCCGGAGGTCACGCTGGGGGACCTTAGGGCCCAGGTCGCCGCGAACCTCCTAGGCGAGAGGAAGCTCGTCGAGCTGATAGAGAGGGTCTCCCTTCCGGTCTTCGAGGAGGCGGTCGAGGAGGTTCTGGAGAGGACCAACAGGGCTGTGAGGTCGGAGCTCTCGAGGATGCCCCACGGCAGGGGCAGGGCCGAGGACTACCTCGAGCTCGAGGACCGGGACCTCACGATAAGGGCGGAGGTCGAGGTCTCGCCGGAGGGCTTCAGGGTCGACTTCGAGGGGACCGACCCGCAGGTCGACAGGCCACTGAACGCGGTCCTCGGCGTTACGACCGCCGTCGCGACCTACACCTTCAGGACGCTCCTCAGCTCCGACGTCCTCCTCAACGACGGCTTCGTCAGGACCGTCTCGGTCATCGCGCCTCCGGGGACGATCGTCAACCCGGTCAAGCCCGCGCCTGTGGCGGCCGGAAACCTCGAGACAAGCCAGAGGATCGTCGACGTCATCTACGGGGCCCTCGCGGAGGTCGTGCCCGAGAGGGTGCCGGCGGCCAGCAACGGGAGCATGAACAACCTGATGATGGGAGGGGTCCACCCGGAGACGGGAAGGACGTGGGCCTTCTACGAGACGATAGGCGGAGGAGGAGGGGCGAGGCCGGGGATGGACGGCGTCGACGGAGTCCACTGCCACATGACGAACACCCTCAACACGCCGATCGAGGTGATCGAGCACTACTACCCGGTCCTCTTCGTCTGCTACAGGCTCAGGGACGGTAGCGGCGGAGAGGGAAGGTGGAGGGGAGGGATGGGGATCGAGAGGGGCTTCAGGGCCCTCGCGAGGGTCAGGGTCACGGTGATCGGGGACAGGAGCAGGCACAGGCCTTGGGGCCTGAGGGGAGGAGGCGACGGAGCTCCGAGCGAGTACGTCGTCGAGAGGGCCGGCGGCGAGAGGGCGAGGCTGAGGTCGAAGGACGCGACGGTCCTCGAGCCGGGCGATGTCCTGATCATGCGGACCGCGGGCGGGGGCGGATACGGAAGGCCCGAGGGCCCCTAGAGCGGCGTGGCGATCCAGCTCCCGAGCCGCTCGGTCGACCCTCCACCGCCAAGTCCTTCCGTCCCACTTCAGCCCAAATTTCCGCTTGGCCTCCTCGAAGGCGGCCCTGACCTCCGCGAGGAACTCCGGGTCCGCGATCAGGACCTGCCCGTACTCGAGGGCGTCGAGGACCAGCAGGTTCGGCCTGAAGACTCCCTCAGGAGGGCCCCGGGGCTGTAACCTATCGGGTCTATCCCCGGTCGCTTCAGCAGGACGTAGTTCCCGGAAGCGTCGGGGGCGAGCTTCTCCGAGACGACGAGGAGGTCGACGTCGCTGTTCTCGGTCCATTCGCCCGTGACGAAGGACCCGAAGACCACGACCAGCTCCGGACTGTAGCTCCCCGCGAGCCACTCAAGGTACTCCTCCAACCTTCCTCCTCAACCGCTCGTAATACCCTCCGGGCGTCCTCAAGCGCCCTCCTCGCGTCCTCCTCCGCGTAGTAGTCTAAGGTGCCCCCGCGTGAAACACGTAGACGCACCTGGACTGGAGGTAGTGCCCGTCGAGGTTCAGGGCAGACCGCTCGAGCTCCGAGAGGGACCGCGCTCGGCTCCGATGTCCAAATGGTTGAAATAACGGCCGGGCATTCGAGGAGCCGAGGATGAGGAGACCGACCTGCAACGACGGCCTGCCCGGATGAGATGCATGTCACCTCTCTGACGGATCGTCGGACCTCTTGCGGTATTAGGTTCTATAGGAGGAGGCCGTCCGGATGGGGCCGTGGGCAGGCTGAAGGGCGTAAGGGTGGCGATCGTCGCGGGTCCGGAGTTCGAGGACATCGAGCTCCTCTACTCGTACTACAGGCTCCTCGAGGAGGGCGCCCAGGTGAAGGTGATCGCGCAGGAGAGGAGGGCCTACTCGGGGAAGCACGGGATCTCCGTGAACGCGGACCTGACCTTCTCGGAGTCCGATCCCGCGGAATTCGACGCCCTCTTCATACCCGGAGGATGGATGCCCGACAGGGTCAGGAGGGACAGGACAGCCACCGAGTGGATAAGGAGGTTCTCGGAGCTCGGGAGGCCGATAGGCGTGATCTGCCACGGTGGCCAGCTCCTCATCTCCGCGAAGGCCGTCAGGGGGTACAGGATGACCGCGGTCTCCGCGATAAGGGACGACCTCGAGAACGCGGGGGCGTTGTTCGTCGACGCGCCGGTCGTCAGGGACAGGAACGTCGTCTCCTCGAGGGTTCCCGCGGACCTGCCTCACCTGATGCCGGAGTTCATCGCGCTGGTCGAGGAGTCGGCGAAGAGGGTCAGGGCAGCGGAGCGCGGGCTGAAGTAGGCCTTGAGGGTCCTCGTGACTGGGTCGGAGGGCTTCGTGGGTAGACACGTCGTCGCCTACCTCGGGGAGAGGGGGCACGAGGTCGCGGGCCTCGACGTGAGGGGCAGCCGGCCAGTCGACGTCACCTCCTTCGACCAGGTCCTGAGGGCCTTCGAGGAGTTCAGGCCGGAGGCCGTCGTCCACTTGGCGGCGATCGCGAACGTCGTGAGGTGCATAGAGGACCCGAGGTCCTGCTTCGAGGCGAACGTCCTTGGCACGCTGAACGTCGTAGAGGCAGCGCACAGGTTCAGAGTGGAGCGGTTCGTCTACGCCTCTTCCGCCAACGTGTACGGCCAGAGCCCGAGGACTCCCGTGACCGAGTCGGAGCCGCTGAGACCGAGGACGCCCTACGACCACACAAAGGTCGCCGCGGAGTCGGTCGTGATGTCCTACGTCTCCTCGAAGTCGCTCCCCGCTGTCGTCTTCAGGTCCTGGAAGCTCTTCGGCGAGGGGGAGCCGGAGACGAGCGTCACCACGAGGTTCGTCGACGCCTGCCTCAGGGGCGACCCGATACCGCTCCACAACGGCGGCCGGGACGTCACGGACCCCTACCACGTCGAGAACTACTGCAGGGCGGTCGAGCTCGCGCTGAAGAGCGACGGAGCCGTAGGGGAGGCCTTCAACCTGGGCACGGGCAACAGGGTCTCGATAAGGGAGCTGGCCCTCGTGATAAGGAGGCTGACGGGCTCGAGCTCGGAGCTCCTCGACCTGCCTCCGAGGACGCAGCAGGAGAGCGAGCCGATGGTTAGCTACCCCTCGATCGAGAAGGCGAGGAGGGTCCTGGGCTACGAGCCGGTCGTCGGCCTCGAGGAGGGGCTTAGGAGGCTCATCGCCTGGAGAGAAGGCCGCGTCCCGCGAAGACCTCCCTGACCACCTCCCGCGCCCTCTCGTGATCGACAACGCCCCTGGTGACGTAGACCCTGTAGATCTTCAGGGGCCTCGAGGTCATCTCGATGATCCAGGAGGACCTCACGGGGACGCCGGCGGGCCAGTCGATCGTTATCGGGGGTGACGCATAGCTCCTGAGCGGCGGGAGCGTCGAGGAGTCGAAGTAGACGTGGGACCTCTCGACCCCGAGGGCCTCGCTCACCTCCACCTCGACCTCCTCCGCGGAGAGCTCCCCGCCCTCGGCCTCGCCGGGTCCCAGCTGCACCTCCATCACCATCTTCGGGAGCCTCCTCCTCTCGAGGGCGTCGATCGCCCACCTGGACCTCGGGTCGAACTTGAGCCTCGTCCAAACGGTGTAGTCGTCGTGGGAGAGGTACTCGGGGACGTCCATGGAGGCGAAGTCGAGGCCGTCCCGCATCACCGCCTCGTATCCCCTGAGGAATGTGAGCTGAGCGGCCCTCACCGCGTGGTGGAAGTAGACGTTGAGGAAGGAGTGGTGCCTCGCGATCGCTAGCTCCTCCATCGCGCCGATCGCCCTCGCCTCGAGGTGGAGGCCGTCCTCCCTCAGCCTCGTGAGGTGAATGAGCCTCCTGACGTCGACGATCCCGTAGGTCGCGCCGGTGAAGTAGGCGTCCCTCAGGAGGAAGTCGAGCCTGTCGACGTCGAGGGGACCCGAGACGACGCTGCTCAGTCTGTGCCTCCCCTCGAGGACGTCAGTCACGTCCCTCGGGTCGACCCCGGCGCCCTCCAGCGCGCCCCTGAGCTCCTCATCCCCCCTCACGATCCTGCATCCCATCCCTTCATGGGTGATCCCCCTCCTCAGCAGGGTCACCTCGAGCAGGTGGGAATAGGGCGTGTGGCCGACGTCGTGGAGGAGCGCCGCGGCCTTCAGGAGCCTCGACTCCTCCTCGTCGAGCCTCAGGTGCCTCGCGAACTCCTCGGCAAGGGCCATGCAGCCCAGCGAGTGGTCGAACCTCGTGTGCCTCGCCCCGGGGTAGACGAGGTGCGAGAGGGGGAGCTGCTGGATCCTCCTGAGCCTCTGGAAAGCATAGGAGTCGACGACCCCGAGGAGCCCGTCCTCGACGACGACGTAGCCGTGGATCGGGTCCTTGATCAGCTTCGGCAACCTCAGCCCGACCCCGCCGCCCGAGCCTTATCGCTTTTGGCCGCCGATGAGAGATAGGCCCTCGCGATAGCCTCCGCCTTCCTCACCGCGTCGAGCGCGTCAAGCCCGAAGACGTAGGTCGTCGGCTCAAGGCCCGGCCCTCCCTCGTCGATCACGACGTTCACCTGCTCGCCCCTCGAGAGGGCCTCCACCACCGCCGCGACGACCTCGTCCTCCCCCGCGGCCTGCCTCCGCTCCGTGAACCTGTAGCTCAGCCCCGCGACCTTAACGGCCTCCAGGACCCCGGCGTCGTACTTCAGGTTCATCACCGCCGACCACCTCACGCCCCTCCTCTTCGCCCCCAGTAGGACGGAGGCCAGGTGCCTCGAGGTACCGAAGGCAGGCCTGCTCACCGCCCTGAGGTGGGAACCGACCCTGACTATCCTTCCGGGTATCGCGGCGACGTCGTCGAGGCCCTTCGGCTGCCTGAGGGACTCCGCTATGTTGATCGAGACCTCCGGCGCAAGGTGGACGAGGATCGGGCTGGACTCGATCGCCTTCAACGCCCTCTCGAGGCTGCTGAGGACCGAGAGCTGCTCCGCGCCGCCCGTCGAGCCGAGCTTGAGGCAGACGTCGCAGTCGGCGAGCTCAGGGTAGAGGGACCTGTGGTGCTCGCAGAGGTAGCCCTTCGCGAGGAAGCTCCTCCAGGCGGTGATGACCGTCTCGGTGGACTTCACGGCGTCGTGGAGCACGTCCTCCGCCAGCGAGTCGACCAAGGCCTCGAGGTCCTCCTCCGGTATCCCGAAGGCCTCGAGCCTCTCCCGGAACCTGGCCTGGGGCGTGGAGAGGTAGTAGCTGACGGCGGCCTGCGTGACGTTCAGCGACCTCGCGATCCTCGACTGCGATATGCCCTTCGACCTGAGCCTGTGGGCCAGAAGGCCCCTGAGGGCCGGGAGGAAGGACTCGACCAGTATCTCCTCGGGGGGCCGCATCCGGATAGACCCGTAGCGTCCGGAATTTCGCTGTTCCCAGGGGCTACGGGGCGCCTCAGGTCCTCTGGCTGGCCGACTCCTCCACCGACCTCCTCGCCTCCGCGAGGGCGCTCCTCACCTCCTCAGCGTCGACCCTCCTGTAGAGCTCGAGCTGGAGGCTCTCCATGTCCCACTCGAGCGTCCTGTCCCTGAGCCTGTAGTTCACCGTGACCCTGACGACGTCGGTCTTCTTCAGCCCCATCCTCTCCACGATGACCTCGTAGAGGAGCGCGTTGATCACGCCCGCGGCCTTCGCGACCTCCTCCGAGTCGAGCTGGCCCGTCTGGACGAGGGACTTCAGCTGGGCGAAGAGGACCCTCCTGAGCTTGTACGCGTAGCCTCCCGCGGTCACGAAGCCCGTCCTGACGGTCCCGGGTATCACGCGTTCGGCCAACCCGCGCGGACTTGGCCCGTAACAGTATAAGCGTTTGCCGTGGAAGTCATGGCGGAATTCCGCTCGCAATCCCTTTAAGACGCTTCAAGACCGTCGGGCAACGGAGATGGAGGACCAGATAGGGAGGATCGCGGTGAAGAAGCGCGGCAGGGAGGCTGGACTGAAGTGCGTCGTCGTCGACGTGGTCAGGGACGACATGCTCCTGGTCACGGGGCCGAAGGACGTCTCCGGCGTAAGGAGGAGGAGGGCGAACGTGATGCACCTCGCCTTCACGCCGCACAGGGTCAGGATAAGGAAGGGAGCATCCGACGAGGAGGTAAGGAGGGCGCTGGAGGAGGCGGGGCTGCTGGACTACGTCCGGAGCAGGGTCAGGGTCGAGGCCTAGGCGTCGGGCTGACCATGAGGGCGAGGGAGCTTCTGGAGAACGTGAGGAGGGAGCTCGGGCCGCTCAACTCCTCGATCCTCGAGTGCGCGTACCTGAGGGACGCCAGGGAGGGGAGGCTCGACTTGGACGCGATCAGGCTCTTCGTCGAGAACCAGTTCTACATCGTCCACCACGACGCCAGGAGCCTCGCCGCGATGGCATCGAGGGCCTCCGACGACCTCGAGCTGGAGTACTTCATGAGGCTCGCGCAAGGCGACGCGGAAGCGCTGAGGAGGCTGAGGGAGATGGGGAGGGAGCTCGGCCTGGAGCTCCGGAGCGTCGGGGAGGTCAGAGCGATCCCGGAGGCCGTGGGTTACACGCACTTCCTCTCGCACCTCGCCCTCCACGCGAACCCCGGGGAGCAGGCGTTCGCGCTCGTCGTCAACCTCCCGGTCTGGTCGGAGGCCTGCAGGAGGCTGCTCCGGGCCCTCAGGGAGAGGTACGGCCTGAAGTCGCTGGGGTTCCTGGAGCTCTTCGCGGAGGTGCCTCCTTGGGTCGAGGAGGAGGGCCTCAGGGTCTGCGAGCGCTACGTCGACCTCTCGGCGCGTCGGATGAGGCTCTTCGCGGCGCTGGTCCAGCATTACGAGCGGGCCTTCTGGGAGGGGCTCCGCCGGCTCGGCTGAGAGGGGAGAGTCAACTTTAAATTGTCGTTTTTCTCTTTAAATATCGCGCCGCAGAAGGCGCACCATCGCAGAATCCCAGACGGGGATTGGCTCTGCAGGGCGAGGAGAGCGGAAATTCGGCTCGGAACCTCACGAAGAGGATTGAAAGTTTTCTATTCACCACTCAAAAAGAACAAAAACAAAGTTCAGAACCTCACGAAGAGGATTGAAAGATAAGGGTGCCAAAGCCTCTTTCAAAGGCTTGCCTTTAGCGAACCTCACGAAGAGGATTGAAAGTTCTGAAGTCGATAATAGAACGTCATGGTGAAAACGCGAACCTCACGAAGAGGATT
>JBCNVM010000016.1:0-21300 GCA_039630085.1 Candidatus Caldarchaeales archaeon
TCTGGGAGAGCAATAACAGGCTCTGGGATAATCAGAACAAGCTCTGGGAGGAGGTCCGGGACATCCGGATAACCCTGAACAGAGTTTCAATCACGCTCGAGAGGCTCACTATTAGCGTCGAGGAGGAAGCACTCAGCTTCATCAAACATAGACTGAAGACAGAGCTGGGCGTCGAGATAGAGC
Source organism: Candidatus Caldarchaeales archaeon (assembly GCA_039630085.1). Taxonomy (GTDB): domain Archaea; phylum Thermoproteota; class Nitrososphaeria_A; order Caldarchaeales; family Calditenuaceae; genus Calditenuis. Next base: position 184 of record JBCNVM010000016.1, read on the forward strand.
TAGACAGGATATTCATCGACTCGAGGGAGATCAACATATACGGTGCCGCGGACGACCTCTGCGTTGTAGGTGAGGCTGCCGTAAGGCTCGGCACGGCTCTCGTAGACGAAGTTCTAGACAAGCTGAGTTTCATGAAGGCGAGGAGACCGGACCTGCTCAGAAAGAGGATCATCAAGGTGATCTACACGGATTACGCGACCCCGGATGCATTGAAGCGAGCCGCTGAGAACAACGTCTGGGTTCTCAAGTGGAGCGGAGATCTGACACCCCGTAGGATAGAACAAGCATAGGACCGGACTCTCATCCGGCAGGGGGCATACCTCCTGATCTGTGGAGAGACGAAGGTCCTCCGGGAATGGGTCATGAACTCGGCGGCCCGTGATGGAGGATTCGTTGACGAGCTCTACCTATACGAATCGGACCTCCTCAATTTCGTGCGGGCGTCGGAAGAGCCGCAGACCAAGAACCTCGAGTACAACTTCGCGGCGTTCAGGGAGGCGAAAAAAGGTGAGATGGAGAGGCTGCTGCCGAAGTGAAAGGTCTGTCGGCGATACAGCTCGTTCAAATGTCAATGCCCTGAACTGCGTCCGTCGATGACTACGGTATCGGACTTTTCGGGCGACCTCGAGATAAAGCGTCCTCGGCGGAGGCTCGCCGCGTCAGAAAGGTAGCCCGGGGCGGATTCGAACCGCCGTCTCCGGGGTTCCCCTCCGTCACGGGGATCCAGAGCCCGGAATCCTTGGCCCTCTGACCAGTTTGGCCGCTAGACGACCGGGCTTTCCGCGACACCGGATTAGGTGCGGATCGATTTAGACCTTTGCGCCTCAGAGAGGAGAGATTCGATGGTCAAGGAAATCGGCAGACGAGTCCTCTCGGGCTCGAGCTAGATCCAGCTCCCCTTCTCCCGAATCTCCTTCGCGGCGGCCTCGATCGCCTTGATTATGTTCACGTAACCCGTGCACCTGCAGAGGTTGCCGGCGATGCCCCTCCTGATCTCGTCCCTGGTCGGGTTCGGGTTGATCTTGAGGAAGCCCAACGCGGCGAGTATCATCCCGGGGGTGCAGTAGCCGCACTGGAGCGCGTGGTGCTCCCAGAAGGCCCTCTGGAGCGGGTGGAGCTCCCCGTCCCTCGCGAGGCCCTCGATCGTGATCATCTCGGCGCCGTCGGCCTGCGGGGTGAAGAAGGTGCAGGACTTCACGGCCCTCCACTCGTCACCCCACGGTCCCTTCATCAGCACGGTGCAGGCGCCGCAGTTGGAAGTGTCGCAGCCGATGTGCGTCCCGGTCAGCCCCAGTACGTCCCTGATGTAGTGAACGAGGAGGAGCCTCGGCTCGACCTCGTGGGAGTACTCGACGCCGTTGACCTTGACCCGCACGGCGACCTTCGAGAGCGGGGTCGCTGCCCTTCGCGCCCGCGCCCTCGTCCTAACGGCCCTCCTCGCCACGTCACCTCACCTCCGCGACCTGGGGCTTGATGAGGTTTGCGCGCTCGCAGGCCTCGACCAGCGCCCTCCTGACGAAGACCTTGACCATCTCCCGCTTGTACTCGGCGCTCCCCCTCAGGTCGGAGGTCGGCTCCGCCGGTTCCGCGGCCTTCTCCGCGGCGCTCCTGAGCAGGTCCATCGTCGGGGCCTTCCCGATCAGCATCCTCTCGGACTCGGTCGCCCTGTAGGGCCTCGTGTGGACCGCGCCTACCGCGATCGACGCCCTCTCCACGCGGCCGCCCTTCCCCGGGACGACGATGACCGCCGCGTTGACCGTGGCGTAGTCGCCCGCCTTCCTCTCGAACTTCTTCCAGGACCAACCGTGGTTCGGCGGAGGCTTCGGGATCACGACCTCCGTCAGGACCTCGTAGTACCTCAGGGCGGTGGTGAAGGGCCCCTGGAAGAACTTCGAGGCCGGAATCCTGCGCGTCCTGCCCCCGTAGGCGACCAGCGTCGCGTCGGCCGCTAAGGCCACCACCGGCCAGTCGGACGCGGGGTCCGCGTGCGCAAGGGAGCCGCCTATCGTCCCCATGTTCCTCACCTGCATGTCGCCTATGTGCTCGGCCGCGGCCGGCATTATCGGGAGGACCCGCTTCAGCTCCGCGGAGTGCTCGATCTCCGCGTGCCTCGTGAGCGCGCCTATCCTGACGGACCTGCCGTCGACCCTGATGTACGCGAGCCTCGGCCTGAGGTTCTTCATGTCCACGACCACTTGGGGCGTCGAGAGCCTGAGCTTCATCAGCGGGACAAGGCTGTGCCCGCCCGCGAGGAGCTTCGCCTCGCCCTTGAACTGCCTGAGGATCCGAACGGCCTCCTGGGGCGTCTTCGGCGCGACATACGTGAAGGACGCGGGAATCATACGGTCTAGACGGCTCGTGCGCGTTAGTTAAGCGTTTCCGTGGAAGCCCGAAGGACGAGGAGGGCCGGACGATTTATCTCGAGCGGAGGAGATCCGCGGGGCGTGAGCGGGCGGCCGAGGGGCACGAGGCTCGAGAGGTACGGGAGCATCGTCGACAGGGTCGAGAGGTACGAGCTCGTGGAGGACTACGGCGAGGTCGTGAGGAGGGCTAGGGAGGCGAAGTTCCTGACTAGGGAGCAGCTGGCGGAGCTCGTGGGCGAGAAGGCCTCGACGATCAGGAGGATCGAGAACGGCGAGCTGAGGCCCTCGATGGAGATGGCGCGGAAGCTCGAGAAGGTCCTGAAGGTCAAGCTACTGGTCGAGTCGACCGACGAGGTCCTCGAGAAGGCCCTCAGGAAGGCCTCGAAGCAGGTCCCCACGCTCGGCGACATGCTGGAAGGGGAGGACCAGCCCGGCTCCGGGCAGAGCTCGAGGAAGGCCTGAAGGCGCGTCGGCTGCCGCGTCCGCATACTCTTAAGAGCCGGGCGGGGACTCTCGCGGCGGGTGGTGGGCTTAGCGGGGAACAGGAGGGTCGCGATCGTCCACAGGCTCTACCCCTGGGAGGAGGACAACCTCGACGAGCTCGAGGAGCTCTGCAGGACCGCGGAGTACGAGGTTGTGTACAGGCTCGTCCAGCGCCGCTTCCCGCACCCCGTCTACAACATCGGGCCCTCGAAGGTCAGGGAGCTGAAGGAGGCCGTCAGGAGGCTCGGGATAACGAAGGTGGTCTTCGAGAACGAGCTGAAGCCCGTGCAGGAGTACAACCTCGCCAAGGAGCTGAACGTCGACGTGATCACGAGGATCAGGCTGATACTGGAGATCTTCACGATGCACGCGACGAGCCTCGAGTCCCACCTCCAGATCAAGCTGGCGACGCTGAGGTACGAGCTCCCAAGGGCGAAGGAGAAGGTAAGGCTGGCGAAGCAGGGAGAGCAGCCGGGGTTCCACGGGCTCGGGGCCTACGAGGCCGATGTCTACTACGAGGAGGTCAGGAGGCAGGTGGCTGCGATCTCGAAGAAGCTCGAGGAGATCAGGAGGAGGAAGGAGTGGGAGGGGAGGCAGAGGAGGAGGTCGGGAATACCGACCGTCTCGCTGGCCGGGTACACCAACGCGGGGAAGTCGACGCTCTTCACGAGGCTGACCTCTGTCCCGACGGAGATCTCGGACGCGATGTTCACGACCCTCTCGACGAAGAGGAGGCTCACGAGGCTGGACGGGAGGCCGGTCTACGTCTCGGACACCGTCGGTTTCATCAGGAACGTGCCCACGCTGCTGATCTCGGCGTTCATGTCGACGCTGATGGAGATAGCCGACTCCGACCTCGTGCTGCTGGTGCTGGACGTCTCCGAGCCCGTCGAGGTCCTCAGGACGAAGCTCGAGGTCTCTCTGAACACGCTCAGGCAGATCGGCGCCAGCGGCATCCCCGCGGTCGTGGCTTTGAACAAGGTCGACCTGCTGACCGAGGAGGAGCTGAGGGAGCGGACGGCGGAGCTCGACCTCGGGGGACTTCCGGCTGTCCCTGTCTCCGCGATGACCGGCGAAGGGATCGAAGCTCTGGTCGCGGAGGTCCTGAGGCACCTCCCGGGCCTCGTGAGGTTCGAGGCGAAGCTCGACTACGGCGAATCGGTCAACGAGCTCCTCGAGGACCTCTACGCGCACGGGAGGGTCGAGAGCGTCGAGTATCTGAGCGACGGCGTCAGGGTGGTCGCGGAGGCACCCTCCCACCTCGCCGAGAGGGTCAGGGCCCTCGCGAGGGGAAAGGGGTTCGCGGTGATCCCCCAGGGCGGACTCGAGCTCCGGGACGCCGGCTGAGCCCGGAGACCAAGCTCTATCTAGAGGCGAAGGTCACCCGCTCGGTCGGAGTATGTACAGGATAGCGGTGATACCGGGGGACGGGATAGGCCCGGTGGTCGTCAGGGAGGCGAAGAGGGTTTTGGAGCTCGCGGCCGCGAGGAGGTCCCTCTCGCTTGAGTTCGTGGAGGCTCCGGCGGGCGACGCGGTCCTCGAGGAGACTGGCGTTGCGCTGCCGAAGAACTCGCTCGAGAGGATCAAGGGCGCCGACGCGTGCCTGAAGGGCCCCGTGGGCGAGACGGCGAGGGACGTGATCGTCTTCCTGAGGAGGGAGCTCGACCTCTACGCGAACCTGCGGCCTGCCAAGACGATGAGAGGGGTGCCCTCGAGGTACGGGAACGTGGACCTCCTGATCGTCAGGGAGAACGTCGAGGACGTCTACAAGGGGGTCGAGGACGTCGGCCCGGACCACGCGGTCTCCGTGGCGATCTACACCAGAAGGGGGACCGAGAGGATAGCCAAGATGGCCTGTAGGCACGCGAGGAGGAGGTCCAAGAGGATAACGGTCGTCGACAAGGCGAACGTCCTCCTCTCCCACAGGTTCTTCAGGGAGGTGGCCGCGGAGGTGATCAGGTCCTACACGGACATCTCCTGCGAGTTCATGTACGTCGACAACGCCGCCTACCAGCTCGTAGTGAGGCCCGAGAGGTTCGACGTGATCCTGACCACCAACATGTTCGGAGACATCCTCAGCGACGAGGCCGCCGGCGTCTGCGGGACGCTGGGGGTCGCGCCCTCCGCGAACGTCGGCGACCGCTACGGCCTCTTCGAGCCCGTCCACGGCTCCGCGCCCGACATAGAGCCCGAGACCGCGAACCCAACGGCGATGATCCTCGCGGCCGCGATGATGCTGAGCTGGCTGGGGGAGAGCAGGGGCGACGAGAGGGCGGCGGCCGCGGGGAGGGAGGTGGAGAGGGCGGTGGAGCTGACGCTGGAGGAGGACAGGGTGAGGACCAGGGACATGGGAGGGACCGCGACGGCCTCGAGGTTCACCGACGAGGTCCTCAGGAGGCTCTCAGAGGGGACCCGGTGAAGTGACCGCTCCCCTGCTGGCTGACTGGACGAGCGCCGCGTACTTCGCCAGCAGGCCCGCCCTCGCCCTCAAAGGCTTCGGCCTCCACTCCTCCATCCTTCTCCTGAGCTCGCCATCGGGAATCAGGACCTCGAGCCTCCCAGCCTCCGCGTCTATCAGGACCCTGTCGCCGTCCCGAAGCGCCGCGATGGGCCCGCCCGACGCCGCCTCCGGCGAGACGTGACCCACCATCATCCCCCTGGTCGCGCCGCTGAACCTCCCGTCGGTCACCATCGCGACCGATTCCCCTAGCCCGGCGCCGACGACCGCGGCGGTCACCCTGAGCATCTCGGGCATGCCCGGAGCGCCCTTCGGCCCGACGTACCTGATCGCGATCACGTCGCCCTCCGAGATCTCGTTCCTCCTGACGGCCTCGAAGGCCGAGTCCTCGTCGTCGAAGACCCTCGCCCTCCCCTCGAACCTCGACAGCCCGGTCGCGGCGACCTTGAGGACCGCGCCCTCGGGGGCCAAGTTCCCCCAGAGGATCCTGATGCCGCCGGTCGGCCTGAAGGGCCTCGTCGGGTCCCTGACGATGTGCTCGTGGGGCACCTCAACGTGCCTGTACTCCCTGAGGCTCTGCGCGAGCGTCTTGCCCGTCACGGTCAGGGCTTCTCCCCTCAGGTATCCCCTCTCGAGGAGCTTCCTCAGCACCACGGGCACTCCTCCGACCGCGTCGAGGTCCGCCATCACGTAATCCCCGGCGGGCTTCATGCTGGCGATGTACGGCACCCTCCTCGAGACCTCGTCGATGTCCCTGATGGTGAAGTCGACGCCGGCCTCATGGGCGATCGCCAGGAGGTGGAGGATCGCGTTGGTCGAGCCCGCGGTGGCCATGAGGAGGACGGTCGCGTTGTAGAGGGCGTCGTAGGTCACTATGTCCCTCGCCCTGATCCCGTTCTCGATCAGCTGACCCAGGGCCTTCCCGCTCAGGTAGCAGTACTGGGCCCTCCTCGCGGACGTCGCGACCGGCGTCGAGGACCCGAGGAGCGCGACCCCCATCGCCTCGCTGATGCTGGCCATCGTGTTCGCGGTGAAGAGGCCCGCGCACGTCCCGACCGTCGGATGGGCCCTCCGCTCGATCTCGTGGAGCTCCTCCTCGGTGACCTTCCCCCTGATGTAGGCGCCCATCCCCTCGTAGATCTCCTCGATCGTGAGCTTCCTCTCGCCGAGGTAGCCGGGCTCCGCGGAGCCGCCGTACACGAAGACCGAGGGGAGGTTCAGCCTGACCATCGCCATCATGATCCCGGGCTGGGTCTTGTCGCAGCCCCCGATCCCCACGAACCCGTCGAAGGCGTGGGCCAGCACTTGGGCCTCGATCGTGTCGGCGATCACCTCCCTGCTCACGAGGCTGTACCTCATCCCGTCGGTGCCCATGCTGATGTTGTCGTTGACCACGATCGTCGGGACCGCGAGCCCCGTCACGCCGGCCGCCTCCATCCCGCCCCTGACGTGCCTGACTAGGTCGAGCGTGTGGAAGTTGCAGGGCCCGGCCTCGCTCCACGCGACGACGATGCCCCCGAGGGGCCTCGCGATCTCGCTGTCGGTGAGCCCGATCGCCCTCAGGAAGGCCCTGTGGGCCGCGTTCAGGACGCCGTGGTACCTCTGCTGGCTGGGGAGGGACCTCTGCCCGAGTCTGGCCTCCATGCCCGGAGGGGCGACCCGCCCGGTATTATCGCTTCCTCGACCCGATGATCCCTCAGGCGCCACCCGCCCGCGCGGCTCGGGTTTAAGTGAACGGAGCGTCAAATCCGGCCGACGCGATGGGGATAGTCAAGCTGGTCAGGGCGAGGGTGCTGACGACTAGGCGGAAGTCCGAGGAGGTCCTCAACGAGCTCTACAGGTTCGGGGAGTTCCACGTTGAGGAGTCCGAGGGCGAGAGGCTGAAGGAGGTGGAGGACCTTTACGCGAGGGCCAGGGAGCTCTACTTCGAGCTGGAGGCGGCGGTCAGGGAGCTGAACGTCTCCCCGGAGAGGGGACCGCTGGAGGTGCTGACGAAGGGCGACCTTCCCGACCCAGAGGTCGTCGAGGTGAGCAGGGTCCGGGAGGCCCTAGAGAGGCTGGAGGCCGAGGCCCGGCCGACGCTCGAGGAGCTCAGGAGGCTCAGGAGGGAGCAGGAGGAGATCTCCGCGAGGGTCAGGGAGCTGAGGAGGAGGCTCGAGGACCTGGAGGCCCTAGCCGTCCTAGGACGCGATGCGAAGAGCCTGAGGGGCCTGAAGAGGCTCAGGGCGAACGTCTTCGTCGTCCCCAGCTCGGCGGTCGAGGAGGCCAGGAAGGCCTTCCAGGACTTCGTCGTGGTGGACCAGCCGATCGGCGAGGGCAGGTCGATCGTCCTCGTGCTCTCGAGGGTTCAGGACGCCGACAGGGTCCTCAGGATAGCCAGGGGGATGAACCTCGCGCACCTGAGGCTCGAGGCCGTCCCGGAGGACCCTGCAGAGGAGGCGGCGAGGCTCAGGGCCGAGATCGGGTCGCTGGAGTCGAAGAGGTCCGAGGTCGAGAGGCTGGTGGCCGAGATCAGGCTCGAGAGGGGTCCGAGGATAGCGGCGCTGAGGGACTTGGCCCAGAGCCTGAGGTCTGGCCTGGACAGGCTGAGGGAGCCGGGGCTCAGGAGGGTCGCGGTGATCGAGGGCTACCTGCCGGAGGAGAGGAGGGAGGAGTTCCTGAGGACGGTGGGGAGGAGGGCGTACGTCGAGCTGGAGGACGTCGAGGTCCACGGCCACCACGGCGAGCACTCCGGCCGCCAGGTCCCGACGCTGGTGAGGCACGGCAGGCTCGTCGAGTCCTTCAGCCCCGTCACCAGCATGCAGGGCGTCCCGGGGTACAACGAGGTCGATCCGACCCCCTTCGTCTCGGTCTTCATCGTCGTCTTCTACGGCATCATGTTCGCGGACCTCGGACAGGGCCTCGTGATCGCGGCGCTCGGACTGCTGCTCTGGAGGAAGGCCAAGGGGTACCTCAGGACCTGGGGGAAGCTTCTCACGTTCCTCGGCGCGGGCGCGGCCTCGGTGGGCTTCCTGATACAGGAGGCCTTCGGGTTCGGGATCTACGAGTACACCGGGATCAAGCCCGTCGTGGAGCTGATGGAGAAGCACGGAGGCACCAAGACGCTCAGCCAGGCCGCGGTCCTCACCCTCTTCACCTTCGCGCCCTTCCTCGGAGCGGTTCACATCATGCTCGGGATGCTCCTCGGCGCGATCAAGTACGCGAGGCAGGGCGAGCTCGGCGAGGCGATCTTCTCCAAGGGCGTCACGATGGTCATGTACCTGATGGGGATACTCTTCGCGATCGCGTTCATAGGCGCAGGCGGCTTCGAGGGTCTGACGACGCTGAACGAGCCCGCTCCCATCATAGGCTTGCCGGTAGCCACCGTGGGGACCGTCGCGCTCTACGGGATCGTCGCGTGCTTGGTCCTGCTGGTGATTGGGAGGCCGCTCTCGTCGGCGCTCGGCATAGGCCCGAAGACCTCGCTGGTCAGCGGAATAGGCGCGGGTCTCCTAGAGATCCTCGAGAACATCATCCACTTCATGTCGAACACCCTCAGCTACCTCCGGGTACCGATACTGATGGTGATCCACGCGGCCCTGATGCTCCTCGTGAACTCGACCTACGCAGGCCTCGGGCTCGCGGCCCTCCCGATCCTCGTGATAGGGAACCTCGGCGTGATGGCCCTCGAGGGTACGCTGGCCTTCATCCAGGCCCTCAGGCTCCACCTCTACGAGTTCTTCAGCAAGTTCTACGAGGGATCCGGGAGGCCGTTTGAGCCCCTCAGGCTCGACAGCAGGCTGGTCAGGATCCTGATCCGCTGAGGCTCCCCGCCCATCCCCACTCGGTGATCCCGCGCCGCCGCGACCAACTTAATACCCCGCGGAGCCCGCGTGAGGGGGCTTGACCTCCGGCAAGAGGGCCTGGCCCGTCTGGGGCGAAGAGGAGGAAAGGAACATCCTCGAGGTCCTCAGGTCTGGCGTCTGGGGTTTAGGGGGGACCTGGGCCTTCAGGTTCGCGGAGGACTTCGCGAGGTACTGCGGGTGCAAGAGGGGCGTTCCGTGCGCCAACGGGACCGTCGCGCTCAAGGTCGCCCTCAGGGCGGCGGGCGTGGGGAAGGGAGACAGGGTCGTGACATCGCCCTACACGTTCGTCGCGACCGTCTCGGTGGTCGCGGAGCTCGGAGCCGTCCCGGTCCTCGTCGACCTGATCGACGGAGGCCTCCACATGGACCCTGCAGAGGCCGCGGATGTGGCCGAAAGGGTCGGCGCGAAGGCGGTGGTCCCGGTCCACATAGCGGGGATGCCAAACCCCATGGACGAGCTCCGGCGGCTCAGCGGGGACGCGGGGGTCGCGGTCGTGGAGGACGCGGCGCAGGCCCACGGCTCCGAGTGGAGGGGCAGGAGGACGGGCTCGCTGGGCACGATGGGATGCTTCAGCTTCCAGTCGAGCAAGGTGATGACCGCGGGCGAGGGAGGGTGCATCACGACCGACAGCGAGGAGCTCGCGGAGCTCTGCTGGTCCTTGGTCAACTGCGGCCGGACGTCCGGGAGGGACTGGTACGAGAGCGACGTCCTCGCGTACAACTATAGGATGACGGAGTTCCAGGCCGCGGTCCTCTCGGCGCAGCTCGCGAGGCTCGACCGCCAGATCGAGGTCAGGCAGAGGAACTACGCGCTGCTGCTCGAGGAGCTCGAGGGAGTCGAGGGACTGGAGCCCGTGAGGCCGCCGGAGGGAACGACCAGGTTCAACGTCTACATGGTCCCGCTCAGGATCGAGAGGAGGAGGCTGGGGAGCGTCGAGAAGGCCCGGGTCGTCGAGGCGCTGAGGTCCCGGGGCGTCCCCGCGTCGCCGGGTTACACCGTGCCCCTCCACCGGCACAGGGGCGTCGCCAGGTACTGCGAGTCCGTCGGCGCCGAGCTGAGGCCGCTCCCCAACGCGGAGACCGTCACGCGGGATGTCCTTTGGATTCCGCACCACGCGATGCTCGCCGACGCCGAACGGGTGTTCGAGATCGCCCGCGCCATAAAAGAAGTTATTAAAAACATGATTTCATAGACAATCTATTCATCAAGGGCCGCTTTGACCAGAATGCGAAATCTTACTTAAATATCAGAGAGCCCGAACCCGGCGATCGCGAAGATACAGTTAAATATTAAATATTTTCTATCAAGACCCGAAATGAATAGACTGTCTATAGAAAATCGGCCGATGTCCGTTGATCGGCAGCTCACGGCGTCTGGTCATCGGGTGGACGGAGGCGGTCCTCATAGACCGGGGGTGAGTGGGTGGCGGTCGTAGACCAGGGCGCGGGGAGGCCGGCGCAGGGCAGGAAGGTGGAGCAGATCCTGAAGGAGATCAACGAACTGAAGGGCCCGATCGAGAGGACCCTGATGGACGTCAGGGAGATACTCGCGGCGCTCGACAACCCGCTGAGGTCAACGCCGGCGCCCGAGGAGCAGACGGCGGAGCCCGATCAGAGGAAGGGGCGACCTGACGGCGAGGCCGTCCAGAGGCCCCAGCAGAGGCAGGCGAGGCCGCCGACCGGCGTCGTCCGCGAGGGGTTCGACACGCTGACGTTCAACGTCTTCGCCTGCACGGAGCTCCTCACGAAGCTGCTGGGCCGGTGGCAGCTCGAGAGGCTCCTGTTGGGGATGGAGGGGGAGGACGCGGAGGAGGTGAGGCTGCTCGTGAGGAGGGCGCTTGAGTCGCTCTCGGCCGTCGAGCCGCTCCCCGACTAGCCTGTCGTCGGGATACCGATGAAGGACGCGCTCCACCTAGGACTGGTCCTCCTGAACCTGCTCCTGAAGGACCCGAGGAACCCAGTGATAGGAGTCGTCGTGCTGCTCCTGGACCGGATCATCTCGCCCCTCGCGGTGAAGAGGTGAGACTTTGGCCAGCGCCTCCGTGATAGTCGAGGGGATCGCGCTCGTGGCCGCGGTGATAGCAGCGTCGTCGCTCGCGTCGGCGGTGCTGAGCAACCTCTCCGCGATCGAGGGCGTCCAGAGGGACCTGCTGGCGGAGCTCCGGGAGAGGGCCGCGACGAGGCTCGTCGTGATGGCGGTGATCTACGACGACACGGACCACGAGATCAGGGTCTACCTGAAGAACGTGGGGCGCAGGTCGATACCCGCGAGCGAGCTGACGGGCGCCACGGTCATGCTCACCTCCGTCAACAGGGCCGAGGTCTTCCTCCACGAGAGGTCAGGCAGGAGGGGGACCTGGACGCTCGAGGGCCCGACTGCCGAGCTGGTCAGGGGAGGGAACGCGGAGCTGACGGTCAGGCCGAAGTCGCCCCTTCAGACCGGCGAGTACCTGCTGACGCTGGTCCTGGCCAACGGGGTCTCCGCGGAGGCCAGGTTCTCGGTGGGGTGAAGGGACTTGACCAGCATGGCCACGGTCTTCTCGGGCGGCGTCCTCCTCTTCACGCTTGTCCTCGCGGCCTTCAGCGTCATCGCGACGATGACCGAGCACTACAGGGGGCTCCTCGAGGCCGTGGATGGGCTCCGGGAAGGAGGGAGGCTCTCACCCGGCCGCCTCGCCAGGAACTCGACCCACATACTCGTGACGCTGAGGTACGAGGGGAGCGACGGAATACCGTTTAGCCAGTTCAGGAGCTCGGACCTCGTCCTCCGCTACTTCAGCGCGTCGGGGACGCCGTCCGTGGCTGTGATGAGGTACGGCCAGGGCTGGGAGGTGGTAAGGGTCGGGTTCAACGGAAGGGGCGAGCTCAAGAACCCGGTCTCGATAGCCGCTGGGACCGGAATAGTGGACCCCTGGGAGGAGCTGACGATCTCGATACGCGCGCCGCCGGACATGGACCTGAACGGGCCGGTGGTCCTGGAGCTCTTCATGCCCAACGGCGTGACCGGGGTGACCGGGGGCTGAGCGGCGAGGAGGGCGCCGTGGTCCTCAGGACCTTCAACGAGGAGCTCGACAGGAGGATCAGCGGCATCCCCCTGCCTTCCCTCGTGCTGATAGAGGGCCCCAACGACTCCGGGAAGAGCGTCCTGCTCTACCACCTGATCTACGGGTGCGTGAGGCTTGGGCGGAGGGTCTGCCTTTTCTCGAGCGAGGGAGGGGGGAGGGTCCTGATCGAGTCGATGAGGAACCTCGGCCTCGACGCGACGCGCCACTACCTCTCCGGCGACCTGGTCGTGATCCCGTTCGGCCTCGACCAACTTGAGGTCTCGCAGGAGACCCTGAAGAGGTTCCTGGGGCGCCTCCTCGCCTACTTCAGGAGCAAGGGCGACAGGTATGCGCTCTACGCGGTCGACTCGCTCACCGTCCTCATCACGGGCCTCCAGGAGAAGGACACGCTGGCCTTCTTCTCCGACGTCAGGGAGCTCCGGGAGAGGGGAGGGCTGAGCTTCGTCTTCACCGTCCACCCCTACTCCTTCTCCCAGGACTTCATGGTGAGGCTCAGGTCGATGGCCGACGTCCACCTCTCCCTGAACATCAGGGAGGTCTCGGGCCAGATCCTCAAGACGCTTCAGGTCCTGAAGGTGAGGGGCGCGAGCAAGGCGACCGGCGACGTGATCACCTTCGAGGTCGAACCGGGCTTCGGGATCAAGGTCCTGCCGTACACGCAGGTGAGGGTCTGAATGGCGGGCCAGGGCCAGGCGCAGCTCCCGGGGCTCCTCTCCAAGTACCCGCACCTGAGGGAGTACCTGACAGCCTGGCAGAGGTCGGGGAGGAGGCCTCCGGTCTTCGTGGTCCAGCTCTCGAGGGAGATGAGGGACGCGGAGGAGGTGAACGTCCTCTACCCGATAGGCGACCCGTTCTTCGTCCACGTCTACTCCGCCGAGGGCCCTTGGAGGAGGTACGTCGTCGTCCAGCCCAGGGTCGAGGAGGGGGCCTGGAAGGCGCTGGATTACGTCGACGAGGCGGTCGCGGTCAGGGTCCTGCGGGAGGGAGGAAGGACTGAGGGCGAGAAGGAGGAGGTCCTCAGGAGGCTGCTGGAGGAGGTCGTCGCCTCGGACCCGAGCGTCCCGCGGGGCGAGTACAGGGTCGTGAGGAAGGGGGGCGTGGTGACCGAGGTCAGGGCCGACCCGATGCTCGCCGCCGGGATAAGACACTACGTCCTGATGGAGAAGACCGCGCACGGCGTCATCGAGCCCTTCATCAGGGACCCCTACATCGAGGACATCAGCTGCGACGGCGTCGGGCCGGTCTTCATCGTCCACAGGGTCTTCGAGGGATGCGTCACTAACGTCTCCTTCAGGGACGAGAGGGAGCTGGACCAGTTCGTGCTGAGGCTCTCGATAAAGTGCGGGAGGCCGGTCAGCTTCAGGAACCCGATAGTCGACGCCCAGCTCCCCGACGGGTCCAGGGTCAACATCGTCTACGGCTCCGACGTCAGCAGGAGGGGCTCCAACTTCACCATCAGGAAGTTCTCTGACACGCCGATCAGCATAACTCAGCTGATCAAGTGGAACGTGCTGAGCGCGGAGGCCGCGGCCTACCTCTGGATGCTCCTCGAGAGCAACATGAACGTCTGGTTCTGCGGCGAGACCGCCTCGGGGAAGACGACCCTGCTCAGGGCCGCGGCCGTCTTCATCAGGCCGACCGCGAAGATCGTCTCGATCGAGGATGTCCCGGAGATCGTGGTCCCCCACGAGAACTGGGTCAGCGAGGTGACGAAGAAGGGCGAGGCCGGCACGAGCGGCGTCGAGCTCTTCGACCTCCTGAAGGCCGCGCTCAGGCAGAGGCCCAACTACATCATCGTCGGCGAGATCAGGGGCCAGGAGGCGTCGGTGGCCTTTCAGGCGATGCAGTGCGTCGAGGACGCGGTCGTCTTCGCGGAGAGGGGCCCGGTCTGGCTCTCGGAGCTCTACGCCCAGCACAGGTCCCTCGGAGCGACGGACGGCGACGGCTCGACTTACGTGGAGTTCCCCTCCCCGATCGGGGTCTACGCGACGGCGCCCGGGAGCAGGGAGGTCTGGCTGGCGGAGGCGGTGGGGCTGAGGAGGCTCCACTCGGCCGAGACCGTCAGGGTCACGCTCTCGAGCGGCCAGGTCCTCAGGGTCACCCCGAACCACAGGTTCATCCTCCACCCTGAAGGCCGCGAGGTGGAGGCCTCCGAGCTGCTCGGGCTCTGGAGGTCGGGCCACAGGGACCTGAGGCTCGAGCTCAGGTCTCCGGCGGGAGGAGGCCAGATGGGGCCCTCGTCGACCGCGCTCCTGCCGGTCGGGCTCGGCACCTTCTGGTACCTGGTCGGGAGGCTGATCGGAGGGGACTACATCGCCTCGAGGGGCGGAAGGCACGAGCTGGTCTCGAGGGTTAGGGGGCCCGGCGAGGCCGCGGAGCTGGAGTCGATCGTGAACTCGGTGATGGCCTGCGACGGAAGGTCCTCCGCGAGGGTTAGGGGGTCGAGGACGCAGTTGGTCTTCAGGGGCATCAGGTCCGAGCTCGTCCACTACCTCAGGTCTTCAGGGCTCCTCGTCTCCGACGGCTGCAGGGCGTGGGGCGCGCTCCTCTCCACCGACGTCGGCGACGGGGCCGCGCTCCTCAAGGGCATCCTGGACGCGCTCGAGGGCTGGGGCCAGAGGTTCCAGGGCCCCTTCGGCGTCGTAAGGGCCTCATGGACGGTCTGGTCCCTCGCCAGGCTCGGGCTGGTCGAGGCCCTCAGGGTAAGGGCGGGGCGGGGGGGGGGGGAGGGCTCGAGGGCGTGCTGAGGGCGTCAGGCGTGGCGCACTCAGTGGGATCGGGAAGGGCGGTCGAGCTGCGGGTCGATCTCGAGGTCGAGGCCGAGCTCCGCGGTCGGGGCGTCACCGAGTCCCTGAGGTACTGGAGGGTGCCCAGCGGCTCGCTGGTCAGGTTCGTCTTCGAGGGCTGGAGGGAGGGGCTGAACCTGAGGGCCTTCGTCGAGGGGCCCGAGGCCTACTGCTACCCCAGCGGGAAGTTCGAGTGGGTGAACGACGTCTCGCCCGACGGACCCGCGGTCGTCTACGACCTGGTCCTGAGGGGCGCGAGCTACTACGTCGGCGGGACCGGGCCGGCGCTGCCGATCATGGACACGGGCCACGGGGTCATATCGACCTTCCACGCGGGGAGCGTCCAGAAGCTGATACAGAGGCTGGTCAGCGACCCGATCAACGTCCCGAAGACCTTCATCGACAACCTGAACTGCGTCGTCCTCCAGAGCGCGGTCCTCCACCCCGTGACGAGGAAGCTGGAGAGGAGGGTGATCAGCGTCAACGAGATCCTCGGGGTCGACCCGGAGACGGAGGGCATGAACTACGTCGAGGTCTTCAACTGGAACCCGGTATACGACACACACGAGTTCAGGGGCGAGGGGACGAGTTACCTGCTGGAGGAGAAGATCGCGAAGATGAGGGGCATCCCCAGGCGGGAGATCAGGAGGATCTACAGGGAGCTGGAGATGAGGGCCAGGTTCCTCAGGAGGCTGATCGAGCTGGGGGTCTTCGACTACAGGGACGTCTTCAGGGCCATATCCCTCGCGTCCTCGATCGGGGTCGAGAGGGCCCTTGAGGAGGCGTCTGCTTGAGGTCCTACTGAGGCCCAGGGCCTCGGACCACCACCTCACCATCACCTACCTGAGGGCGCTGGCCACCGAGGACCTCGACGACGTCACCTACTTCGACCTCGTCTCCTCCACGGAGGGCACACTCGGGGAGCAGGTCTCTCCGTTCAGGGCGGTGAGATACCTGCTGAAGGAGTGGAGCTACCCGCTGAGCAGGGCGCTGAGGTCGGTCGCGGTCGCGGTGAGGGAGAGGAACGCGAGGTCCCTCGTCGACAGGATGTCGAGGGCCGTCGAGGCCGGGATGAGGGTCGTGAGCTTCGTGAGGCTGGAGTACGAGAGGTTCAGGGACTTCGGGAGGAGGGAGATGGAGGGAGCCCTCGAGCAGGCGAGGACCCTCAGCGACCTCTACGTCACCCTCGTCAGCACCCTGACCTTCCTCTTCGCGGCCTTCGTGGTGGCATCCTCGACCTTCAGCGGCATCTCCGCGGCCGAGGTCGTGACGCTGATAGCGATCGCAGCGGTCGCGTCCTCCGCAGGCGTCTCCTTCGCCGCGTGGAGGATACTCAGGCCCGACCCGATCCTCACCTCCAGCCACTACGCGCCGGCGCTGGTCAGGGCCGTCGAGTCCCTCTCGCTCCCCGTCGCGCTGGCCCTCCTCGGGACCTCGCTGGCCTCTGCGGCGCTCCTGGAGCCCGGAGCTGCCGACCTGACGATCGCGGCTGCCTCCGCCGCCTCGCTGGCATCGGGTCTGCTCGGCTGGGTCAGGACCAGGAGGGTCCCGGCGCTCGACGAGGAGCTGCCTCTCCTCTTCAGGTCGCTCGCGGAGGTAATGACCCACGTCAGGGACCCCGAGAGGTCGGTCGAGGTAGTGATGATCGGGCACAGGGGGAGGGTGAGGAGGGCCCTGGAGGAGCTGAGGTCGCTGCTCTCGAGGGGCGTGGACCTCGGGGTCGCGATGAGGTCGAGCTTCGGGAGGACCTGCAGCAGGCTGGCGACGGACTCGGTAGAGATGCTGCTGGAGTGCAACAGGCTCCTCGGGTCCACGAGGGCCGTCGGGAACGAGGTCTTCGTCTACCTGAACGACAAGCTGGTGATGAGGAGGAAGAGGCTCCAGCTGGCGGGGTACGTGAAGGGGACTTCGCTCCCCACCGTCGGGACGTCCGCGGCGGTCTTCGGGGTCGTCGGGTCGCTCTACTCGCTCCTCCAGGAGGTCGCGGCGGTCGTGAGCACTTTCCTCCCCCTCAGGCTCGACATGCCGATCGACCTGATGTGGAGGGTGACGATATTGATGGTGGTGACGTTCTCGACCGCCTCCTCGCTCCTCATCTACCGGGCCTCGGGGACATCGAGGACCAGCCTCCTCGTCGACCTCGCGACCTTCCTCCTAGTCGGGTCCCTAGTCCACTTCCTCACCATGACAGGCACCACGTCCCTCCTGAGGTCCCTCACGGCCCACTACCGGAACATCGTGCCCATGGGGTGAAGGGGTTGCAGGAGGTCGCGGCCATACTCCTCTCGGTCGCCTCGTGCGTCGTCCTAGTCGTGATGTGGGTCGTCAGCAGGCCTCCGGCTCGCGGAATCCCCCCGAGGCCACAGCGGAGTTGGATCGAGCATCGGGCGGCGCCTGCGGAGGAGCTCCCCGAGGTCGAACGGGTCGGAGAGGAAGCCGTGCGACCCGCCCAGCCGGCTCAGGAGCCTGCCCAGCAGCCGCAACCGGCGAAGCAAGCCGACGCCGGGTCCGAGGGTCCTAAGAGGGAGGACTTCCCGAAACAAGAGGCGACGGCCGTCCGGACTCAAGAGGCGGAGGTTGACGAAGGTCTCGACGAGCTGCTTCCGCTCATCGAGGGCGTCAAGTCCTCCTACTTCGAGCTGATGGAGGAGCTGAGGAGGCTGAGGTCAGCGCTGTCTGGAGAGAAGGGATAGCGCCTCCTTCGACTTCTCGTGGACTTCGTCGCCGTGGTGCTGGACGTTCCTGACGGCCTTCCCCTTCGTGACCGCGGCCAGCTCCGACGACGAGAGCAGCGCCTCGCCGATCGCGATCGCCTGGCCGGCCCTCTCCTCCCTCACGACGACGTAGTCGCCCCTCGAGAACTCGCCCTCGACCCTCACGATCCCGGGCCTCATGACCGAGGCGCCGTCGACGATGTGCCTGACCGCGCCGACGTCGACGTAGACCGAGGGCATCGCGGCGAGGAGGGGGCCGTTGATCCTGTCGTCTGCGACCGGGAGCAGCCTCCCCGCCTCCTCGAAGAACGCGTTCCCGTCGACCACGACCACTTTCACCCCGCCCTCCTCGAGCACCGCGCCGGTCCTCCCCTCGACCCCGAAGCCCCTGCGCCTCAGCTCATCCCTCAGCCTCTTCAGGTCAGACTTGCTGAGCAGGTGGAACCTCATTCCGCCCACGGAGCTCAGGCCCTCGCTTTAAGGAGGCGCCGGGCTAACCCTAAATGCGGCCTACCACCATCTGACGGAAACGGGGGCAGCTATGCCGGAGCGGATCATCGGGATAGACTTGGGCACCAGCAACTCGGCCGCGGCGGTGGTCATCGACGGGAAGCCCGTGATGATACCCGCCAGCGAGGGCTTCACGGCGTACGGGAAGGCCTTCCCCTCCTACGTCGCGGTGACCAAGGACGGCCAGCTGCTGGTCGGGGAGCCGGCGAGGAGGCAGGCGGTGACGAACCCCGAGGGCACGGCCACGGGCTTCAAGAGGAAGATGGGCACCGACCACAAGTACGCGCTCCACGGGAAGGAGTTCACGCCCCAGCAGCTCTCCGCATTCCTCCTCCAGAAGATCAAGAGGGACGCGGAGGCCTTCCTCGGGGAACCGGTGAGGAGGGCGGTGATCACGGTCCCCGCCTACTTCAACGACAACCAGAGGCAGGCGACGAAGGACGCCGCGACGATCGCGGGCCTCGAGGCGGTGAGGATCATCAACGAGCCGACCGCGGCCGCCCTCGCCTACGGGCTGGACAAGGCCGAGCAGGACCTGAAGATCATGGTCTTCGACTTGGGAGGTGGGACGCTGGACGTCACGATAATGGAGATGGGAGGAGGGGTCTTCGAGGTCAAGGCGACATCGGGCGACACGCAGCTGGGAGGGAGGGACATGGACGACGCGATCGTCAACTACGTCGTCGGGAAGTTCAAGGCCGAGACCGGGATAGACCTGACCAGGGACCCGATGGCGATGCACAGGGTGAGGGAGCCGCGGAGAAGGCGAAGATCGAGCTCTCGACGGTCTACGAGACCGAGATCAACCTCCCCTTCATAGCGAGCGACCCCTCGGGCCCGAAGCACCTCGTGATGACCCTCACGAGGGCGAAGCTCGAGGAGCTGGTGAGGCCGATCGTCGAGAGGTGCAGGGGCCCGATGATGCAGGCGCTCGCTGACGCCAAGCTGAGGCCCGAGGAGATCGACAAGGTGATACTGGTCGGAGGCCCGACGAGGATGCCGATCGTCAGGGAGTTCATCAGGTCCGTGATAGGGAAGGAGCCCGAGAGGGGCGTCGACCCGATGGAGGCGGTCGCGATCGGCGCGGCGATCCAGGCCGCGATAATCTCCGGCGAGCTGAAGGGCAAGGACATCGTGCTCCTGGACGTCACGCCCCTGACGCTGGGCGTCGAGGTCCTCGGAGGGCTCGTAGAGCCGATCATCGAGAGGAACACGACTATACCGGTGAGGAGGAGCAAGGTCTTCACGACCGCGGAGGACTTCCAGACGTCGGTGGTGGTCCACGTCGTCCAAGGGGAGAGGCCGATGGCCGCGGACAACGTCTCGCTCGGGAGGCTCCTGCTGGACGGAATACCTCCGGCCCCGAGGGGAGTCCCGAGGATCGAGGTGACCTTCGACATCAACGTCGACGGAATACTGACCGTGACCGCGAAGGACCTCGGTACCGGGAAGGAGATCACCGCGAAGATAACCGCGCCCCACAGGCTCTCCAGGGAGCAGATCGAGAGGATGATCAGGGAGGCAGAGACGTACGCGGAGCAGGACAGGAGGAAGAAGGAGCTCGCCGAGGCGAGGAACGAGGCCGAGTCGCTGATCTACTCCGTCGAGAGGGCGCTCAAGGAGTACGGCGACAGGGTGCCGTCGGACCTGAGGTCGAGGGTCGAGGCGGCCGTCAGGGAGCTGAGGGAGGCGGCGAAGGGCGATGACCTGAGCGCGATCAAGTCCAAGGCCGAGAACCTCCGTAAGGTGGCGCAGGAGATCGGGACCGTGATCTACCAGAGCACGACGCCGTCGGCGTCGGGCGAGGAGAAGAAGTGACCGGGACTCACGGACATTCCGGGACCTAGCGACATGGCGCTATAGTTCCGGTGCACCTGCTCGGGCAGAGCCGCGTCCCTATCCCACGTGTCCCCCGTTCCTCGGGTCGTCGGCCGCTATCTCGAAGAGCGCCGTGAACTTCCCCGCTGAGGTGAGGACCTCGGCGAAATAGAGGCCCGGCTCCACCTTCCTGCCCTCGTTGTCGACCTGCTCCCAGACCCACCTGCGGCTCTCCCCGGGTCCCACCTCGACCAGCACCTGCGCCGCGATCGGCGAGAAGACCAGCCTGCCCTCGGAGTCCAATACGACCCAAGGGGCCGTGTTCGGGAGCGTGACCGGGAAGTCGCATTCGTTCCTCAGGACCAAGACGACCCGCTCCGAGGCTCCGTAAACGTCCTTCTCGGCCTTGAAGACGACGCAGTCCTTTCTCCTCTCCCTATCCTCAGGAGGGGACTTGGTCACCGTGACGAAGAACCTCCCGTTCACGTCCTCGACCGGGGCGGTCGTCGTCGCGCCGACCTGCCGCTCCCCGATCAGCATCGCCAGGGCGACCCCCGCGACCACTAGGAGGACTGGGAGGGACTTCGCCGGCAGGCCCATCCCGATCCCGCCGTGAAAGGGGTGCGTTGTACATATCAGGTTTGCCCAGAGCGCGGCCGACCGGCTAAGGGCCCTTTCGAGCTGACGCCTCGAGCCCCATCCGCCCATCACACAAGTTATATTAGCTCTCCGGACGACATCGCCCCGGAATCATGCCGAGCAGGCCGAAGAGGGACTACTACGAGGTGCTGGGGGTCCCGAGGAACGCGACGAAGGAGGAGATCAAGAGGGCCTACAGGAGGCTCGCGCTCCAGTACCACCCCGACAGGAACAAGTCGCCAGACGCGGAGGAGAGGTTCAAGGAGATCAGCGAGGCCTACGTGGTCCTCATGGATGACGAGAAGCGGAGGCTCTACGACCTCTACGGCCACGACGGCCTCTCCCAGGCCTACGCGAGGACCGAGGACATCTTCAGGGGGAGGGAGGCGGACTTCGAGGAGGTCCTCAGGGACCTGGGGTTCGGGGACATCGGCTCG
>JBCNVM010000017.1:0-16245 GCA_039630085.1 Candidatus Caldarchaeales archaeon
AACCGTGAAGCCATCAGGGGACAAGGTGCAGGTTAGCTCCGCCTACAGGGGACTGCTGACCGAGGCCGCGGACGGGACATACACTCTGTCCTTCAGGGGTGCGCCGGTGCTGGCGAACGTCGAGCACTCGACCAACGTGACCTTCGTGCTCCCGCCGGACGCCGAGGACGTGAGGGTCCCGGCCGAGCACAGGATCGCAAACAAGACGGTCAACAGGTTCTACGCGAGGTCGCTCGGGTCGGAGGAGAGGACGGCGATCAGGTTCCGCTCCGACTCCGTGATCTTGGTGGCGATCGAGAGGGTTCAGGTGACGGTCGACCCCTCCACGAACGTCGCGAACGTGCTGATTAGGGTAAGGAACGACGGCGCGAGCGCCTTCGACTTCATCAGAGCCAGAATACCCTTCCCGGCGAGCGCGGCTGTGCTTCGGGTCGGGGACAACCTAGGCTCCATCAGGTACGGGTACGACAAGACCACCGGCGACCTCACGGTCTACTTCACTCCTGAGAGGTACAGCCTCAGCCCCGGATGGCGTTACGAGTTCTCGATCACTATGAGGGTCGAGCCCGAAGCCCTCGTGAAGCAAGAGGGCGAGGTCCTCAGGGTCAGTGCGTTCCTTCCGGTCGAGGCCCCGGTCGAGGGCTACTCGGTCAGGCTCGTTCTGCCCGACGGAGTGGAGCTCCAGTCGCTCGGCCCCCAGGTCCTCCAGTACTTCCCCGACGACAGGGGCAGGTACGTCGTCGACCTCCGCCTTCCGGTTCCTTACTTCTCTCCCTACCAGTTGGAACTCAGGGTGAGAGGTCAACCTCAGCAGCCGATCCCGGCTTACCTGCTGCTCTTGGGAGCCCTAGTCCTCATAGCGGGCGTGATCACCTCCGTCGTCAGGGCGACCCGAGGTCCCCGGTTGAGGGTCGCGGAGTCCGAGAGGGCCTCGATCGAGAGGCTCAGGAGCAGGGTGGGCGAGGTCTTCGCGGAGCTCGACAGGGTCGAGGACCTCCTCAGGTCTCCCAGTAAGTCGGGGCTCCAGCAGCTGCAGGAGAGCACGCGGAGGGTCAGGAGGCTCACGGACCTTCTCCTTCAGGACATCAGGCTGCTCCCGCAGAGGAGCGCGGAGCTCTCGAGGGCCGCTTCGGAGGCCCAGAGGTCCCTCCAAGAGATCAACGAGTCGCTTAGGGCAATCCTGAACCTGTACAACAGCTACCAGAGGGGGGAGATCGGCAAGTCCGCGGTGGAGAAGATGGCCGCACCGGTGCTGAGGGACGTGAGGAGATCGAGCTCCTCTCTGAGGGAGTTCGAGCTGGTCCTCTCGGAGCTCCTGGGGTGATCTCCGGCGGGCTCCCCTCGCTGCTACGTTTTTAGCCGAACGATTACTGCCGTCCTTGGGTTGGGGGACGGGCCGCGGTTTGAGCCGAAGCTGAAGGAGAGGACCTGGGACCCGAGACTCGAGCTGGAGTCGATCAAGCTCAACGAGGAGGAGGGTGTGTACGAGCCGAGGCTGGACTCGGGCGAGCTCTTCGTGATCGATACGCCTCCGCCGTACCCGTCGGGCAGACCCTGGCACATAGGCGCCGCGGCTCATTACGCTCAGATCGACATGCTGGCTAGGACCGCGAGGATGATGGGCCACAACGTGTACTTCCCGATCGGGATAGACAGGAACGGCATACCAGTCGAGCGGTACGTGGAGAGGACGTACGGCGTGAGGGTCTTCGACGTCCAGAGGGAGAGGTTCATCGAGCTCTGTCAGAAGGCCCTCGACGAACTCGAGGCCGAGATGATCTGGATCATGAGGAGGCTCGGGATCTCGGGAGACTTCAAGAACTACTACAGGACTGACTCGCCAGAGTACAGGGCCCTCACGCAAGCCACGTTCATCGAGCTCTACAGGAGGGGACTGATTTACGTCGCGACGAGGCCGAACAACTACTGCTGGGAGTGCGGGACGACGCTGGCCGACGCCGACCTCGATTACAGGGAGATGGAGGCGGAGCTGGTCTACGTCAGGTTCGAGCTCGTGGGAGGCGGAGACGTGGTGATAGCGACCACCAGGCCCGAGCTCATCGGCGCCTGCGACTGCCTCATCTTCAACCCCGAGGACGAGCGCTACGTCCACCTCCAAGGGAGGAAGGCGGTGGTTCCGATCTACGGGCACGAAGTAATGGTCCTGCCGCACCCGTACGCCAAGAAGGAGTTCGGGACCGGCGTGCTCATGGTCTGCAGCTACGGCGATCACATGGACGTCCAGCTCTTCAGGGAGCTCGGCCTGAAGGAGAGGGTGATAATCGGGACCGACGGCCGGATGACCCGGAGCGCGGGACCGCTGGCGGGCCTGACGGTCGCCGAGGCGAGGAAGCGGGTCAAGGAGCTCCTGAGGGAGAGGGGGCAACTCGTGAAGGTCGAGCGGATCGTCCACGAGGTGCCGGTTTGCGAGAGGTCCGGCACGCCCATCGAGATACTTCCGATGGAGGAGTTCTACCTGAGGCAGCTCGACCTGAAGGAGGAGCTCCTCAGGGTCTCGAGGGAACTGAAGTTCCTCCCGGAGAGGCACAGGCAGCTTCTGGTGGACTGGATAAACTCGCTCAGCATCGACTGGCCCATCTCGAGGAGGAGGGTCTACGCGACCGAGGTCCCCGTCTGGTACTGCAGGAGCTGCGGAGAGGTCGTACTGCCCGAGCCGGGGAGGTACTACAGGCCCTGGAAGGAGAGGCCGCCCGTCGAGAGGTGCCCGAGGTGCGGCGGGACCGAGTTCGATGGCGAGACGCGGACCTTCGACACCTGGATGGACTCGAGCATCACGCCGCTCTTCGTCTCGGGGTACATGAGGGACGAGGGCCTTTTCAGGAGGGCCTATCCGACCGCGGTCAGGCCTCAAGGAAAGGACATCGTCAGGACCTGGCTCTACTACACGATACTCAGGTGCTACCAGCTTACGGGCAGGCTGCCCTTCAGGATCGCCTGGATCGGCGGGACGGGCCTCGACGAGAGGGGCGAGAAGATGAGTAAGAGCAAGGGGAACGTCATCGACCCGGTGCCCGTGATCGAGAAGTACGGCGCGGACGCCTTCAGGTTCTGGTCGGCGCAGGAGGCGAGTCACGGCTACGACTTCAGGATCTCGATCCCGAGGATCGAGGCGGGCGGGAGGTTCCTCACTAAGCTCTGGAACATCGCGAGGTACGTCTCCCAGTTCCCGGTGGTGGACTCGGCCACGACTAGGCCTGCCGACGAGTGGATACTCTCGGAGTTCTGGAGGACCGCTGGCGTCGCGATGAGGGGCTACGAGGAGTTCAACTTCTTCGTCCCCGCGACCGCCCTCAGGGACTTCCTCTGGAACGTCTTCGCGAGCCACTACGTCGAGATGACCAAGCACAGGGCCACGAGCCCCGTCGAGGACCCCGAGGGCGCGAGGGCCGCGTGGTACGCGCTCCACCAGGTGTTGAAGAACTCCCTGCTGCTCCTGACCCCGATCGTGCCGTCGTTCGCCGACGCGGTCTGGAGGAGGATCTACTCGAGCACGAGCATTCACATAGAACGATTCCCAGCGCTCAAGGACCCAGGCGAGATGTGGCGATATACCGATGACTTGATTGCCTTCAACAGCCACGTCTGGAAGTTGAAGAAGGAGTCGGGAAAGTCATTAAGGGACCCGATCAGTGTGACCATTCCAGAGAGGCTCGAGCCTTTCAAGGAGGACTTGATCAGAATGCACAACATCGTCTGAGGACATCGCTGCGATCGTTCCGTCCTCCGTATACGCGCCTACTTATGGCAGTCCTCGTCATGGCTCTGAGGACGCTCGTCCTCGGTCCGATCAGCCAGTACTCGAATCCGATCGCCGCGATGAAGACGACCATCATCCTCGCTACGGCGTTCCCCCTGCCTGCCCAGTATCCTCATCGACTAGGAGTCGGCGCGCGGCGCGGCCCTATCGAATAACAATACGCCCATCACAGGGATCAAGTAGAGCGGTCCGGGCGTCTCGATCGATCTCATGGCAGAGGACAGCGCCCTCCGGTCCGGCGATGAGCAGGAAGGCCGGTGAAAATGTTCTTATGGACTCTCCGGAGACCCTCCAGCCCTCACCCCCATGAAAGAGCATCTTGACGGCTAGTAGGGTTAGGGCCGATCCACCTGCCGACAGGAAGCCCTCGAACCACACGCCGAAGAGCATCATCAGCTGGCCTCCAGCCGAGGGGAAGAGGACCAGCGGGACCGAACTATGGTTGACGGTCGTGTTGACTGCGGCGTTCCTCTCCCGGTCGATGAGCTCGGAGGTTACTGAGATAAGAACGGCATAGCGCCTATCGGGTCGACCATAATCAGGAACTCCAGAGCGCTTCTCAGCAGCTCCCATCACGCGGTCCCCTCCGATCGTGTCCGACACCTGTCAACCCCCAGACCGAGTTCGTGCCACTTCTTGCCCCGTAACCGTTAAGACGGTCAGACGGTCCTTCCAAGTAGGTGCGCGAATTGGTCACCGTCCCGGAGATCATCGTTATATCCTTTCTGTCTGGGCTGATAGGTTCCTTAACTGGACTCGGAGGCGCGAGCCTGACGACCCCAACCCTAGTTGCGTTAGGCGTACCGGTAAAGCATGCGATAGCCTCCGGTGTTCTCTCGGTCATAGCGACCTCGAGCGGTTCCTCGTCGTCTTACGTGAGGGACAGGATCACGAACTTGAGGGCTGCGATGTTCCTGGAGGTCTTCGCGATCCCCGGCGGGGCGTTTGGCGCCTTAGTGACAATTGTAGTCAGTCCTAAGTTAGTGGCCCTCGTGTTCTCCGGCGTTATTGCGTCTTCTGTCCTCATCACGAAGCTCTTAGGAAACGGGCATGATCGACGAGCCGTCGAACAGGATAGGGTCTCATCCTGGTTGAATTTGAGGGGCTCCTATTACGATGCTTCTGAGGGACGGACGGTTCATTACAGGATCACGAACGCCCTCTACGGTGGTGCTGGGATGGTTGGGGCTGGAACGGTAGCAGGGATGCTCGGCATAGGCGCGGGCGCGTTCAAGGTCGCTGTCCACGAGCTGATCCTCCACATGCCCCCAAAGGTCTCCACGACGACCAGCAACCTGATCATGGGCATGACGGCCCTTGCAGGGGCCAGCGTGTACGTCTCGTCAGGCCTCATGAGCCTTGAGCTTGCGGTCCCACTGGCTCTCGGGACGACGCTCGGATCGGTGCTAGGATCAAGGGTTCTCCGCCGACTTCACGATAGGCACGTTAGGACCATGTACTTCGCGGTCGCCACGCTAGCCAGTTTACTCATGCTTTACAGAGCCTTCGCTTTGGGTGAGTGATGGTGGACCTCGAGGAGCTACTAGGTGTGATCATGGCCGTCGGTGTAGTGATCTCACTGTCCCTGATGAGTGTCGGGCTCGTGATGCATTTGTTAGAGAGGGAAAATCTGGAGCTCGATCTTTCGGGGGAAACCCTCGTAGTTGAGAAAAGCTTCTACTCCTTCATCGCCAATATAAGTAGCTCTCAGCAGTTGTCCATCACTTTGATGAGGTTAGGTCTCGCAGCGCTGATGATGACCCCGTACTCTAGAGCGGTGGGTTCACTGATTTACTTTACTGCTAGGCGTGACGTGAAGTACATTGTGATAGCGGGTGTTGTCGTCGTGGCCCTTACATTACTGTTCTTCTGAACTGGAGAGGAGTGCGCCGGTGCCTCTGTTCCTTGCCCTCGTAACGTGAACCACGTGTCCCTGGAGAACCCGTTAACGATAGAGCCCCTGCTCAACTGTCCGATGCCGCACGCCGAGTCTCTCAACAGCCTCACCGGTTCCGCCGAAGAGGGGCGATGTTCTCCACTTTGGGTTTCGCGAAAAGTCACGCCCTCCGTCTCCGGAACTAACCCGACACCGTCAACGAACTCGGCGAAGTCCTCGGTAATTGCCCCTTCCCATCGCCCTCTCTGCCACATCGCCACCGAGACCACTCTACCCAATCTGACTTGTCGCTGGGACGGCCCAATGTTCCGGGAATCGCAGGGTGAGGAAGGCGTGTGCCGATTCGGACCGGTCGGCGTCCAGATACTTGAGAGGTTGATTCCCTCAGGAACGAACTGTGAGGACGCACAACACCGTCTGAGCCTTCCACGAGGAAAATCCGGTCATAGGACGCTCGCCCTGAGCCCCGTGATCGCATACTCGAACCCGATCGCGGCGATGAAGACAGCCATGATCCTGGCGATCGCGTCTGCTCCCTGCCTCCCGAGCACCCTCATGAACCAAGGGTTGGCCCTCAGGACAGCCCAGGTCACCAGCATTACAACGGCGATCGGGACTAGGTAGAGCATCCCTAGAGTCTTGATCGAGATCATCGCGGATGTCAGCGCTCCGGGACCCACAATCAGCGGGAAGGCGAGCGGGAAAGCCCCCACAGAGTCGGTCGACCGTACCCAGCCCTCTCCTCCTTGGAAAAGTATCCTGATCGCGAGGAGGACGAGGAGCAGACCCCCGGCGAGGAGGAAGCTCTCGAACCTCACCCCGAAGAGCATCAGGAGCAGGTCGCCCGCCAGAGAGAAGAGGACCAAAAGCGCGGCGCTGACCATCACCGTCCTGTCTACCACCGCGGCCCTCTCGCGCTCGGTGAGGTCCGAAGTCAACGAGAGCAGGAACGGTATAGTACCGACCGGGTCGACGATGATCAGCAGCTCGAAGGTGCTCCTCAGGAGCTCAACCCACATGCCGGGCTTAGCCATGACCGAGTCCTTATAACCTCTGACGGATGTGCAACTTTCGGCACTGTGAAGGGACTCAAAAAAAGGAAGTTCAGTTCGGCTGAGTCGTCTCCGCTACTTCGCGAGGTGGAGTCCGACGTAGAGAACTGTTATCAGAATCGCGATCAGGACCATCGAGAGGACCGTCGTCCAAGTCCAGCCCTTTATGCTCATGATGGGCCTGTCCTTGATGACCGCTCTCCCGCCGAGCCAGACCGCGAAGAAGACGACGTAGGAGATCACTGTCTTCCCGATCAAGTGGTGGCCGAAGGTCGCGCCTAGGCCCCTCTTGAAGGGCGGCGCGAGGTCTCCGGCGAAGATCATTGCAGTCAGCAGCCAGGACGCGACCAGCAGCGCGAGGAGTATCGCGGCGATCTCACCCTGACGCTTGGGCTTGCTCATCGCTCCTCACCTCACCGGGGCTACCCTAGCGATGTAGGTCCCCAGCGCGATCTCGTAGAAGGCGAAGACTAGGGCGACCGCCACCAGCGCGAAGAGGAGCCTCCTGAGGTCCTTGTTCTCGATCAGCGTGTTGTTGTAATACCAGACCAGGAAAGCGACGACGAAGTAGATCATCGGCCCTCCTAGGCCGACGTGCTCCTTGATCTCCATCAGGACCGTGTGAGCCCAAGGAGTGGGGCCCTTCAGTATCACGTCCTTGGCAGGCGGGTAGTAGACGTAGTACGACGTCATTCCTAGGAGGATCGACGACAGGAAAGCTAGGACGGTGAGGCCGACCAACAGGAACTTCAGCCTCTTCACGCCGTCCGGACTCGACAGCGCGAGGAGCTCCGCCATGGCCCACGGTGCTCCGACGATCAGCAGGACGCCGAGGAACCCGTGAGCTAGGGTCACGAGCTCCCCGATCGACATTTCCTAATCCCTCGTAATACTGTTGCTCAAACCTCCTATTAAGCATTTGTGTATACGTGATAATAGTGTTGCATAATGTTAAAACATCTCGTCGACACCGAACCGCCCAAAGGGTTTGCGCGACGATCTCTAGAGCAGCCATCGCTTGACCGAGAGGTCCGCACCGGTATTCCTCGCCCCGGTCACCGAGATCTGGAACTCCCATCCTTCGAGGTCTCGGGCCAGCCGGAGCGCCACCGAATCAGCCGACGGACGGTCCCTGAAGAACCCGTAGACGGTCGGGCCCCAGCTCGACTGGCCCACGCCCCTAGCTCCACGCTCCCTTAGGATCCCGATCAGCTCCTCCGAGGCCCTGTGGTACTTTCCTCCCTGGAACTCAGAGAAGACGGAGCCCATCGCCTCCTGAAGGCGCTCCACGAGCCCAACGAACCTCTCGAAGTCGTGCCCTCTGACCGAGTCGATCACCTCCTTCACGTCGACGGGTTGCTGATGCACCCAAAGTCCCTCTGCCTGTGCGATCGCCCCCTCCTCCGCCCCGCCGCTCAGCCCCCTCGCCTTCGCCGGCCTCAGCAGAAGCACCGACCACTCCCGAGGGAACTCGAGGTTGACGTAGTCGTGCGCCCAAGGGTCGCCCTCCCGCCTCCCTAGGTCTACCACGAGCCCTCCCCGCAGAAATCCGGCTATCCCCACCCAGGACCTCTTCCCGCGGCCACAGAGCCTCGCCAAGCTGAGCGGATCGAACTCAGCGCCCGAGACGGCTGAGAGGGCGGCGCCTACGGAGAGCGTCAGCTGCGTCGTGGTCCCCAAGCCGACGTGGAGCGGCGGGGCGGAGACCTCAACGTCTAAGGTGCCCAAATCGACCCTGAGCGTCTCTGCGACGGACCTGACGACCTCCTCGTGCTCATTCGAGCAGAGCAGGCGGCCCTCGCCCGGGCTCTTCGCTCTGACGGTCACCCTCGGCTCCTCAATCATGAGCCCGACACCCGACCAAGCTCTCGGGCCACGAGAGAGCGACGTGAAGCCCAGATGCAGCCTCGAGCCCGTGGTGACCGTCGCGATCAAGGCGCCGTCACCTTCCTCACGAGCTCCTCCCGGCGCCCGCGCAGAAGCTCGAGGGGGAGGATGGCGTCGCGGGGGTCCGAGCCGAGGAAGACCCTGCACTCCTCGGAGAGCAGATCCACCTCGAGCCTCCCGGAAGCGATGACCCTCTCGCCTAGGGACGCGGCCTCCGAGAACCTCGACCTCATCGACTCGACCCGCACCGCCTCGGAGGCCCTTTCCGGGCCCATCAGCACCTCCTCGGCCTCGATGCCGTATGCGTTTGGGGTTGTCGCACCGAAGCGAGCGTCTGTGACCTCAGCGACGACGACGCACCTCCCCAGTGCCCTCCACCTCCTAGTCCCGTAGGGTTCCCAGAACTCCTCGGGCCTCGGGACCGCCTTCACCGAGAAGTGGGTTCCCCTGAACTCCCCGACGAGCCTCTTCCTCGACTCGAGCTCGATCCAAACCTCGACGGGGATCGCCGAGTCGGCCCTCTTCGAGACCACGTCCCTCGCGACCGAGTCCCGGCCGCTGACGATCGAGCCCTTCCTCCTCAGACCCTCTAACGCCTCCGCGACATCCTGGACCCTCGAGGCCGAGAAGACGACTAAGTCGATGTCGGAGTAATCGTCGTGGAGCCCGAGGAGCATCGAGCCCGTCAGCCTGACGCCGAGCTCGCCGTCGGGGTCGATCAGCCCCATCAGCTGCCTGGCCCTCTCCGACAGCCGATCTGAGGGGGCGACCTGACGTCTCTCCGCCGGTGCGATGACCCATTCGACCTTTGAGAGGGGCACAGCGGGGATCACCTGTCCAGCCACGTCGTCAAAACGGAGGGCCTCGGGCAGGACCGCCGCCAGAAGCTCGTACGTCTCG
Source organism: Candidatus Caldarchaeales archaeon (assembly GCA_039630085.1). Classification (GTDB taxonomy): domain Archaea; phylum Thermoproteota; class Nitrososphaeria_A; order Caldarchaeales; family Calditenuaceae; genus Calditenuis. Next base: position 9,515 of record JBCNVM010000017.1, read on the forward strand.
TCTAAGCGCCCGGCTCTAACGTACCGGCCCGGCTCCCTCCTCCACGCGAGGACCGACACCAGCCTGCCCGGAGGATGGGCGACGCCCTTGACCGCGAGGTAGTGACCGCGGACCGCTGCGTAGAACGACTCGACTGGGACGGGAGGGGCGTTCCCGCTCATCCTGCTTCCCGGCATCAGCTTATTTACCGAGCGATCAACGTTAGCGCCGGCGGATGGCGAAGAGAAGGTCCGTGGAGTTCAGGTTCCCACTGATCGTCATCAGGTCCGAGCGGATGCTGGGCGCCTTCGACATGCTGGGGAGGACGAGGGCGATGGGGCCGCTCTCGACCCTCGCGCTCGTCGCGATGCCGGTCTTGGCTGGCACCGCGACCTTCTTCCTCCTGGTCTCCTTGACCGCGATCCTCACGAGGCCTGAGGTCCAGCAGGCCCAGAGGGAGGCAGGCCCCGCCTCGTTCCTCCTGCTGCCGGGCATCAACCCCTACCTCCCGGTGATCTACGGGTGGCTGGGCATCTTCGTCGCGCTGATGGTCCACGAGGGGGCGCACGGCGTCGTCGCGAGGCGGTACGGGTACACCGTGAGGTCGACGGGCCTGATACTCTTCCTCGGGATTCCGATCGGCGCTTTCGTCGAGACCGAGGACGCCGAGATGAAGCGCGGCAGGCTGAGGGAGGTACTGAAGATCCTCTCCGCTGGTCCGACGTCGAACGCGGTCGTCGCGGTGGCGTCCTTGCTCGCCATGGTCGCGATCGCGGGCTCCGTGACGGTCGCATTGCCCATCGTCGTCGACTCGGTGATGGAGGGCGGTCCGGCCAGCGCCGCAGGCTTGCGTCCGAACGACCAGATCCTCTCGGTCAACGGCGTCCAAGTCGACGGCCTCAGGCAGCTCGTCGAGGCATTCGCTTCAGTAGGCGTTGGGGGCAAGGTCGAGCTCGGAGTAATGAGGGAAGGGAAGCTGCTGACCTTCAGCCTGACGCTGACGGACCTCGGGGGAGGGAGGCCCGGAATAGGGGTGATGATCAGGGATGCGGACTTCCACCTCCTCGCGGCCCAGATCCTCGAGCGGTACAAGTCGATAACCGGCTCCAACCCGCTCGCCTTCTTCGCGCCGCCGACGTTCAACGTGATCGCTTATCCGTTCTCGGAGAGCGAGGTCTGCCTCGTCGAGAACTCGGTAGAGAGGTGCAGGACCATCAGCTCCCTCTTCACCCACCCCGTTTTGGGGCGTGGCTTCGCGACGATCGGCAACGCGCTCTACTGGATGTGGTTTGTCAACATCAACGTCGCGATCTTCAACGCCCTCCCGATATACCCGCTCGACGGAGGCCAGGCCATGAGGAAGCTGCTCTCGACGCTCCTGAGGTCCGGGGAGAGGTCGGGGCTCGTGGTGACGATCACGACCGCGGTCTCGCTCTTCTTCCTGTCGATGCTCCTCTCGATAATCATCCTGCCCTACGTCCTAGTAGGATAAGGAAAGCATGGGCAAGGTCGTGGTTAGGACCCCGAAGCTCAGGGGCGCACTAGAGGCCGCCGACCTCTGCATGATGACGGAGCACACGGTCCTCCTGCTCGAGGTCACGGACGAGGCCGGGATCGCTATTGGCTCCTACCTTCGGTCCGGCGACGAGTCGGTCTTGGAGGACGTAAGTGAGGCCTCGAAGTCGGCGATCAGGTCGCAGCTCGAGTTCCTGAGGGCGCTCAGGAGGCTCGGGTACCGGGGCGAGGTCGTCGGGGTCTTGCCCGACGAGGCCGCCGAGGCCGACTACGAGCTCGGACTAGAGGCCGCGAGGCTCGCGCTCAGGTACAGGTTGACCGGGAAGGCGGACCTCCCGGAGTGGCTCGGCCTCATCGACAAGTACGCGACAGCACCGGAGCGCGCACCGAGCGAAGGCGCCCTCGTCGAACTCACGGAGGGGAGGAGGGGCTGGCTTCTGGTTACGTCGCCCTCTTCGTACTTCGACATCGCACGACGGAGCCGCGTCGCGTTCGAGGACGTGCGGTACGCCGGGTTTCCGGTCGCTCACGCTCCGCTGGTTCAGATCTTCAGGTTGAGACGGCTCGGCAAGCTGACGCCCGATGAGCTGAGGAGGCTCGTCTCAGAGCAGGCGGAGTTCGTGGGAGTCGTCGAGGCCTCGCGGAGCGTCGAGGAGGCCCACGAGATCTGGACCGTCAGGAAGCTCGGGAGCTGGGCTCGCGGCGGACGGCGGCTCCTCACCCGTTAGACCTCCACGGGTGCCCGACGGTGTAGACGTGGAAGCCGTAGACGTTGCAGAGCTCCTCCGAGGAGATCAGCTCCTCCAGCGAACCGGAGTAAAACCTGTTCCTGTTGACGCAGAGGACCCTCGCGCCCCTGTACCCGATCACCGAGACGTCGTGGGTCACCATGAGGATCGTCATCCCAAGCTCCGAGTTCAGCCTCCAGACCAGCTCCATCACCCTCGAGATCCCGGTGGGGTCGACGTAGGTGGTCGGCTCGTCGAGCAGGAGGAGCTCGGGGCCGTTCACGAGGGCCGCGGCTATGACAACCCTCTGGAACTCGCCCCCTGAGAGGCTGAAGAGCGGCTTCCCCAGCAGTCGCGAAGGGTCCTCGAACCCCACGAGCCTCAGGACGTCCTCCTTCGCCATCGGCCTCCCCTTCCCCGTCGAGACCGCGCTGAGGAGCTCGGCGACGCTGATGGGCATCCTAGAGAGCGCGCTCGGTGCGTTCTGGGGGACGTACCCCACCCTCCACCACTCCCTGAACTCGCTGACGTTCTTCCCGAAGACCCTCACGATGCCCTTAGACGGCTTAACGGCGCCGATGAGGACCCTCAGGATCGTCGTCTTGCCGCCGCCGTTCGGTCCGAGGAGGTACGCGACCTCTCCCTCCCGGACCTCGAAGCTCACGTTCTCTACGGCATAGGTCCCCATCGTGTAGGAGACGGCTAGGTCCTTGACTTCGACCACCGTCCTCAAGGCCCGAAGCCTTCGAGCAGCGCCTCGAGGTTCTCCTCCATCACGTGGAGGTACCCGTGGCCCTTCAGTGCGTCCTCGAGGGTCAGCCCCTCCATCGTGTCGAGGAACCGGATCTCCAGGCCCAATTCCTCCGCGAACTCCTCCACCAGCTCGGAGGCGTGTGCGTGGTCGTGGTGGTGGTGATGGTGGTGGTGATGGTGGTCCCTCGCCGCGGGCTCCGCGTAGATCACCCTGAGGCCGTGCCTCACGATCTCCTCCTTCAGTTCCATGAGGTGCCTCGCGGTCGGCTCCTCCTCCTCGACGCCCTTCAGGGCGATGTTCCTCAGCCCGAACTCTTCGGCAAGATACCTGAACGCTAAGTGTTCGGTCACGAAGGGCTTGCCCCTGTGCCTCTCGAACTTCGGGGCGAACTCCTGGTGGAGCTCCATCACCTTCTTCTTCAGCTCTTCAGCCCTCGACTTGACGCGATCCGAGAGGTCAGGGAAGGACCTTATGAGCTCCGACGCGACTACGTCGACCATTGCCGCGTAGTTCCGCAGGGAGAGCCAGACGTGAGGATCGGGGACGCCGTCCGTCGTGATCACCCTGATCGAGGGATGCGCCGCGACCTCGACGACCCTCGCCTCGGACCTGGCAGCCCTCACGATGTCGGCGACCCAGCCGTCGAGCGGCTTGATTACGTGGAGCACCAGCACCGCGCGCCTTACCTTCTCGACGTCCTTCGGGGCAGGCTCCCAGTCGTGGACATGGGCTCCCGGGGGGACTATCACCTGAACCCTGACCGCGCCGTCAGTCAGCCTGTGGACGATCTCGCCCAACAGCCCAATTGAGACGGCGACCTCCTTCCCCCTGGGGGACTCGGGCTGTCTCGGAACTGCCGTAAATGTGAGGAAGACTGAGACGGCCGCGACGGCGGCCACGACCGCGGTCATCAGAAAGACTCTCCGGGCGTTCAAGGTCCTCCACCCCTGCAGGAGCTGTGATGGATCGGCCGGCCGTGAATGCAGACGCTGGGCCACGAGAGCGCCCTGCACATCCTTGCGACGAGGACGTCACCGACGGCCGCGTCGATCTTCGCGGCCTCCTCGCAGGCCTCCTCATCGCTGAGGCCTAAGACCGAGACGAAGTACGTCTCGAGGACCCTGTGGTTGTGGGACATCCTCATCGCCACCTCCCTCCCCTTCTGGCTGAGGGCGTACCTACCCCAGCTCCTCCTCTCCACGAGCCTCTTCGACTCGAGCTGCCTCAGGGCTTCCGAGACGCTGGCCGGCGTGACGCCGAGGGCCCTCGCCAGCTCCCCAGTCGTGACCTCCCGACCCTGTTCAAGGAAGTTGTAGATCGTCGCGATGTATCTGTCCTGAGCCCTCGTGAGGGTCTTTGATTTAGGCATCGTCTAAAGTTAGGATCGTCCTAAATTTTAACCTACTGTCGCGGCCCGGACGGAATTCCTGAGAAGGTCAACAACGTATATCGCTTAGGACCGAGCTTTCAGCGGCGATGGGCGCCCAGCTTCCTCCTGAGGTCGAGGAGGTCCTGGAGAACGCCCTCGTCGCGCTGCTGACGACGGTCAACGAGAGGTCCGAGCCCGTCACGCACCCGATGCTCCCGCTCTACGAGAGGGGCTCCGGGAAAATTTACTTCACGTCCAGCGTTCTCTTCAGCAGGAAGCTCGAGCACATCAAGGGCAACCCGAAGGTCTCCGTCCACTTCTCGGTAGAGGATTTCATGAGGACGGGGAAGGTGAGGGCAGTGACGGTTAAGGGCAGAGCGAGGATAGACGAATCCAACCTGAGCGAGGGGTGGATGAGGCTGCTGCCGCTCTGGAGGAGGAAGGAGCCCTACATAGACGCCTACCTCAAGCAGAGGTTCGCCTTCCCGCTCTTCTGGGAGAGGGCCGTGATCGAGGTGATCCCGGAGGAGGTCATCGTCTGGAAGGGCGACCCCATGTCCACGAGGCCCGAGGTCCACAGGGTCGGAGGTGAGTCCTGAGTGATTAGCGCGAGCGTCCTGCAAGAGTTCGAGCAGGTCTCGGTCTCGTTCGTGGACGAGGACGGCTACCCCGTAACGATCCCGGCGAAGGTGAGGATAGAGGACGGACGCGTCTCGGCCGAGCTGCCAGAGGGATTCAGGGAAGTCCCCCTCGCTGGTAAGAAGGTGAACGTCACCCTCAACCACATAACCCCGATCCCGGGAGGAGGCTACACCGACCGCAGGTACCTCACGGTAAGGGGGACTGCCCGCGCGGCTCCCGGAGGCATCGAAGTCGAAGTCGAGAGGAGCTACAGGTGGGACGAGAAGGAAGTCCCGTTCCCGGAGTACGTTGAGGTCTCTACGGGCAGGGCGCGAGAATACCTCGAGAGGCTCGGTCTGAAACTCGGCCTCGACTTCAAGCCCCGCATCGGCGCGTTCTGGACCTTCTTCAGAGTGGTCAGGCTGCCGTTCCTGATAGCGACCGCTGTACCGACCGCCATCGGCGGCGCGGTCGCGTACTACCATGGGTCCTTCAGCCCCTTGCTCCTACTGCTGACCTTCGTCGGGCTCGCGTTCATCCACTTGGGACTGAACGTCGCGAACGACTACTTCGACACGATTTTAGGGGCGGACCCAGCCAACCGGAGGCCGACGCCGTTCAGCGGCGGGTCTAGGGCGATACTCTACGGCCTGATCTCGGAGTCCGGGTCGAGGGCGCTCTTTACCTCGTTCTTCGCGGCCGGATCGGCTATCGGGCTCTACCTCGCCCTCACGAGGGGTTTGATAGAGGTAATCGGGCTGATGGCGCTAGGCCTCTTCCTAGCTTACTTCTACACCGCGCCGCCGTTCAAGCTGGCGTACAGGGGACTGGGCGAGCTGGCGGTGGGAACCGGGTTCGGGCCCGTGATCGTGCTGGGGACGTACTTCGTTCAGACGCAGAGGCTGACCGTCGACGCCCTCCTCGCATCGATCCCAATAGGAATACTGATCATGCTGATCCTGTACGTCAATGAGATACCCGACGCGCCCTTCGACAGGGCCGCGGGCAAGATGCACCTCGTCGCGCGGATCCCGAAGGAGGGCGCTCTAAGGCTCCTAGCGGTCTTCTACGCGGCCGCCTACGCCTTCGTCGCGCTGATCCCCGTCCTCAGGTTAGGCCCGCCGACGGTCCTTATTGCGCTGATCACGGTCCCGACAGCGCTGAAGGTGTACAGGATGGTTTCGGAGACATTCGGGATCCAGTACGCGATGATCCCGGCGATGGCGCTGAACATACGCAACGTCGCTGTGACGGGTTCGCTGCTGGCCGCCGGTTACGTGATCGGAGCGTTACTAGGACTATGAGGTTAAAGGCTTAGTTCGTTACCGCACTACTTTCAATAAGACCTGAAAGATTGAATTCCTCTTTTCAGTAGATGACCGATAGCCAAGGTAATCCTATCGCGATTAGAAGCACTATGTAAATGAGTCCGTAGATGAACCCCAATCGCCAGAAGTCCGAGCCCTTGATGTACCCGCTTCCATAAAAGATCGGCGCGGGCCCGGTCGCGTAGGGCGAAATCACGCCCATGATGCCGTGAGTATAGGCAACGGCGAACGCCGCGAGGAGCGGCTGTTGGCTGAAGAAGGTGAGGAGGACCGTAATGATGACGGGGAAGACGGCAGTAACGTGGGCGGTGATGCTCGCGAAGGCGTAGTGAATGAAGAAGTAGAAGAGCAGGATGAGCACGAGCACCGCTGTTGGGTCGAGACCACCGATGAGCTTGGTGAACTCTCCAGCGGCGTACTTCACGAACCCAACCCTG
>JBCNVM010000018.1:0-15334 GCA_039630085.1 Candidatus Caldarchaeales archaeon
CATCTCATAGCCACGAGGTCGGTAATCGTTAAGATGGGTCAACGTAATAAAATCGTGATCGATGACGGTAAGCTTCCGGAGGGGATAAGGGCTGTTTTAGTCGAAAGGGGGTTGATGAACGAGAACGGCTACTCCGTCTCCTTCCTCCAATTGCTCTACAGGATCTCGAAAATTCCTAAGCGTCCAGTGCGTCGCATCGCGTCGAGGATCTGCCCATTCTGCCTATCGTATCCATCGGACTATGTGAAGTGCTATGGTGATGGAAATGGCTGATGAGTCGATTGAAGAGAGGAGTGAGTTAGATATCAGGAGGCTCTAAGGGAGATAGCCGAAGGTAGCCCAAAAAAGGGCGCGCTACCACGAGACAGGTCTCGGGCCGAATTATTGTAACTCTACTTTTTGGCTAGAGACCAGACCTGATCCAATTCCGCCTTATATCGATCGGCAACTTACTCGCCTAGAATCACCTTAAGTCCAGATCACACCGTTCGGAGCTATTGGGATCCTTCGCCTTTAGCTTACCGTTACTGATCCCGGGGCTTACGATCCGTTCAGCTGAAACCTGAGGAAACGTTCTACGTGCACCTTCCAGAGTTGACGCCAAGGACTTCGGAATCACAGCCCCGGGGGCAGTTCCGCATCTCGCCCGCCGACTTACGAGGTCGGCGCTCTACTCGCTGAGCTACCGGGGCTCACGATCTTTCACCCCCTAGCGCTATTTCAAGGTCTCAGCCCGGAAGCCCGGAAAGGCGTAAATGTCCCGGAGGCCGTCTGCGGGCGGCGTTGCGGATGAACCTCTCAGTTAACCTCTCCGAGCTGAAGAGGATAGCGAAGGAGCTCTTCTTCGGAGCCTTCATCTTCGCGCTCTACCAGCAGGTCATCCACACCAAAGTGAAGTACGAGGACACCTTCTACGCCCTCCTGTTCGCGGAGTTCCTCGGCTTCCCGATGACGAGCAACTACTACACCATCAGGCTGCTGCCCTACGTCGCGATGGAGCTCGAGAGGTACAGGAAGAAGCTCCTGAGGGACGTTGACCTGCTGGAGCTGCTCCACGAGGGGCCGGGCGTCCACTAGGTTCCCTCCGGGAAGCGTAAATACTTCAGGGGATCGATGCCGTCGCGTGGACAGGACCAGAAGCTACTGGGTCAGGGACGTCGGCCTCGCGGCCGAGGGCAGGAGGAGGATCGCGTGGGCGGAGCAGAGGATGCCGGTGGTCGGGGCGATCAGGAGGAGGTTCGAGTCGGATAGGCCGCTGAGGGGCCTCAAGGTTGCCGCGTGCCTCCACGTAACCAAGGAGACCGCAGCCCTGGTGAGGGCCCTCCTCGCAGGAGGGGCCGAGGTCTCGCTCTGCGCCTCCAACCCGCTCAGCACGCAGGACGAAGTCGCCGCCGCGCTCGTCGAGGAAGGAGTCTCGGTCCACGCGTTCCGGGGGATGTCCGAGTCTGAATACTACGAGTGCATAGGGAGGGCGCTCTCGATAGGGCCCGACGTGACGGTCGACGACGGCGCGGACCTGACGGTCACGGTCCACAAGATCGCCCACCGCGTCGGCGGCCCCGAGCTCGACCACGTGAGGAGGGGGATGGGCGACGGAGCCCTGGACGCGGGGAGGATAAGGGGAGGGACCGAGGAGACGACGACCGGCGTGACGAGGCTGAGGGCCCTCGAGAGGGAGGGCAGGCTCCTCTATCCAATCATAGCGGTCAACGACAGCCCCACGAAGTCCCTCTTCGACAACCCTCTGGGCACGGGCCAGTCGACGATTGACGCGATCATGAGGTCCACCGGTATGCTCCTCGCGGGGAAGAGGTTCGTTGTCTTCGGGTACGGCAGGGTCGGGTCTGGCATAGCCGCGAGGGCGAGGGGGATGGGCGCGGAGGTGATCGTCGTCGAGGTGGACCCCGTGAGGGCCCTGATGGCCGCGATGGAGGGCTACAGGGTGATGAGCTCGCTGGAGGCCGCGAGGGTGGGAGACGTCTTCGTCACCGCCACCGGGAACATCAGCGTGATCAGGAGGGAGCACGTGGAGCTGATGAAGGACGGAGCCGTTCTGGCCAACTCGGGCCACTACGACGTCGAGATCTCCCTGAGGGACCTCAGGTCCCTAGCCGAGGGAGTGGAGGAGGTCTCGCCGAACGTCGAGAGGTACAGGATGAGGGACGGCCGGAGCATCTACCTATTGGCCAAGGGGAGGCTCGTGAACTTGGTCGCGGCCGAGGGTCATCCCTCGGAGGTGATGGACCTGAGCTTCTCGCTCCAAGCCCTCTCGGTCGAGCTGATCGCGAGGGAGGGCAGGAAGTTGCCGGTGAAGGTGCTCGACGTTCCCGCGGAGGTCGACAGGGGCGTCGCTAGGATGAAGCTCGAGTCGATGGGGATACGGATAGACGAGATGACAGAGGAGCAGAGGAGGTACGTCGCCGAGTGGAGGCTCGGGACCTCCTGACCCTTCAGCGCCGGTTCAGGTCTTCTTCTTCCTCCCCGTCCTCCTGGCCGCGATCAGCCCGATCTTCTGGCCCGGCGGCGCGTTCCTGTCCACGGGCTCCGGCCTGCTCAGCTTGCCTCCCGATCCTCCGCCGAACGGGTGCTTGACCGGCTGCATCGCCACGCCCCTGACCCTGGGCCAGGTGCCGAGCCTGTGCTTCGCCTTCATCCAGTGGAACTTCTTCCCAGCCTTGAGGAACGGCTTGTCCTCCCTCCCGGACCCCGCGACGACCCCGACGATCGCGAAGCACCTGCTGTCCAACTCCTTCAGCTTCCTCGAGGGCATCCTGACTATCGACGTTTCGCCCGCGTGTGAGACGACCTCTGCGTAGGCGCCGGAGCTCCTGACCAGCTTGCCTCCGTCTCCGGGCCTAAGCTCGACGCACGAGACCGACTGGCCCTCCGGGACCGAGCCGATGGGGACGATGTTGCCGACCGACGGTTGAGCCCTCAGCCCGGCCTCGACGACCTGTCCGACGTGGAGGCCCATCACCGCGGGGACGTAGAACGTGTGGTCGTCCATCTCGATCTCGGCTACCGGGTAACCTCTCCCGGGGTCGTGGTGGAGCTCGACGACCCTGCCCCTGACGACGTCGGCGTTCGCGAAGAGCGCGGTGGGGTAGCCCAGGGCGAACTTCCTCTGGATGCTGGCGACGTAGACCGGCGACCCGAGGCCTATCCTCTGGGCCCTCGTCCTCTTCGGCAATTTAGACCACCTCCTCTGGCGCCGAGCCGCCCGAGAGGGGCCTCTCCGCGACCCTATCCTCCGGCCTCGTCGTCGGGTCGGGCCCGTCGAAGTCCGCCGCGAAGTCCATCATGGCATACCGCTCTCGGAGCCTCGTGAAAAGCCTAACCTCGCCCCGATCCCTCCAGCGTCCCTCGACCGGCCCAGCGTCTAGGACGGAGCCCGGGGTCGATCCCGGTCACCCGGCGAGCGAGGCGAGGCGGGAGTTCGAGGCCGAGATCAAGGATCTGAGGGCGATGGTGATCACGATCAGAGGGTCCACGGCAGTCGCGGCTGCGTCGATCGGGGCGATAGTCCTCTCATCGGTCCTCCTCGGCAGACCGGGGTCAGATTATCCCGAGCCTCGTCGCCAGCTCGGAGGCCTTGTGCTCAGGCTTCAGCCTGACGAAGGCCTTCTTCTCGCCGTACGGCGTGATCAGCGTGTTCACCCTCTCCACCTTGACGCCGTAGAGCCTCTCGACGGCCCTCTTCACGTCGGCCTTGGTGGCCTCTGGCCTGACGATGAAGGTCAGTTTGTTCTCCCTCTCGATCAGGTAGACGGCGTCCTGCGTCGTGACGACCGAGACTATCACGTCATTCGGGTCCATGTCTCCCGAACCTCCTCTCGAGCTCGGAGAGGGCGGAGACCGTGTAGACCGTCAGCCTGCCCGGGTGGCCTCCGGGAGCGAGGTGGAGGACGCTCAGGTCCTTAGCTAGCACCACGTCGACGCCAGGGAGGTTGCGCGCGGCCCTCGAGACGCCCGAGTCCCTCGCCACGACGATCAGCGGCCCGACCTTCCCCTTGTAGGTCCTCCCCCTCCTCTTCCCCTTCCCGGCCCTGACCTTCCGCTCGGAGGCCCTCTCGAGCTCCTCGGCCAGACCGAGGCCCACGAGGAACCTCCTGAGCTCGGAGCTTTTGCTGACCGACTCGAGGCCGTCCTCCACGACGACCGGCAGCTCCATGCCCTCCGGGACCCTGTGGCCCCTCCTCCTGACGCTTCCGGCGTCGGCGGTGAAGGCGATGGCGGCGACCGTCGCGGCCGCCCTCTCCTTCCTGTTCAGCTCCTTCCTGAGGACCTTCTCGGGGACGGGCGGGTGCGTCGGCCTCCCTCCGACCGCGGACGGAACCCAGCCTCCCGCCCTGCTCTTCCCTGTGCCCGAGGCCATGATCCTCGCGATCCTCGCGATGCCCAGCCCGACTCCGAGCGACCTGGCGGAGTACTTCGCGGCGGAGCCCTTCCACGCGCCCTTCGGCTGGAGCTCGTGGGTCATCAGGTGTACGGAGGCCCTCCTGACCAGGTCCTCCCTGAGGTCCGCGCGGAACGGCCACGGCAGCTCGACCTCTCCGACCCTCTCGCCTGCCAGCGAGTAGACCGGGACCCTCCTGACCTCCTCCCTCGCGAGGGCCCTCTGGGCGACGGTCACGCAGTTGTCACCTCCAAGACCCGGTCGCTGAAGAGGATCGAGGTGACCTTGGGCGCTCCGAGCTTGTACGTCGGCGGCTTCGCCGGCTCCCTCAGCAGTATCGGCCTCTTGGGCTGCCCCATGACCGAGCCCAGGAGGACCGCGACCGGAGACCTCAGGACGGTGAAGTGCGGGAACCCGCCGGGCGGCGTCAGGGAGGACCCTTCCTGGATCACGGCCATCAGCCTCTTGTTGTGCTCGGTCCGGGCGTGGAAGCCGTACTGGCCCGCCCTCGGGACGAACCTCGTCACGTACTTGGGCTTCCTGCCGCCTATCGCCCCGACCGCCCTCCTCGTCTTCCTCTGCTTCCTCGGGAGGACCTTGACGCCGTGCCTCGCGACGACGCCGGTGAACCCGTGGCCCTTCGTGACGCCGATCACGTCGACGAACTGTCCGGGCGAGAAGACGGAGCCGACGTCGACCCTCTGGCCCATCAGCTCCCTCAGGAACCGGTAGGCGTCCTCCGGCGAGCCCGAGACCCCGACCTCCAGCACGAGTGGAGTCTTCTGCTCGAGCCCCGCCTCCCTAGGCACCGACGCGACGATCGCCCTCACCTCGGTCGCCCTCCGGAGCGCCGTCTCGAACTCCGACGCGTCCCCGGCTCCGGCCCTGATCCCCCTAATCCTCTCCATGAACGGCGGGAGGTCCTTCGCGATGACCCTCTGGGCCTCCTGGGGCTCGCCGTTTCCGTCCGGCACCAGCACCTTCGCGCCTATCACGTAGTTCGGGGGCGCGGCGATCACCGTCGCGTGCCTCGCGACCTCGGTGCCCTTCGTCAGCGAACCGGGGACATCGTCGACGTACCTGACCATCACCGACCCGGCCTTGTACCCGAGGAAGCCCAGCAGCTTCGGCCTATCGGTCTGGCTGGGCCAGAACTCGGGGACCGGGACTATGTCGTCGGCCCTCCTCCTCGGCGAGTACGCCCGCGACCCGCGCCTCGGCGCAGACCACTTCCGGTGGCCCATGGTGCTATCCTCCGAGTCTCTGGGCGCCTTCTCTTATACCCGTAACCCCGAGGCCCTCGACCAGCCTCCGCTCGGTCCGAAACCGATAAGCGTAGGCAGGTCGGGTCATCTGGCGGTGTCGCAGGCGGTATCGTTCGAGAGGCTCCTCATGACGGACAGGATGAAGAGGGTCCTCTTCGCGGAACTGATCGCCTCTACGGCGCTGGTCGCAGCCCTGATGGCCGCGGTGAACCGCCTGCCCCTCGAGGGAGCTGTGGTCGGGGGAGTCGTCGCGACCGCGGTGGCCGTCGTCTGGGCGAGGTGGGAGGCGCGGAGGAGGCTGAGGAGGCTCACGACTGCCACGGTCGTCAGGACGATCCTCACTCAGAGGCGCGACCACCGTCACCCTCCGGTCCCCTTCGGACCTTTCATCCACCCATACGTCCAGCCCCTTAGGGGGTACGTGGTGGAGGCGATGACCAGGAGCGGCCCGATCAGGTACGTGGACCACGAGCCGAGGTCGGAGGGAGAGAAGGTCCTCCTGCTACTGGACGGGAGGGGCAGGGTGCTCGCGGCCTCTAGGGCAGGCGACGGCGTCAGGTTGGACCTGCTCTTGAGGCTGGGGTAGACCTCGCGGCCGAGATCAGGCTAAGAGGGTGGACGAGGTTCTCGTAGAGGACCCTTCCGAGGATCACCCCCCTCACGCCCGTCGAGCAGAGGGCCTTCACGTGCTCGACCGCGGAGACGCCGCCGCTCACGTAGGTCCTGCTGAGCCGCTCGGGTCCGAGCTCCGAGAGCGTCTCGAGGTCCGGGCCGAGGAGCGTCCCGTCCCTGAAGGTCGAGGTCGCCAGAACGTACCTGATCGAGAGCCTCGAGACCAGCTCGTAGCCCCTGATCAGGTCGATCCCGGCGTGGGAGCTCCATCCCCTGATCAGCACCCTTCCCTGGCGGTCGTAGTCGAGGGCCGCGACGAACCTCTCCGGCGAGTGCTCCCTCACCAGCGACTCCACGAGCTCCGGCTCCGTGAAGACCAGCGTCCCGAGCACGACCCTGTCGGCCCCGAGGGAGAGGACCTCCTCGATCGAGTCCCTGTCCCTCATGCCGCCTCCGACCTGAAACCTGACGCCCTTCACCTCCTGGATCATCCTCCTGATCAGGTCCGAGTTCTCGCCCCGACCCATCGCCCTGTCGAGGTCCACCAGGTGGATTCCGTCGAAGCCGTAGCCGACGAGCCTCCTCGCGACCTGCACCGGGTTGGTGGAGTAGACGATCGCGTTGCTGACCTCGCCCTTCACGAGCCTCACCACGTTCCCCTCGAGTATGTCGATGGAAGCCCAGACCTCCATCCGACCGCATTCCGAGCCTCCTCTTAATAGCGATCAGTCCCGCGGAGGAGCGAAGTTGGACCCGAAGTCGCTGAAGGCGGGCGTCAGGGAGAGGGTCTGGAGGGAGCTGGAGGAGCGGGGCATCGCGGCCTTCCCCACTCCTGTGCGGGGAAGGATACCGAACTTCAGGGGCGCCGAGAGGGCCGCGATGCTGCTGGCCGCGGACCCCGAGTTCGAGGGAGCGAGGGTGGTCAAGGTCAACCCCGACTCGCCCCAGGCCGCGGTGAGGAGGGAGGTGCTCAGGAGGGAGAAGCTGCTGGTGATGCCGACGCCGAGGCTGAGGGGAGGATTCCTGCTGGTCGACCCGCGCCTCGTCCCGAGGAGCGAGATCGACCGGGCCGCGACTATAAGGGGGGCCTTCGTCTACGGGAAGCCTGTCCACCCGAGGGACCTGCCGGAGGTCGACCTGATCGTGCTGGGCTCGGTCGCCGTCACGAGGGACGGCTGGAGGGTCGGGAAGGGAGAGGGCTACGCGGAGCTCGAGTACGCGCTGCTCAGGACGTTCGGGAAGGCCGACGAGGCCGTTAAGGTCTACACCACGGTCCACGAGCTCCAGCTGGTCGAGTTCATCCCCGCAGAGCCTTACGACGTCCCTGTCGACGCGATCTTCACCGAGAGGAGGGTCCTGAGGTGTCCGCCGAGGCCGAAGCCCGACCGGATCTACTGGGAGCTGCTCGAGGAGGAGAAGGTCTCCGAGATACCGCTGCTCAGGGAGCTCCGCGGCTGAGCCTGAGCTCGGCTCACCTCCACTTCCTCAGGGGCTCAACGACCGCGAAGGGGCCCTCGCGCTCAGGCCTGTCCACCAGGTGCCCCACGCCCAGCGAGACCGGAAGCGGGGCCGCGAAGAGCGCGACCAGCTCGAGCGGCCTCTCGATAAGGAGGAAGGCGTTCAGCCTGTCTATCGCCGTGACCCAGCTATGGTCCCCGAAGGCCGTCGACATCACGTAGAAGCCCAGAAGCTGCCAGAGCCCGAAGACCGTCGCCGACCCGAGGAGCGGGGCCGCCGCGGAGCCTGACCTGCCAGCGCAGAGGCCCGCGACCGCGCCGGCGGCGAGCAGCGAGACCATCGGGTAGAACCCGCTGCCGGTGGAGACCACGAACCCGTACCTCTCCACGGTGAGGCCTTCGCCGGCGAGCGCGGAGAGGGGAGCGAGGTGGAAGGCCAGGGACCTGTAGACCTCCGCTACGAGGGCCTGCTGGAGGTTGGGGAAGGGATAGGACGTGCTCCCGGAGAGGAGGCTGCCCATCCCGACCACCGTGAAGACGAAGCCGAGCAGGCCCCTGAGCGCGCCGCTCACGGACCCGCGTCCCCCTGCCCCGCTCATTAAGCCGTGACACGACTTCCGGCCTGGGATATTCGCAGGGGATTCCCCGTATGAGGCCTGATGCAGCCTGAAGGCCGGGAGTAAGTTTATCCGCGATCGGGCGCGTCGAGTCCCGTGAGGCACGGAAGGACCGAGCTCCTCTACCTCGACGACAGCTACCTGAGGGAGTTCGAGGCCGAGGTGATCGGCGTCTCCGGGGGAGGCGTGGTGCTGGACGCGACGGCCTTCCACCCGACCGGCGGAGGGCTGGTCTCGGACGTCGGCGAGCTGAGGCACGGGTCGGGCGTAGCGCTGGTCAGGGAGGCGAGGTTCGGCGAGGAGGGCGTGGTCCACTTCTGCGAGGGGGAGCTCCCGGGGCCCGGCGAGAGGGTCCGCGGCGTCCTAGACTGGGAGAGGCGCTACAGGGTCATGAGGGCCCACACCGCGCTCCACGCGCTCTCCGCGGTCGTCGCGAGGGAGGCGGGCGCGCTGGTCACGGGCAACCAGGTCTCCCACGAGGAGTGCAGGGTCGACTTCGCCCTCGAGAGCCTCGACAGGGACCTCTTGCGGAGGCTGGTTGACCTGACCAACTCGGTCCTGAGGGAGGGCAGGCCTGTCAGGGTGAGGTGGATGAGCAGGGAGGAGGCGCTGAGGGTCCCCGGGATCACGAAGCTCGCCGACAGACTGCCTCCCGACGTGCCGGTCCTCAGGCTCGTCGAGATTGAAGGCGTCGACCTCCAGGCCGACGGTGGGCCCCACGTGGCCAACACGAGGGAGTGCGGCGAGATCGTGGTGCAGGGTTTCGAGAGCAAGGGTAAGCGGAATAAACGGCTCTACTTCAGGGTCGTCCCCTAGCTCCGGCCCTTTCGAGGACCATCCTCGCGAGCCTGTAGTGGACCTCGTCGACCATGCTCCCCTCCAGTGTCGCCGAGGACCTGCCCGCTGACCTCGCGGCCTCCATGACCTCCACGACCCTCCTGGCCCACTCGACCTCCTCCCTAGTCGGCGAGAAGGCCTCGTTGATCACCGGCACCTGGTCCGGGTGGACCGCGAGCTTGCCGTCGTAGCCCAGCGACCTTGCCTCGAGGCACTCCTCCCTGAGCCCCTCGACGTCCGAGAGCTTAGCGTACGGCGTGTCTATGGCCAGGAGCCCGTGGGCCTTCGCCGCGATAGCGATAAGGGACTTCGCGACCCTCAGGAGCTCCCTCGAGGGCGATGCCGTGCCCATGCTCAGCGCGAAGTCGAAGGAGCCGAACGCCAGCCCAACTATCGAGCTCCACGAGCCTGCGATTCCTGCGGCGCCGACGACGCCCTTCGCGCTCTCGATCAGCGCGACGACCTTCACCTCAGCCCCGATCTCCTCGACCTGCCTCCTGAGGGCATCGACCGAGTCCACGCCGTCGCACTTCGGGAGCACCAGGGCGTCGCAGCCCGCCTCGAGCGCCGCGGCCACGTCCTCCCTGAAGTGGGCGGTCCCCACGGAGTTCACCCTGACCATCACCTTGGAGCTGGAGTTGGACCTGACGTGCCTCGCGGCCCATCCGAGCGCCCTCCTCGCGTCGGCCTTCCTCTCCTCCGGCACCGAGTCCTCGAGGTCCAGTATGACCGCGTCGGCCCCGACGCCGGGCGCCCTCCTCACGAACCTCTCCACGTTCGCGGGGACGAAGAGCAGGCTCCTCACGCCCCTGACGTGAAGGGGTCACCGATTTATTCCGTGCGACGGACTTCGGGTAGGGCATGGTTAGGGTCTCGGCTTCCCTCGTCAGGGAGAAGGTGAGGGGTTGGCCGAAGCTCGAGGAGATGCTCGAGCTCCTCGAGGGCGACGAGGAGCTCCAGGACATGCTGGCCCTCTGCAACGAGATGGTCGTCGCGAGGCTCTACTACAACGACCACGGCCCTACCCACGCCAGGATAGTCGCGGGGTCGGCGCTGGAGATCGCCGACATCCTCTCCGGAGCGGGCGTGAGGTTCTCGACGGTCGGGCAGGACGGCCTCACGCAGGAGGACGCGAGGCTGATCGTGATGGCCGGTGCCTACCTCCACGACATCGGGAACATGGTCCACAGGGCGTACCACCACCTGGTCGGGGTCTACCTCGCTGACAGGGTGCTCAGGAACCTGCTCCCGAAGGTCTACGGCAGGGGGAGGGTCGAGAGGAGGGTGAGGCAGGAGGTGCTCCACACCGTCCTCTCCCACGACGAGTCCGTCCAGTCGCTCACCGTCGAGGCCGGGGTCGTCAAGGTCGCCGACGGCACCGACATGTCCGGGGGCAGGGCGAGGGTCCCGTACAGGCACGGGAAGTCCGACATCCACGCCTTTTCGGCGCTCTCGATCACCTCGGTCGAGCTGGAGAGGGGCGACCGGAGGCCTCTCAGGATCGATGTGAACATGGTCAACGAGGCCGGTGTCTTCCAGGTCGAGGAGGTGCTCGCGAGGAAGATCGCGACCTCGGGGATGGAGGAGCTGGTCTCGGTGAGGATGCTGAAGTCCGGCCAGGTGCTCAAGGAGCTCACGGACTTCAGGAGGAGGGCCGTCTAGCGCGATACGGTCCGTCGACGAACGTTCATAGTCCGGCCGGGACAATTAGGTGTGGAGGCTGGTCCCCCTTGATGGGCGTCTCCGAGCTCAGGGGCCTCTACGTCTCCAGGGGCATCTCGACCCTCCACCCGGTCACGGTGGTCAGGGGCAGGAACGCGGTCCTCTACGCCGACGACGGCACCGAGTACATCGACTTCACCAGTGGGGTAGGCGTGACGAACCTCGGCCACTGCGACGAGGAGCTGATCTCGGCGGCGGTCGAGCAGCTGAGGAGGCTCTGGCACGTCTGCTTCGCGGTCGCCCAGTACGAGCCCTACGTCCGGCTCGCCGAGAGGCTCTCCGAGGTGGCCCCGACCGGCGGGAGGAACAAGGCCGCGCTCTTCAACAGCGGCGCCGAGGCCGTGGAGAACGCGGTCAAGGTCGCGAAGCTGGCGACCGGCAGGCCCTTCGTCGTCTCCTTCCTCAACTCCTTCCACGGCAGGACCTGGCTCGCGCTCACCGCGACGGGCAAGTACCTCCCCTACAAGGCTGGGCTCGAGCCCTTCGTCCCTAACGTCGTCCACGCGCCGTACCCTTACTGCTACCGCTGCCCCTTCAACTCGACGTACCCAGAGTGCGGCCTGGTCTGCCTCGACTACCTCAAGAGGTGGGTCTTCGGCGCGCAGGTCCCTCCCGACAGGGTCTCCGCGGTCCTCTTCGAGCCAGTCCAGGGCGAGGGAGGGTTCGTCGTGCCACCAGGGGACTACGTCAGGGAGCTCAGGTCCTTCCTCAGCGACCGCGGCGTCCTGCTGGTCGACGACGAGGTCCAAGCCGGGATGGGGAGGACGGGGAGGCTCTTCGCGATCGAGCACTTCGGCGTCGAGCCCGACCTCATCGCCCTCGGGAAAGCCCTCGCCAACGGCCTCCCGATCTCTGCGGTCGTGGGCAGGTCCGAGCTGATGGACGCGGTCCACCCGATGGGCCTCGGGACGACCTTCGGGGGCAATCCGGTCGCGGCGGCCGTGGCGCTGAAGGTCCTCGATGCGATCGGGGAGAGGAGGATCCTCGAGAGGGCGAGGGAGGTCGGCGAGGTCATCGCCTCCAGGCTCGAGGGACTCGCGGAGCGCTTCGAGTTCGTCGGCGACGCGAGGGGTCTGGGCGCGATGAGGGCGGTCGAGTTCGTGAGGGACAGGAGGACGAAGGAGCCCGCCGCCGACCTGACGGAGGCCGTCGTCGCGGCCGCGAGGAGGAGGGGGCTGCTCCTGCTCAAGGGCGGACTCTACGGGAACGTGATCAGGCTCCACCCGCCCCTGACGATAGAGCGGGAGCTCCTAGAGGAGGGGCTCGACAGGCTCGAGGACTCGATCGAGGAGGCCTCCAAGGGCGTCCGGTGAGGCGGAGAGGATTTAAGTTCACGGAGAGGTGTGGGGTCGGCTTGACGGCCGTCGACCCCGTTCAGGAGCTCAGGCACCTGGTCAAGGGTCTCGCGGAGTGCGCCTCGATGTACGGCGGGATCGCGATCAGGGTAAAGGACCCCTCGAGGTTCCCCTGGGGCGAGGTCTTCACGAGGCTCCTCTCGATGGGCCACGAGGTCTGGCTCGAGCTCGAGGAGGGTCAGATCGTGATCTACTCCAGGCCTCCCACCGAGTGATCCGGACGAATCGTGCTCAGGGCTTAAATCGTGCGGCGGGCCCGTCGGGCCAGGCATGAAGGCGCTCGCCAACGCCGCGCTGGCCCTCAGTGTCGTCGCGCTCCTGTTGGTCGGGCTGGTGGTCCTTCAGATCGAGGACGTCGGCACCACCCTAGAGGCCATCAGGGGCAGGCTCCAGTCGCTCGAGCTGAACGTCAGCGCTGTCCAGGCCGCCGTCACAAGGACCGTCACGGTCACCACGACGCCCGCTCAGACCGCAGTCCTCCCGCCGCCGCAGATCGCTCATCTGAACATCACCGAGCTCTTCGAGCGGGTCAAGCACTCCGTGGTGGTCGTCAGGGTCTACTACAGGTTCACGTCCGGGATAGGGTCGGGCTTCGTCTACGACGAGCGCGGCCACATAATAACCAATCAGCACGTGGTCGCCGACGCGGTCGCGATCTTCGTCGACTTCCTCGACAGGACGACGCTGCCCGCGAGGGTCGTGGGGACCGACGTCGACACGGACCTGGCCGTGATCAAGGTCGACCCGCCTCCCGAGATGAGGCTCGTCCCGCTCCCGCTCGGGGACTCCAAGTCCCTCAAGATAGGGGACACCGTGATAGCCGTCGGCAACCCGTTCGGGCTCCAGGGGTCCGTCACGGTCGGGATCGTCAGCCAGAAGGGGAGGCTGCTCCCGTCGGGCAGGGGCTACCTCATCCCCGGGGTGATCCAGATAGACGCGGCGATCAACCGGGGCAACTCAGGGGGGCCGCTGCTAAACTCGAGGGGCGAGGTGGTGGGCGTCACGACGGCCATCGAGACGACCACGGGCCTCTTCGCTGGGGTAGGGTACGCGATACCGTCCTCGATCGTCAAGAGGGTCGTCCCCGAGCTGATCGCGAAGGGCCGCTTCTCCCACAGCTACATAGGGATCTCAGGGAAGGAGATCAATTCGATGGTCGCGCAGCAGCTGGGTTTCCCGTTCAAGAGCGGCCTCCTGATCGAGAACGTCTCCCCTAACAGCCCCGCCGCCACAGCCGGCCTCAGGGGAGGGAACAGGGCCACGACGATCGCCGGCGAGAACTACGTCGTCGGGGGCGACCTAATAATCGCGGTCGACGGCCAGCCCGTGACCTCCCTCGACGACCTCCTCAACTACCTGATCGAGAACACCTCGCCCGGCACCAGGGTTACCCTCACGGTCTACAGGGACGGCCAGGTCAGGAACGTCGAGGTCGTGCTGGGAGTCAGGCCCTGACGCATCGGCTTTATATTCCGAGCGAATCCTCAGCTCGGGAGCCATGTCCTCCGAGTTCAGGATCAGGAGGGCGACGCAGGCGGACCTCGAGGCGCTCGTGGACCTGCTGATCAGGAACAAGAGGCTCAACGAGGAGTTCGACCCGATGCTCGCGGTCTCTAGCGAGATCCGCTCCGCCGCGCGCAAGTACCTCTCAAACGCGCTCTCCGACGACAGGTCGCTCGTCCTGGTGGCCGAGGACCAGAGGGGTAGGCCGACGGCCTTCCTGAAGGCCGACATCGTCGACAGGGTCTTCTACTCCCCGGAGAAGGAGGGCGTCATCAGGGAGTTCTACGTCCTTCCGGAGTACAGGAGGAAGGGGTTGGGGAAGCTGATGATCGACGAGGCGTTCAAGGAGCTGACGGGCATGGGCGCGGGCGTCATCACCGCGGAGTTCCCCTCCCAGCACAAGATCGCGGTCTCGTTCTACGAGAGCATGGGCTTCAGGCCGCTCTTCAGCAAGTACGCGAAGGAGCTGAAGAAGTGAGCTGGTGCGGCCGCCGGGATTTGAACCCGTCAATTGAGCTAGGAGATAACTTAGTCGGCACTTTGTCTGAGAAAAGCGGCCATTTTTATGGGTTAACATCCCCATTTAAAGGACGCTTATAGTCAGGCGCTAATTGGGTCCTCTGAGGATGGCGGTCGCGAGCGAGGAGCTCAAGTTCGATGTGAACTTCTGGATCTCCAAAGTCCGGGAGCTCGGCTATCCGGTGAAGGAGGAGGAGCTGAGCGTTAAGGTCCTCAGGGAAAGGGGCGTCATTCCGCAGGGCGCCGACGTGAGGAGGGTGTTGAGGCTGTACGTCGACGACTACGTCGAGTGCGCGATAGTGGAGTTCGGCAACAAGATGACTAGGAGCCTCTGCACGAGGATCGCGAGGAGCTGGAAGAAGCATAGGTTGGGCATCCGCCCCCTGCTCGCGTTCACCGACGGAACCGACAGCTACATGGTGACAATTCCGGGACCCGGCTCTGAAGGGGAGGCGAGGGTCCTCTGGCTTCACGAGAGGCTCTACAGGACGGACAATGAGGTCATCAAGTCGCTTGAGTACAGAGGGGACCCTGAGAAGACGCGGGAGGCGTACGACAAGGAGTTCCTGCCCTACGAGCGGGTAAGGGAGGAGTTCTTCGAAGAATACCGCAAACTCTACGAGGAAATAGTAAATGTAACTAAGAGCGTATTACGCGAGGAAGCCTCCTCTTACGCCCAGAGGTTCTTGGGCAGGCTCATGTTCCTCTACTTCCTCCAGAGGAAGAGGTGGCTGAAGGGCGACAAACGTTTCATCGATAAGATCAGCGACTACTTCGAGCTGAACAGGGTCTTCTACAGGTCGTTAAGCGAGGGCCTTGACGGCCTCCCCTTCCTCAACGGCTCTGTCTTCGAGCGAGAGGAGTACCTCACGGAAGAGGTCGAGAAGAGGCTCGCGAAGGAGATGAATGCGGTCTTCCTCAGAGCTAGGAGGCTCTTCAATGAGTACAACTTCACGGTCGACGAGTCGTCGCCGCTCGAGGTCGAGGTCAGCATCGACCCGCTGCTTCTCGGTACCGTGCTCGAGAACATGCTCCCGGAACACGAGCGAGG
>JBCNVM010000019.1:0-12311 GCA_039630085.1 Candidatus Caldarchaeales archaeon
TCAGAACTGCGGCCCGAGCCAGAGCGTCAGCCCGGTCGGGTGCACCCTTATCGAGGACTGGGTCGTTTCGCCATCTTTGAAGGACAAGGGGGAGTCGCGTTAATCTCCGCACCCGGGTTCAATCGGGCGAATTCCGCCTCCGGAATCCGAAACCGCGGATACGTCGTGACAAGCTCTCAAACGATGCTGCGAGTTCGCGTCAACTTTATGACGTGAATTGAGGAGACTTCAATAAGCATGGTCTCGACCTCGGCGGAGGCCGTCTATGGGCTCTTCAACCTCTTCCTTACGCTGGGTACTCTGGTGGGCGTGGTAGTCGGCGCGTACATGCTCTACAACGTGCTCAGGTACAGGGCGAAGGAGGAGAAGCCGGCTGAGGGAGAAGTGAGCCTCGGCGAGCTCCCGCCCCGTCAGGGCTTTCCCGCGAAGCTCCTAGTCTCACTCCTCCTGAGCGGCGCGATCGTAATATCCTTGATCGTGGGGACCTTCTCGACGCTTGAGTACCTCGAGTCTCCACCGAGGGACGCCTTCGAGGTCAGGGTCATCGCGTTCCAGTGGGGTTGGGAGTTCGTCTACCCGAACGGCGTAACGGTCCTCGGGGAGGGCAGGATTCCGGCCAACAGGCCGGTCAAGTTCATCATAACCAGCAGGGACGTCTTCCACAAGTTCGGTGTCCTCGAGCTGGGCATAGGAATAGACGCGATACCCGGCAAGATCAATTACTACTGGACTGAGGTGGAGGTTCCGGGGACTTACGAGATTAGGTGCTTCGAGCTCTGCGGCACCGGCCACGGCGTGATGATAGGTAAGCTTATTGTGATGCCGCCTTCCGAGTTCGACAAGTGGTACAAGGGTCAGGGAGGTGGTTGAGGTGGCGCCCGATCCCCTGCCTCCGGCCTCCTCGATCAAGAGATGGCTGATGACGACCAACCATAAGGACGTCGGGATACTCTACTTGGTCACGTCGCTCTACTTCCTGATAGTCGGGGGTGTCCTCGCGCTCCTCTTCCGGTTCCAGCTGACAGACCCGGCCCTGAACTTCCTGAACGCCCAGAAGTTCAACCAGGCCGTGACCATGCACGGGTTAATCATGATTCTCTTCGTGATATCGCCGTTGGGCTTTGCGTTCGCGAATTACGTCGTGCCCCTCCAGATCGGCGCTAGGGATCTCGCGTTCCCGAGGCTTAACGCCCTGAGTTACTGGCTTTACCTTTTCGGGGGGACTCTAGCCGTCATCTCGTTCTTCCAGGACAGCGCCATAGATGCGGGCTGGACGATGTACGCGCCTTTGACAGGTAAGCGATTTTCACCATACGTCGGAGTCGACACAGGTGGGCTCGGCGTGGCCCTGCTCGTCGCCTCGGTCACCGTCTCTACCATCAACTTCGTCGTCACGATCTTCAGGTCGAGGGCCCAAGGGCTCACGATCAACAAGCTGCCGATGTTCACCTTCACGATCCTACTGACGGTTCTCATGATGCTCTACGCGTTCCCAGCACTCCTCGCCGCGATTGTCATCCTGATCTCCGACAGGACTCTCGGGACGGTCTACTTCACCTCGCCTGAGGGTGGCGCGCTTCTCTGGGACCACGTCTTCTGGTTCTTCGGTCACCCCGAAGTCTACATCGTCCTCTTCCCCGCACTGGGGGCTGTTGCTGAAGTCATTCAAGCCTCGACGAAAAGGCACCTCTACGGAAGGACCGCCGTGATGATAGCCATGGCGATCGTCGCGGTTCTGAGCTTCTTGGTCTGGGGTCACCACATGTTCAACACCGGCATCAGCCAAGACATCCGTAGGGTCTTCACCATAACGACTATCGCGATCTCGATACCCTTCGACGCGATCATCCTCTCGTACATTTACTCGTTGGCAAAGGCGAGGATCAGGATTAACACGCCGATGCTCTTCGCGCTCGGGACAATAGGCGTCTTCATCATCGGCGGGATCACCGGTGTCTTCCTCGGGTCCAACGTCCTCGATTACATCTTGAGGGGCACCTACTTCGTCGTGGCCCACTTCCACTACACGATGGTCGGCGGAGGGCTGCTGGGCCTGATCGCGGGAATCTACTACTGGTATCCGAAGATGACCGGGAGGATGTTCGACGAGAGGCTCGGCAGGATCCACTTCGTCGTCTCGATGATCGGATACAACCTCCTCTACTTCCCGCTATTCATAGCTTGGGAAACCCCGAGGAGGGTGCCCATCTACCAGCAGGATCTGATACTTTGGCACCAACTCGCAACCGCTGGAGGGGTCGTCTTCGGCCTTTCGTTCCTTATTATGTTCTGGAACCTACTCTGGAGCCTCAGGAACGGAGCGCCGGCCGGGAACAACCCGTGGGGAGCCTTCACCCTCGAATGGGCCACCGAGTCGCCGCCGCCTCCGAACAACTTCCCGGGCATCCCGACGTTCTCCGGCGGAAAGCTCGCGTTCATCTCGACGAACGGCGCCGTGCATGGTCACCACGAGACCCACCTCTCGCCATACCCGTTCGCGGTCAGCCTCGGCGCGTTCCTAGCTCTGGCCGGACTAACCGTGCACCCGCTACTGTTGCCGGTGGGGATAGCGGTCTTCGCCGCGAGTGTGGTCGGATGGGGGAGGGAGAGGTTCATCGCCCACGAGGACCCGATAGGCGAGCGCTGGCCCTTCGAGGGCGTCGACAGGGTCAAGCTGGGGTGGTGGACGTTCATCGCCTCCGAGATCGCGCTCTTCGGGATCGTAATCTCCGCCTACCTCTACGTCAGGACCGCATCGGCTTCCTGGCCCGCGCCGGGTGCCCTGTTCGACGTCTGGCACGGTGCCGTCAACACGTTCGTCCTTTTGACCAGCAGTCTGACAGTGGTCCTCGCGCTGGCCTCCGCTAAGGCCGACAGGAAGGGGATGACGACTGCCTTCCTCACGGCAACCATCGCGCTCGGGCTCCTCTTCCTCGTCAACAAGTACGACGAGTGGTCCCATCTCTTCAAGCACGGCGTCACCTTCGGGAGCTCCCTCCCGGCCTCGACCTTCTTCCTGACGACTGGCCTCCACGGAGCCCATGTGACTGCCGGTGTGTTAGCTCTGCTCTACCTCGCCTACAGGTCCGCCAAGGGCGCGTACGGGAAGGACAACTGGGAGCCGATCGAGTACTTCGGTTACTACTGGCACTTCGTCGACATCGTCTGGGTCTTCCTCTTCCCGCTGTTCTACCTCGTCTGACGGGCTGCCCAGAACCCCTGACTGCCTCCGCTTAACAGATTTTAAAAACTCTTAAACGGGAGCTCGGGCTCGCTCAAGCCGATGAGCGAACGCTCGGAGGACCCGATCAGGGCCTTCAGGGATCTCTGGGAGGAGGAAAGGAGGGACCCGCACGGCTTCTGGAGCAGGAGGGTGGAAGAGGCGTGGGAGCGGGGCGATGTCGTCTGGTTCCGGAGGTGGGAGAGGACCCTCGAGTGGAGCTATCCGAGGTTCTCATGGTTCATCGGAGGCAAGACCAACGTCTCCTACAGCTGCCTCGACGCCAAGCTTCAGAGGTACGGAGGTAAGCCGGCCTACATCTACCACTCGCCGGAACTCGGCCTCTCCTACTCGGTCACATACGACGAGCTATCGTCGATCGTCAGGCGTTACGCGGCGGCCCTCCGGGGATCAGGGGTGGGGCGCGGGGACAGGGTCCTCGTCTACATGCCGAACTCGGTCGAGGCGGCCGCGATGATGCTGGCGTGCGCCCGGATCGGCGCGATCTCCTGCACGGTCTTCTCCGGGTTCTCTTCGGAGGCGGTGGCCGACAGGATCGAGCTGACGGCCCCTAAGCTGGTCCTGACCCAGGACTTCCTCGTCAGGAGGGGCAAGGACGTCCCTCTGAAGCAGAAGCTCGACAAGGCCCTCGAGCGGTTCCCCGGGATGAAGGTCACGAAGGTCATCAAGAGGGTGAGGCCCTCAGAGGAGATCGAGATGAGGGAGAACGACCTCACGCTGGAGGAGTTCCTGAGGCTCGGCGAAGGCGAGAGCCACGAGCTGGTCGAGACCGACGCCGGCGACCCGATCTTCGTCATGCCCACTTCCGGGACGACGGCAAAGCCCAAGCCGGTCGTGCACGTCCACGGAGGTTACCAGGTCTGGAACTACTGGGCGGCGAAATGGATCTATGGGCTGGAGCCCGAAGACATCGTCTTCAACACCTCCGACATCGGGTGGATCGTCGGTCAGAGCTACATCGTCTTCGGGCCGCTCCTCGCCGGCGCGACCGCGGTGATTTACGACGGCACTCCGGACTACCCGCACACCGGGGTCTGGTGGGAAGCGATCTCGAAGTACAGGGCGACGCTCTTCTGGACCTCACCGACGGGGCTGAGGATGCTGAGGAGGTTCGGTACCGAGCTGGCGAAGGGGTACGACCTCAGCTCTGTCAAGAGGGTCGCGGTAGCAGGGGAGGTCCTCAACCCCGAGGTCTGGAGGTGGCTCCAGGTCGACGTCTTCGAGAACAGGATCCCGGTGATAGACCACATGTGGCAGACCGAGACGACCGGCGCGCTCTTCGGCTACCCCTACGGCATCGGAGGCAACAGCGTGATGAGATACATCAAGCCGGGGTCCGCGGGGCTGCCCCTGCCGGGCGTGGACCCGGTCGTCTACGACGAGGCGGGGAGGGAGGAGCTGCCAAGGGGGCAGAAGGGAGTCCTCTACCTCAGGAGGCCCTTCCCCGGGCTGACGCCGACCCTCTGGGACAGCTTCGAGAGGTACGTCTCCTCATACTGGGAGGTAAGGGCTAAGGGCCTCTACTGCACCGGTGACGCGGCGATGATCGACCAAGACGGATATGTCTGGTTCAGCGGGAGGGCTGACGAGATAATCAAGATCTCCGGGCACAGGATAGGGACGATCGAGGTCGAGAGCAGCCTGATAACGCACCCCGCGGTCGCCGAGGCAGGAGTCTGCGGCGTCCCCGACGAGCTCAGGGGCGAGGTTGTCGCGTCGTTCGTGGTGCTCAAGCCCGGATATTCACCCAGCGAGGAGCTGAAGAGGGAGCTGATCCAGCACGTCAGGGATACACTGGGACCGATCGTCGTCATCAGGGACCTGAGGTTCGTCAACATGCTCCCTAAGACTAGGAGCGGGAAGATCATGAGGAGGGTGATGAGGAGGCTGTGGCTCGGCCAGGACCTCGGCGACCTCTCGACCCTCGAGGAGGAGGCCTCCGTTGAGGAGATAAGGGAAGCAGTCGTCAAGATGAAGGAGGTCGGATGAAGTGGAGCAAAACTGGGGACGGGTCGTCACACCAGCAAGAGCCAGGCGATCGCGACGGCGGTCGGGACCAGCGCCCCGACCAAACCCGGTTTTATCCAACCCATGAACGATACGTGGCCTAGCCTCTGCCTCTCGACCATGCCGATCGCGACGATGTTAGCCGTGCTACCGATCATGGTTAAATTGCCGACGTAGGTCCCGGCGAAGAGCATCGCCCACCAGACCTTCTCGGAGACCGCCCCGGAAGCGAGCATCTCCTGCACGACAGGAATCCAGAACGCGACCGCCAGCACGTTGTCCATGAAGGCCGTCATGAACCCGACTATCGAGTAGAGGACCGATATCACCGCGATCTCCCCTGCCCTGCCGAAGGCGGAAGTAAGGGCACCCGAGATGAATCCCGTAACGCCCGTGTATCTCAGCGTGCCCACAGACGCGAAGAAGAGCATGAAGAAGGTCAGCGTCCACCAGTCGACCCGCTTCTCGACTAGGTCCCTCGCCTTCTCCCTCTCGAGGAGGAGGACCGTCCCAGCACCGGCCATCGCGACCCCGATCAACATTGTGTTCTTCTTCAGCTTCAGCATCTCCTCTATCGGCGTGTGGAGAACGAGCCCTCCTATCACTCCCAAGAAGACGAGCAGGGCGGTCCTGTCGAGCCTGTTGTTCGACTTGGGGTTGTTGGCGCGGGCCAGTTGGACCCTCTCCTCCCTCGTGGCCCTCAGCTTGACGTCGAGCTCGCCGAGGAACCTCCTGTAGTAGAGGAAACACGTCGCATAGGTGACGAGCGTCGCGGTTATCGCGGGAGGCGTCGCCCACCTGAGGAAGTCTAGGAACCCGTAGCCCGAACTCAGGGCAATCATTACCCCGATCGGGTTGCCAACTACAGTGGCGCTGCTCCCTATGTTGGTCGCGAAGACCGTCATCAGCATCAGCGGGACCAGCGGGACCTGGAACCTACTCGCTAACGTGATCACGGACGTCATCATGAACAGTATCGAGGTGACCTCGTCCACCAAGGCAGCCGAGAGGGCCGACATCAGCATCAGTATTAGTATCAGCCTCGAGGCGCTCCCGCCTCCAACACCAAGGACCCTGTCGACCACGACTTCGAAGAACCTCCTCTCCTCAAGGAAGCCGATCACCGTCATCATGCAGAGGAGGAACGCGATCACGTCTATCCTCGCGAACTCGATGAAAGTGGCGACGTCCATAAGCCCCGCCCCCATGAGGATGAAGATCCCGACCATCGCGAAGGCGAGCCTGAACCTCCAGAAGAGGAGCGTTCCGCCGATGATTCCCGTGAAGACGGCCATCGCTATGGCCTGCGGCGCCCCTAGACCCGCGAGGAGCGTCAGCCCTCCGAAGGTCAGCGGTATGACGGGATAGACGAACCCCTTAAGGCCCTCGTGTCCGATCGGCCTCATGGCTCGAGCACTCCCCTGCTTTCTGCCCTCGCAGCATCAGCTCCCATGTGGAGGAACTCGGACCCGACGCACGTGAGGTGAAAGGCCCCGATCATCGTCGGCTCGGCCGCGCCCATTTCAGCCTTCTCTTATCTCATGCTCTATAAATTTTTGGTGTCGTTATGTCAAGGTTAGACGGGCGCGACTTAGCGGTGCCAGTTCGGCTCGAACTCGCGTGTGGCGTGCCTCGCCGCATGGGCGATGTCTTCTGATCGCCGTCGAATCGGCCCCACGGCCACACCTCTGGGAATCAGAGTTCTACGAATCATTCGCGGGATATATGAGTTGATGTTCGTTTTTCCATCCGGATGGTAACAGAAATGAACCGCGAAAATCGGACCGGTGCGGATCTCGTCGCCAGTAGCCCCTCTGGTGCGCGAGAGTTGAGCATTTGTCTAATTTCGCGGAGAGTGAAGATATAAGAAATCGATCGGCAGCAGGCTATTCATTAATTCACGATATATTCGCTTTTTTAAAGGTTTATATACTACCATTTTCCGCTTACCGGGCGTGACGAAAGGAGATCCGTACAGGTGGTACTGGAAACGACTGGCGACCGTGACGCTGGTCTGGCTCGTGATCTAGCTGTTCATCGCGGTGTTGATCGAGATTCCGAACCCGTACGTGTTCAGAGGGATCAGGATCGGGTCGCTGCCGCCGCTCCACTGGTACGTGCCGGCGTTCATCGTGATCGTCGTGGGCATTCTGGCTATCTTCGCCTACGCGGCCTACATGGACCGGGTCGACAGGGAGTTCCTGAAGTTGGTCAGGGAGGGTGAGAAGTGATGGGGCTGGTCTCGAACATTATGTCTGATCCGAAGAGGGCGACCGGGACGGCGCTCGTGGTCTACGCAGTAGCGATAGCGTTCTCGGCGATAGCTCTGGGGACCTTCATCGCGTCGCTGGTGATCGTGATAGGGTCACTGTTCGTCTACTTCGTCTTGGCGCTCAGCCTCAGGAGGGCAACGGTCGAAGCCTTCTACGTCGCCGAGAGGAAGATCCCTCCGGTGATCAACGGCGCCGCGACCGCAGCGGACTGGATGTCGGCCGCCTCCTACCTCTCGATGGCAGGAACGATTGCGCTCTTGGGATTCGACGCCTTGATCTACATCATCGGCTGGACGCTGGGGTACACGCTGATGTCCTTCACCGTCGCGCCCTTCATCAGGAGGTCGGACACGTATACGGTGCCCGAGTTCATCGAGGCCAGGGCCGGGCGCTGGGGACCTGCGAGGGTCGTGGCCGTGATCATGCTCTTCATCATGAACCTGACCTACCTCACCGCGCAGCTGCAGGGAGTCGGCGTAGTCTTCGGGAGGTTCCTAGGGATACCTGCGGCCATCGGCGTCTTCGTCGGCGTCCTCGGAACGGTCCTCTACTCGTGGACGAGTGGATGGAGGAGCATTACGTGGGTCCAGTTCCTGCAGTACATCTTCCTAATCACTATGTACTGGACGCCCGTGCTGATCGCCTCCTACTTCCTTGGACTCCTCAGGCCGCTGCCGCACTTCACCTACGGCGAACTTGTGTCGACGCTCGAGGCGAAAGAGGTCGCGTACGGTCTGAGGCCCTGGACCGAGCCTTTCGCTAGGCCTCTGGCTGCTGGGACCGGCCAGCTGAACTGGATCATGTCCGCTGTCCTCTTAATGCTCGGGACGATGGGGCTGCCCCACATACTGATACGGTATTACACCGTGCCGAGCATGAGGGACGCGAGGTACAGCGTCGGCTGGAGCCTAGTGTTCATCGGGCTGCTCTACGTGACCGCCTCGATCTACGCCGCGATCGCGAGGTACTCCTTCAGCCAGCTCTGGGGGATGCGGGTGAGTGACGCGATGCAGGTCGAGTGGGTCAAGAAGTGGCTCCCGACGGGGTTGATCACGATCAGGGACTCCAATAACGACGGCATACTGCAGCCCGCCGAGCTGACCTTCCACGGAGACATCGTGGTCGTGGGCATGCCGGACATGTTCGGGATGATCTGGATAATCTCGCCCTTCGTCGCGATGGGAGGGCTTGCAGCTGCGATCAGCACCGCCGACGGTCTACTCCTGGCCATGTCGACGGGCGTCACGAGGGACATCTACAAGCGTTTCATCAACCCCCAAGTCTCCGAGCGGAGCGAGGTCTGGCTCGCGAGGGTGATACTCTGGATCATCGGCGTTATAGCCGCAATCCTAGCTGCCCAGGCGGTGGCAGACCCGAGGTTCGCGATCTACGTGGCGCTGCTCGTCGCGTGGGCCTTCGTCTTCGCGGCCTCATCCTTAACGCCGATCATCATGCTGGGCATATTCTGGAAGAGACTGAACAGGTATGGGATAGTCGCGGGGATGATCGCGGGCATGCTGACGGCCTTCCCGTACGTGTTGCTCGTCGGTGTCTTCAACTACCCACCCATCGAGATCGCCGGGCAGAAGATCGGGACGATCGCTTGGGGCATAATCGGGTTCTTCGCCAACCTGATAACCGCGGTGGTGGTCTCGTTGCTCACGAGGCCGGAAGGCGAGGAAGTGATGAGGTTCGTAGATAAATGTAGGACGCCCGAGATAAAGTAGCAAGATGAGCGGCAGGACCAACAGCGACCTTCGGGATCTAATTCGGCAGTTCGACAGTTTTTTGAAGCATTTTCGGGACTCGGTCTCAATCGTCTACCTGCCTCCTAAGACGGAGGTGAAGCTGTCCGGAAGGGTCTACGTCTACAAGGGCGTCATCAAGTACAACGAGAACTTCTACGAGAGCGGCGAGAGCCTCGTGGTGAGGGGCGGGGTTGTCGCGGAAGAGGAGTCGATCCTCTTGGTAGACGAGCGGAATGCGGTCCTCCCGACCTCCTACAGGACAGAGAGTCCCATCGTCGATGTGATGAGGGGCGAGCCCGTCACCGTCCCCGAGGGCACAACGATCAGGGAGGCGGCGAGGGTAATGGCCGAAAGGTCGGTCTCTTCGGTCGTGATCGTCAGCGAGGACGGGTATCCGCTCGCGATCTTCACCGACACCGACCTGAGGAGGGCGGTCGCGAGGGGTGTCGACCTGAACCTGCCGGTGATGTACGTCTCGAGCAGGGAGCTCCTGACCGTGGAGGACACGACGTCGAGCCTCGAGGCCCTGATCAAGATGACGATGTCTAACGTCAAGCACCTGATCGTGGTGGACCAAAGGGGGAGGCTGAAGGGAGTGGTCACGATGAGAGACATAGCCTACAGGATGGCCCCTATCCCCCTGCACACGATACGGGACCTGAAGAGGGTCAAGTCGGCCGACGAGCTGAAGCGCCACTTGAGGGAGGTCGGCGAGTGGGCCATGCGGGCCTCGCAGTCCGTGATGAACCCTGAGGCCCCTCACCCGCTCCACCTCACGAGGGCGATCAGCTACATCAACGACGAGATAATGAGGGTCGTGATAAACGAGGTCGAAAGGGAGCTCGGACACCCGCCCCACCCCTACTGCGTCGCGGTCACGGGTTCGCAGGGAGTATACGAGCAGTTCGTGGTCACGGACATGGACAACTTCATCATCGCGGCCTACGACGACAGCTACTTCAGAGAGCTGGGGGCTGAGGTGGTGAGGAGGCTCCTGGAGCTGGGATACCCCGCTTGCAAGGACGGCAACACGATGGACAGCCTCCAGTTCTCAGTCCACAGGCTCGGCGAGGCGATAGAGAGGTCGGGGGAGAGGGACGTCATACTGATGAACCTGATCTACGACGGCAGGGCGATCTACGGGCACCGGGAGCTGCTGGACAGGGCGAAGGAGGTGGTGCACAGGATCGCGTCGCAAAACAGGGCGAGGATCCTCTCGAACTCGCTCCGCTTCAAGCCGCCGCTCACGACCTTTGATCGGGTCAAGAAGTCGTTCAAGCCGAAGGAGGAGGCCCTCGCGTCCCTCTCCATGCCCGTCAGGGCGGTGGCGATGGTCCTCGGGGTTCAGGGCGAGACGATACCCGAGAGGATAACCGCGCTCGCCGACAGGTGGGTGATAAGCAGGGAGCTGGAGGTTAAGCTAAGGGAGGCCTACGAGGTCCTCCTGAAGGTCAGCATCTGGACCAAGTCCCAGGGCAAGGGAGAGGTCCACGCCGACGAAGTCCCGCTCAAGGACGAGCTGAAGGCAGCCCTGAGGGCCGTGAAGACGCTCCACGACAAGCTCGAGAGGGAGCCAGTGTGACCCTGCTCGCGTTCGACGCCGAGTATACCAGCCCGAACCCGAAGGACGCGAAGCTGGTCGCGTTCGCGACCGTACCCATAGAGGACGACGTGATCAGGGTCTCGAAGTCGAAGTACGTCGTGGTCTCTCGGGGACTAGTGGGGGAGAGCGCTCGGATTCACGGGATAACGGGACAGGACGGCGTGGAGGAGCGGGAGGCCATCGAGGTCCTCTACGGGGAGGTCAACGGGCAGACGCTCGTGGTCTTCGGGAGGATAGACGTCAACTTCCTCAAGAGGACCTTCGGGAAGAAGCTCAGGGTCAATTACGTCGACGTCGCGTACGGATACCTCAGGTGGAGGGCTGTCCGGGATAACATCGAGTACGTTCTGATGAAAGAGGGGATGAACCTCACTGAGATCTGCAGGCGCCTCGGCCTCTGCGTCGGTGACTTCATCTTCCACAACTCGCTGGTGGACGCGATCCACACGGCTCTCCTCTACCTTAAGCTGCGCACCATGGGCGTGAGCTTCAAGTTGGAGAGGGTTTAGGGGGCCACCTGAGCCTCGCGCTGGGCTTGAAGAGCGCCAACGTGACCAGCTTGAGGCTCTTGCCCGAGTAATCTAATGTGATCGAGATCCTCTTCTGGCCCTCCTCGTCGTAACAGAACATCCTTCTCCTTCCCAACAGCATCCTCCTCTCGTCGAAGCACTTGAGCTCCGGAGCGGCTACTCCCTTCGGCACCCTCACGAAGAGGTAATAGGCGTTCTCGTCCTCGTGCCAGCGGTACGTGCCCGTCGTCCCGAACACCCTCTCGAAGTACCTCACCAGGAACTCCATGGCTTCCCTTGTCGAGTGCGAGGAGCCCAACGAACCGTCTGAGGTCGCGTGGCGTGAGCGCATGTTTTAAACCTTATTACCAGCGCAGATCAATCTAATGCTGATGAGCTACGAGGCTTTTCAGAGCGAGCCCCTGCCCTTCGAGGAGAGGATAGCCGTGAAAGGCTGGGAGAACAGGACGGTCGACGTGGAGACCTACAGGAGGTTCCATCAGCTGACGACGAAGGACTTCGAGAGGTTTTGGGAGGGCGTTGCGAGCGAGCTCGAGTGGTTCCGGAAGTGGGAGAGGGTCGTGGAGCCGGGCGAATACCCGAACGTCTACAGGTGGTTCCCGGGGTCGCTCCAGAACATCTCTTACCTCTGCCTTGACAGGCACGTCAGGACCTGGCGCAAGAACAAGCTCGCGATCGTGTGGGAGGGCGAACCGGTCGACGAGCGCGGCGAGCCTAAGGAGGTCAGGAAGCTCACCTACTACGACCTCTGGAGGCTGACCAACAGGATCGCGGAGGGCCTCAGGAGGGTCGGGGTCAAGAGGGGTTCGAGGGTCGCGATCTACATGCCCATGATACCGGAGCTCCCCGCGGTGATGTACGCCTGCGCGAGGCTCGGCGCGACCTTCACTGTGGTCTTCAGCGGCTTCA
>JBCNVM010000002.1:0-148720 GCA_039630085.1 Candidatus Caldarchaeales archaeon
GGTTCTTCTGTATCAGTATCTCTCTTCCACGGAGCTCACGTAGCTTTCAATCCTCTTCGTGAGGTTCGCTGAAGCAGTTAGAGAAGCGCTACGAGACTATCTCACTTTCAATCCTCTTCGTGAGGTTCTGGGCGAGTACAGGTGCAACACTATAATAAATGCTGTAAAGACTTTCAATCCTCTTCGTGAGGTTCATGTAGCTGAGAAAAGTGGTATGGGCGAAATAAAGCTTGCTTTCAATCCTCTTCGTGAGGTTCCGAGCCGAATTTCCAATCTCGACGCCTCGACGAGCCAATCCCCGTCTGGGATTCAGCGATGGTGCGCCTTCTGCGGCGCGGTATAAAAAGAGAAAAACGACAATTTTAGGGTTTCTCCCGATCTCGGATCGGTCTCACGCGTTCTCAGCCCCTCTCTCAACCGAGCCTCTGCCGCTACCCCATCCAGACCGGCCTCTTCACCAACACCTCTGCCCCGGCCTCGAGCCTCTCGACCCCGGGCCCTACGAGCACATACCCGTCCGAGAAGGCGATCGAGGAGAAGACCGAGGACTCCGAGAGCCGGGGCCTGCAGGAGGGCATCCCCTCCGAGTCCGAGAGGCTGACCCAGAGGACCTTCACGAAGTCGACCCACTTATGGAACTCGACAGGTTCCGAGAGCCTGGCGACCTTCGTCGCGTAGAACTCTTCAGGCTTCGCTGAGGCGAGGTGGGCGAGGACCGGGAGCCCGAGCTCGTTCAGGACGTTTACCGTCGAGTGGATCAGGGCGGGTAGGACGACGACCGGCTTCCCGTCCACCACCGCCGCTCCCCCCACCCTTCCCGGCTGCATCTTCAGGCCCTGGACGAAGAACTCCGAGACCTCCGAGAGGACCGCTGGGACGACGTCGAGCTCGCTGACGCTGGAGCCTCCGATCGTCAGGACCATGTCCGACCGCCTCAGCGCCTCCGCGATCGAGGACCTCGCGGCCACGGGGTCGTCGGGCACCAGTCCCAGATACCTCGGCCTGCAGGGCAGCCTCCCCAGCACCGAGACGACCATCGGCGCGTGGGTGTTGAGGACCTTCCCTTCCGCGGCCTCACCGGGATCGTCGGTCAGCTCCGACCCGAACGAAAGAACCCCGACCTCAGGGAGCCTCACGGCCCTCACCGACCTCAAGCCCAGCGACTCGAGGAGCGCCGCCTTCACGGGGGTAAGGACTTCTCCGGCCCTCGCGACGATCGTCCCCGAGGTGACGTCGGACGCCCTCCTGTCGACGTGCTCGAACGGCCTCGCCGGCCTGTGGACCAGGACCCTCCCTTCCTCGACCTCGACCTCCTCCTGGGGCACGACCGCGTCCGCGCCCTCCGGCAGGTATCCTCCGGTCAGGATCCTCCTCGCGCACCCGGGACCCAAGGGAGGGCCCCTCTCGTTCGGACCTGTGAAACCGTCGACCCTGAGGACCGCCGGCCTCTCGGCGCTGGCACCGATTAAATCCGAGGACCTCACCGCGTAGCCGTCCATGTGGGACATGTCGTGGGGCGGCCTGTCTGAGGGAGCTGCGACGTCCTCAGCGAGGACCCTCCTGACGGCGGCGAGCGGCCTGATCGACTCGGTCTCGGCTATCGGCCTGACCCTCGACCTGACCTGGTTCAGCACCCAATCGAGCTCGTGGAACCTCTCGATCCTCCTGTGGGCCGCGTGGCGCATCTTCCGCGAGACCGGATCCGGTCCCCGGATATCAAGGAATTCCCGCGACCTGCTCGGCCTCAGACCAGGCGCGCCGCGTTCCTCCTCTCGAACTCGAGGAGCCTCACCTTCAGCTCAGGGGACGTGCTGTATCCCCCGGGCGAGCCGTCGGACCTCACGACCCTGTGACACGGCACCAGTATTGGGACCGGGTTCGCGGCGAGCGCAGACCCCACCGCCCTCGCGCCCCGGGGCCGCCCCAGCGACGCAGCTACCGAGGCGTAGGTCCTCGTCGAGCCGTAGGGGATCTTCGAGGTCTCCGACCAGACCGCCCTCTGGAACGGGGTTCCCCTGAGGTCAAGTGGGACTTCGAAGCTCATCCTCGAGCCCCTAAGGTATTCCTCGAGCTGGCGGACCGCATCCTTGAGCGCCGCAGGCCCTTCTCCCACACGGACCACCTCGAGCTTCGCGCCCGTCTCTACCTCCGGCTCATGTCCGACGGCGACCCGCACGACGGCGCCCGAAGAGGCGACCACCCAGACTTCCCCGACCCAAGACGTCAGCCTTGCCGCGTAGAGTGCGACCTCACCAGGCCCTGCCCTCCCCAACCCGGCCGACCCTCCTCCTGCACTCGGCGGCGAACCTCTCCGCAAGCTCCCCCGCGAGCCCGACGTACTCGCCGAAGTCCCTCGGCACGACATCCTCTGCCCTGACGCCGTGCCTCTCCGCGACCCTCCTCGCGGCCTCCTCGACCCCGAGGCCCTGCCTCAGCAGCGACCTCAGCTCGTCGATCGCGTCGACGCCCAGCCTCCTGAACCTGACCTGGACCGCCTCCGATAGGGCCTCCGGGTGAGACCTCAGCTCCTCCAGCATCGCCTCCCTGTCGAAGCCGATCCTGCCCAGAAACCTCCTCAGCTGCCTCACGCCGATCAGGAGGTGCGCGACCCCGACCGGGACGTTCCGCCTCACCGTCGAGTCCGAGAGGTCCCTCTGGAGCCTCGTCGTCTGGAGCCTCCTCGAAGCGAACGTCAGGATGCTCGAAGCTAGCTCGAGGTTCCCCTCGGCGTTCTCGACCTCGACCGGGTTCGCCTTCTGCGGCATCGTCGAGGACCCCACCCCCCTCGAGAGGACCGTTACGTGTCCGAGCGCGGACAGTAGCCAGAGGTCCCTCGAGAGGTCCGTGAGCGCCATCGAGAGCGAGGCCATCGAATCGAGGAGCGGCGCGTACCTATCCGCAGGGATCACCTGCTTCGTCAGCTCGACGAACTCCAAGCCCAGCGACTCGACGAACTCCCTCGCGGCCTCGAGCGCATCCCTCCCGAAGACCTCGACGAGGGCCGCGTAGGTCCCGACCGCGCCGCTCAGCTTCCCCGGGAACCTGAATTCACGGAGCGCATCAATCGCCCGGAGGACCCTTGAGCCGTGGTAGGCGAGCTCCTTCCCGAGCGTCGTCGGCACAGCTGGCTGACCGTGCGTCCTCGCGAGCATCAGCGTCCCCTTCTCCCTCATCGAGAGGTCGGCGAGCTCCGCGCAGAGCCCCTCGAGCTCCGGGACCAGGACCTCCCTCACCGCTCCCCTCAGCGAGATCGAGAAGGCCAGGTTGTTCACGTCCTCGGATGTGAGGCCCGCGTGGACCCAGACCGCGACCCCCTTCGCGCCGAGCCTCGCGAGCTCCGACTTCAGGTAGCGGACGAGGGCCTCGACGTCGTGCCCGACCTCCCTCTCGATCGCCTTCACCGCCTCCGCCGCGGAGAGGTCGAAGCTCCTCAGCACCGACCGCGCGGCCTCGACGTCATTGGGCCCGATCGGCGCGGCCCGCCTCCTCCTGAGGAACTCGAGGTACTCGACCTCGACCGCGAGCCTCGATTTGATCAGCCCGAACTCGCTCAGGTGGGGCCTGAGGTCCTCGACTAGCTCGGAGTAGCGGCCGTCGACGGGAGAGAGCGCCAGCAGAGGGTGCGTCACCGCGCCACCACGTCCTCGGTCCCGGGCCCGATGCCCAAGTACCTCACCGGAGCGCCGAGCCTCTCCTCGACGAACTCGACGTATTTCCTCGCCTGCGGGTGGAGGGCCCCGTAGCCCTCGCGTAGGACCTCGGCGCGCTTCGCCTCGTCGATCTCCGGCCAGCCCTCGAGCTCCGCGTAGACCGGCCTGACCCTGGAGAGCTCCCTGAGCGTCGCGGGGAACTCGCCCTCTCCGTAGCCCTCGTAGCCCACGCAGACCCTCACCCTCTCGAGGCCCGAGAGCGTGTCGACCCTCGTGAGGAAGACGGCGTCGGCTCCGTTCAGCTCCACTGCGAACCTCAGCTGCGCGAGGTCCAGCCATCCTATCCTCCTAGGCCTCCCGGTCGTCGCGCCGTACTCGCCGCCCTTCTCCCTGATCCTGTCCGCGACCTCGCCCCTGATCTCCGTCGGGAACGGACCCGCTCCGACCCTGGTCGTGTAGGCTTTCGCGACCCCGACAACTTCGTCGACGGACCTCGCCGGAACTCCGCACCCTGAATAGACGCCGGCGGAGGTCGTGAGGCTGGACGTCACGTAGGGGTAGGTGCCGTAGAGGACGTCGAGCATCGTCCCCTGCGCGCCCTCGAAGACGACCCTCTCTCCCGAGGCGAGGTGGGCCGCGATCACCCTGTTCACCTCGGCCACCTCGACGTCGAGCGACCCGAAGAGCTCCGAGAGCGATCTCGCTATCGCCCTAGTGTCAGCGTTCTCCATCCTCCAGAAGGCCGCGATGTCCCTCAGCTTCTCCTCGAGGGCGTCGGGCTCAAGAAGGTCCGCTACCCTGAGCCCAACCCTCCCGAACCTCTCGACGGCCGTGGGCCCTATCCCCCTCCTCGTCGTCCCGATCGCCCTCTCGCCCCTCATCGCCTCGAGCATCTCCTCGGCCCTGAGCGCGATCTCCGTGATCACCTGCGCCCTCGGGCTCAGGATCACCTTCAGGTCGGGCCTGACCTCCCTGGACTCCCTCAGCTCCTCCGAGAGGGTCCTGAGGTCGACGTAGACGCCGGCGCAGATCGCCGCCTTGCCGCAGACCAGCCCCCCTGCAGGGATCAGGTGCATCCTGAAGGTCCTCCCGGAGTAGACGACCGTGTGTCCCGCGTTCGGGCCCCCGTTGAACCTCACCGCGAGCGCCGCGCCCTTCGAG
The DNA here is from genome assembly GCA_039630085.1 of Candidatus Caldarchaeales archaeon. Lineage (GTDB taxonomy): Archaea > Thermoproteota > Nitrososphaeria_A > Caldarchaeales > Calditenuaceae > Calditenuis. Next base: position 4,812 of record JBCNVM010000002.1, read on the forward strand.
AGGTATGCGGCGACCTTCCCCTTCCCCTCGTCGCCCCACTGGAGCCCAACGACGGCCACCGAGGGCATCTCCCTTAGGCGACGCGCTCCACGTCGTGCGGGAGGCTCTCCCTGTAGCCGGCCTCGGAGATCCTGACGAAGACCGCCCTCTCCCTCAGCTCCTTCAGGTTCCTCGCGCCCAAGTAGCTCATCCCCGACCTCAGCCCTGCCACGAGCTGCCTCAGGACCTCGACCGCGGAGCCCCTGTAGTCGACGTAGGCCTCTATCCCCTCGGCCATGTAGGAGTAGTCGGCGACCTCGTCGAGCTCTACGTCGCCCCGCTCCTTCATGTCCCTGCTGAGCATTGCGTAGAAAGAGGCCATTCCCCTGTAGACCTTGCTCTTCTTCCCGTTCCTCAGGACGATCGAGCCGGGGCTCTCGTCGGTCCCCGCGAGCAGCATCCCGATCATCGCCGTCGATGCTCCTGCCGCAAGGGCCTTCACTAAGTCCGCGGAGCTCCTTATTCCGCCGTCGGCGATCATCGGGACGTCCATCCTCTCGGAGACCTCGGCGCAGTTCATGATCGCGGAGAGCTGCGGCACGCCGACCCCGGCCACGACCCTCGTCGTGCAGACGGCTCCAGGCCCGATGCCGACCTTGACCGCGTCCGCGTGGGCCGCGATGTCCTCGAAGCCCTCGGGCGTCGCCACGTTACCCGCCACGACCTGGACCTCGTCCCCGAACTCCCTCCTGAGGGCCTTCAGGGTGCTGATCGTCATGGAGGTGTGGCCGTGGGCCACGTCTATCACCAGCGCGTCGACTTCGGCCTCGAGGAGCGCCCTAGCCCTCTCGATCGCGTCAGACTTCACGCCTATCGCTGCAGCCACCATCATCCTCCCCTTCCTGTCCCTAGTCGAGTAGGGGTTAAGGCCCCGCGACTCGATGTCCTTGGCGGTTACGAGGCCCCTCAGCCTCCACTCTTCGTCGACGATCGGAATCTTCTCGACCTTGTATTTCCTGATCAGCTCCTTCACCTCCTCCAGCGAGGCTCCCTCCCTCGCGGTGACGAGCTCGTGCCTCGGCGTCATCACGTTCCTGACGGGTTCCTCGTCGGGCTGGAAGAGCAGGTCCCTCCTTGTAACGATCCCCCAGACCCTTCTCTCCCTGTCCACGACCACTAGCCCCGAGACTCCGAGCCTCGCCATCTCCCTCCTCGCGTCCTCGACCCGGGCCTCGAGCCCGATCGAGTACGGGTCCTCGACGACTATGCCCTCCGCGCGCTTGACCCTCTGGACCTCCCTGACCTGCGCCTCCACCGACATGAACCTGTGTATCACCCCGATCCCTCCCTCCCTCGCCATCGCGATCGCCATCCTGCTCTCGGTGACGGTGTCCATCGCCGCCGAGACTATCGGGATGTGGAGCTCTATGCTCCTCGTGAACCTCGTCCTCGTCGAGACCTCGCTCCTCGACCTGATCTCCGAGTACCTCGGCAGCAGGAGAACGTCGTCGAACGTGAGGGCAACCCCCTCAAGGAACGCTGGCAAACGATCCCAACCCCGCCGGAAATCGGGCACGAGATAAAGGTTCTCCGGAGATCGACGCGTCCGATAACGGATCAGCGAGGAACGGCTGGCCCGTCCCGGAGGGGCTCCGCAGAGAAGTGGTACCGGGCGGACGGAGGCTTATTGGGAGGCATTCGCCTACGACGCGACCGGAGTTGGTCAGGCTGATCAGGTTCTTCGCGCCGAGGGGCCTGAGGGTCAGGAGCGCGAGGGGTCAGTACGTCTGGGACGGGTCCGGACGGAGGTACCTGGACTACCACACCGGGAACGGCGCCGCGCTGCTTGGGCACCTGAACCCGTACGTGGTGAGGAGGCTGAGGGAGCAGCTGGAGGGGGCGATGGTCCTCCCGCCCCTCTACGACAGCGACGTCCTCGACGAGGCCCTGAGCGCCTTGGACCGCGTCCTGCCCGCTCACCTCGGCAACGTCTTCTTCCAGAACTCGGGGAGCGAGGCAGTTGAGCTGGCCCTCAAGCTCGCGAGGAAGAGGACGGGTAGGAGGAAGCTGGTCGCGTTCACCGGCTCCTTCCACGGCAGGACCTTCGGGGCCCTCTCCGCCACCTTCAACAGGGCCTACAGGGAGGGATACGGTCCTTTCCCGTTCGAGGTCGAGTTCCTCCCCTTCAACGACGCCGATCAGCTCTCGAGGATCGGGGAAGATGCGGCCGCCGCGATCGTCGAGCCCGTTCAGGGCGAGGGCGGCCTCACGCCCGCGAAGCCGGAGTTCCTCCGGGAGTTGGAGAGGAGGTGCAGGGAAGTCGGAGCCTACCTGATCGTTGACGAGGTCCAGTCGGGCTTCGGGAGGACGGGCTCGGTCTGGGCGCACTCGGAGTCGGGAATAAGTCCCGACGTGCTGGTCGCCGGGAAGTCCATCGGCGGCGGCTTCCCGGTGAGCCTCGTCGCGGTCACCGACGAGATCGCCTCGAAGGTCGAGGACGGCGAGCACGGCTCCACCCACGGCGGGAACCCGCTGGCCCTCGCTGCCCTGGTCGGGGGGATAGAGGCCCTGATCGGCGACAACGTCCCCGAGAGGGCTGGTCAGGCGGGATCGACGCTCGCAGGCGGGCTCAGGGAGATCGCGACCCAGAACCCAAAGGCGGTGAGGGCGGTCAAGGGCAAGGGCCTGATGGTCGGGTTGGAGCTGCGGTTCAGCCCATCTCAGGTCATCAGGGAGCTCCAGTCGAGGGGCCTGCTCTCCCTCAAGGCCGGGACGACCGTCCTCAGGTTCCTCCCGCCCTACCTGATCACCGAGGAGGACATCGCCTGGAGCGTCCGGGTCGTTGACGAGGTGCTGAGTTCGTACCGGGAGGGCGCACCCGGGACCTAACGCTATTATCTTACTCGTTACCTGACTGAATTCAAGACGATGGCCGAGTTCGATAAAAGGTGCGACGCCCTAATCGTCGGGAGCGGGGCCGCTGCGCTGGTGGGCGCGCTGGTGGTGAAAGTCGCGGGCTTCGAGCCCCTGGTCGTCGAGAAGACGGAGCTCGTGGGAGGGTCGAGCGCGATGTCGGGGGGCGGGCTCTGGATCCCCAACAACCCGATCATTAGGGAGCTCGGATACGAGGACTCGACGGAGAGGGCGCTGACCTACCTCAACAGCGTCGTCCCCGAGGCGGGGAAGGCCACCTCTCCCGAGAGGATCAGGGCGTTCCTCGAGAACGGGCCCGCGATGGTAGGCTTCCTGAGGGACCTCGGCTTCAGGTGGAGGGCCGCGATCGGTTACCCGGACTACTACCCGGAGAAGCCGGGAGGGTCCTTCACGGGAAGGAGCCTAGAGGGCGCGGTCTTCGACGGCAAGAAGCTCGGCGAGTGGCTGAGGAGGCTTAGGAGGTATCCCGGCGCACCGCCCTTGCCGATCCACATAACAGACGCGGCGAAGCTCTACCTGATGCTCCGGACCGCCTCCGGCTTCGCGACCGCCCTCAAGGTCGGGCTGAAGGCCGCGGGCTACAGGCTGACCGGGAGGGTTCCGCTGACGCTCGGCAACTCGCTCGTCGGGCAGCTCCTCTGGCTCTGCCTTCAGAGGAACGTCGAGATCTGGCTCGAGAGCCCGGTCGTCGACCTGATCGAGTCGGACGGCAGGATCGTCGGGGCGGTCGTGAGGAGGGAGGGCAGGCTGGTCAGGGTCGGCGCGAGGGGAGGCGTGCTGATCGCGAGCGGCGGTTTCGAGCGGAACCAGTCGATGAGGGAGAGGTACCTGCCGAAGCCGACGGACGCGAGGTGGACCGTGGGATCGCCGGGGAACACGGGCGAGATGATCGAGGTCGCTCAGAGGCACGGCGCTCAGGTCGCCCTCATGGACAAGGCCTGGGGAGGTCCGGTGATGATCACGCCGAAGGGCGAGACATCGTTCGTCCTCGCGGAGAGGTCGCTTCCGTTCGGGATCATCGTCGACTCCTCCGGAGAACGATTCATGAACGAGTCCGCCTCCTACGTCGACTGCTGGAAGGCCCAGTACGAGAGGCACAGGAGGGTGAGCGCGATACCCGCGTGGCTCGTCATCGACTCGAGGCACAGGTCCTACTACCTCTTCGGGACGCTCCTTCCTGGACGGACTCCCGAGTCCGCTACGGGTCCGGGCTTCCTCATGAGGGCCAGGTCGCTGCGGGAGCTGGCTGAGAGGACGGGCGTCGACCCGCACGGACTCGAGTCGACCGTGAGGAGGTTCAACGCGATGGCAAGGGCTGGGAAGGACGAGGAGTTCGGCCGGGGAGACAGCGCCTACGATCGATACTACAGCGACCCGAGGGTCAAGCCGAACCCGAACTTGGGCCCGATCGAGAGACCTCCCTTCTACGCGACCGCGATCTACCCCGGAGAGCTGGGGACGCTCGGGGGCCTCCTCACCGACGAGTTCGGCAGGGTGCTTCACGTCGACGGTCACCCGATCGAGGGGCTCTACGCCGCGGGCAACGCGTCGGCCTCTCCGTTCGGCGGAACCTATCCGGGGCCCGGCTCGACGCTCGGGCCGGCCTGCACGTTCGCGTATATCGCGATGAGGCACCTCGTCGAGCGGCTGAAGTCCACGGCCGGCTCCGGCTGAGCTCTGAGAGGTCACCGAGACCCGACCCATTCACCGGACCCTCTGCGGTCCGACCCGTCCTCCGCATCGTCGGGCCGAGGGTAAGATTAGAGTAGCGGTGAAATAGACCCGCCCTGCGTAGGCGTTGAGTTGCTGTCGGTGCTGCTGCTCCCGCTGGTCCTCACGGCCGTCCTCTGGCCCGCGCTCTACCTCTTCACACCTCCTCCCGAGCCGCCGATCCCCGCGGTCCCTCCCTTCGTCACGGTCGCGGAACCGGAGGTGATGCCGGAGGCCTCTGCGGCCCCGTACGTCAACGCGCTCGTCCTGATGGTCTTCATCGCCGCACTGGGGACGCTCCTCGTGGTGTTGCTCCTCAGGTTCCCTAGGGCCGCAGGGATTCTGGCAACGGTCGCGTACTTCCTCGTGACATCGCTCTCCGCCCTTTACCTCGTCGCGGCGTCCGGGCTTCTAGGCCTGGTGCCCGACTCGGCTGCCCTCGCGGCGATATTCGGGGTCTCGGCGGCGGCGACATACGCGGTGAAGAGGACGACCGGGCTCTTCGCGGCGCTCTCCGCATCCCTGACGGGGGCCCTCGGCGGCATCGTCGTAGGGTCGGTCCTGCCCCCGGTGACCTCGATCGTCCTCCTGGGGTCCTTCGCGGCATTCGACGCCCTGATGGTCTGGAGGGGGTACCTCTCCGCGCTGAGGAGGCCCGATGTCGGCGAGAGGGTCAGGAGGCTGAAGGGGATGGTCGTGGAGCTCGACGGCGCTACGGTCGGGCTGGGCGACCTGCTCTTCTACTCGATCGCGGTCTCGGTCGCCTTCAGGCACTTGGGACCTCTGGCCGCCGCGGCGGTGAACGTCGCCGTGGTCGCGGGATACTACCTGACGATCGCGATGCTGAGGAGGTGGGAGCAGGTCCCCGGACTGACGGTCCCGTTGGGGCTGGCCTCGGTCATCCTGCTCGCGATATGGTTCTCGTGACCTCTTCGAGGTACCTCTCCCGGTCCCCGCCCGCGACGTTTCTGAGGGCGCGCCTCGAGGCGTAGATCGCAGCTCCGACCGCGCAGTGGAGTTCGGGGCATGAACCCGCCAGGACGGCCGCGAGCCCGACCATGACGCCCGCCGTGAAGTCGTCGAGGTGCTCGGGTTCGATCCAGTTCGCCTTCAAGCGCCCTGCCGAGCAGAAAGCGTCCGGGCCCCCCAACCTCCAGACAGCCCTCCCCAGCTCCTTCGACCTCCTCGCGACCTCCAGCGACTCCTCGAGCTGCTCGCCTTCCCGTCTCGACCTCTCGAGGAGAACGTCACGTTCCCGAGCCGTTTCGCCGAACGCGAAGCCGATCCCCTCGGCCTCGACCCTGAAGGATCCCGACTCGACCACGTCTACCCTCGCGCCGAGTAAGGACGCGACGGCGCTCGCGCCCTCGGAGAGGTCGTCTCCTGGTCCGTAGACCCTCACCTGGATCCCCCTTGTGAAGGCCCTCGCCGCGACAGCGACGTCGCCGGGGCCCGCGATCACCTCGGCCTCCGGGGGCGCGCCTATCGGCCTGACCGCGATCGTCCCGGCCCTCACCCTGCCGGCGAAAGGCTTGAGGCCGTGAAGGCAGACCGTGTGGTCGGCCCTGACGAAGAGCTCGCCCTCCGCGGTGTCCGGGTTCAGGCCCGAGGGGACGTCGATGGAGTAGACCCGCGCCCTAGAGGAGTTCACGGCCTTGATCGCGCTCCTGTAGGGCTCCCTGATCCCGCCCTTCACGCCCGTGCCGAAGAGCCCGTCTATCACGATGTCGGCGGCCTCGATCTCCTTCCTCGCGTCCTCGCCCAGCGACTCGCTGGCTACGACGATCACCCTCGCGGTCAACCTCATCGCCGTCAGGGGCCTGAAGGAGTTCCTCGCCTCCTCGGTCCTGGGGACGCCCTCCCTCGAGACCAACACGACCGTCAGCGACCCGCAGAGCCCGGCCAGGTGACGCGCCGCGACGAAGGCGTCGCCGCCGTTGTTCCCGGGCCCGGCCAGCACGACAACCCTCTTCCCCCTCAGGCTCCCTTCATGCTCGAGGACGTACTCCGCGACCGCCCTCCCCGCGTTCTCCATCAGCGTCCTCCTCGAGACCCCGAGGTACTCCGAGTTCAGGTCCACGACCTCGATGTCCGCGGAACTGTAGGCCCTCAAGCCCCGGGGGATCCTGCCTGACCCGGGTTTAACTGTCGCCTCCTCGTCCCGAGGACCTCGTCCAAGTTCCTCAGGACCTCCCTCAGACCGCCGGCCCTGTAGTGGCCGACGAAGGCCTCCCAGTCGACCCTGAGGATGACGAACGTTATGACCGCGAGGGCCGCTATCGCGACGACGAAGCCTGCAGTGTTCCCGAGCGTCGACTCGAAGACCGTCATGTAGATGCCGCCTGCGTACGCGACGAACGTGGCCAGCACGACCTTCCCCGCCGCGTTGGCGATCATGAACCTCCAGAGCTTCATCCTCATCAGCCCCGCGGGGATGTAATAGACGTCGTCTGGGAGCGGGGTGAGGGCGAAGAGGAAGACCGCGAGGTCTCCGTACCTCCCGATGAACTCCCTCAGCGACTCCATCTGCCTCTTCCTCTCTGCTCCGAGGAACCTGTAGCCGAGCCTGCCGAGCGCGTACGAGGTGAGCTTCCCTATCGCGCCCCCGATGCCCGAGGAGACGCCGAGCATTACAGGGTCCAGCGTCCTGCTGAGCAGCACCACGACGAAGAGGTACGGAAGAGGCAGGAACGGGACGAGGCTCCCGAGGAGGGATATCCCGAAGACGCCGAGGTACCCGTAGCTCTCCGCGACCCTCCGCATCAGCTCGACTACGTCCAGCCCCTCTCACCGACCCCGTCCTTCCGCCCTCGAGCGACCCTCAAGCCCTCACCGACCTGACGGCCTCCTCGATCACCGACCTCGCCAGCTGGAGGTAGGACCTCAGGGCCTCCTCGCTCCTCGCCTCCGCGACGTACTTGATCTGCGGCATCGTGTTCGAGGGCCTGATAAGGACCCAGCCCTCGGGGAGGTGGGCCTTCACGCCGTCGATCGTCAGGACCCTCGCGTGCTCCCTCGTCATCCTGCGGGAGATCAGCTCCATCGCCCTCCACTTCACATCGTCGGTCCCGACGTCCACCGTGTAGATCGTCGAGGCGTAGACCTTCGGGAGTCCGTCGACGAACTCGGAGAGCCTCGATCCGGACCTCGAGAGGGCCTCCGCGACCCTCGCGACCGCGAATATCCCGTCGTCGAACCCGTAGAGCTCGGAGAAGTAGACGTGGTTGCTCTTCTCGGCGCCGATCACCGCCCCCACCTCCCTCACCTTCCTCAGCATGAAGGCCCTCCCGACCCTGCAGAGGACAGGCTCGCACCCCTTCCTCCTGATCACCTCCTCGACAACGGAGCTGGAGCTGACGTCGTAAACGACCTTCCCGGTGACCTCCATGTTCTGGACTAGGAAGGCCAGCGTGACGTCTCCCTCGAGGAGCCTGCCCCTGTCGTCGACGAAGACGGCCCTGTCGGCGTCGCCGTCGAGCCCAGCTCCGGCTTCCGCTCCGTGCTCGACCACCGCCTCCATCAGGCCCCTCATCGTCTCGGGCGTCGGCTCGGGCAGGTGGGCCGGGAAGGTCCCGTCGGGCCTCTCGTTCATCGGGACCAGGTCGATCCCCACATCCTCGAAGAGCCTCCTGCCGACGACGCAGCCCGCGCCGTTCGAGAAGTCGACGACCATCCTCACCCTTCTCCTCAGGTTCACCAGCGGCCTGACCCTCTCGAGGTACGCGGACACGGCGTCGAAGGGTCTCAGGGCCGGATCACGCCTCGGTGGGTCCGACTCGCCGATCGAGAGCGCGATCTCCTTCAGCCTCTCCATCCCGTGGCCCTCGGAGACGGTCTCCCCGTTGCCGAGGACGAACTTGAAGCCGTTCCACTCGGGAGGGTTGTGGGACGCGGTGACCTGTACCCCAGCCTCGAACTTCCCCTCAACGACCCCGACGTAGAGGACCGGAGTCGGGACCTCGCCGGCGTCGCTGACCTCGGAGCCCTCGTCCTCGAGCCCCAGCGCCACGGCCCTGAGGAGCGATGGGCCGCTGAGCCTCACGTCCCTCCCGACCAGCACCCTCCTTGCTCCCGTCATCCTCGAGAAGGCCCTCCCGAGGGCGTAGGCGACCCTCTCGTTGACCTGCCGCGGGTAGACTCCCCTGGCATCGTAGGCCCTGAAGATGGCCGGGTCCACGGAGCTCCTCGCCGCAGCCTAGATATATCGCTAAATCCCCTCGATCCTCACCCATGCCCTGTCGCTGCCGTAGGTCCTGTTGATGTCGATCAGGAGCTGCGTCAGCCTCTCCGTGACCCTCGAGTTCAGGAGCGGGCCCCCGTAGACCGGCCTTATCCCCCTGACGCCCCTGAGCAGTACCATCAACTCCTCGGCGGGCCTGCGTTCGCCGCAGACGATCACGTCCAGCTCCTGGTTCAAGTCCCCGACCGCCGCAGCGGGGACGCAGTTGAACGCCGAGACCACAGGCACCTTCCTCAGGAGCTGCTGGAGCGCCTCCGCCGCGGATCCGGCCGTCGGCTCGAGGTACCTGGGCGAGCCCCCCAGGTCGGACTCGAGGGGGACAACCGCGGAGACCGCGACCGACGACTCTGAGATCCTGTCCCTCACCAACTTGGCGGTCTCGTAGAGGCCGTTGTAGGGGACCGCGAAGAAGACGAACCTCGCGCCCTGAACCGCATCAGGGTTGGAAGCGCCGTAGACCTTGGACCCCGGGACCGACGAGGCGACCTCCGAGGCCGCAGTCCCGGCCCTCTCCTTTGCCCTCGAGCCTATCACGACCTCGAGCCCCGAGGCCGCGAGCCTGACCGCGAGGCTTCTCCCTAGGCCCGCGGTCCCCCCGAGGATCGCGACCCTCACTTCCTCCCACCGAAGATGAGCTGGGCTGCAAGCATCGCGAAGACCGCGAGGACCGAGCTCGCCGCGGCCATGTGCAGCGCGACCAGCTCCGGCCTGAGGGCGGAGAGGACCATCGCGCCCCCGATCGCGATCTGCACGATCAACAGCGTCAGCCCGGTCAGGGCGAGCTTCCTGGCGAGCCCTCCCATCCTCACCGCGGGCACCAGGACCGCGACCACGGCCGCGAGCACGACCAGCGCGAAGAGCCTGTGGGCGAACTCGAGGACCACCAACTCGTCCATCACGAGCGGGCAGAGCGGCCAGTCAGGACAGGCGAGCCCAGCGCCCCTCGCCGAGACGTAGCTTCCGATGCTGTTCATCGCGACGATCGAGGCCACAGGCGCCAACGACCTCGCGAGGCCGACCAACTCGCGGTCCGGCCCGTTGGTCTCCTCAAAACCCTATCACGCTGCCTCCGTGTCGGAGGATCGGCCCTCTCGGGCCGGGAGAGGCTAAATAGCGACCCGCGGAATCGATCGTCAGGGCCCGTAGCTCAGCCTGGCGGAGCGGCCGGCTCATAACCGGTTGGCGGGATGTTCGCCCGGGAGAGGTCGTGGGTTCGAATCCCACCGGGCCCATTTTTTGGTCGTCCCGCTGATGGCGGGCTCGAGGCTAAATCGTCGAAGGGCAGTGGGGGGCCGATGAGGCTGATCGACTTAGCGATTCAGTCCCTGACTGGGAAGCTGAAGGAGATGTACCCGCTCGCGGAGAGGGCGTACACTCTCGCGGTGGAGGCCTTCAGGACCCAGAGGGACCTCACGTCGGAGGCCTACAGGCTCGCCGAGATGCTCAGGCTCCACCACCACGACGTCTCCTACCTGATGACCGAGATCATCGCGAGGTTCCAGCCCGTCGCGTCGGACCTGAGGTACATCAAGGCGTGCGGAGAGGTCTCCTACGGCTTCTACAGGTACGGCAGGTACGCGTACGACATCACGTCGGTCATAGGGGTCTTCGGGAGCGTCCCCGGCTGCGACTGGAGCCCGATAGACCAAGCCGGGAGCAAGGTGAGGGAGATGATGAGGCTCGGGATGGAGGCCTTCGAGAAGAGGGACGTCGCGCTCGCCAAGAGGGTGATCGAGATGGACGACGAGGTCGACGAGATCTACAGGTCCTACCTGAGGCAGGTGATCAGCTCGGAGGGCGATAGGAGGTGCGACATAGCGAGGCTCCTGATCCTCCGGTACCTAGAGAGGATCGGCGACCACGCGACCGCGATCGCCGAGTCTGTGCTCTACGTGGTCCAGGGTTAATCCGGTCCGAATGCCGCGGCACACTTTTTACCCGAGGCCGACGCCTAGGGGCATGCCGAGGCTTTCAGCGGTGCTGGCGGTCTCCCTAGTCCTCCTCGGGATGGTCGTCGGCGCAGCCATAGCCGGTTCTGGCCGCCAGACCGTTACGCTCACGGAGACTAGGCAAGTTCTTACCACGCTCACGGTAACGAGGCCTGTCACCGCGACCGTCCTCGCGGATACGGACGTCTCGGTGAGGGCGGTCTGCTTCTCCAAGACCGCAAACTGCGCCTCCGTCATAATCGATCTGATTAACAGGGCTAACAGGAGCGTCTTAGTCGCGATCTTCTCGTTCACGAGGGACGACATCGCGGCCGCGCTGATCCGTGCGAAGAACAGGGGCGTGGAGGTGAGGGTGGTGATGGAGCGCGAGAGGGCTAACGAGTCGGGCTCCGAGTACAGGAGGCTGAGGGACAACAGGGTCGACGTTAGGCTCGACGGCAACTCCGACCTCATGCACCACAAGTTCATCGTCGTCGATGAGCGCCTGGTGATAACGGGGAGCTACAACTTCTCCGTAGCCGCGGAGGACAGGAACGACGAGAACGTCGTCGTGATCCTCAGCGAGCGGGTTGCCGATCGGTACAGGTCGGAGTTCGAGCGGGTCTGGTCCCTCGCCTCGCCCTAGCGAGGGGCGCCTCCGCGCCTCGCGGCCTCCTGCGCGAGTCTGTTGGCGAGCTCGTTCTCCTCCCTCCTCACGTGCCGGACCTCGAAGGCCTCGAACATCCCGAGCAGGGCCAAGGCCTCGGAGTGGAGCCTCTTGAGGTTCGGGCTCCTGACCCTGTACTCGCCCTTGAGCTGCCTCGCGAGCAGCTCGCTGTCGGTGAGGACTGTGACCCTCCTGCACCCTATCTCCAGGCACCTCCTCAGGCCCCTGATCAGCGCCTCGTACTCCGCCGCGTTGTTCGTCGCCTTACCCAAGTGCCCGCTCCCGGTCGTCAACCTCCCCATCGCCTCGATCGCGTACCCGTACCCCGCTGGACCAGGGTTGCCGAGCGAGGACCCGTCGATGAATAACTTACATACGGACAAGTCCCGCAGATGGTGAACGCGCATGCCGTTATCTAACCGTCGCGTCCAGACGGGGCTGAAGGGAATGAGCCCGGTTTCGGCGGTGCTCAGGGCACTGAAGTCGGTCGATCCCCATTTCGCCGCGATTGCGCTGACCCTCTTCGTCCTGGTCCTCCACCTCTCGATCATCGCGACGCCCTCCCCCGAGGACCTCGAGGCCTGCAGAGCCGACGCCTCCAAGTGCTCCTTCGTCTTCGACGAGGCCCATTACGTCCCGGCCGTGAGGAAGATGCTCGCCGGAGAGGCGGCCAACAACGAGCACCCGCCTCTGACCAAGTTCCTGATGATGCTGGGCGTGATGGCACTTGGCGACAACCCCGTCGGGTGGAGGATCGCCTCGGTCCTGACCGGGACGGCGAGCGTCTACGTCCTCTTCAGGCTCGCGACGCTCCTTCTGGGCTCTCCCTGGCTCGGACTGGCCGCGACCGCCCTCTTCGCCTTCGACGTGACCTCCTTCAACCTCGGCGGAATAGGGGTCCTCGACCCGCCAGCGGTCCTCCTCCTGCTGGCCTCGGCCTACTTCGGCGTGAGGGGGAAGCTGCTGCTCGCGGGGGTCGCGTCGGGGCTCGCGCTGCTCACGAAGGCCTCGGCGGTCTTCGGGGTCCTCGCGGTCCTGGCCTACCTAGTCGTCCGAGGCTCCTCGGGAAGAGGAGGGCCGCTCGACAGGCTATCGAAGGGCGTCCTGTCAGCTTACGTCGTCTTGGGCATCTCCGCTGCTGTGATGGTCGCGGGGCTCGCGGCCTACGACTACCGCTACGGGGCGTTTCCCCATCCCTTCGCGCACCTCGACTTCATCCTCTCCTATCACTCGTCCCTGACGTTCAACTGCGAGGGCGGCCGGACGCCCTTCAGCTGCGTTCACCTGAACGACGACGGGTCGGCGGTTCTGGTGGACCTTCCCCTGAGCTGGGCCCTCCCGGTGGTGACGTACGCGCCGATGGGCTTCTACGTCATCACGGTCAGCGTCGACGGGTACTCGTACAGCCCAGTGGCCTACTACGGCATAGCCTCCCCGATCTGGTGGACCACGTGGGTCGTGCTCATCTACTCCGCGTACTTCGGGGTCAGGTCCGCGTGGAGGGCGATCGTCAGGGGCGAGGCCCTCAGGTTCCCGGGAGATCACCTCTACGTCCTCGTGGCGGTGTGGCTCGCGTTCAACTACCTGGTCTACTTCCCGCTCGGATACGCGATGCACCGCTGGGTCTACCCCTTCTACTTCTACCAGGTCGTCCCGGTCCTCGCCGTCGGACTGGTCGGCCTGCTCTCCAAGGGGAGTCTCGAGAGGAAGGTCCTCGCGGTCACGCTCGGTGCGACGCTCTTCTGGTTCTTCGTCTACTACCCGGTCAAGTCGGAGCTTCACGTGACGCTGCTGAAGTCCCTGTTGCTCCCGGCGTGAGGGAACGCTAAAATGCGGAGCGGGGCGCGCGGTGCTGGAGTGAGGGTCCTACAGCTCAGCGACGTCCACGGCAGCAAAAGAGCGGCCATCGCGGCCAGGGACCTCGTCAGGTCGCATGGGATCGAGCTGATAGTCCTCGCAGGGGACATCACGACCTTCGGGTCTGTCTCCGAAGCCAAGGGGATACTGGAAGTCCTAGCGTCCTCCGGCGCGCGGGTCGTCTACGTCCCGGGTAACTGCGACCCTCCCGAGCTGCTGGACCTAGACCTGGGGATCGAGAACGTCTTCGGACTCCACGCGAGGGCGGTCGAGGTCGGGGGTCTCAGGATAGGAGGGGTGGGAGGGGGGCTCTTCGCGGACGGTGCCACCTGGATCGAGCTGGCCGAGGAGGAGCTCGAGGAGGCGATGATGCCGCTAGGGAGCGTCGACGTCCTCGTGTCCCACACTCCGCCCCACGGGACCGGTGCGGACCTGCTCAGGGGCGCCCACGTGGGGAGCAGAGCCGTTCGGGAGTACTGCGAGAGGCACTCGCCGGTCCTCGTGTCCTGCGGCCACATTCACGAGGCCAGGAGCGTTTCGAGGCTGGGGAGGACCTACGTCGTGAACGCGGGGCCGGCTAAGTCAGGGAACGCGGCCCTGATCGCTTTGGAGAGTCGAAACGTAGAGGTGAAGCTGACCACGCTCTTCGGGAAGTAGTCACTTGGGCTTCGCGGCGACCTGTCCCGTGTGCCTGTAGAAGTGGAGCATCAGGCCGAGCAGTATCATCGCCATCCCCATGTTGAACATCGAGATGTTCGGGAGGTTTAGGGCGTAAGTCATTAGGGCCAAGTACCCGAAGACGACCGTGAGTGCCATTGTGATCCCTACCGCGGCCAGCCCCGCGGCGGGCGAGAGGACGACCGGCCTCGCGGGCTCCGGCCTGCCCTTGGGCTTAACCAGATACCTGTAGGTGACGAAGAAGCTGACCATCGTCATTACGCCGAAGGAGCCGTAGTAGATGACCGGCTCGATGTAAAGCTGGTCGAAGACCGTCCTCTGGGAGAAGTCGACGTAGAAGCCCCAGACCGTGGTCACTATGACCATCACGATGCTCGCGATCCCCATCGCGGTGAAGAAGGGCCTGTCCCGCCAAGAGAGCCTCTTGGACTTGTCGACGAAAGGAACAATCAGGAAGAAGATCACGAAGAGGAGCGGGAGGAACGCTCCGGCCCAGAACCTCTCGGAGCCGGTCCTGAGGAACGCGTAGATCGACGTGAGGTACCACTCGGGGACCTCGACGAGCCCCTTCGACGGATCGAACCTGATCCCTATCTCCGCGGGGAACATGCCCGCGACCACGAAGATCGCACCGATCACCCCGAGGATCATCGGGAGGTCTATGATCAGGGCCCTGGGGACGTGGACCGCGAGAAGCAGCATCATTAGGAGCGGGATGATGAAGACGTGGAGGGCGTAGAACCTCACGATCAGGTCGAAGTACCCGCCTCCCATGAGTATCGGAGCGATCGAGGGCCCGAGGACGGGAGCGGAGAAGGTGAGGCCCATACCGATGTTGATCGCCAGCATCGCTCTCTGGTTCAGGATCAGGTTGTACCCGGTGTAGGCCTCTAGGACCGTCAATATCCCCAGGATTATCCCGGTGACCCATAGGACCTCGTTCTTGATCTTGTACCTCCCGGAGAAGTACTGGTAGTAAAGGTGGAAGACCGCGAGGAGGACCATGAAGTTGGAGGCGTGGTAGTGGATCTGCCTCATCACGAACCCGAAGGGCACGCTCTCCTGGATGTCCCTGACGCTCGCGAAGGCCAGGTCGACCGAGGGCGTGTAGTAGAACATCAGAATCGCTCCGGAGATCCCGAGGACCAGGAAGACAATCGTCGTCAGGGTCCCGAGGTATCCGAAGGGGCTGATGTACTGCTTGGGGAAGGTGAACTTGAACGCGGCGAAGGGCGTCCTCTCGAGCCTGTCGACGGTCCACTTGATCAGCGCGTCAACGGCCTCCCGGAGAGTCTTATACCGGGGTGAGCTCAAGCTCACACCCCCTTGACGTTCTCGTCCGGCCTCTTAACCCTCCACTCTCTACCTAAGCCTATTCTCCCGTCTATGACGCCGGTCGCGAAGATGTCGCCCCTCTCGTCGACCTCGATAACCATCATCGGGAGCGCGTTCGTCGGGTAGGGCTGGAACGCCGCGGGGCCCGCAACCGCGACGCCGTCCTCCTCCCTGTAGATGCTGCCGTGGCACGGGCACATCATCTCGCCCTGCTCCGGGACGTAGATCGGGAGGCACCAGAGGTGGACGCAGACCCTGCTGTAGGCCCTGAGCTTGCCGTCGCGGGTCATGACGAGCATCCACTGCCTGAACGGGTCGTTGTCGATCTTCGGGTCACCGGTCTTGGGGTAGGAGAAGAAGACCGCCGAGCCCGGCTTGAGCTCGTTAATGTTCGCGATCCTCTGCCTGGGGTTCGCGGCGATCTCCTCCCTGTAGAAGAACCTGATCAGGTTCGTGAACGGTGCTATCACGGCCGCCACGGCGACGGTGAGCATCGCCCTGAGGGCCCTCCTGCGAGAAGAGCCGGAGTCCGGCATTCCGGCTGTTGAGGTATTTTCCGGTAACTAATTAAGATCAAGTGAGACCCTGGCCGGCGGGTGAGCCTCACCGGAGGACCTCTATCCTGCCCCGGAGCCTCTCGTGGACCTCCCTGCTGCGACCGTCCAGCCGGACCTCCCTCTCGACGACCGGAAGCTCCCTTCGGTGCCCGAAGACCTCGGTCGAGAGGTACCTGTCGCCGGAGTCGCAGATCACCGTCGCGATCATCCGAAGGTCCGGCTTAGACTTCGCGAGCTTGATGGCGGCGGCGACGTTGGCGCCCGAAGATATCCCGCAGAAGATCCCCTCCTCCCTGACGAGCCTCGCGGCCATCCCGATCGCCTCCTCCGAGCTGACCAGCACCACGCCGGAGATCAGGTCCGGGTCGAAGTTCTTCGGGACGAACCCGTCCCCGACGCCCTCGATCTTGTGCCTGCCCCACCTTCCCTCCGCGATCACCGCGCACTCGGAGGGCTCGACCGCGTAGACCCTGACCCTGCCGTCCCTCTCCTTCAGATACCTCCCGACCCCGGAGATCAGGCCCCCTGACCCATAGGCCACGACGAAGGCGTCCAGCCTCTTCCCGGCCTGCTCCCAGACCTCCGGCCCGGTGGTCCTGTAGTGGGCTCTGGGGTTGTTCGGGTTCTCGAACTGGTTCGGGAACCAATAACGGCCGGGCTCCTCCGCGACCATCCTCCTCGCCCTCTCGAGGGAGATGTCGACGTCGCTCTCGCCGCCCGGCGTGAGCAAGACCTCGCCGCCGTACGCCCTTATCAGCTCCCGCCTCTCGACGCTGACGCCCTCCGGCATCACTACCTTCACCCTGAAGCCCATCACGGTCCCCACGAAGCTGCAGGCGATCCCCGCGTTCCCGGTCGAGACCTCGACGATCTCCATCCCCTCCCTGAGCTCGCCCGACTCGACGGCCCTCGAGATCATCTCCCTGTAGATCCTGTCCTTCAGCGATCCCGAGGGGTTAAGGTTCTCGAGCTTGACCAAGATGTCGACGTCCTCGCCTACTCCCTCCGACTTAGGGATCCTTCTGAGCCTCACCATGGGCGTGTTGCCCACCGCGTCCAAGATCGAGCCGGTGGACCTAGTCGTCACGCGTCACGATCCTCAGCGCCGTATGTAAAGGTGAACGCGACCGGTCGGCGGTTGTGCGACGAAACGGGCCGGGTCACCTCATCAGCTGCCCCTCTATGCTCTCGAGGAGCACCCTCTCGGTCTCGAGGAGCTTCGTGGGCGGTATGCCGGGAACGCCGCAGAGCACGACCAGCGCGTCCGCCGTCGACGTGTCGGTCTTCGTCCGCTCCGAGTCCCTGTACGGGTAGACCGAGACGACGCCGAGCCCGTCCCTCATCACGACCTCCTTCCCGGTCAGCCTCTCCGGCTTCGAGTATCCTATCCCGAGGAACTCCTCGCCCTCCCTCGACCAGGTCAACGAGAGCCTCCCCGAAAGCTTCCCGAGGTCGAAGACCGAGAACGTTATCCCCGTGAGGGCCGAGACTAGGTTGCAGACGTCGACGAGCGGGTTGATCCTTGGGATCGGCCTGTTCTGGAGTATCCTCCTGACGAGGGCCTCGGAGGAGGGCCTGACCTTCGTCGGGTCTATCCCGATCCGCCAGTAGAAGTCCCTGTAGGCCCTGAAGACGGGGTCCGACTTCACGGACTCGAGCGTGTGCCTCGTCCTCACCTCCTCGTAGACCCTCGACTCGAACTCCGCTGAGACTTCGGGCCTAGAGCCGACGTCGACGCCCCTCAGCGCGACCGCCCTCACCGGTATCTGGAGCCTCGACCTGAGACCGTCGTCGACGAGGACCTCATACTCCTCCCGGAGCAACCTCCTCGACCCCCTTGACCAGCCCTTCGAGGAGCTCCTCGTTGAAGGCGACGAAGTTGACGACCCTGATCCTTCCACCCGAGGACGCGTGGTCGAGGACCGCCCTGCACATCGCCCTCCCTGCGACCTTCGGGTCGAGGCCTCCGACGCCGGTGCCCATCCCGGGGAAGGAGACCGAGGTCGCTCCTGCAGCCTCAGCTGCCCTCAGGGCCGCGAGGGTAGCCGCGTAGACCTTCCGCTCGTCGGTCTCGCCCGCAGGCCGCTCCATCGTCGGCGCGTGGACTACCATCCTGCACCTGAGCCTCCCCGGCGAGGTGACGACCGCTCCTCCGACGGGGACCGGCGCCTTCCTCCTCGCCTCTTCCTCGATCTCCGGGCCTCCGGCCCTCTTCACGGCCCCAGCCACGCCTCCACCCATCAGCATGAGCGAGTTCGCGGGGACGACGATCGCGTCGGACTGCTCCTTCGTGATGTCTCCGACGTAGACCCTGAGGGTCACTCCTCCCGGCAGCTCGAGCTGCCTCATCGGCCCGGACCTTCAGGCTCAGAAGCCGCGCCTTCCGGCCGAGCCCCTCTCCTCGACCTGGGCGTTGACGATCCTCTTGAGGTAGTTCAGCCTATTCCTGATCCTCGGCGGCGGGAAGTCCTTCGGCTTGGGCTCGATCTTCGGCGTCGCGCTCCTGACCTTCCCGGCCTTCGTGACCGAACCGTGAGAGGGCATGCCGCGATCCGATTTCGGCCCCGATCATATAAGCTTAGCTGGAGGAGCGAGCGGTGGTTCGGTCAGAGGGCCCTGGGGAGAACCGAGAGCCTAGTCACTCGGGCGCGATGAGCACCCTCGATCCGGGCCTGACCCTCTCGAGGGGCGAAGGGTCGTCGACGAGGACGCCTATCCTGACCGAGTGCGCAGGGGGCTGGGCCTTCCTGAAGACGAAGACGATCGAGCCGTTGGTAGCCCAGTAGAGGACATCGCCCGGTGACGTCGAGTAGATCTCCTTCTCGGCCCCCCTCCTGAGATCGACCGGGACGTAGACCGCGAAGTCCCACTTGGCCGCGGGTCCGCTGAGCGGGAGCCTCCTGACGACCTCGTCGTAGGTCATGGGGGCCATGAACCTCTTCAGCTCGGCCCTGAGGACGCCCACGCCCTCTAACTCGACCCTCACGCGCTTCGCCTGAGAGCTCAACCGCTGCTGAGTCCCCCGACCCCGGAATTATGGTTATTCCCGGCGGCTCGGAGACCGGAGACCCGGGGATGACGGGACGCGTCCCTCAGTAGGGATAGAACCTGTCGCGCTTCGGAATCGCGAACCTCGGCATCCTCTCCTCGTGCCTCCTGATCGCCTCCTCGTATTTGTCCAAGGTCAGCTGGACGTCGTCGAGGCCCTTCACGAGCCTCTCTCTCACGTGGGGCTCCATCTCGAACCTGTACGTCCTGCCGCTCGAGGACTCGACGATCCCGTTGACGACGTCGACCCTGAGCGCCAGCCCTCCGGACCTCGCGGCCTCCCTCAGCTCGAGGACCTCCCGCTCCGACAGCCTGACGCAGACCAGCCCGTTCTTCGAGGCGTTGCCGTAGAAGATGTCGCCGAACGAGGCCGCGATCACGCACCTTATCCCGAAGTCGAGGAGCGCCCAGACCGCGTTCTCCCTGCTCGAGCCTATCCCGAAGTTCCTCCCCGCGACGAGGACCTTCGCGTCCCTGAACTCGGGCCTGTCGAGGACGAACTTGCCAGTCAGCTGGCCCCCTTCGTACCTCCACCTGTAGAAGAGGTACTTCCCGAGGCCCTTCCTCTGCAGGACCTTCAGGAACTCGGCGGGGATGATCTGGTCGGTGTCGACGTCGTCGGCGTCCAGCGGAGCGGCCTTCCCCTCAACCATTACGACCGGTTCGGGCACGGGAACTCCGCGGATCGGCCGGGGATTAACCTATGTGCCAGAATTACCTCGCGAGCCCCTTCTCCCTGAGCTTATCCCTGAGGACCCTGCTCAGCACCGCTCCGTCGACCCTCCCCCTGTAGCGCTTCATCAGCTCGCCCATCAGGGGCCCGAACGGGTCCTTGCCCGAGAACTTCGGCGCGAGCTCCTCCACCAGCCTCTCAACCTCCCTCTCGACCTCGTCCATCCCGGGGGCAAGGAGGCCGAGGCTCCTGACGGCGTCCAGCGGCGACGCGTCCGGGTTTCCGGCCAAGAACGCGATCACCTCCCTCGCGGACTCCTTCGCGGTCCTCCCCTCTGCAATCAGCTCGAGGTATCCGCGGAGCCTCCGGACGTCGACGGCGTCCACGTTCACCCCCGACCTCCTCAGGTCCTTCATCGTCTCTGTGAGGAGCGACGCGACGAAGCTCGGCTGGACCCCGCTCGTCACGAGGTAGCCGAAGTCCTCGAGGGCCTCGGAGTCGATCAGCTCCCATGCCAGCTGGGTCGAGAGCCCGTACCTCGAGGCGAGCTCAGCGGCGACCTGTTCGAGCGTCGGGGGCAGGTTCCTCTCGATCTCCTCCAGCATCGCGCGGGTCACCCTCGTCGGGGGCACGTCGGTCTCCGGGTACATCCTCGCGGCCCCGGGCCTCGGCCTGAGGTAGACCGTGACGCCTCCAGCCTTCGCCCCCCTAGTCTCGCTCGGAGCTCCGTCCAGAGCGGCCGCGGCCCTCTCCAGCACCGCCTCGAGTGCCCCCCTGCTCCTCGCCTCGGGCCCCACCGCGAGCGCGAAACCGTCCATCTCGCCAGCGCCGAGGGCGGACCTGACCGCGGAGACCTCCTCTTGTGAGATGCCGTACCCCGGGAGCTCGTCCGAGTGGAGTATCCCCTCGATGCCAGTCCAGGCCTTCGCGTAGTCCGAGAGCTCCCTCCCGAGCCTCACCTCTCCGCCTCCCATGAGGCCCCCGAAGCCCGGCAGCCTGACCGCCATCGCCCTCCCGCCCCTCGAGAGCCAGGAGGAGACGAGCCTGCTCCTCGACGAACCGAGCAGCTCCGTGACATCGATGACGCGCTGGTTGATCACGTCCTCCGGCCTGACGCCCCTCGCCCTGAGCTCCGACGCGACCCTCTGGAGGTGGAGCATCCTCCTGACCTCGTGCTCGACGACCCTCGGAAGCTCCTCGAGCTCCTGGACGCCCTTGACCTCGACGAGCCCGCCCCCCGCGATCGAGACGTTCAGGTCCTGCCTCACGGTCCCTATCCCCCTCTTCACGCCCTTCGTAGCCCTGAGGAGCCTCCCGATGACCAGCGCGGCCCTGTGGACCTCCTCGGGGGTCTCGAGGACCGGCGCCGTCGAGACCTCGATCAGAGGCACCCCGAGCCTCGAGAGGTCGTAGACGACCGAGTCCTCCCTCGCTTCGACGATCCTCGCGGCGTCCTCCTCCAGCGTTATCGTCTGTATCGGGACCTCCTTCTCTCCGGCCCTCACCGAGCCGCCCGTCGCGATCACGCAGGTCCTCTGGAACCCGGTCGTGTTGGAACCGTCGATCACGATCTTCCTCATCACGTGGACCTCGTCGACCGGCCTCGCTCCGACCATCCTCGCGAAGGTCAGGGCGATCTTCAGGGCCTCGGGGTTCAGGCCGTGGGGCGGCTCCTCGTCCATCTCGACGAGGCAGACGCTCCCCAGGTCCGCCCTGTAGACGATAGTCCTGGCGCGGCGGGCCTCGAACCGCGCCGCGGGGTCGACCTCGCCGAGCTCGCTCTGGGCCTCCCTCAGCCTCCTGACGAACTCGACCCTCTCGCCGTTCCCGACGGGTTCGGTAGGGCAGCCGCAGAAGAGCTTCGCTCTGGTGTTCAGCTGCCTGTGGACCTCGAGCCCCACCCTGAGGCCTATCTCCCGGTAGTCGAGGCTCAGGCCACTTCACCCCACTTGGTCCACACGGGCAGGCTCCGCTCTCCGATCTCGCCCGCGATTGGCGTCAGCATCGCGCTCTTGACATCCTCGGGGTCGCGGGACCTGTGAAGGGCCCAGCAGAGCTTGACGTAGGCCACCTCGGGCAGCATGTCGCCTAGCGGCGTGACGCCCGCGGCTAGGAGGTCCCTCCCGTTGTCGTAGACGTTCATGTTCACCCTGCCGAACCTGCACTGGGACCCCATTCCGACGAAGGCGCCGTTCCCGACGAGCCTCCTTATCGTTGGGATCCAGCTCGAGGCCACGTGCCCTAGCCCTGTCCCCTCGACGACGAAGCCCCTGTAGCCCATCTCCCAGAGCGCTTCAAGGACCTCAGCCCTCATCCCCGGTAAGAACTTCAACAGCACCGCCCTCTCGTCGAACCCGGGCTCGAAGGAGTAGTCGTCGGGTGACCTCGGGTGGAGGCCCTCTGCCTTCACGACCACCTCCCCGTCCCTCACGTAGGCCACCGGCCTCGAGTTGACGCTCCGGAAGGCGTCCCGGCTGCTCGTGTGGAGCTTCACGACCCTCGTCCCCCTGTGGACCGCGATGACGTCGTCCGAGTGCCACGCGTGCATCGCCACGACGACCTCCGCGAAGGGCGCCCTCCCAGCTACCAGGAGGGCCGCGAGGAGGTTGGTCGCGGCGTCGCTCGAGGGCCTGTCGCTGCTCCTCTGGGCCCCCACCAGCACGACAGGGACGGGGGGCCTCTGGAGGGCGAAGCTGAGGGCCGCGGCCGTGTAGGCCATCGTGTCGGTGCCGTGCGCGACGACGACTCCGTTGTAACCCCTCTCGATCCTCTCGTGGACCGCCCTCGCTATGAGGTCCCACTCCCGCTGGGTCATGTTCTCGCTGTAGACCGAGAGGACGACCTCGCTCTCCACGTTGGCGACCTCCGAGACCTCCCTGACCGTCGAGACCAAGTCCTCCGTCGTCATCGCGGGCCTCACGGCTCCCGTCCTGTAGTCTACCCTCGACGCGATGGTCCCGCCGGTCCCGATGAGCGCGACCCTGGGCAGCCCTGGGTTGAGGGGAGGCAGCTCGCCCCTGACGAAGGCCGGGGCCCTGCCCCTCGAGAGCCTCCTGACCGTCGTCCGGTCGTCGACCGCGATCCCGACATTGTAGCCGCTCCTTAGCTTCAGCGTGACTATCCCCTCCTCCGCGTACTCCGGCCTCGAGATCAGGTACCCGACGTACCTCGTGCCGTCGGCGGTGACCACCTCCAGCTCGTCGCCGACCTCAGCCCCTAGGGACTCCAGGAGCTCGCCGAGCCTGCCCCTGTAGCCCGATCCGCCCATCCGCCGCGATCCCGGTCCGAGTATGACTAATAAGTTTCTGACACTGGGTTCTGGTGAGGGCACATGCCCATCACTGTTCGTGTAAGGGACGTGATGGAGACGGACGTGCCGACGATGGAGGCGGACGCGACCGTGATGGAGGCGGTGAAGCGAATGGTCGCCGAGAACGTGTGGTCTTTCCTGGTCACGAAGAAGGGCCTCCCGGTGGGGGTTGTCACGGAGAGGGACATCCTGAGGAGGTGCATCTCGAAGGGGCACAGCCTCAGCATGAGGCTGGAGGAGATCATGTCCTCGCCGATTATCACGATAGGTCCCGACGAGCCGATCGGCAAGGCGCTGCAGCTGATGGCGGAGAAGAACGTCAGGAGGCTCTACGTCGTCGAGGGCGGGAAGGTGGTCGGCCGGATCACCCAGACCAAGTCCATGGAGTCGCTGCTGAACGTCCTCCTCACGCTGCAGTCGCTGCCGTACCAGCTCTGAGCGCCCAGCGCGGTCACGTCACGGGTATCCTCCTACCCGCTCCCTTCTTCCTCATCTTTACCTCCAGTATCCCGTTCCGGTAAACCCCTCTGACCGATTCGGTGTCGACGGGGTCCGGAAGCTCGAGGACCAGCCTGTAGCACTGGGCGGTCCTCTCGTAGCTCCTGCTCACCCTGACGCCGTACCTTATCGGCGCGTAGACGCTCACGCCGTGCTCGGAGACCTTCAGGTCGATCTCCTCCTTCCTGACGCCCGGCATGTCGACGCTCAGGACGTACTCCTCCTCGGTCTCCCGGAGGTCGTGGAGGGGCAGGAGACACTGGCCCGCCCACTCGTCGTGCCGGAGCTCGGTGAGGAACTGCTCGATGTCCCTCGCGATCTCCTCCTCTATCTCCCTGATGACGTCGAAGATCGACCTCCGCCTCCTGTACATTCCCCCGGAATCGTTCAGGGGGCTGGAGATAACGGTGACGGGCGACCCTATATTCGGCTGAGGCCTCATCGGCGCGGGATGAGGGAGGTCGACGAGTCGTTCCTCGCTGGGGTCATACCCCCTCGCAGGAGGAGCTCGAGGAAGGGCGAGAACGGGGTCGTGCTCTGCGTCGGTGGGAGCAGGCTTTACCACGGCGCTCCGATCCTCATGGCCCTCGCGGCCTACCGGACCGGCGTCGACCTGGTCTACCTCGCGATACCCAGGGCCCACGAGGTCGCTGCGAGGTCAACGAGTCCTTCCCTGATCGTTATCCCGATGACCGACTACAAGCTGACCAAGCGCGTCGCAGACCAGGTCCTGAAGTGGCTCCCGGGCAAACCCAGCTCCGCCGCGATCGGTCCGGGCCTCTCGATCGCGAAGCCCGTCGCCCTCCAGTACCTCGTCGGTCAGCTGCTCTCGACGGGCGCGTCGGTTGCGCTCGACGCCGGCGCGCTCATCCCCGAGGTCCTAGAGGTGGTCTCGGGGAAGAGGGCGGTCCTCACGCCCCACGCTGGCGAGTTCAAGAGGCTCTTCGGGAGGGACCCGGGCCAGACGGTCGAGGAGAGGGCGAAGTCCGCGAGGGAGGAGGCCGCGAGGCACGGCGTGACCGTGCTGCTCAAGGGCCCCATCGACGTGATCACGGACGGAGAGGAGGTCCTGGTCAACAGGAGGGGTTCGCCGAACATGACCGTCGGCGGCACCGGAGACGTCCTGACGGGAATAGTCGCGGGCCTGCTGGCGAGGGGCATGAGGCCGCTCGAGGCCGCAGCAGCTGGCGCCTACGTGAACGGCGTCTGCGGCGAGATGGCGGAGCGCGAGGTCGGCCACCACCTCCTGCCCACGGACCTCCTCCCGCTCATCCCGAGGGCGATGATGGGGTTCGAGAGGACCGTCGACTGATTCAGGGCCTCGGCCTCAGCGACCTCAGGACCTCGCCGACGTCGTTGGTGGGGAGCCTGCAGGAGAACCCCTCGCAGAGGTAGAACGTGGGGCCCTTCCCGAGGACGGACTTGTCGGAGACCACGTCCCTGAGCAGCTCCGGCGCCCCTCCCTCCTTCACGGGCGCGAGGACCGCATAGGGGTGGCAACTCCTGTAGAGCCTGAGCAGGGTCTCCGCGTCCAGCGGTCCCCTCGAGACGACGAAGAGCTCCCTCGCGTTTCTGCTGAGCAGCGGGAGCTCCGCGACGAGGTGGGGGAAGCTCAGCGGGTCCTCCGATATCTGTCCGCTCAGCCTCCTCGCGATCGAGTCGGCCGCGTCGCCGTACCTCCGATGTGCCGTCGCGTGGAAGAGACTCGAGAGGAGCGAGAACGCGAGCGTCGTGCCGGTCGGGATCACCCCCTCGTAGTTCTCCGGGAGGTTCGAGTGGGGCCCCTGCTCGTCCTTGGGCGAGTAGAGCACCGAGCCGTCCTCCAGGACGAACCTCTCCAGCAAGACGTCGGCCATCGAGGCCGCGAGCTCCAGGTACCTCTCCTCGCCCGTGAGGGACCAGACGTCGAGGGCCGCCCTTCCGACGGCGGCGTAGTCGTCCGACCTCCCCTCGAGCTCGCCCCTGCTCCCCAGCCAGTACCTCCAGAGCCTCCCGCCGTCGAAGAGGAGGCGGACCAGCGAGTCGAGGGTCTCCCGCGCCAGCGCCAAGTAGGCCGTGTCTCCGAGCGCCGCGGCGGCCAGCGAGATCCCCGAGACCGCGAGCCCGTTCCAGGACGCGATCACCTTCTCGTCCCTCTCGGGCCTGACCCTTCCGGACCTCACATCGAGGAGCCTTCGCCTCACGGCCTCGAGCGCATCGTCCGCGCTCATCCCGAACGCGGCCGCGAGCTCCGAGGGGTCTCCCGCGGCCATCAGGACGTTCCTCCCCGCCTCGAAGTTGCCGGACTCGGTCGCACCGAAGAACCTCGCGACGGCCCTACCCAGCTCCTCGCCGAAGGCCTCGATCAGCTCCCGATGGGTCCAGGTGTAGTAGCGGCCCTCCTCGCCCTCGGACTCGGCGTCGAGGGAGGAGCAGAAGCAGCCCGACTCGGACCTCAGCTCCCTGACCATGAACCCGACCGTCTCCCTCACGACCCTAGCGTACCTCTCGAGTCCGGTCAGGACGTAGGCCTCCGCGTAGGCCGAGGTCAGGAGGGCGTTGTCGTAGAGCATCTTCTCGAAGTGGGGGACCCTCCATGCCCTGTCAACCGAGTACCTGTGGAAGCCTCCGCCGATCTGGTCCATGATCCCGCCCCTCGCCATCGAGTCCAGCGTCCTCACGAGGACCCGCCTCGAGAGCTGGTCCCCGGTGAGCGCGTGGTGCCTCGAGGCGACCAGAATCAGCCCGACCTGAGGGAACTTGGGAGCCTCCCCGAAGCCTCCGTAGTCCTCGTCGAAGAGCATCACGAGCTGGTCGAAGGCGTTCGCGACGGCCTCGTTCGGCTCGCCGGGCTCATCCCTCGGCCTAGGGAGCGAGAAGCTCTCCCTCACGAGCCTGTCGATCCTTTCTGCCTCCGCGACGACCTCCTCCCTCCTGTTCTTCCACGCGTTGATGACCGCGAGCAGCACCTCCTTGAGGCTCGGGAGGCCGTACCTAGGCTCCTTGGGGAAGTAGGTCCCGCCGAAGAAGGGCTTCAGGTCCGGAGTCAGGAAGACGGTCAGCGGCCAGCCGCCGGTCCCCGTCATCAGCTGGACCGCCCTCATGTAGTACTCGTCGACGTGCGGGTGCTCCTCCCGGTCGACCTTGACGGGGACGAAGTGCCTGTTCAGGAGCTTCGCGGTCTCCTCGTCCTCGAAGGACTCCCTCTCCATCACCGAACACCAGTGACAGGCGAGGTACCCGATGCTCAGGAAGATCGGCCTGTCCTCCTCCCTCGCCCTCCTGAAGGCCTCCCCGCCCCAAGGGTACCAGTCGACCGGGTTACGGGCGTGCCTCCTGAGGTACTGGCTCTTCGCGGCCGCCAGCCTGCTCGTCCCCTTCCTCTCCACGTCCCATCCGCCCGCTCCCCGTAGATAACGTGTTCCGGTCGACCGGGCATCGCGGAGGTCCCCTCTGGTGCCGGCGCGATGGCCCCTGAAGCTCCGAAACCTCCGACCCCGACTCCTTAAAAACCGAAAATTCAGGTCATACGGCTTGTAGTTTCAACAACTAATCCGGCACCATGTTGTTATGACAACAGCGTTATCAGGCACCGATTTGTAGTGTCCGCACCTTGCACGCTGGAACTTCTCAGGTGCTGAAGGCTGGGGCTCCGAGGATGTGGCCGCTGGGCGCGCTGGGCTTCGTCGCGCTGATAGACACCTCGATGATCTCGCCGGTGATCGCGTCCCACGCGCTGCTGCTGGGCGCCGACAGGGTCCTCGCGGCCACGATAGCCGGGTCCTACTCCCTAGTCGCGATCTTCACGACGATGGTCGCGGGCTACCTGGTCGACAGGCTCGGGAGGCGGAGGCTCTTGGGTGCGGGGCTCGCCGCGGACCTCCTCCTGATGTTCGGCTACGCGCTCTCTACGAGTCCGCTCCAGCTGCTCGCGGTCAGGATCGCCCACGCGGTCGCCGACGCCTTCGTCGTCCCGTCGGCCCTCGCGACGATCGGAGACCTGTTCCAGAGGGTCTTAGGCAGGTCGCTGGCGATCTACTGGACCTTCGTGGCCGTCGCGATAATCGTCGGGTCCGGGAGCGCGAGCGCCCTCGTGCTGAGGTTCGGGCACCCCAGCGTGTACCTGGTCGTCGCCGCCGCGATGGCCGCGACGCTGATCGCGCTCAGGTTCGGTGGTTACGCGCGGAGGGAAGAAGGTCGCGACGGACGCGGCCCCTACTGGGCCCTGATCTCAGCGCACCTCCTGCCGATCGCCCTCGCGTCGGCGGCCATGCTCTCGATGTACCTGGTCATAGGAGGGGTCATCGGCACCGCTCCGTCGGTGCTCGTGGAGAGGGGCGGACTCGACGAGAGGGGAGCTGCCGCGATGGTCGGGCTGTTCATGGCCCTTTCGACCGGGGTCGCGATACCTCTATTCTTCGCCGCGGAGCAAGTCGCCTCGAGGGTCTCGCCTTACGCGGGAGCGGCAGTCGGCTTGGTCGCGGCCTCCGCAGCTTCTTACCTCCTCGACGCGGGGCTGACCTTCATGGCGCTCTGGCACGCCAGCGCGGTCGCGTTCGGCGTCACCCTCGGCTTCGTCTTCCTGACCTCCTCGTACATCGCGGTCTCCCTGCCCTCCGCGGTCCGGGGCACAGCCTCGGGGCTCTCTCAAGGGATGGGGCTGATGGGGGTGGTCGCGGGCTCGCTGATCTCGGCGGTCGTCGCTGGCCTCGACCTGCCGCTCGGGACGTTCACGATGATGGGCCTTCCCTCCCTGGCGACCGCTGGCCTGGCGGCTGCAGTCTTCGTCCGTCGAGGTCGCGGCGGGAAACCCGAAAATAGAGCCTGAGCCGTGTATTCCCGTGAGCACTAAGGTCTCGAAGGAACAGATCGAGGCCTTCGTGAAGACCTGGCTCGGATACGTCGAGTCGGAAAAGGAAAGGACCGGGCTCCCGATCGTGGGGGACGAGAAGAGCGGCGACCCGCTCTTCGTCGACCAGAGGGAGATCAGGCTCAGGTACCTCATCCCCGTCAAGAGGATCTCCCAGTTCTTCGAGGGCCTGAAGAGGAACGAGGTCCTCTACACCGAGTGCAAGAGATGCGGGTTCAAGTTCTTCCCGCCCCAGTCCGACTGCTCCAAGTGCGGCTCCAGCGAGATGGAGTGGAAGAAGGTCGAGGGCGAGGGCACGCTCCTCACGTACACGAAGATCCTCGTCAAACCGGCGAGCTTCATGCACTACGACGACTACATCGTCGGGATCGCGAGGATGAAGGAGGGCTTCAACGTCCTCGCGTGGGTGAGGGCAGGCGACGTCTCGGAGCTGAAGGTCGGGATGCCGGTGCGGCTCGAGGTGGAGAGGAGGCAGGAGGACAACTACTTCACGTACGTGCTGGTACCCCTGAGGTCTTGACGCTCGGCCTGACGCTGAGCGAGTTAAGGTCGATCGTCGAGGAGGCGAAAGGGGTCCTCTCGGCCGAGCCCGCGGTCCTGAGGGTCAGGGCCAGCAGGGTCCTCGCGGTCGGGGACCTACACGGCGACATCGAGTCCCTGGAGTCGTCGCTGGAGCTGATGGACCAGTACGACGCGCTGCTCTTCCTCGGGGACTTCGTCGACAGGGGGCCCTACCAGCTCGAGGTCCTCGTGGAGCTGATGCGGGCGAAGGTCGAGTCCCGGGACAGGGTCCTGTTGATCAGAGGGAACCACGAGACCGCCACGATGAACCACGCCTACGGGTTCTACCACGTCGTCGCGAGGAGGTTCGGAGCCGGAGCCTACGGCCTGGTGGCGGACCTGTTCTCGGAGCTCCCGATCTTCGCGGTCGTCAACGGCGAGACGATGGCCGTACACGGGGGCATACCGAGGGGCGTGGGCTCGGTCGGCGAGCTGATGGACGTCAGGAAGCAGGGCGAGGACCTCGAGGACGACGTTGTGATCCAGATGCTCTGGAACGACCCCGACGAGTCGATCGAGGACTTCGGGCCGAGCTGGAGGGGCCCCGGGATCTACACCTACGGCAGGCGCGCGGTCTCGAGATTCCTCTCGGCCTCAGGGCTGAAGAGGATCGTGAGGGCCCACGAGCCCGAGCTGAACGGCCTTCGGTTCAGCTTCGGCGGGTCCGTGGTCACCGTCTTCTCCTGCAGGCACTACGGGATCTCGCCTGCGGCCCTCGAGCTGGGCCCCGACGGACCCAAGAGGGTGCAGCTGTAGGAATTGAGGCTGAGGGATGTCCTGGACCCGAGGGCCCTCGCGGACTCGCTCTCAGCCGGGGTTAGGTTCAGGAGGGCGTTCGCGGTCTTCGGCATCGCGGCCGCGCTGGTCGCGACCTCCGGCGTCGTCAACACGGTCCTCCTCACCGAGTGGGTCTACCCTTTCACATCGTTCAGGGAGATCGTCCTGCCCTTCACCTCCGCGAGGGACGTCGCGTTTGCCTCGGTCGGGTACCTCGTGATGGGGACGGTCGTGGTCACGTTCACGCTGGCGGCGTTCTCCTACACCTCGGGCAGAAGGGGCTTCTCCGCGGAGCTGGTCTCGGTGGTGCTTCACGCAACGGCCTTCGTCGCGCTGGCCTCCGCGCTGGTCCTCGCCTACGGACTCGTCGCCGAGCAGAGGACCTTCTACGTGGTCGGAGTCGAGGTCGAGGGCTTCAAGGCCGAAAACGTCACCTACGCCGGCCAGCTCGTCGGGAGCGCCGAGGAGGTCAGGGGCGTCGCCGATGTCGCGAGGGCGAAGAGGCTCGAGATGAGGGTCGAGCCGGAGGACGTAAGTTCCCTCAGGGACGGGAAATTCAGGGAGAGGGTGGTGCTGAGGGGGCTTGCCGTGAGGGCCAACCGGACCGTATTGGAGGTCGGCGACGTCGTGGTCAGCTCGATCAGGTACGACCTGATGTCCTACGAGTCCCTCGAGTCCGTGGACTTTGTCCCGAGGGTCCAGAGGGAGCCCGTCTCCGCAGCGATCTCCGTCGGCGGCTGGATATCGATGGTCGTCCACTCTTGCTGGACGCTCAAGATCAGGATGAGGGCTGGAACGCGCTGGGCCGTCGGCGCGACTGCTGCTGTCACGGCCGTCCTGCTGATCCTCGGGATCCTGTGACCCTGCCCGACCTGTCGATCTCTCCGGCCCTGACTCTGGTGCTGGAGACAGGGAGGCCGTCCTCCGCGAGCACGACGGGCCCGACCTCCACGGCAATCGGAGGCCTGCTCGAGGATGACCGCTCCGCAGCGATCCTGAGGCAGTTCTTGATGGTGAAGGGGCTCCCCACGACGACGTCGAAGCTCTCGTCGGTCACCGGCGGCCCGAGGGGGTCGTCGAGCTCGCCGATCTCGCACCTGCCCGCCCAGCCGTGCCTCCTCACCGCCTCCTCCAGCTCCCTCCTCCGGTCCTCGTAGCTCATGATCCCCCTCTTCCCCATGCTTACCGCGAAGCCGTCGGTGACCAGCCCGATGAAGACCCTCTCGGCCTCCCTGAAGGCTGCGTTGAAGAGCGCGAGGTGTCCGACGTGGAGCCTGTCGAAGGTCCCGCCTATTCCGGCCCTCCTGTACCTCGGCCTGACGTGCCTGCTCAGCCTGATCTCGTCGAGGACCTCGTCCCACCAGAGCCTCGAGGACCTCAGCAGCACGAGCCCCACGCCCCTCGGCACGCCGAGCGCCCTCGAGAGCGCCTCGTGGTCGACCTTTGGGTTCGTGACGGCGATCTCAGCGGCGAGGGCCCTGAGCTCCCTGTAGTTCGGCATCGACCTCACGGCCTCGAAGAGCACCGAGTAGAGCAGCTCCGCCGACGCCGCCCTGCTCCGGTTCCCGGGCAATCCGGCCCACCACGACCTCCCCTCACGTGAAAAATCCTCCTTTCGGAGGGGAGTTAGGCATTTTACCGGAGTTCCGGTCAGGGAGGTGGATGAAGGGCCAGCGCGAGATGACCTTCCTCGAGCACCTGATCGAGCTGAGGAACAGAGTCAAGGTCGTCATCGTCTCGTTCGTGGTCGCACTGGTCTTCTGGCTCGCCTTCCCCAAGGACCTGCTGGCCCTCAACCCGAACCCCGAGGGCCTCCTGACCGGTCAGTACGTCCCGGTCATCAACCTGGTCCTCGAGAGGACGCTCCAGCTCGCGGAGGGCAGGGTTAAGGTCATCGCGGGGACGCTCACCTCGCCGCTGGAGGTGTACTTCATCGCGTCGGCGCTGATGGCCCTCATCACGGTCTCCCCCGTCATCGCGTACGAGCTCTACATGTACGTCGACCCGGCGCTCTACCCGCACGAGAGGAGGCTCGTCTGGGGCTTCATGGCCGCCTTCGTCGGGCTCTTCGCCTTCGGTGCCACCTTCTGCTACTTCGCCGTGATGCCGCTGGTCATCAGGTTCATGCACATCTTCGCGGAGATAGTGGGCGCGGAGTTCGTCGTGACGGCTGTCGACTACTACTTCATGGTCTTCGCGACCGTGGCCCTCATGGGTTTCCTCTTCACCATACCCGCGGTCTTCGTCCTCCTGGTCAGGCTCGGGGTCGTTAGCACCTCGATCGTGACGAAGAACAGGCTCTACGTCTACGGGCTCCTCTACATCGCGATCGCACTCATCACGCCGGACGGCTGGCTGGTCGCGAACACCGTCCTCTTCCTGCCGATGGTGGCGCTGACGGAGACCGCAGTCCTGATCGCGAGGAGGTTCGAGAGGAGGAGGGAGATGGAGGCGAGGGGGCCGCCGATGAGGGACTGCAAGTTCTGCGGGTTCAGGATGCCCGAGGACGAGGCCTTCTGCCCGAGTTGCGGCAGGGCTCAGGAGTGACGGGCCTGGGCGCGGAGCCTCTCCTTGACCTTCCGGATCGAGCCCGAGGCCGTGACGACGTCCAGCGCGACCGGCACCCCGCCGACCTCCGAGACGCTCGAGGCCGCCAGCACGACCCTCCAGACCGAGCTCAGGGAGCACCTGAGGACCAGCTCGCCCTTGGACTCGTCGGACCAGGCCAGCTTCAGGTTCGCTCTGGCGGACTCGATCTGACCGTAGAGCCTCTCGAGGGCGTTCAGGACCGCACCGTGGACCGCAGCAGGGTCCGGCGGGTCGCCCCTCGACCTCACCTTAACCCCCAGGTACCTCCTCTTCGCCCTCAACCGACCACACGCCCCTAGGGTCAGAGAGCCCCGAGAGCCTCCTCGCGTTCTCGATGACGATCGCCTCGGGCAGCCTCGAGACCGAGTCCAACGCCAGCTCGGGCCTGAAACCGGTCCCGGTCAATAGCGAAGCCAGCTGGACCGGCCTCCTCATCCCGAGCCAATCGGATGCCCCCGAGGTCACGACGACCCTCACCCTCCCCCTCTCGATCCACCTCGAGGACCTGAAGAGCCACGAGGCGAAGGAGCGCGGGTCCCTCAGGAACTCCGCGAGCCTCAGCTCGACCGCGTTCCTAGCGACCTCGGCGACGTGCCCGTCGATCGGGATCATCTGCTCCACGGGCGCCACCACTAGGTCCACCCTCGAGTCCCTCAGCGCGGCCATCAGCACCTCCCTGCTGAAGGCCCTGACCGCGACGACGTGGTGCCTCCACCTAGCCCTCCTCAGCTCGACGTAGAGCTCGTTTACGGACCTCGGCAGGACTGTGATTCTGCTGTAGACCTCGACGCCGCGGGCGACGTCCCGGAGCCCCTCGACCCGCGAACCTGTGAGCTCGACCGCGACGCCCTTGAACCCGAGGGACGCGGCGGTCCCGACGAGCGACTCGGCCTCAGTGGAGGAACTCGCGATCAGCCCGACGTCGTAGTACCTCCTCACGTCCTCTGCCTCCGGACCTCGACCTTGATCGCGTCCCGCTCCGAGAGGACCAGCTCGCCTAGGTAGGCCGCCTGCTTGCCGAGCCTGATGTGGACGACCTCCTGCGATCCGAGGGTCTCGGTCCTCTCGGCGACGTAGTGCTCGGGCAGGAAGGAGAGCAACCTCCCCGCCACCCGCTCCGCCTCCTCGCCCCTCAGCTCGACCTCGACGACCGAGAGGGGCTCCCCGAAGATGCCGGTCGTCCGCGTCCAACGGGCTGCGCCGCTCGCGTCGACCCCCAGCGCGTTCGATATCGCCCTCAGGACCTTCTCCTCGGACTCGGTCGCGTAGCAGATCGCCCTCGCCGTGACGGAAGTCGCCCTTCGCACCTCAGTACCACCTGTCCTTCAGTCCGATCAGGTAGGCTCCGGCGTTGGTCCCGACGTGAAGGGCCGCGGTGACCGCCATCAGAAGCGCGACCGTCAGCGGGTCAGCCCAGCGTGGAGGGCCGAAGGCCGTCCAAGAGACCGCGAAGGCCGTGACGAGGAACCCGAGCTGGTCGAGGACCGGGACTGACGCTCCCCTCTCGACGCCTGCCCGCCTCTTCGCGAACGAGCCCAGCACGTCGCCGAGCATCGCGCCCACCGAGAGCAGGACCGGCTCGGACGCGTGCCTGAAAGTCCCCGGTGAGAGCAGCAGGACTGAGAGGCCGACTGCGCTCCCCGCGGCTATCCCGGTCACCAGGCCCTCGACCGTCTTCCCGTCGCCGAGCAGCCTCCTGCCGTCGAGGAACGTCCTCCCGAAGTCGAGCGGATGGGTCGAGCCCACGAGCCTGACCACCACGACCGGCGCGCCGTTGGCGACGTATGCGGGAACGACGTAGACCAGCGCGGCCAGCAGCCTCCAGATGATCCCCTCCTCCATCCGGCCTTCGATCGGGCCGACCTGCTAATGGGTTCTATGCAGGACCTCGAGGGGTGGAGGGCTCAGAACTCCGCCTCGCCGATGTCGCCTTCGGGTCCGTAGTCGAAGGCCTGGTCCTCCGCGAGCATGAACCCGAGGCTCTGGAGCATCAACAGGTCGAGCAGGTGAAGGCTGACCAGCATCGGGAGAAGCGCTTGGTACTGCGTCAGGAGCTCTTGCACGCCCTCCTCGTCGCCCTCCTCGGCCCTCCTCCTTATCTCCTCCGCCACCCTCTCGAGGTCCCTCCTCGCCGCCTCCGCCTCGTTCCTGCCCCTCTCGGTGAGCGAGTAGACCGTCCTCCTCCTCAGGAAGCCCTTCACCTCCTGCGACGCGACCAGCCCCGCGGCCTCGAGCGATATCAGCGCCGACTCGACCTCGGACCTCCGCAGGCCCGTCCTGTCAGCGACCTCAGCCGCCGTGACCGGGCCCTCGAGGAGCGCCGCGAGCACCAAGCTCCTCCTCGTCGTCCAGTCCTCCTGCGCCGACATCGGGGAGACGGGTCGTTTGGATCTTATTTAATTGACGCGGCGATTCACGAATCGATCTCCGGAAGACACTTAAATTCGGCTCGGGTCGGAGAGATCCGATGAGGGTAACGGTCTCGGTCATCAAGGCCGACGTCGGGAGCGTCGCCGGTCACCACAAGCCCCACGCGGAGATGCTCTCCTACGCCGAGAGGAAGATGCGGGAGGCCGAGGAGACGGGGCTGATCTCCTCCGGTTACGTGACCCACGCGGGCGACGACATCGTCCTCGTGATGACCCACACCCGGGGCGAGAACGACCCCGAGGTCCACGGTCTGGCTTGGAGGACCTTCAAGGAGATCACCGAGAAGGTCGCGAGGCCCCTGAAGCTCTACGCCGCAGGCCAGGACCTCCTGAGCGACGCCTTCAGCGGCAACGTGAGGGGACTGGGGCCCGGAGTCGCAGAGCTCGAGTTCGAGGAGAGGCCGTCGGAGCCGATCGTTGTCTTCGCCGCCGACAAGACCGAGCCCGGTGCCTGGAACGTGCCGCTCTACAGGATCTTCGCGTCCCCAGATAACACAGCGGGCCTTG
This sequence comes from Candidatus Caldarchaeales archaeon, assembly GCA_039630085.1. GTDB lineage: Archaea > Thermoproteota > Nitrososphaeria_A > Caldarchaeales > Calditenuaceae > Calditenuis. The sequence goes on from JBCNVM010000002.1 coordinate 39,938, forward strand.
TGATCGACCCGAAGCTCCACGCGGGCTTCAAGTTCGAGGTCCTCGACCTGATAGAGTCCGAGTCGGTCGTCCTCAAGGCGCCCGAGGAGCTCTACGACCTGGTCGCGCTCCTAGGAACTCCGGGCAGGTACGCGGTCTCGAGGGTCCTCAGGGCGATCGACGACGAGCCCGCCGCTGCCGCCAGCACGACGAGGCTCAGCCTGATCGCGGGCAGGTACGTCGGGAAGGACGATCCTGTCCTAGTCGTGAGGGCGCAGGCGGGCTTCCCCGCGGTTGGCGAGATACTGAGCGCCTTCGCGATCCCGCCGGTCGTCAGCGGGTGGATGAGGGGCTCCCACAGGGGTCCCCTGATGCCGGTCTCCTTCAGGAAGGGCCACAACGTCGTGACGTTCTTCGACGGACCTCCGAGGGTGATCGCGATGGGCTGGCAGGTCTCGAACGGCAGGCTGGTCGGAGTCGAGGGCAAGGAGCCGGCCGACCTCTTCGACGACCCGTTCTTCGACTACAGCAGGAGGGTCGCGGCGGAGATGGCGATCTACCTCAGGACGATGGGCGAGTTCGAGCCGGCGAGGCTGGGCCACGAGGAGATGGAGTACACGACCCTTCCCCAGATACTGGAGAGGCTGAGGCCGAGGTTCAGGAAGGTCGAGGAGGGCGTCAGCGTCAAGCGCTGAGCGCCGGAACAGGTTTATCCGCGCCCGATCCGTCTCCTGCCCGATGGAGAGGGTCCTGGACTTCCACGTTCATTTGCCTACAGCGTCGTTCATCTCGACGCTCAGGCCATTCGTGGAGTCGATCAACGCCTACTTCAGGACCAACCTCGTCCAGAGGGACGTCGGCGAGGCGATAGAGGAGCTCAGGGGCCAAGGAGTCACCAAGGCCGTTCTCCTCCCGATCGACGCGCACAGGTTGACCGGCATTCGGGGTGACACGAACGAGTTGATGGCGAGGATCCAGGACGAGCACCGGGACTTCTTCGTCTGCTTCGCGACCGTCGACCCACATAGCCCCAAGGCCCCGGAGGACCTCGAGGACGCCCTTACGAGGCTCGGGCTCAGGGGCCTGAAGCTCCACCCGCAGCTCCAAGACCTAAGGCCGAACGACCCGAAGCTCTACCCGGTCTACGCGGTCGCGGAGAGGCACGGCGTCCCTGTCCTGGTCCACACGGGGACATCGGGGATAGGCGCGGGGATGCCGGGGGGAGGCTCGATGAGGCTCGACTACGGAAGGCCGATCCACATGGACGAGGTCGCGGCGATCTTCCCGAGGCTCAACGTGATACTGGCCCACTTCGGGTGGCCCTGGCACGAGGAGGCCCTCGCGGTCGCGCTCCACAAGAGGAACGTCTACATCGACCTCTCCGGTTGGCTCCCGAAGTACATCCCGCAGACCGTTTTGAGGTACGTCGACACTCTCCTGAGGCAGAAGGCCCTCTTCGGGAGCGACTACCCGATGCTCAGCCCCTCGAGGTGCCTCGAGCAGTTTAGGGCGAGCGGCCTCCGCCCCGAGACCCTCGAAAGAGTCCTCTACGCCAACGGAGCAGAGCTCCTCGGACTGACCTGACCTATGGCGAGCGAGGTCAGGAGGAGCTGGAGCCCCCGAAGTAGACGAAGAAGTCCTCGTCCTCGACCAGCAACTTCATCTCGTCGAAGTCCACCTTCTCTCCCCTCTCGAGCTTCTCGAGGGCCTCCTTCTTCTTCCTCTCCTTCGCCGTCGAGACCCTCCTCTTCCAGAGCTCCTCCCTCTCGGCCCTCAGCGTCCTCCTGAGGTCGTAGACCCTCGATGCCAGGAGTATGGTCTCGGCCTCGTACCTGTCCCACGCGTTCTTCAGCTGGAGGTACTTCTGCTTGACCTCCTCGTGCTTCGCCTTGAGCTCGTCGTACTTCGCGTTCAGGACCTTCAGCTCGTTGTTGATCGCGGAGAGCCTGCCGTTGAGGTTGTCGAGCTCGCCCCTCTTCGCGTCCAGCTCCCTCTTCTTCTGCTCGACATCGGGGTAGAGCCTGAGGAGCTCCTCGTTGATCTTGAGGGCCTTCTCGTACTCGTTCAGCATCGCCTCGAGCCTAGAGGCCTCCTCGAAGAGCCTCCTCTCCTCCTCCCTCCTGACCCTGTGGGCGGCGAGGTAGAGGTCGATCTCATCGAGCCTCCTCCTGATCCTCTCGACGTCTATCCTCTTCATCACCCCCTTGATCTCGCCGCGCTTGCTCCTGATCTCGAAGACCATGTTCAGAAGCTCCTCCCTAAGCCTCCTGACCTCAGACCTCAGGCTCCTGACCGAGTCGATCAGCGACAGCTTCTCCGCCTTGAGGTTGGCGATCTGCTCCCTGATCCTCCTCATCTCCTCCCAGATCGAGTTCTTGACCTTGTACTGCTTGAGGGCCTCCTCCTTCACCTCGCTGACCTTCTCCTGTAGCTCCTTGAGCCTCTCGCGGACCTCGTAGAGCTGCTCCTCGGCCGCGTTGTGCTCTGCGTAGCTCATCTCAGCTCATCCTCCCCTTCACCGAAGGTCCTAGTTATAGCCATATGCAGGGCCGGGAACCCGTCCATCGTCTTCGAGGAGACGATCACGTGGGGGACGAAGGCCCTGATCTCGCTGACGGCCTTCGCGACCTCCCTCGCCATCAGTAGGGTCACTCCGCCGCTCCTCCTGTCGAGGTCGACCTCGTAAGCCTCTTGGGAGCTCAGCCACCTCGAGATCCTGGCCAAGACCCTCCTCGGGACGACGTCGGACTTCGTGACCGCCATCACCATCGGCATCGCGAACCTCAAGTAGACCGAGGCTGCGAGGAACATCGAGGAGGCGAACGTCCTCGGGGTATGGGAGAGTATCGGGTCGAGGAGGTAGAGGATCACGCCCCTCTCGAGGGTGAGGGCCCTCGCCACGACCAGGCCCTCCCTCCTGAACGCGAAGATCTCCATCTGGCCCGGCGTGTCGACGATCAGGTAGTCGACGTGGAGGCCCTGGACCTCCTCGACCAGCGCCTCGACGTTCCTCGCGACCTCCCTCACGGAGTAGATGAGGGCCGAGTTCGGCCCCACGCCCCTCACCGCCATTATCTTTTCGTAGTCGACCATCTCCCTCACGTCCACGTCGGGCTCGTAGGGGAGCGTGATCGCCGCTGGGTCCAAGTTCACGGTAGCGACGGACTGCTCGTTCTCCCTCAGCCAGTCGACCAGCGCGGACGTCAGCGTCGACTTTCCCGAAGACGCCGTGCCCACGACGAATATGGTCCTCAAGAGCGCGCTGCTCTGCGTTCCGCCAAGGATTTAACCATGAAGTCGGAGCCTGCTCGGAGTCCGCACCCGGTCAGACGTCGGTCGCCGCGGACCGGGTGGTGACTCCGTCACCTCCCGACCTGCAGGAGTATCCCGGCCGCGACCGTCGCGCCGGCCAGCAGCAGGGCCACGAGGTGACCCGCGCCGAGGCCCGTCAGCCCGGTGTAGAGCATGTACCCGCCGATCGCGGACGAGGCAACGACGAGGAGGAACTCGTGGAAGAAGAACCCGACTAGGAACCCGATGAAGGCCACCAGGAGGGCCAACGCGAAGCCCGAGCCGAGCGAGGACGCGACGACGTACCCGAGGAGCGCGAGGACCAGTCCGGCGCCCACCCGAAGGAGCAAGAGGCCCACGAACCCCAGCCCCGCGAAGGCGAGGACCGTGACCACGTCGAGGAGGAACGGCGAGAGCCTCCCCGCGAGCGCCTCCCTCAGCAGAAGCGCTCCCAGCGCGCCGGCCGCGACGAAGGCCGCCAGCTTCAGGACCTTCTTTCCGAGGAACGCGAGGAGGAGCCCAAGCCCCATCAGGATCAGGTTGAGGGCGGTGCCAGGTATCGGGACCGACTCCACCGGCCCCTCACCGGATCACCCTCAGGAGCCGGAGGCCGTTCAGCAGGAGCGCGACTCCGAGCGCGGCCACCAGCACCCCGATGAGCTCGACGATCAGCCTCCAGCTGACTGCGAGCCCGACGACCAGCAGGATCAGGCCCACGACGACGTAGAGAACGCCGGTTGTCTCCCCGCCGCCGGCCAAACCGATCACCTATGCGTAGGTGTAGAGCGTCCTGAACTGGAAGTCCTTCGGGAGCCTCCCGATCCTCTTGTAGTACTTCACGAGCCTGTGTATCCTCGCCTCGACGAGCTGGAGCCTGTGCCTGTTGTACCTGTCGGACCTGTTGTTCTGGAGGTGGACGTGCATCCTCCTCGCCCTCTCGATCAGGTTCATCAGGTCCTCCGGAATCTCCTGGCCCAGTCCGCGCTCCCTGAGTATCTGCGTGACGCTCTTCCCCGTGATCGCCCTCACGAGCGGGATCCCGTGCTGGTCCCTCAGGACCGTCCCGATCATGCTGGGGGACATGCCCTGCCTCGCGTAGCTCACGACCAGCTCCTCGACCTCCTCCGGTGTGGCCGTCACCCAAGAGGGGGTGGACTTCGAGATCGGGCGCTTCGACCCGGACTTGCCGCGCTTCCTCGCGTGCATCCGCGCCATTTCCGTCCCCTCAACGGGCGCTCGCTCTAAAGATAAACCGTGCGGGTTACCAAGCCCGCTCACGGGCAGAGGCCGTTAAAGTTCATAGAGCGACGAGTCGGTGCATCGAGCGGATGATCAGGCTGAGGAAGGCCCACGTCGAGGAGATGAGGTCCCACCTCTCCTCGGTCTACCCGGAGGAGGGTTGCGGCCTTCTGGTGGGAAGGGTGGTTAACGGCGTGAGGGAGGTCGAGAGGCTGGTCCCGATGAAAAACGTCTACAACGGCTCGAGGAGGAACAGGTACTCGATAGACCCGCTGGAGTACGTGAAGGTCGAGAGGGAGGCGGTCGAGAAGGGCGAGGTCGTCCTCGGAGTCTACCACAGCCACCCCGATTATCCCGCGGTCCCGAGCAGCTACGACCTAGAGCACGCTGTCCCTGAGTTCACTTACGTGATCGTCTCGATCTCCGGTAGGGAGGTCAAGGGGATATCCGCGTGGAGGCTCGACGATGTCCTGAGGAGGTTCGAGGTCGAGGACATGTCGATCGAGTAGCCTCTCAGCCCGTGCACCCCCTCTCCGACGGCCTAAAGACGTGGAGCTCCTGAAAGTCGCTCGAGAGGAAGACCGCGCCGAGCTTCAGGTGCCTGACGGCGTCTCTGTAGCTCGTCAGGATCCTGACCGCGTTCCTCGACTTGACGAATCCCATCAGCATCGCGAGGCTGAGGACCCGGAACCTCTCGTCGAGCACGTATGAGAGCAGCCCGACGCCCGCCTTCCTGAGGTCCGGGCTTGCGTCGAACTCGTCTGGGGCTAGCAGGGCCGCGTCGACGCCGTGCCGCTCCGCGTCCAAGACCGCCTCCTCGAAGTAGGGCTCAGGGTCGTCTAGGTAGGAGTCGGAGAACACGGTCGAGTACCTGATCCAGCTCTTCACCAGCTGCCTGACGGAGCTCTCCCTGAAGGCGTTCGATGTCCTCATCTCCCTGGCCCTCTTCCTCTCCTCCCTGCTCCTCGAGGCCATGGTCTCCGGCCTCTCGAGGAAGACCGCCTCGGCCCCCACTCCCTCGATCGCCCTCCTCATCTCCTCCGGGGGCTCGATCCCCATCAGCAGGACGTGCGTCGGCCTCACCGCCCTGATCAGCTCGGACTTGTGGAGGACCGCGTCGTCGCCGTCGATCCAGCCGTCCACGTCGATGAGGACCCTCTCTGAGCCCGCGAGGTCCTGCAGGACCCTCCTCGCGACCGCGACCGACCTGCCGACGCAGAGCGAGGGCGACGTGAACCCGAAGGCGTAGACCGCCTCGGCCCTGAGGCCGTAAAGCGCGTGGGTGCTTGACCCGGCCCTCGCGTACCCGACCGTCGTGGGAGGACAGATCTCGCCCTGGCCGACGTCGAGGTCGACGAAGTGGACCTCTCCCCTCGAGACCGAGCCGTTCAGCAGCGTCAAGAGGACCGAGGTCTTGCCCGAGTCGACCCTCCCTAACGCCATAACCCTGAACTTCTCGCCGAGCGAGTCTGCCAGTCTCCTCCACGACTCCGGGATTGGGTCGAAGTCCAGCTCCTCGTGGGAGCTTCCGGTCCCGAGGCTCAGCACCACGGTGGAGTCCTCCAGCGCTGTGATGGGCACCGTCTTCCACGGCTTCACCAAGACGCTCTCCCCTCTCCTCGGCCGGTGCCCGAAGACCTCGACCGCCCCCGACTCGAGGGAGGCCGACGCCGGGCCCTTCAGCAGCACGGCCCTCCCCTTCTTCAGCTCCAGCCTCATGCACCGTCTGAACCGCCTCAGCTGGGAAAAAAGTTGAGGCAGGCAGGACCGATGACTCCGGGACCGCGCCGCCAAACCTTATTACAGGCGCGGGGCGAGATCGACCGATGAGCTGGGGCCTCCAGAACAGGCTCTCCAGGATCATCAAGCCCTCGACGAAGAGGACCGTGATGCTCGCGGTGGACCACGGCTACTTCCTCGGACCCATCAAGGGCCTCGAGAACCCGAGGAGGACCATAACGCCGCTCCTGCCCTACGCCGACGCGATCATGCTGACGAGGGGGGTCCTGAGGACGAGCGTCGACCCAACAGTCGACGTCCCGATCGTGCTGAGGGTCTCCGGGGGCAACACGATAGCGGGCCCCGCGCTCGGCGACGAGGAGATCGTGACCTCGGTCGAGGACGCGGTGAGGCTGAACGCCTCTGCCCTGGCCTTCTCGATCTACGTCGGCACCCAGTATGAGCACCAGACGCTGAAGGCCCTCGCCCAGCTGATCGACCTCGGGGAGACCTACGGCATACCAGTCCTCGCGGTCACCGCGGTGGGCAGGGAGCTCGAGAAGCGCGAGACCAAGTACATCGCCCTGGCGTGCAGGGTGGCGGCGGAGCTCGGCGCCCACTTCATCAAGACCTACTACACGCCGGAGTTCGAGAAGGTCGTCGACTCGGCCCCGGTGCCCCTCGTGATAGCCGGCGGGCCCAAGATGGAGACGGAGCTCGACGCGCTGAAGCTCGCCTACGACGCGGTCCAGGCGGGAGCCGCGGGCGTCGACTTCGGGAGGAACGCCTTCCAGTCACCGAACCCGGTCGGGATGATCAAGGCCCTTAGGAGGATCGTCCACGAGAACTGGACTCCTAAGGAGGCGGCCCAAGAGCTGGGCCAGCTGGCCGTGAGGTGATCAGGTCCCGCCGGAGCCCCTCTCGTCGCTCACCAGCACCAGCCCCTCCGAGGTCACGAGCCTCAGCAGCTCGCCGTACTTCAGCTCGATCTCGACGACCGTGCCGTCGGGGTCCGAGAGGTCGATGACCTCCCTCCTCTTCCAGACGTAGCCGCCGGACTTCAGGTTGAGCCTGCTGAAGGTCCCCACGAGGCTCAGCGGTATCCTCCTGGACCTGAAGGGGAGCAGGTACTCGACGAAGCAGAACCTGTGGGCCCTGTCGTGGACGTCGCCGTAGAACGTGTTGAAGTAGAGGTGGAGCGGCTCGGACCTGTAGTACGTCTCCCAGGTCGTGTACCTCGAGTAGTAGGGGACCCATCCCTCGTCCCGGAGCTCCATGTCCTCAAGGGAGACAGGCCTCCTCCAGCCGGAGACCAGGAAGCCCCGCTCCTCCAGCTTCGGGATCACGGCGCCCCTCAGTATCCCCTGCCGGAGCAGCTCGATCCTCTCCCTCTGCGTCGTCATCGCGTTACCGACCTTGTTTCTTCCGACCGGAGGGTCCACATTTTATATTAAGTTGTCTCGCGACCTGCGGCGGGATGAAGTGCAGGGCGAGGGCGTTCACGATGCAGGCCCTCGTGAAGTACCACGGGATGAGGGACTGGGCCCTGAGGATTCCTTACCACGACAGCGTCTCCGTGAACACGGACGTCGCGTACGTCGACGCGGAGGTCGAGTTCGGCGACTTCGACTCGGACTCGGTCGTCACGAACGGAGAGGTCGCGAGGGGCAGGTCGCTGGAGAGGGTGATCAGCGTGATAGACAGGGTCAGGTCGCTCGCGGGGATCGAGGAGAGGGTGAGGGTCGTCACGGAGAACCAGCCGAAGGTCAGGGCAAAGGGGATGGGCTACTCCGCGGCCGCGGGGGCATCGATCGCGAAGGCCGCGCTCCACGCCGCGGGGCTACGGGAGCTTGCGGAGGACCCGAGGTTCCTCTCGAGGGTCGCGAGGCTCCTCGCGGGCTCGGCCTGCAGGTCAGCGGTCGGGAAGTTCGCGAGGTGGTACGCGGGGACTTCCGACGAGGACAGCTACGCGGAGGCCTTCGCCGACGAGAGGGACATGGACCTGAGGTTCGTGATCGTCCCGCTCCACGCGGACATCGCCACCGAGGACGCCCACCGGGAGGCCGAGACCTCGCCCTTCTTCAGGGAGAGGATCAGGACCGCGAACGAGAGGTGCGACAGGGTCGTCAGGGCGATTAAGGACGGAGACTTCGACGCGTTGGGGAGGCTGGTCGAGAGGGACAGCCTCGAGCTCCATGCTATCACAATGACGGGGGACTCGGGGCTCATTCCGGTCACGCCAGACTCGCTCAGGGTGATCTCGGTGGTGAAGTCCCTCAGGGCCAGGGGCATACCGGCCTACTACTCGATGCAGACGGGCCCGACGGTCTACGTCAACACCCTCCCCGAGCACGTCGAGGAGGTCGAGCTGGAGCTCAGGGGCGCGGGTTACTTCACGCTGGTCTCCGGCGTCGGCGGGGGAGCGACGGTCATAGAGTAGGCCTTCACGGGTGGGACGGGCGGAGCGGTTTTGAAGGTCGGGATCTGCGTCCCCAACTTCGGCAACAACCTCAGCAGGGAGCTCGTAGTGTCCTCCGCTGTCGAGGCCGAGCGGCTCGGATACGACTCGGTCTGGGTGACCGATCACATCGCCATCGGCGCGGCGCATACTTATCCCTACGGGAGGACATATGAGGCCGTCACGACCCTTGCCTATCTGGCCGCGAAGACGGAGTCGGTCAAGCTCGGGACATCGGTGATCGTCGCCCCTCTCAGGAACGCGGTCCTCATCGCGAAGCAGATGGCAACGCTCGACGTCCTCTCGGGCGGGAGGGTCATCGTCGGCCTCGGCGCGGGATGGGAGCCGACCGAGTTCAGGGCCCTCGGCTCGGACTTCAGGAGGAGGGGGAGGCTGCTCGACGAGCAGGTCAGGCTGATCAAGGCCCTCTGGTCTGGAAAGGCCCCGGATTTCGCCGGCGAGTTCCACAGGATCGCGGGCGTGCTCTTCAGCCCGGCCCCGGTCACCGCGGGAGGGCCGCCGATCTGGATCGGCGGGAACTCCGAGAGGGCGGTGAGGAGGGCCCTCGAGCTCGCCGACGGCTGGCACTTCACCGGGATGCCCCTGGACGAGTTCGCGGAGCGGATGAGGCTTATCAGGTTCCGGTCGAGGGAGGGCTTCGTCGTCTCGGGGAGGATCACGGTGAGGCTCGACCCGAGGGCGAAAGGCGAGGAGGTTCGGGCCGGGTCGGGGGAGAGGAGGTACGTCTTCGGCGGCGACGCGGGGCGGGTCGCTGAGGACCTCTCGAGGTACTTCGATCTTGGGCTCCAGTACCCGGTCGTCTACCTCGGCGACCTGAGACAGGACGAGCTCAGGGCGAAGATGAGGGAGTTCATCAGGGAAGTCGCGCCCTCTCTCCCCTAGACCTCCGGGCAGGAGCAGGGCTTAGACCCGCACCGCGGGCACCTGTCCGCGTACTTCGACACGAAGGCCCTCTCCAAGTCGACGCCCAGCACGTTCGCGAGGCTCGCGAGCCAGGCCAGCACGTCTGCCAGCTCCTCCTCGACCCCGTTCCGGCCTTCCTTGACGACCGCGTCCGCGACCTCGCCGACCTCCGAGACTAGCCAGAGCAGCGTCCTCTCGGCGCCCCTCCTCGCGTCCTTGTGGCCGTAGAGCTCCCTCATCATCCTCTGGACCTCCGAGACCGTCGGCATGCAGCGGAGAACTTCCGGCCCGGTAAAAATCTGACAGCTAGGCTCTGACCCTCCTGAAGAAGCAGGTCCTGTTCCCGGTGTGACAGGCGGGGCCCTTGGGCCTGACGAGGTAGAGGAGGGTGTCGCCGTCGCAGTCGACCATCACGTCCACGACCTCCATCGTGTTCCCGGACTCCTCGCCCTTCATCCAGAGCCTGTTCCTCGACCTGCTCCAGAAGTACGCCCTCCCCTCCCTGAGCGTCGCCTCGAGGGCCTCCCTGTTCGCGAAGGCGACCATCAGGACCTCCCTGGTCTCGGCGTCCTGGACGACCACCGGCACGAGCCCGTTCGCCTTCGAGAAGTCGACGTCGCTGGGACCTACGGAGCTCAAAGCCTCACCTCCACGCCTCTCGACCATAGGTACTCCTTCACCTGCCTCACGGTCAGCTTCCCGTAGTGGAAGACCGATGCCGCGAGCACCGCGTCAGCCCCTCCCTCCGCGATCGCAGCGTGGAAGTCCTCGAGGGTTCCTGCGCCTCCGCTGGCTATCACCGGTACGTTCACGGAGCTTGTTATCCTGCGGAGCAGCTCGACGTCGTATCCCAGCTGCCTCCCGTCCCTGTCTATCGAGGTGACCAGCAGCTCGCCCGCTCCCAGCTCCGCGGCCCTCACGGCCCACTCCTCCGCGGTCAGGTTGGTCGACCTCGTCCCCGAGTGGGTGTAGACCCTGTAGACGGCTCTTCCACCTGAGGCCTCCCTCGCCGCGTCGATCGCGACCACGACGCACTGGTCGCCGTACCTCCTCGAGAGCCTCGAGATCAGCTCCGGCCTCTCGACGGCCATCGTGTTGATCGAGACCTTGTCGGCGCCGTTCCTCAGCAGCGCCTCCGCGTCAGCAGGGCTCCTGACCCCTCCCCCGACCGTGAAGGGTATGTCGATCTCCTCAGCGACCCTCCTGACGACCTCGACCGTCGCGGCCCTCCCCTCGACCGAGGCCGAGACGTCCAGAAAGACCAGCTCGTCGGCTCCCTCCTGGACGTACCTCTCGGCCAGCTCGACCGGGTCTCCCGCGTCCCTCAGTCCCCTGAACGAGACCCCCTTCACGACCCTGCCCTTGTCCACGTCGAGGCACGGGATCACCCTCTTGGCTACCATCCGCAACCCCCCTTCGTCTCCCCTCATTTAACCCGAGCGCCGGATCGGCGGCCGCGCGATGGGCTTATCAACATCGGGAGCGCTCGAGACGAAGGAGCGCTGATGGAGGCGAGGGCCGAGGAGGTCGAGGCGGTGATCGGGAGGCTGAGGGCCGAGTTCGAGCAGCACATGGGCAAGAAGCTCAGGTCCGAGCCCAGCGGCCGTCTGATCTCGGAGGTCGTCGAGGGAGGGAAGAGGCTGAGGCCCGCGTTCCTCCTCATGGTCTTCGAGTGCCTGAACGGGAGGGACCGGGAGATGGCCCTAGACGTCGCTTACGCCCTCGAGCTGGCCCACAACGCGTCCCTCGTCCACGACGACATCATCGACCTCGACTTCACGAGGAGGGGGAGGCCTTCGCTCTGGAGGAGGATCGGGATCGGGAGGGCCGTGATCGAGGGTCACAGGATCATCAACGTCGCGTTCTCCACTGCCCTCGAGAAGGGACAGGAGATCGCGAGGATCTTCTTAGAGGCATGGGACAAGGCTTCCCTCGGCGTGTTGGAGGAGATAGCCGCTACCAAACCGCCCTCCGAGATCTTCTACCAAAGGGTCATCGAGCATAAGACGGGGAGCCTCTTCGCAGCCGCAGCTGAGTCGGCGGCCGTATGCGCTGGCGCCGAGGGTCCGTTCAGGGAGGCGATCAAGCGATACGGGCTGCTCGTCGGGACCGCGTACCAGATTGCGGACGACATCGTCGAGCTGAGAAAGAGGCCGCTCGGGCTCAGCCTGATGCTCGCGCTGACCAGGGTCGAGGACGCGTTCGTGAAGTTCGCGTTAGCCCTGAGGACCAAGTCCCTGAGGGCGCTCCTGAGCTTCGCGAAGGTCCGCGGGAAGGACGTCAGCTTCTTCACATCGCTGCTGGAGGAGAAGCTGGAGGAGATCGACAGGTTGGTCGACTCGCTCCCCCTTGACCCCGACAGGAAGGTCCTCCTCAAGTCCTTCCCCAGGTACTGCGTAAGGGAGATGTTGAAGGAGGGCAGGGTCGATGTCAGCTCGCTGCGAGTCCTGCGGGGCTGAGCTCAGGCGGATCAACGTCTTGAGGGGCCGGGTCCTCTGCGACCGCTGCTACGAGGCCGCGTCGGGGCCGGCCGGCGGGGTGTGCCTCCACTGAGGTGAGGCCTTGGACCTACTGGAGATTCTGACGGCTGTCGGCGCCTCCTGGCTGCGGATACTGGTGGCACTGGCCGTCTCGGTCCTCGCGGCCGTTCCGATCGGCATCGCGTCCGCCCTCAACAGGAGGGTCGAGTGGCTGGTCGTCCCGGTGCTCGACGTACTACAGAGCGTCCCGATCCTCGGCTTCTTCCCGATCGCGGTCATCTCCCTCGCCAGGGTCTCGCCGGTCCTCGGGCCCGAGCTCGCCTCGGTCTTCCTGATCTTCACCTGCACCTTCTGGAACTTTGCGTTCGGCGTCTACGAGTCCGTCAGGAGCATCCCGGTCGAGCTGAGGGAGGGCATAAGGCTCTGGAACCTCCCCTTCCCCGAGAGGCTGACGAAGGTCTACCTCCCGGCCGCAGCACCTAGGGTCCTCTCGAACCTACAGCCCTCCACGGCGAACGCTTGGTTCTTCCTCTCCGCGAGCGAGGTGATGGTCCTCGGAAGGGAGGAGCTCAGGGTCCACGGGGTCGGTTACCTGGTCGAGAAGTACGCGGCCGCCGGCGACGCCGCCTCGCTCGCGGTCCTGCTCTCGCTGACGCTGTTCACGATAGGAGTGGTCCAGTTCGCGGTCTACGGTCCGATCGTCACCAAGGCCGTCGAGGGGGACTTCGAGCACGAGGTGAGGCTCGCGCCACCCAGGGCCCTCGTCACGGGGATATCGGCGATCGCCTCCGGGTTCAGGACGTTCGGCGACGCAGGCCTAGGAAGGTTAGCTCGGATGAAGCAGATCAGGGTGCCGCTGCAGGTCTTCCACGTCGTCCAGTCCCGCGTCCGGATCGTCCCCTGGGTCGCGGCCGTCGCGGCGGTCGTCCTCGGCGCGGCCTCGGTCTCCCTCGCGGCGGAGTACGGGCCCGACCTCTATGAGTCCCTCCGCCTCGGGCTCTCCAGGCTCTCGGGCGTCGACTGGCTCGGGGTCTCCGCGGCCCTCGCCGTCTCCACGGCCCGCGTGCTGGCGGTCCTCGCGATAGCGGCCGCCTGGTCTATCCCGGTCGCCTACTTCTTCGCCGTTCGGGAGGGGCTCAGGAGGGCCCTCCTTCCGGTCGTGCAGGTGATCGCCTCCTTCCCTGCTCCCCTCCTCTTCCCGGTCCTCGCGCCGGCTCTAGCCTCGCTGGGGCGCCTCGGGCTGGAGGGCGCGTCGATACTGATGATGCTGATCGGGTCGCAGTACTACGTCTTCTACTCGGTCCTCTCGGGCTTCATGAGGGTCGACAGGTCCTACGGCGAGCTCTCGAGCCTCTGCGGCCTCGGGTTCGGATACTCCCTCTCGACGATCTACCTGCCCTACGCGCTGCCCTCGCTGATCACCGGAGCGATCACGACCGCTGGCGGGGCCTGGAACGCGACCGTGGTGGCCGAGGCGGTCGAGGTCGGCGGCGTGGTCTACGAGACTCCCCTGCCCGGTCTGGGGAAGGTCATCGCGGGCGCGGCCCTCTCCGGGGACGTCTTCTCACTCTCGGTCTACGTGAGCGTCATGACCCTCTTCATCGTCGCCCTCAACAGGACGCTCTGGAGGAGGCTCTACGACTGGTCCGTGGGGCTCGTGGCAGGCTAAGTCACTCCACCACGAACCTGCCCCACATCCCGAGCGTGACGTGTCCCGGAACGTTGCAGACGTAGAAGTAGGTCCCCGGCCTCCCTGCGACGAAGTAGATCGTGACGCTCTGTCCCGGCGCTAAGGGGTTAGAGGGCGTCCCCGCCTGGGCGCTTGGAAAGGACGGTGACGCACTCGGGTCCTCCCTCAGCTCGTTGACGACCGTGAGGACGTGGACCGCGTTCCCGACGTTCACGAGGGTCAGCTTCACCAGCGAGCCCCTCTTCACCCTGATCTCGGGACCGGGCGTCGTTATCGAGTCCCTGCTTGTCCCGAACCCGAAGTCTCCCGCGTAGACCACGAGCTCAACGTCGGGCTCCCGCGCCGGTGCCTGCTGCTGAGGCTGAGGTTGCGGGGGATTCCCCCACGTCCAGCCCATGCACGGACAGACTCCCATCATCCTGCCCATCCAGCCCCAAGCGTAGGGCCCCATCGCGCGGCTCCAGGCCTGTGGGGTCGACTGCTGCGGAACCGTCGGCGCGCCCCACGTCTGAGGCGCCGGCCGCTGAACAGCCGGTGCGATCACAGCAAAGACTACAGCCGTCGAGAGGGCGATCGCTGCCGCGGCTGTGAGGACCAAGACCATCCATCCCCTCATGCCCGCCCACCACGTATTGCCCTCGACCGGATTTTGGGCCTTGGGTGAAACGGTCTGAAACGCTCTCGTCTCCTTCAGGGCGCTCAACGCTGCCGGGTCCTTCAGAGCTCCGTTTCAACGAGACTTAATCCGCAGGCCCTGGACAACTGGTTCGACGATGAGGTACCGGTGCAGGAGGTGCGGAGCGACCTTCGGGTCCGAGAACGCCCTTCGGGCCCATGAGAGGGCCAGGCACCCCCTTCGCTTCTACGGTGTCAGGCTGGGATACCTCTCTGCGGTAGCGGTCGCGCTCCTGTTGGGCGGATACTTGGTGCTGAGCAGGCAGCCACCTCCCAGCGTCGTCGGCGCGCCCATCTCCGGCATCGAGTGCTGGTCTGGGGAGCAGACGGCCTATCACGTCCACGCGATCCTCGAGATCTACGTGAGGGGACAGAGGAGGGAAGTTCCGGCCAACGTCGGCGTCGTCCCCAACAGGTGCATGTACTGGGTCCACACTCACGACCCGACGGGGGTCATACACGTCGAGGCTCCGAGGAGGATCAGAGCGACCCTCGGCCAGTTCTTCGACGTTTGGGGCCAGCCGATGGGCGAGGAGGGGGTGCTCGACATTGACCTCAGGGGCTCGGGGATGAAGTTGCGCGTCTACGTCGACGGCCAGCCTTACTACGGCGACCCGAGGGAGATCGAACTGGTGGACATGAGGCGGATCGTGATGGACGTCGGCCCGCCCTTCGCGGTCTCCTGAGCTCCGTTTCATCGCGTGCCAAGAACACCTTTTTCTTTCAACCCTTTTATGCAGGAGGGTGATGCGGGCTTGACGTCCGTTCAGAAACCCGTAGCGGCCTTCGCCGTCTCATTCGTCGCCGGGGTCCTCATGGTCGTCGGAGGCGTGACGGGGCTCGCGGTATGGGCCTGGTGGAGCTGGACGCCCACGTGGAGCCGGATGATGCCGATGTGGGGGATGATGGGGTCGCTATGGCTGGCCTTATCCTCGGTAGGCCTCCTGTCGGGCGCGGTGGTCCTCGCCGCCGCCCTCCTGCTGTCCAGCCGTCCGGAGCAGGCCCAAACCCGGCGAACGGTCATTCTCGTCTTCTCGGCCGTCGGCCTCCTGGGCATGGGAGGCTTCGTCATCGGCGCGGTCCTCGGCATCACAGGCGAGCTCCTTGCGCTGGTCTGGAGGGTCTGAGGTCGCAGGAGAGGTCCCGAACGCGTCGCACCAGGTCGAAGCTCTTACCCTCTTCGCGTGAAGGCCTCGATCCCGCCCAGAGACTTCTCCATCGCGGAGATCCACCTGAGGAACGAGTTCGCGGCGGCCCTCATCGCGACCGTGTCGTCGGCCTCGATCTCGAGCTTCAGGGCTTCCCCGGAGCACTCGACGTTGGCGGCGGACCTGCCTCCCGGAAGAGGGCCTGCCTCCGGCCGAAGGGCTTCGAAGAGGATCTGGGCGTGCGGGCTCACCAGCGTGACGGAGAGCTTGCAGGGGTGCATCGCTCAGGTCGGGCTCGGAGCCCAGGCTCCGCCGGCGAACTTGTGACCGCACTTCCTGCACTGCCAGATACCGACCGCGACCCTCCTGACCGTGACCCTGCCGCACCGTTCGCACTTGTAGGTGGCGTACTGGGTCTTCTCCAGCTCCTCCACCCTCTTCCTCAACCTGGCCCCGTATCTCGCTCCGAACCTCCTCGTCGTGCCCTCTCCCGCCCTCATGCCCCACAACCACCTCGGGCCGTTATTTCTAGCTGTTCAGACGGTCTCAGGTTTATCTCTCCGTACGGGGCACTAGGGCCGCGATGATGAAGGACTCTCCTGTGAGCCGATGATCGGCCATGGGGTAACTGAGCGCCTCTCTCTGAGAGCCCTGTGGAGAGCCTCACTGGCCGTGACCGCAGATGTCGCAGTTCTCCACGTCAAGCTCGGGCTCGAGGTACTTGTGAAGCTCGCAGAGGGTCCTGTCCTGTCTTATCTTGTCCATCGCCTCCTGGATCGCCTTGACGACCCTGTGGGGGTCCTGGCTGTCGAAGGCGACCGTGGCTATCTCGTCGGCGTACCTCTCGAGGGCCTGGATCTTCGGGCCCGCGTAATAGGCCCTTCCCCTTACCGCCCTCAGGTAGTTGCTCACCGAGGCCTGGGTTATCCCGAGGAGGTGGGCGGTCCTCTCCTGCGTCAGCCCGTACTCGAGGACCAGCCTCTTCACCACAAGGGCCCTCAGCGTCGGCAGAAGCCACCTCGCCTCGATCTCGCTCGGCAGCAGCATGATTTTCCTCGATTAACGGCGTTATACCCGTATATTTTAGTGTCGTCTCATCCCGTTCGAGCCGTCTCACAGCTTTACGAGCTCTATCCCGAGCTCCTCGGCGATCGCCGCCACCGCCGGCCTGTGCTGGCCCGGAGTGCCCTTCCAGTCGACGAGCAGATACCTGCAACCGTCGCGAACGCTCGCCGCGGCCTCACCTAGCAGGTCGACCCCCTCGGGCATGCAGTACTTCGGGAGGACGTGCGTGACGTCGTAGAGGCGATGGGCCATGACCCTCGTGAAGGTCGGCGCGTAGTGCCCTCCTCCCACGCCTATCGAGCCCCTGCTCGAGGGATAGCTGGACCCAATTGTCCTCACGCAGGCCTCCGCGACCGCCTCAGCCGCGGCCGGGTCCCTCCTCGCGTCCTCTGGCCCGCCGAACTCCACGTAGATCAGCGGGACCGGCGAGTAAGGGCCGTGGTGGGTCACCTCCAGCCCCACCCACCAGCCCTCGAGCTTCCTGTCGGACCGGGCCTCCTCGGTCAGCGCGTCGAAGGCGACCCTCGTAGCCCCCGCGTGCGTCGCCGAGATCCTCCTGGGCAGGCCGCCGTGAGAAGCCTCCGACGTCCAGTTGCCGGTCGAATGGACGGTCAGCGCCCTGACGCCGTGCTCGGAACGATGAGTCGACGCCACGACCAGCAGATCGGACTCCAATGAGGTGAGCTCCTCGACGGTCGCGTGGAGGTGGGGGCCTCTGAGGACGTAGGCCCTGAAGCTCCCTTTCGACAGGACCTCAAGCCCCCCGACCTCCATGACCTCGAAGCCCAGCACCTGAAGCAGGTAGTCCCTCACCATCATCGATGACCCGTCTGCCCTCGAGAGGACGATTGATGCCCTCAACCCGCCCGCGTCGTCCGTGCGCCTCGTATTTACCTGAAGTCCGAAGATCCGCGGACTGACTTGAGGGTCGCTTACTACGCTACAGCCTGATCCCGAAGAGCGTCTGCAGCAGGACCGCGACTAGGAAGTAGCCGTAGAAGAACGTCCCGGCCACGAGGAGCAGCGTCGTAACAGGGCCCCCGCGTATCTCCTTCGGTAGGAACTTGTAGTTGACGACTATCTGCAGCGGGAACGCGATTGTCAGCGCGAAGAGGCCGAGGTTCGCCCCGAGCGCCACCAACTCGAAGGGCTGAGCCCACCTCATGGTTATCGCGCCCACCATCAGCACCATCGAGACCCCGAAGATCAGGTAGAGCACGGTGTAGTAGAGCCTCCTGACGTCGTCCCTGAAGAGCCTCCTGACTCTCTCGCTCGCCATCCAGAAGTTGTCCGTGATCACACGGCTGACGGAGTCCATGAGGCCCCACTGGGTGTCGAAGAGGATCCAGAAGCCTCCGAGGAGCACGATCACCCAGGCCAGCGCGCCCGCCACGGCCTTGAGGGCCTCGGCCTGAGCGGCGGCCACCGCGAACCCGGTCGGGGTAAGTCCCCGCGGCACCAGGAGGGAATAAGCCATCGTCGTCGTGACGTAAACTGTGACGAACGACACGAGGCTGAACACTATCCAGGAGTCGACCCTCAGCACGTTGAGCCACCCCTTCCACCTCCGGAGGTTCTCAGGGGTGACGGTGAAGGGCATGTCGTCCGTCGAGAGCTTCATGTTCCTCCCTCCGATGATCGCCGAGATGTAGCCGGCCTTGGCTCCCATCCCCCAGCCCTTGTCCCTCGCGTAGCTGCTCATCATCAGGTTGAAGCCGAAGCCGGCTGGGATGTACGCGATGGCCGCTGCGAGGACGAACCAATCCGCGTTCCTCGGGAGGTTGACCGTGAAGATCCCCCTGCCGACCTCGATCCAAGCGGAGGTCGGTGCGGCGATCACCACCGCGGCCGAGATCGTCACGAGCATCAGGATTACGATGGGCCAGCTCAACAACTCCAGCGTCCTCTCGATCTTCCTGCCGACGTGAAGGACGCCGAGCCCAGCGACCAGCGCTATCACTCCCCAAGCGAGCACCAGACCCGAGTGGGCAGGACCGGGTAGGGTCCCCAGCTGCAGCGCCACCGCGGCCGTCGCCGACGAGATGGCCCAGGCGGGCCAAATTACGGGCACGAAGAGCAAGACGGACCACACCCAGGCCCACGCGATGCCTCCGGGCCACAGCCTCTGGTAGAACTTGTGGACAGGCTGTCCGCAGTAGACGATGGTCTTCATCGACTCCACCGCGAGCACCGCTTGGAGCACGCAGGAGAACGCCGCCGCCCACATCAAGTAAGGCCCGAACCTCACGACCGCTGCCGGGAAGAGGATCCACTCGCCCGCGCCGATCGCCAGCGACGTCATGATGACGCCGGGTCCCACGGCCCGCAGGTAAGACCGTAGACCAGGCCTCGGCGGCTCGGGAAGCTCTACGACCTCCGTGGGCTTCACGGCCGTCAAGGCGATTCGCCGGATGAGAGCGCGATAATATAACTCTGAAAGGGAAGGGGCATCCGCATCGAGGTGACGCGCGGTCAGGAGGCCGTCTCTCGCGGCTCAGACCATCGGAATGAGCGCCTCCCGGAGAACGGGCCCAGACCCTCGGGCTCAGCTCCGGATCTCCGGCCTCTCGGACCTCCTCCTGACTGGTGCAGGGCCCCTTGCGAGCCTCCACTCCCGCTGCGTGGCGGTTGAGAGGTCATCTGGGTGCGTCTCCGAGTTTTCACCGTATGCTTCGTGTGAGAACGCTTAAATCACCTTCGGAGCTCGGCCGGCTGAAATGGCGGTAACGGTCGAGGAGGTCAGGCGTGAGCTTAAGCAGAGGCTCGTGACGACCACCAGGAGCATCTGCCCTGAGTGCAACAGGATCCTCCCGGCCGAGGTCTTCGAGGAGGACAACAGGATCTACATCCGGAAGGTCTGCCCCGTACACGGCGAGTTCGACGAGCTCTACTTCGGAGACGCCCAGATGTACTACAAGTTCGCTAGGTGGCTGAAGGACGGCAAGGGGACAGGGAATCCCGACGTCGAGATGCCGAGGTGCGCTTGTCCGGCCAACTGCGGCCTCTGCAGCAGCCACCTGAGCCATACCGGTCTCGCGAACCTCGTGATCACGAACCGGTGTGACCTCCACTGCTGGTACTGCTTCTTCTACGCCGAGAAGGCCGGCTACATCTACGAGCCGACCCTCGAGCAGATCAGGGAGATGGCCTTGAACCTCAGGGCCGAGAGGCCGGTCCCGGGCAACTCGATCCAGATCACCGGGGGTGAGCCTACGCTGAGGGACGACCTCCCGGAGATCGTGAGGATACTGAAGCAGGTCGGCGTGGACCACATCCAGCTCAACACGAACGGCATCAGGCTCAGCAGGGACTTCGAGTACTTCAAGAGGCTGAAGGAGGCCGGGATCAGCAACCTCTACCTGAGCTTCGACGGCGTCACCCCCAGGACCAACCCGAAGAACCACTGGGAGGTGCCCGGCGTCCTCGAGAACGCGAGGAAGCTCGGCGTCGGGATAGTGTTGGTCCCCACGGTCATCAAGAGCGTCAACGACCACGAGCTCGGCGACATCGTGCGCTTCGGGTTCGCGAACGTCGACGTCATCAGGGCGGTCAACTTCCAGCCGGTCAGCCTCACGGGCAGGATGCCGAAGAGGGAGCGGGAGAAGTACAGGATCACGATCCCCGACTGCATCGCGAGGATCGAGGAGCAGACCGGCGGCGAGATCCCGAAGGACGCATGGTTCCCGGTCCCTGCCTGTACGCCGCTGACCGGTTTCCTCGAGGCGTTGACCAGGAGGGCCCACTACGAGCTGAGCATCCACTTCGCCTGCGGTGCAGGCACCTACGTCTTCAAGGACGGCGACAGGATGGTCCCGCTGACTGCGTTCGTCGACGTCGAGGGCCTAGTCAAGTACCTCCAGGACAAGGCCGAGGAGATCGAGGCCGGCCGGAACAGGGCCTGGGTCGGGCTGAAGGTCCTCTGGAACATCGGGAAGTTCATCGACGAGCGGAGGCAGCCCGCGGGCATGAACCTCAAGAGGATGCTCTTCGACATCCTAGTCAAGCACGATTACAAGAGCGTCGGCGACTGGCACAGGAGGTCTCTCTTCCTCGGGATGATGCACTTCCAGGACAAGTACAACCACGACGAGGAGCGGCTCAGGAGGTGCGACATCCACTACCTCACTCCGGACAACAGGATCATCCCGTTCTGCGCCTTCAACGTAATCCCCGAGTGGTACAGGGACAGGATCCAGTCGGTCTACGGCGTCTCTATAGAGGAGTGGGAGAGGAGGACCGGGAGGAAGCTCTCGGACGACTTCTACAAGAGGAAGCTTCCGGTGAAGCAGGCCCCAGTGCCCGTGGCGTCGACGAAGACCGCCGGCTTCGGCGGTATGGTCCAGAATACCGCCTGATTTCGAGCCGGATTTCTCAGACCGTTTCAGCCAGTTCCACCGCCTCTCAGCGTGGTCCATTGACACGACGTAACCTTAACACTTCCAAGGTCTGATCGGAGGGACATCGGAAAATAGAGTCTTCCCGGATATCGGTCTCAGCGGATACGCTAGGACCTCAGGGAGCACCTCGTGACCGTAGAGCCCGAATTAACCTCCGCGGGACCCTTCTCTCAGGTCACTCTAGCCTGCTCGATTGCGTTTCGTGCGTTTTTCAGCATATGTTAGAATATAATACGTTGTTCGGGTCGACAGCATCCTTTATTTTAGATAGAAGGATTGAAGCAGGGCCGGGATCCCTTTCAACCCATTTCCTCCTCAGCTGTCCGACGCCGTGGTGATGGCTTATCGTCCCGCCGAACTCCAGCGCCACATCGAACGCCGTTTTCACTATCTTCCAATACAAGGCCGGGTCCCTCTCATACACGATGGTGTAGTACAGGGCGCCTCCGTTCACGTAAAAGTGCGAAGCGTGGGCCAATACTCCGGCTACTCCCGTGAGCTCTTTCATCCTGCTCCGCATTGACTCGTGGAGCCTCGGGATCTTGGACCATGTTGCCGCGACGTCTACGGTCTCAAACCAAAGACCCATCGAGTCCAGCAGCTTCATTTCATTCAAGTAGTTGAACCTGGACTTGAGCCACGAGTCGTAAGGTCCCTCGCCCATGTAAGAGCCGCCTAATTCCTCCACCCTATTCCTAGCCTTCTCCCATGTGGTCGTCACGAGCTCTTGCTCGTAACCCTCGTAACTCAGCAACAGCACCGGCTCGTTCGAACCGAACCTCACGACCGATTCGGACTCGTCCGATAATCGGGCCACTGAAGGTCTCATCCCGTTGACTATCAGCTCCCTCACGATTCTCAAGCCTGCGCTGAAGCTCCGCGTCCCGAAGGCGGCCCTGACCGAGTACTTCGGTAAAGGGAGCACCCTCAGAGTAGCTTTGGTGATCACGCCGAAGGCCCCCTCCGAACCGACGAAGAGGTGAACCAGGTTGGGGCCCATGGACGAACGGGGCGTCAGCACGTTCCTTGTCTTCAGGATCTCTCCGGTGGGCGTCACGACCTCGAGGTTCAGGACCAAGTCCTCGACGTTGCCGTAACCGGTGCTGTACTGACCCGAGCTCATAGACGCTATGCAGCCCCCTACGGTGGCTAGATGGAACGACTGGGGAACGTGCCTCAGGGTGTATCCCCTGACGTTGAGCCACTCCTCGAGGTCGCAGAGCAGCGCTCCCGCCTCCACGGTGACCGTCAGGTCCTCCTCGCTGAAGTCGACCACTCTCTTCATTTTGCCCAAGCTCAACACCACGCAGTCGTCCGGGGGAGCGGAGGCTCCGGTAACGCTGGAACCGCCTCCGTGCACCACGACCCGGACCCGGTGCTCGTTCGCCTTCCTGAGCACGTACGAGACCTCCTCGGCGCTCTCGACGGAAATCACGGCCTTGGGTCTCAAGTTCCAAGATCCCAGCCTCTCCAGAAGCATCGCCAGAGGCCACCAGTCCCTCGAGTACCTGCTGATCTCCTCCTCGTCCGTCCTGACGTCGTCGCCCAAGGACGCGCACACATCTCTGAGGAATTCCTCTAGGCCCATCTCACGGCCCTCCTCCACGCGTTCGCATCGACCATTACCTCGAGCTCTCCGGGCTCGGCGATCAGGTCCACGTCAGCCCTTTCCTCCAAGTCCCGCATGGATAGCGTGCCGTCGTACAGCGCCAACAACATTGCCACGCCTCTGCCTGAGGCGTCCGCTCCCCTGACCCTCTCGACCCTGCGACCGCACGCCGTCGACAGGAGCTTGAGGTAACAGGCGCTGTTGCTGAGCCCGCCGTCGGCCCTTATCACGCTGCGTCTCCCGGCCACCCTTTCGACGGCCTCGACGATGCTGTGGGCTGACAACACCAGGCTCTCCAGGACCCCTCTGACCATGTCGCTCCTGCTGTGCGCCAGCGATAGTCCGTAGAGAAGACCTGTGCCTCCCTTCCTCCGGGGGAACCTGGTCTCGATCAGCGAGGGGACGAACACCGTCGCGTGCTCAGCCTCCGTGACGGCCCTGTCGAGTCCTCTTACATCGTCCAGAAGGCCGACCCTACAGAGCCATTCCACCGTCGATCCACCGGCGGAGGTGTATCCCTCGATGGCATACGCCCTTCGACCGCCGATGTTGTAGACCACCAACGGTATGAGCTCGCCGCCCGGAATCGTGAAGTCGGCTACCGTCGCGTCCACGAACGTCCCCGTGCCGCTGGTGATCTTCAAGCAGTCTCCCCTGAGGCACGAGGAGCCTATGATCGCGGACTGCTGGTCGGCTATCAGGGCCGCGACGTCGACGCCCTCGATCGACCCGATGTGGCCGCAGTTGTCCACGATCTCGGGGCCCACGGACTCGGGTATGCCCAGCAGGGTGTAGACGACCTCAAGCCTCTTCGTCGTCTTGGGGTGGATGAGGCCGGTCAGCGCCTCGTTGGACAGATCGTTCAGGTACCTCTTGGAGGCGACGTAGGCTACGTAGGAGCTCAAGGTGCCGACGAACGCCTCTCCCCTAGAGACCTCCTCCCTGAGCGCGGGGTCGCTCTCCAGGAGCCACTTGATTCTGACCGCGGGGCTGTCCGGCCTGATCACCTTCCTCAGCACGGGGACGAGCCTGAGCGCCCTGTAGAGCGGCCTGGACGTCACCGCCCTGCCCCTGACGTCGAGCCACGTGATCACGTCGGTCAGTGGCTGACCTCCCTTGTCCCACGCCAGCACCGAGCCCCTGTAGGTGGTTATGCCGGCCAGCTTGACTCCGTAGCCCCTCAGCCTCTTCACGAATCCCAGCAGGGCTTCCCTTATCGCAGTCGCGCTCTGCTCGACGTGACCCTCCGCGGTCCTCCGGAGGGGCACGCTCACCCTCTCCCTGTGGACGCAGTTCAGCTGCTCGTCGTAGACGCAGAGCTTGATGCTGCTGCTCCCTATGTCGACGACGCCGTACTTCATCCCGCGACGACCTCCACGAGCTCGGCATCGCCCGGAACTCCGATCACCGCGTAACCCTCCTTCAGCTCGTACCTTCTGCCCTCGATCGTCGCCGTGGCTCCCCTACGACCCATCACGAGGAGTCTCCTCAGGCATCCGCACAAGGTCTCCGGGAAGACCTTCAGGTTCCCTCTCACGCTCACCTTCACGGTCCTCCCGCACCCGCAGGATAACCTGTCCGCTAGCAGCTCGGAGGCCTCCATCAGGACCTTCGGGTCGTAGACGTCGATGGCGGCGTGTCCCACCGCGGGGAACTCGGGGAAGGGGTTCCAAGGTTCGAACATCGCTATCACGAGCGCGTCAACCCCGAGGGCCTCGCCGTTTACGTACACGGACGACAGCCTGCCTCGTCCCCTTATCCGCTCGACCCTGCCCCTCAGAACCGTGACCTCGTCGGGGACTCTCAACTCGGGGTCGTCCTTCGACGGGCCGGAGGGGTCTACTACGACGACTCCTATGACGTGCTCTAAGAGCTTGGATGCGAGCAGTACGCTGTACCTGTTCAGACCGTACAGGGCTACGTGCCTGCCCGGCACGAGCCCCTCCGTCAGGAGGTCCAGGACCGCGTGATAGGGGTACACACCAGAGGGCCTGTCTCCGAAGATCCCCAGCTCAGCGGGCGTCAGGACCCTGAAACCGGTGGCCACCACGCAGCCCCTCAAGCCCTCGACTCCATCACTCGAGACGGCCACTAATTCGCCTCTGACCCTAACGGCCGTCCTCTCGGTCTCGACCCTCACCTCCCGAGAGACCTCGTCCACTATGCTCATGGCCTCTGGGTCCGTCGCGGAGATGCCGCCCAGCCTGCGCCTTGTCTCGATGACCCTCGCGTCGATCCCCCTCTCGAGCAGCTCCTTGGCGAGCGAGAGCCCAGCTAGTCCCGCCCCTATGACCGTTCTACCAGCCAAGAGCCCTCACTTCCCTTGACGAGGGCCTCTGGGTTGAGACCGGTCAACCTCAGCACCTCGATTATCGCCCTGCCTAAGCAGTGCTGACCCTGGCAGGACCCCATGCCCAGCCCCGTCCTGAACATCACACCATCGAGCGTCCTGGATCCCGCCCTGACCGCTTCCTCGATGTCAGCCAGGCTGACGGACATGCACGGACAGACGACGATGCCCCTCGGGCCCTTGACCGCGGTCGGGTCGACCTGAAGCAGCTCCCGGGTCTTACGCGGGAACTCGGGATCCCGGAGGCCGGTCTTCAGCTCGAGATCCAAGCCAGCTCTCTTGAGCATGTTCAGCACGATCACGGCGATGGCAGGTGCGGCCGTGAACCCCGGCGACTCGACGCCCACTAGGTTCACGATCCTGAAGGTCTTAGGGGAGTAGGCGATGACGAAGTCGCCGCGGACGTGCGAGGGCCTTACGCCGGCGTACGCCTTGAGGAGCCTGCCCCTACTCCTGACGATCCCGCCGAATCTGGCAGTGAGCACCTCGACGTCCTCCGGGTAAACTCCCTTGTCGTCCCTCGAGCCCCCTCTGGCGAGGTTCGGCCCCCAGATGGTCCTGCCCCAGACCGTCGGTATTATCCCGCCGCCCTTGGTCTCCCCTCCGCGAACCAATTGGAGGGGCGCGACGACGCTCCTGACCTGAAGCCCTTCGAAGACCAGCATCGCTCCCCTTTTCGTGACCAGTGACTCCTCGGCTCCGCTGAGGTTCGCTATCCTGTCGGACTCCAGACCCGCCGCATTGACGAGGAACTTCGACTTCACGGGACCCCGGTTGGTCCGTAGGACGACGCAGTCCGGCTCGATTTCTATTCCTACGACTTCTGTGTTGAAGAGGAACTTCACGCCGCGACTCCTGGAGACATCGTGCAGCTTGTACACCAGATCGAAGGAATCGATGACGCCGTAGCCCGAGATCCTGATGGCGGCGTAACCTATCACGTTGGGCTCCAGGGCCCTCAACTCGGCGCCGTTCACCACCGACACATCGAAACCTTTGGCTCCGTAGTAGAGCCTCAGGACCGCGTAGATGAGCGGCATGATGAGGAGCTGCCCGAACGAGCGCGCCACTAGGAGCGCCGGAAGTCGCCAAAGTTTGACCTTCAGCTCTGCAGCTACCGCGTCGTACATCCTGTTGCCCTGCAGGCACAGCGCGCTCTTAGTGGACTTGAGGGGCAGCTGGACGACGTGCAGAACGCCCGCGTGTCCCTTCGAAACCCCGAACCCGGGCTCGGCCTCTTTCTCCACCATTACTACGTCGACGTCGTATTTTGACAAATGATAGGCTATGAAAAGCCCCACGACGCCGGCTCCGATTATCGCTACGTCGTGGGCCCGATCACCCTTCATGAACTCCACACCCTCCACGGAGCCGATAGTTCAGCCACCTCGAAGCGAAGAGCGCTACACCAGCGACCGCCATCAGAGGTGTTCCGAAGAACCCCGCGAAGGCGGATCTCATCAGCGCGTTGAAGAAGAACAGCGCGTCGTTCATGTCCGGAAACGGGAACCTGAAGCTGACGCCGTAATCGACGTAGAACGGCAACGCGTAAGCCAGGCTGACGAGTATCACGGACAGCGCCGTGAAGACGACGGTCACTAGAACCCTCAGCAGGCCCTTCCTAGAGGGCGCGAACCCGACCGTCCCGATGAGGGGGCCCGCGACCAGAGCTCCGACGATTACGCTCGCCTGGATCCTGCCCATCAGCCATTCGAACGATACTACCTCCGAGAGACTGAAGGGGCCGTCGTTCAACGCGTAGGATGTCCAGAACGAAATCTCGTACGCCAGCAGTCCCGCGATCAGCGGAATCAAGTGCCTCCGCAAACCTCTGACTAAGGTGACTCTGAACGCGAGTCCTGCCGCCCCGACTGCGAAGGAAGTCGCCGCGGCGGCCAGGGCTAACCTCAGGGTCCCGCCCTCCCTCCTCAGCTCCTTCGTCACCAGGTCGTATCGGCTCAAAGGGTCCGACGTTGGATCAGTCCTGAGGCCGGCCGCCTCGCTCAACGCTCCGACAACCCTCTGCCCCTGTTCGACCGATGCTCTCCGGTAACGCTCGACGGAATCACTGGGGAGGGCGAGGCCTCCGTCCAGCACGGTGCCCATGGAGTTCGCGGGGATCCTCCACCCCATTATCATCGATACCGTGGGAGCGATGTCGTTGTGCGTGAACGCCGCTTCGTAGACTCCGGGCTTCACGACAGGTCCCAGCAACAGCAAGAAGACCCTCCTCACCTCGCGCTCGGGTCCTCCGTGATACGCTCCTCTCTTGAACCCGTGATCGTTTAAGATGACTATCAACGTGTCGTCGCTCAGGCCGTCCTTTCTCAAGGACTCCAAGAAGTTCAAGGTCAACTGGATCGCGTTCACTGCGGTCGCGTTGTACTCCTCTCCGGGAAAACCTGCGTTGTGTCCCATTATGTCTACGTCGTTTACCCCGATCCACAGGAAGGCCCTGTAACCCATATTGACGTGCTTCTTGAATAGCTCGTAGCCTTCGCTCATGGAGAGGGCGCCGTGCCCTCCGCCCTCAGCGACACTGACGCACTCGTCGATGAGGGGCGAAAACAGGGTCCTGAAGGATTCGTCGCCGCTACAGAGGATCTTGTATCCCGAGTCCTTGGCGACCTTGACTAGGCTGTCGACCTCAAGGGGCCTCTTGAAGTCGTTCGAGGACGCTTCGTTCACCTCCGGAGGTGCTCCCGTGAGCACGGAAGCCCTTGCGGGCAGGGAGTAAGTGGGCAAGTTCGACAGGCCGTTCGGGTAGAACGCGCCGAGGGACAGAAGAGCGGCTACGTGTTCGTGCTCGCGACTCAGGTCGTTCAGGACCCTGACGTCTAAGCCGTCGAGAAGTATGAAGACGACGTGCTTCACCGCGGCCCTACCCGAAACCTTTACGCGATCGACCTCGATCAGGACGTCTAGGTATGGATTCTCGTAATTGATCCAGCCTCTGTAGGCGCTGAGGGCCGTGGAGGCCGCAGCATACGAGAGAGCCAGAACGAGGACGAGGGCGATCGCGACAGACGCGTAGAATAGCTTCAAGGGGCACCCACAAAAATAAAATGGGCTGAACGCCATTTAAGGGTTGAAGCCCCCTTTAACGAGAGTCGGAGCCGACCGAGCAGGCTTGTCGAGGAACGTCATTCGGTCGCAGTTAATCTTATCTCACGTCGTTCTCCGAAGCCACTGGCTCGCTGATCGAACGCGCGGGCAGTCCGCACGCCCCGTAGCGGCAACGGGTCGCATGTTCACGGTGGCGATCACGGCCACAGTATGAAGCGTCGCAGCAGGTAAGTCATGACGCCGGCCACCAACGCGGCGATCAGGTTGCCGGTCATCTGGAACTGACCGTACGCTACTCCCAAGAGCAGGTACCACGCGATCAGGGGCCCGAGGAGGATCCTCTCGCCGAACTCGATCAGGAGCATTAGGAACGTGCTGAGGCCCGAGACCAACAGGAGAGCCTTGACGGGCCACTGCCTCGCGAACGGTATCCACGGCCAGAGCGTGACGATCGGTGCGAGGAGGACCACGGTCCCGAACCTGTTGTGGAGGAGCGAGGCGACTGCTGCGACTGAGAGCGCGACCATCGGGGGGAACGGGTGCGCGCGTCCCCTAGGACGGAAGAGGACCGCGGCCGCGACTGGAGGAGCGACGAAAAGGGCGAAGAGCAGCGGGTCAGGCGAGTAGAGGTAGGGATGCCGCGGCGGGGGAGGGTAGGTGTCGTACCTCGATATGAGGCCGAGGGCAGGCGAGGCCGAGACGAGCGAGAAGGAGGCGGCGAAGGAGGTCGCGTAGACGCTGAGCTCGAGGAACGCGCCCTTGACCTCCCTCCTCTCCCGGAGCGACGCCGCGTGGACGACGACCGGTATCGCGAGGACCGCGGGAGCGATGTAAGTCACCAGACCCGGCGCGTACTGTCCGTCCAGAGCGAGGTAATCGTCGTCGTAGGGAGATATACGACCGGCTTCGTCGAGGCTCTTGAGCAGCGCGTAGACGAAGCGGCCGTAAGCCTCGAAGGAATTGACCCTCATGTTCTCCATCGTGTCCCTTGGCGTGTGGTAGACCTCCCTCGCGAGCTCAGGAGCGTCTCCCCTGCTCGAGACCTCGATCGCAGGTATCCCCCTCGCTATGATTGGTCCTTGATCCGTGAAGGAGATGTCGACCGCCCTGTAGATGTATTCCCAGAGGCCGCTCGGATCCTCGACGCGGACGCCCAAGCGGTCGCCCACGTCCCTGCAGAGCCTCCTGAGCCAGAGCGGGGCGTACCCGGAGAACTGGCCCATCGACTCGAGGTAGATCGAAGTCAGGTTGCCCACGGTGAGGTCCTCGGCTACCACCACCGCCCTGATCGGCGGGCCCTCGTACCGCTCGACGAAGTGCCTCGCTCCCTGCATCCCCCACTCCTCCGAGTCGACGAAGGCGAAGACGATCTCGCGCCTGTTGGGGACTTCCCTCATCGACCGCGCCAGCTCGAGAAGGACTCCGACGTGTCCGGCCGTGTCGCTCGCGGCCTGATGACTCGTGGGGGCCATGTCGTAGTTCGCGAGGACGACGACCGCCTCGGGAACGCTGCCCCTGAGCGACGCATAGACGTTCCTCCCCTTCCTGGGTTGCCCGATGACCACCTCGAACTCCTGGACCTTGACCTCGTAGCCCATCTCGCGCAGTCGGTCGCCGATCCAGTTGGACGCCTGAAGGGCGCCCTCGCTGCCGGTGGGCCTGTACGGGAAGCGGGTCGCGAGCTCGGCGGCGTACTCGTAGGCCCTAGTCGCGTTGAACCCGATCTCCGGGACGACGGCCTCGACCTCCGGCACGACCGGTTCCGAGACGAGGTGCAGCAGCAGGAAGGCCGCGACGCAGGACGCGTACACGGCCGCTAGGGCCTTACTGCCCCTCAACGCCGACGCCAAGACCTCTGAGCCCCTCCAGGAACGACAGGGGATCGATGACGGCCTCCGGCGGAAGCACGCCCCTCTCCGACACCTCGCCCTTCAGGATCAGGCGGGCGCCGAGAGCGGCTGGCGCGGCCGTCAACTTCCTCATCCTGTTCACCGAGCAGTAGCTAACTCGCCTCTCGCCCCTCACGGCCTCTACCCTCACGCCGCTGAGCGCAGGTCCTCCGACCCTGAAGACGCCCTCGACCCTGTGGACCGCCCTCGAGAGCCGCTCGAGCCTCTCCTCGGTCGAGGTCAGCCCCATTCCGACCAGCGCCCTGAGCAGGCCGTTCTGCCACGCGGGGACGAGGCCTCCTCTCACGGTCACGTTCCTGGAGACCTTGAGGTGCTTGGATATTGTGAGCGGCTCCGGGTGGCCCACGTAGTACAGCTTCAGCTTCCCCACGCCGGGGAACTCGAAGACGGCCGGCGACGTGCCCGCCTTCACCTTGGTCAGCCTGCCCTCGAGGTACATCGGGACCTCGCCCGTGACGGCGTGGAACAGGTGCATGACGACCGCAAGCCCCTTCGAGTCCGCGGCCGACCCGAACCAACTGATGCTCACCTCGTCGACCTCTCCTCCCAGCTCCTCGCAGCACTTCTTCGCTAGGATGTTAGAGAGTCCGGGCGTCCATCCGAGCCCCGTGACGAAGGTGACTTCCTTCTCGACGGCCCGTCGATGCAGTTCGAGGATCCTCTCGGCGGCGTCGTGGTCGTCGCAGACGTCGACCGCGTCGATCCCCAGCTCGATCAGGGCCGAGGCAACGACGTGACCGTGCCTGTAGAACGGCCCCACGGCGTTAACGACGACATCGTACCTCCTCGCTGCGGCCATGTCTTCCTTCGAGGTGACATCGACCTTAACGACCCCGACATCTCCAAAGTGTTTCAGGGAGCGAGCGACCCCAAGCGCCCTCTGGACGTTCAGGTCGCCGATGTCGACCTCTGCGCCCAGCTTGACCAGCTCCTCGACTATCGCGCTCCCTATGTCACCGGCTCCGCCTAGCACCAGGACGCGCCCGGCCCTCATAGCGAAACACTGCTGAGGGCCTTCGGGAGCCTGGTCGTGTTCTCGTAACCTGAGGATCCCAGAACTACGTCGTCCTCCAGCCTCACCCCGAACTTCCCTGGCAAGTATATTCCGGGCTCGATCGTGAATATCATGCCAGGCTCCAGCGGAGACCTGTTGCCCTCGACTATGTCCGGTGCCTCGTGGACCTCTACACCTAGCCCGTGGCCGGTGCGGTGTATGAAGAACGACGCGAAGCCCTCCCGTGCTATGACCGATCTCGCTGCTCTGTCGACCTCCTCAGCCGGAATTCCCGTTGCCACGGCGTCCAGGGCCCGCTGTTGTGACTCCAGCACGACGTTGAAGACGCGCTCCTGCTCCGGGCCGGGGTTTCCGACCACAAGGGTTCTCGTGAAGTCCGCGTAGTAACCCCTGTAGCAGACCGAGGCGTCGAAGACTACCACGTCGCCCTCGCGGATCGTCCTCGACGTGGGCTCGAGGTGAGGGTTCGCGCTGTTCGGTCCGGACTGGATCAGGCAGTAAGCGCTCTCGGCGCCGAGGTCGTGGCAGAGCCGGTGGAACTTGCTCATCGCATCCCTCTCGGTCGTCCCGTGCTTGAGCTCCGCCATCGTCTGAAGCATCGCCTCCTCTAAGACGCGAGCGGCCATCGCGTGCCTGACCACCTCGTCGGGGTCCTTCCGAACCCTCATGCCGACGACGACGCGGTCGACCTCCTCGAACCTCAGCCCCGGAGCCCTCTGCGCGAGGGCCCTGTAGAGCCCCACCGGGAGCCTCCTCTCTACGCCGACGACCCCTGAGAGGCCTGAGAACAGTCTCTCCACCAGACCCCAGGGGCCGGTCTCGTCGCCGTAGGAGAGGACCTCGCAGTAGCGCCCTATCGCCTCCTCGACCCTGTCCCTGTCGAGCTTAGGAACGACCATCGCCGGCTCCCGGTCGAACCCGATCAAGAGGAACGCGGGCCTCTCGAAGACCTCCAGCGTGAAGTCGATGAGATACCTCATGTTGGGGCCGGGCACGATTACCGCGCCTTCGAACCCGGAAGCCCTGCAGAGCTCGAGGAACCTCTTCAGCCTGGACTCGACGCGAACCGGCATACCGGACGGCCGCGGGGGCTGGACTTAAGTCGAGAGGTCTCAACGTCGATCGGAGCGCGTCGTGGCGCTCTTCCGGCCTCAGCGGACGCGGGAAGAAGCCGGAAAGTCAAAATACGGAACGGCATCGCTCAACGGAGGATGGACGCGGAGCCGCTCCTCGCGGTGCGGGGCCTGAAGACCTACTTCTACACCTCGATGGGCGTCGTGAGGGCCGTCGACGGCGTCAGCCTGAGGGTGAGGAGAGGGTCCGCCGTCGGGATCATCGGGGAGTCAGGCTCGGGGAAGACGATGACCGGGCTCTCAATTCTCAGGCTCGTGCCCTTCCCCGGCCGCATAGTCGCGGGCGAGGTCCTCCTCGACGGGGTGGACCTGCTCAAGCTCAGCGAGGATGAGATGAGGAGGATAAGGGGGAAGAGGATCTCGATCGTATTCCAGGACGCGCTCACCAGCCTGAACCCGGTGCTGACGGTCGGCGAGCAGCTGGCCGAGCCCCTGATGACCCACCTAGGCCTCAGCAAGAAGGAGGCCTACGATCGGGCCGCGGAGATACTCCAGAGGGTCGGCATACCCGATGCGAGCAGGAGGCTCACCAACTACCCTCACCAGTTCAGCGGCGGCATGAGGCAGCGCGTCCTGATAGGCATGGCGATCTCCTGCAACCCGGAGCTCCTGATCGCGGACGAGCCCACGACGGCCCTCGACGTGACGACCCAGAAGCAGATCATGGACCTCTTCAGGGAGCTGATGGCTAGGATGAACATGACGCTCCTGCTGATCACCCACGACATAGGGGTGGCCGCCGAGATGTGCGATTACGTCTACGTGATGTACGCCGGCCAGATCGTCGAGGGCGGACCGACGGAGCGGATCATCTCGGACCCGAAGCACCCGTACACGAGAGGGCTGATAGAGTCGATACCGAGGGGCTTCAAGACTGAGACGCGGGTCAAGCCGATCGGGGGGACCGTGCCCTCGCTCCTCGACCTCCCTCCGGGGTGCAGGTTCCATCCCCGATGTCCTCTGGCGACGGAGAGGTGCGTGAGAGAGGAGCCCAATCTCATCGAGCTCGGTGACGGGAGGAGCGTGAGGTGTCTCCTGTATGATTGAAGGCGAGTTCCTGATCAGATTGGAGGACGTGAGGAAGTACTTCCCCGTCTACAGGGGGATCCTCAGGCGGAAGGTCGGCGAGGTGAAGGCCGTCGATGGAGTCTCGCTGGGGGTGAGGGCAGGTGAGGTCTTCTGCGTCGTCGGGGAGTCGGGGAGCGGGAAGACGACCCTAGGGAGGATCGCCTGCGGTCTCATCGAGCCGGACGGCGGTGCGGTCTACCTCTGGGACACTCCACTGAGCGAGCTGAACGGCCGGAACGCGGCTCACGTCAGGAGGCGGCTCCAGATCGTCTTCCAAGATCCCGACTCGTCCCTGAATCCTAGGATGACCGTCGAGGCGACCCTCCGGGAGGCCCTAAGGGCCGCGGGGAAGGCCGGCACCCGCGCCGAGGCCCTCGAGCTCCTCCACATGGTGGGCATGAGGGCTGAGCACCTCGTCCGGTACCCGCACGAGCTCAGCGGCGGCCAGAAGCAGAGGGTCTGCATCGCCAGGGCTCTGGCGGTCGATCCGGTCTTCATGGTGGCCGACGAGCCCGTCTCCTCGCTCGACGTCTCGATCAGGACTTCTATCCTGAACCTGATGCTGGACCTCCAGAGGAGGCTGAACCTCACGTACCTCTTCATCTCGCACGACATGGCCGTGACGAAGTACGTCGCGGACAGCGTCGCGGTGATGTACTTGGGGAAGATCTGCGAGATGGCTCCGGCGGGCGCGTTCTTCGGCAACCCGCTCCACCCGTACTCGAGGGCGCTGCTCTCTTCTGTCCCGCAGTTCTATGACCTCTGGTCCGGAGAGCCGGTGAAGCTCGTGGGAGATCCTCCGTCCGCAATGAACCCGCCGCAGGGTTGCAGGTTCCACACGCGCTGCCCATACGCTTTCGAGAGGTGTAGGGTCGAGGAGCCGAAGTTGATCGAGGCCGCTCCCAACCACTTCGTCGCGTGTCACCTCTACGGCTAGAGGAGCCTCATCCTGGGGTCCAAGGCGTCACGGAGTCCGTCACCGATCAGGTTGAAGGAGAGGACGGTCAGGAATATCGCGAGGCCCGGAGCGAGCACGAGGTGCTGCTGCGAGAAGATGTAGAGGTAGTACTCCCCGAGCATCTGGCCCCACTCCGGCGTCGGCGGCTGTACACCAACCCCGAGGAACCCGAGGCCCGCGGCGACCAGTATCGCGGTACCCATGTAGAGCGTGGCCTGGACGATCACCGGCGAGAGAGCGTTGGGGAGGACGTGCCTGAACATTATCACGTAGCTGGGGAGCTGGAGTGCCCTCGCGGCCTCGATGTAGTGCATCTCCCTGATCGTCAGGACCGAGGCCCTCACGAGCCTCGTGAAGACCGGGACGGCCGTCACCCCAACCGAGATGATCACGTTCTGGAGGCCGACCCCGAGCATCGCGACCAGCGAGAGGGCGAGGAGGAAGGTCGGGAAGGAGAGCAGGACGTCTGTGACCCTCTGGACCACCATGTCCACCCACCTCGAGAAGTAGCCGGAGAGGAGACCGAGGACGACCCCGATCGCCGCCCCAAAGGAGACGGCCGCGAGCCCCACCAGCAGGGACATCCTGCTCCCGTGGAGGATCCTCGAGAGGACATCCCTTCCGAGCTGGTCAGTGCCGAGCGGGTGCTCCGGGCTCGGAGGACTCAGCGCGTTCGCAAGGTCCTGCCTGATCGGATTGTGCGGGTAGTAGTCGGCGAGCAGGGCGCTCGCGATGAACCCCAAAAGCATCACCAGCCCCGCGACTGCGGCCCTGTTCCTCCTGTACCTCCTCCAGAACTCCCTGAGGAGCGCGAACCTTGTCCTCTCCTCGACGCCCTCGAGCTCCCTGAGCAGCTCCGTCTCCTGGCTAGTCATATCTGATCCGCGGGTCTAAGTAGGAGTAGATTACGTCGACGACGATGTTGATCACTATGAAGATCACCGCGGTCATCAGGACGACGCCTTGGATCACCGGGTAGTCCCTGGCCATCATCGACTCGTACAGCAGTCTGCCGATGCCCGGCCACGCGAAGACCGTCTCCGTCAGGACTGCTCCCCCGAGCAGGTTCCCGAACTGGAGGCCGACCACCGTGACGACCGGTATCAGCGCGTTCCTGAGGGCGTGCTTGTAGACCACCGTCCTCTCTTCGAGCCCCTTCGACCTGGCCGTCCTGACGTAGTCCTGGCTCAGCGCCTCGATCATGCTGGACCGGGTCATCCTGACTATGAGAGCCGAGGAGAAGAGCGCCAGCGTTAGGGCCGGGAGGACGACGCTCTCGGGCCTCTCGGCTCCCGCCGCGGGGAGTAGGCGCAGGTTCACCGCGAAGACCAGGATGAGAATGATCCCGAGCCAGTAGACGGGCATCGAGACCCCGAAGAGCGAGGCGGTCGTTATCGCGTAGTCTGCTCTGGTGTAGCGGTGCCTTGCCGAGAAGACGCCTACCAGGACTCCCACGGTGATAGCGATGGCCATCGCGGCGAGCGTCAGCGCGAAGGTGTACGGAAGGCGCGAGGCTATCTCCACGATGACCGGGCTCCCCGTCCTCGCGGAGGTCCCGAGGTCGCCCCTGATCAGGTTGGAGAGGAAAACGATGTACTGCTCGTGTATGGGTTTGTCGAGCCCGAGGAAGGCCCTGATCCTTTGGACCTCCTCCTCGCTCGCCAGAAGACCCGCGATAACCCTCGCTGGGTCGCCGGGGAGAAGCCTGACCATCATGAAGACCAAGAGCGAGACGCCGAAAAAGGTGGGGATTGAAATTAGGACCCTCCTTACGACGTAGTTGAGCAGTCCGCCCACGATCCTATCACGCCGGCTCTGCGGTCACTATGACGAACTTCTCGTTCGGCAGGTAGGACACTCCCTTGATCTTCGCGGAGTAGACCAGCGGGAAGTTCTGGGTCCAGAGGAAGATGAACGGCGCGTCGTCCCAGACGATCCTGGCTATCTCGCAGAGCACCTTCGCCCTCTCGTTGGGGTCGGTGATCCTCAGCTGCTGATCGAAGAGCTCGTCGACCCTCGGGTTCTTGTAGTACGAAGTCGCCAGCCCGGCCGGTGGCCAGTAGCCGGACCAGTAGACGAGGAACATCTGGTACGCGTCGAGGTAGGCGGGCGCCCATCCGAGCAGGTGCAGGTGGTGAGAGACCTGGTCGGGAGGCCTGTTAATGGTCGCGACGTACGTCGGCCAGTCCATCGTCCGCATCTCGACGTCGAACCCGACCTCCCTCAGGTACCCCGCCACCGCTTGAGCCGCGACCGCGTCGTTGATGTACCTGCCCGTCGGATAGAGGAAGAGGACCTTCGTGCCGGGCCTGACTCCGGCCTGTCTCAGCAGCTCGCGCGCCTTCGCGGGGTCATAGGGATACTGTCCGACGGGGCAGTACCCGAAGAGGCTCTTGTGCATCGGCGCGTCGACCGGATCGACGATCCCAAACATCACGTTCTTGATGATGGATTCCTTATCGACGGCGTAGTTGAGCGCCTGACGGACTCGCTTGTCGTTGAAGGGCTCGACCCTGTTGTTGATGGAGATGAAGATTAGCCTGTCGCTCGGCGCAAGGAGCACCTTCACGTTGGGGTTGGCCTTCAGCCTCTCGATCTCTGCAACCGGCGGGAGCATTATCATGTCGACCTCGCCGGCCAGAATCAGGGACAGCCGAGTCGCCGCGTCTGGCACTATCTTAAAGACGATCTGGTCGTAATACGGCCGCTTGCCCCAGTATTCTTGGGCTCTCGTTAGAACGAGCCTGTCTCCCCTGACGTACTCGCTGATCACGTACGGGCCCGTGCCGATCGGCCTGGTGATCAAGGTGTAGTTGTTGCCCGGGGTCTCGACCGTCTTAGGCGAGATGATGGCCGACGTCGTCCACGTAAGTGCATGGATAAGGGGCGCGAACGGGTACTTCAGGACGAGCCTCACGGTGAGGTCGTCAACCACCTCGACGCGCTCAATGGGGGTATACGGCGCCCTGAT
Organism: Candidatus Caldarchaeales archaeon; assembly: GCA_039630085.1. GTDB lineage: Archaea > Thermoproteota > Nitrososphaeria_A > Caldarchaeales > Calditenuaceae > Calditenuis. The sequence continues at coordinate 77,083 of JBCNVM010000002.1, forward strand.
CGGGACCCTCACCTTCGGGTCGAGGACCCTCTCGAGGGAGAACTTCACGGCCTGAGCAGTCAGGGGGCTGCCGTCGTGGAACTTGACGCCGGACCTCAGCTTGATGATCACCACTTTGCCTTCCTCCTCGTACCTGTACTCGGTAGCGAGGTTCGGGAGCAACTCTCCCTTCTCGTTGATCCTGAAAAGCGTCTCCACGACGTGGTCGAGCATGTTAGCGACGGTCGTCGTCGTCTGACTCGCCGGGTCGAACGTGTCGATGTCCACGCTCACCGCCATCCGGAAGACCTTCGGGGCCGGCGGCTGCGAGGGCTGAAGGAGGAAGAACCCTGCAACCAGCGCGACCACCAGCACGGCGGCCGCCAGTATAACGAGGGACCTGCTGAGACCTCTCGCGTCTCTCATCATTTTCATGCAACATCCCATTGTTGTTGATGATAAAGTTTTTTGGAGATAAAGCTTGCCGGGGTAACCGGCGCAAACGTGATATCCGGAGGGGCGGACGGGCCGTCGATGAACCCGCCCGTGATCGACCTGCACGAGGACGTCTCGCTCTACTACACGTTCGCGGGGCACGGTCTGAAGTTCGGGCCGGCGGACTTCGACGCAGACGTGCCGGGAAGGCACGGCGATATCCCCAAGTACAGAAGGGCGAACGTGAGGCTCGTCTTCGCCGCGATCGCGTTCGTGATGCCGACGGTCAGCGGGTACAGGTCCGCCCAGCTGACCGCCGGTTACGGAATGAGGTTCGGGACCTACAGGGTCAGGGCTCCGGTGGCCGTTGCGCTGGAGCACGTCAAAGTCTACTACGGCCTCCTCTCGAAACACGGCCGCGACCTAGGACTGATCAGGCGGCCGGAGGACGTGAAGGAGGTCGAGAGGGGCGACGGGAGGACTTGGTTCCTGATGGCCCTAGAGGGCGCAGAGCCGCTGGAGGACGTCGAGGACCTTGACCTCTTCTACGCGCTGGGACTGAGGTCCTTACAGCTCACCTGGAACTTCGACAACAAATACGCGGCGTCGTGCATGTCAAGGCGGGACTACGGCCTGACGGGCGACGGTGCCGAGCTGGTCAGGAGGTGCAACGAGCTGGGTGTCATCGTGGACCTGGCCCACGCGAGCAGGAGGACAGCGCTGGAGGTCCTCGAGACCTCGGAGCTCCCTGCGGTGATAAGCCACGCGAACGCCTCGGCAGTCCACCAGCACAAGAGGAACGTCGACGACGAGGTCCTCGAGCGGTTGAAGGGCAACGGCGGGGTCATCGGGGTCACCCTGATAGAGCCCACGATCGGGGCGGAGGCGGACTTCAGGAGGCTCGCGGACCACGTGATGCACATAAGGAGGAGGATCGGGATCGACCACGTCGCGCTGGGGACGGACTTCTTCGGGCTGCTGAACATGCGGGAGCCGGAGGGCCTCGAGGACGTCACGAGGCTCGAGAACCTCTGGAGGGAGCTGCGCTCGAGGGGCCTGAGCGAGGAGGAGGTCGAGAAGGTCGCGTTCCGTAACGCCATGAGGGTGATATGGGCCAACGCGGAGAGGTGGGTCGATCTGTTCAGGCGCTGAGCCTCCCTGACCAATCCGAGGACGGCCAAGCTACGAGTCGCCCGGTGTCATCAGTGGGCCTGGCGGTCTCGGGACCTCGACGGCCTCACTTGACGGTGACGCTCTTCGCGAGGTTCCTCGGTTTGTCGATCTCGGCGCCCCTCTCCAAGGCTAGGTAATAGGCGAGGAGCTGGAGCGGGAGGGCCTCGAGGAGGACCGTCGCGTACTTAGAACCCGTGCGAGGGAGCCTGAGGAAGTAGTCGTAGGACCTGTGGTGCTCGTCGGAGACCCCGATCACCTTCGCTCCCCTCGCCTTAACCTCCATGCAGTTGGAGAGGGTGTCGTGGTAGGTCTCGTCCTTGGGGTTGAGCACGACGACCGGCGTGCCCTTCTCGATCAGGGCGAGGGTTCCGTGCTTCAGCTCGCCGGCCGCGAGGCCCTCCGCGTGGACGTAGGCGAGCTCCTTCACCTTCAGGGCCCCTTCGAGCGCCAGGGGGTAGTGTATGCCCCTTCCGATCACGTAGAGGTCCCTCGCGTCCCTGAGCTCCCTCGCGATCTCGGCGATCGACTGCTCCAGCTCCAGGACCTCCTCAACGGCCTCAGCGATGACCCTCGGGTCGAAGGGCATCGGCGATCCGGAGAGCCTCAGCGCGATCCTCAGCAGAGTCGCGACCTGAGACGTGAAGCTCTTCGTCGCAGCGACTCCGACCTCCGGGCCAGCCGAGACGTTCAGGTGCAGGTCCGAGAGCCTCTCGAGGCTCGAGCCAGGCATGTTGACGATCCCGATGATCTTGGCGCCTCTCGACTTCGCGTCCCTGACGGCCTCCAGGACGTCCGCGGTCTCGCCGCTCTGGCTCACGGCCACGACCGCGCAGCCACCGTCGACCCACCTCGAGTGGAGCGAGTACTCGCTGGCAAGGACTGGGTGGACCTCGATCCCCGCCACCTCGGCGAAGATGTATCTCCCGACGAGGCAGGCGTGGTAGCTCGTCCCCGCCGCTACCAGAAGGACCCTCTTGGCGGACCTGATCGCTTCCGCGACCTCGTCGATTGGCCCGAGGTCGACGGTCAGGGACCTTAGGACGGTCCTCCGCTGGTCGTGGATCTCCTTCAGCGTGTGGTGGACGTAGCCCCGCTTCTCGATGTCGGCGATCTCGATCGCGACCTTAACGGGCTTCAGCTCGAGGGGTTCTCCGGAGATCAGCCAGGCCTCGACTCTGCCGGGCTCGATGACCGCGCAGGACTCGTTCTCGAGGAAGACCGCGTCGTCGGTGAACTCCAGGAAGCTCAGGACGTCGCTGGACGGGATGCAGGCGTCCCTCCTGTACCCGACGACGAGCGGTGGGCCGTGCCGGGCCGCGAGGATCCTGTTCCCCAGCTGAGCGGCTATCGCGATAAAGGCGAAGCTGCCCTGAAGCGACCTCACCACTCTCGTGAGGGCCTCCCTCGGGTCGGCGCCCGGCCTGCCAAGCTCCTCCTCCAGCAGGTGGGCGATCACCTCGGTGTCGGTCTCGCTGGCGAAGACGTGGCCCCTCGACTCGAGCTCAGACCTGAGGGCCTCGTGGTTCTCGATGATCCCGTTGTGGACGACCGCGACCCTCCCGTCGCAGGAGAGGTGGGGGTGAGCGTTCCTGTCGGAGACGCCGCCGTGGGTCGCCCACCTCGTGTGCCCTATGCCGACGCTCGACTTGGGCGCGTTGAGCCCGCCGATGGCTCCGATCAGCTCGTCGACGCTCCCGGCCCTCTTCGCGACCCACATTCGGTCTCCCTCCAGGAGGGCGACCCCGGCCGAGTCGTACCCCCTGTACTCGAGCCTCTTGAGGCCCCTGAGGACGACCTCAAGGGCGTCGCCCCTCCCGGTGAACCCGATGATCCCGCACAAGACTCGCTACCTGACCCTGTTCCGTCCCTCCCTCGATTTAAGCTGTGAGAACCTCCAACCTGCTCGAACCGGGGTTCTACCGTTAGAACAGCGCACGAACGCGAGACTGGCGCGGCTCACCTATATCACGGGCTCCAGACGAGGGGTGCTGTGGGCAGGGTCCTGGTGGCCTGCAGGCTCGACAGGGCCGGCGTCGAGATGATGAGGGAGGCTGGGCTGGAGGTAGTCTACAGGGAGGAGATAACCCAGGAGGAGTTCGACAGAACCTACGCCGACTACGACGCGGTGATCGTGAGGAGCAACGTCAGGGTCAGGCCGGTGAGGGGGAAGGGGAACTTGAGAGTGATCGTGAGGGCAGGGGTCGGGCTGGACAACGTCGACGTCGCAGGTTTCTCGGAGCTGGGAGTCAAGGTGCTCAACACCCCTGAGGCCGTCACGAGGGCGGTCGCCGAGCTTACGATCGGGCTGATGCTCTGCCTCGCGAGGGACATCGTGAGGCTCGCCTCGGACCTGAAGGAAGGCAGGTGGTCGAAGGCGCAGGCACACGGCATCGAGCTCGCAGGGAAGACGGTCGGGATAGTCGGGTGCGGGAGGATAGGGAGGGAGGTCGCGAGGCTCGCTAGGGCGCTCGGGATGAAGGTCCTTGTGAACGACGTCATCGAGGTCCCGGGGTCTTTCCTCGAGGAGGTCGGGGCACGGCAGGTCGACCTCGAGACGCTCCTGAGGGAGTCGGACTTCGTGACCGTCCATGTCCCCCTCGACCCGAGCACCAAGGGCCTCATCGGCGAGAGGGAGCTGAGGTCGATGAAGCGGACGGCCTTCCTGGTCAACACCTCGAGGGGCGGAGTGATCGAGGAGGGGGCTCTGAGGAGGGCCCTCAGCGAAGGGTGGATCGCAGGCGCCGCGCTGGACGTCTTCTCCAAAGAGCCTCCGGAGGACCTCGAGCTCCTCAGGCACCCTAGGCTGATACCCACCCCGCACGTCGGCGCGCAGACTTCGGAGGCCCAGAGGACCGCGGGGATCGAGGCAGCGAAGCTCGTGATCGCGGAGCTCGGTACGCGCCGGGCGTAGCGGATACGCGGGCTAAAGGACAATTATAGGGTGTAACCGACCGTGTGGTGTGAGGCGAGGGATAGGGTTAGCTCTGGTCGGGATGCTGGCGGTCGCGCTGGCGCTGAGCCTCAACCCCGCCGAGGCCTCGAACTTCATCAGCTCGGTCCACGACGACAGGCTCACCGTCACGCTCACCTATCCCGCGGAGGTGAAGAGGGGGACCTGCTTCCAGGTCAGGGTCGAGGCCTTCGCCCACGAGCCGCTCTCCAAACTGAACCTGACCGTGAGGCTCGAGCTGCGTTCCGGAGCGACCGTGATCGGCCTCCTGTCGGCGCCGGTCGTGACGCTCTGGTCGGGCTCTCCGGGTCCGGTGGTCAACACCCACGTGGGAGCCTGCGTGGCGACATCGCACCCGACCGGCGTCATAGTCTCGAAGGTCGAATTCGAGTACCTCCACTCCGGGAGCGAGTTCAACCTAACGAACCTCTTCCAGATGGCCTTCGTGAGGGACCGGACCTACGAGGAGCTGGCTGCTCTCCTGGGCTCCGCGACCTCGGAGGTGGATAGCCTCCGCAACGCCCTGAACGAGGCGATGAGGACGATAGGTTCGCTGACGGAGGAGGTGAGGAGGCTCAGGTCGGAGCTCGAGAGGAGCAGGGCAGAGGTGGCCGCGCTCCAGAGGGAGAAGTCGGAGCTGGAGAACAGGCTCAACGCCCTGAACGCCCTCTACGAGGGGCTCAGGAGGGAGTACGAGTCGCTCAGGATGAACCACGAGAGGCTCCTGAGGGATCACGCGGCGCTCCAAAACGCGGAGGCTTCTCTGAGGAGGTCCTACGAGGAGCTGGTGAAGGCCCACCGCGACCTCCAAGGGGACTTCGCAACCCTTCAGGAGGCCTACGCGAAGCTTCGGGAGGAGCACTCGACCCTGAGGGCGCTCCACGAGGACCTGAGGACCAGGCACGAGAGGCTTGGTGCGGCCTACGAGGAGTCGGTGAGGACCGCGGGCTCCTTGAGGGGAGCCCTCGAGGAGAAGGCGAGGCAGGTCGACGTCCTAACGGCGATGCTCGAGGGGGCCCTCAGGGAGAGGGCGATCTTCAGCAACATCGTGATCGGACAGGCGCTTGGGCTCGGAGGACTGGGGGCCCTCTATTTGCTCGAGCGGAGGAGGGTCAAGAGGGGCGCGTCGGGACAGGCCTCTGCGACCGGCAACGGTGCTGCGACCCCCTTACCACCCGAGAACGGGAACGGCAACGGCGACAGCGAGTCCTTGATCCAGAGGGTGATATCGGGGAGGAGGATCACGATACCGAAGCCAATAGCCGAGAGGCTGGGGATCAAGGTAGGCGACCTCGTCGAGCTCTCGCTCGCTAACGGCCACGTGTCCGTCAGGCCGATCTCCCAGGCCCCGCAGCTCAAGCAGCAGCCGGAGGCTGCAGACCAGCAGCAACGGCAGTCCTCAGGCCATCAGCCCGAGGGCGCTAAGGGCAAGTAGGCGCTGAGGCCGCTGGGGCGACCGGACTCGGAAGCACGGGAGAAAAGACGGACCGGAGGTGAGGTGGACGCTGGGCGCTCGGGTCAGGCCTTCGTCTCGACGAGCAGCCGGTCGACCTCCTCTTGGGCCTGCCTGACCTTCTCGACGCTCCTCTCGAGCTCCGCCCTCTCGTCCGGGTCGAGGTCGATCTCTATCACCCTCTTCACGCCCTCGCTCCCTAGGACCGCCGGCACGACCGAGCAGACGCCGCTGAAGCCGTACTCTCCCTGGAGGTAGTATGAGACCGGCACGACGAGGTCCCTGTCCCTGACGATCGCCTCGACCATCACGGCGGCCCCAGCTCCCGGCGCGTGGCTCGCGGACCAGCCCTTCAGCGAGATGACCTTCGCGCCCATCCCCCTCGTCTCCCTCACGATCTCCTCGACCTTCTCCCTGCTTAGGAGGTCGGTGAGCCTCCTCCCGCCCACTATGGTCTTCTTCGGGAGGAGGACCATGGAGTCGCCGTGCTCGCCGAGTATCGGGGCCTCGATCGAGTTCCAGGAGACGCCAAGGGCCTTCGAGATGAGGGTCTTGTACCTCCCGACGTCGAGGAGGCCGCTGAACCCCATCACCCTTCTCCTCTCGAAGCCCGTGTGCCTGAGGGCGACGTAGGTCATGACGTCGAGCGGGTTCGTGACCACGATCACCTTCGACTTAGGCGCGTGCTCCCTGATCTTGAGCGAGACGTCCCTCACTATCCCCGAGTTCTTGGTGAGGAGGTCCATCCTGGTCATGTCGGCCTTCCTGATGAAGCCCGCGGTCACGACCACTACCTCCGAGCCCTCGATGTCCCTGTAGTCGTTGGTCCCGGTGTACTCGACGTCGAGCCCGAGGATCGCGGCCATGTGGTTCAGGTCGAGCGCCTCTCCCTGGGGCAAGCCCTGCACGATGTCGACCAGCACGACGTCTCCGAGGGACTTCAGCCCGATGTGGAGCGCAGCCGACGTCCCAACCCTGCCGCTGCCGATCACGGAGATCTTGGGCCTCAAGTGGCCTCGATACGTCCGCTGGCCCGCCGCTAGAAATATGTGAGCGGGGCAGGTGATGGGTCAGGCGGTCGGCCTCGTGAACCGGACCTCCCTGACCAGCAGGTAGGGAGCCCTTACCGGCGTCTCGACCTCCCACCACCTTATCGGGAACTTCTCCGATGAGACCTCCTCGATGTTCCTAAGGAGCCTGAGGAAGTTGTCCGAGAGCCTGAGGCCCTTCACCGCGTGCTCGATCGTCCCTCCCCTGACCAAGAAGAGCCCGTCCCTGGTGATCGTCGAGAAGTCGCCCCTGCTGATGTCCTGGTAGCGGAGGTACCAGTCGTTGGTCACGAGGATCCCCCTGTCGAGCTTCGAGAGCAGCCTGCTGAAGGGCGATGTCCCTCCCTCAACGACGAGGTTGAACGGCTGTGGCACGATCAGCCCCGCGTTCGCGGTCGATGAGGTCTCGAACTTCCTCGCGGTCGCGCTGTTGTGGAGGTAGCTCCTGAGGACGCCGCCGTCGATGATGACCGTCCTCCTGGTGGGGAGCCCCTCCTCGTCGAAGGGCTCGGCGCCGTAGGCGCCGGCGACCGTCGGGTCGTCGACCAGGGTGAGCGCCCTCGAAGAGACCTCCTTCCCGAGGAGCCCGGCGAGGAACGACATCCCGCTGTCGACGTAGAAGGCGGATGCGGCAGAACCGACCTCCTCGAGGAGGTTCGCGGCGGTCATCGGCCCTATCACCGCGTCGTAGGCGCCCTCGGGAACCTCCCTCGGGTCCTTCGCGGCCTTCGCGACCTCTCCCGCCTCCCTACCCACCTGCTCGGGGTCGAACTCGGAGAGGTTCCCTGTTCCGGCCGCGAACTGGCCGCTCGACTCCCCGTCCAGGAACGCCCTGACCGAGAGCTCTATCGTGTCCTTTTGGGCCTCCGCCTCGACGCCACCCGTCGTGACGAGGCTCCTGTGCGTCCTCGTGAGGACGAGTGAGCCCGCGACCCTGCTCGCACCGGCGCTCAGCGCCGCGTTCACCGCCGCCTCAACAGCGTCGACAAGCTTCTCCCTCCCGATCCCCTTCAGCCTCATGTCGAGCAGCCTCGGGTCGTAGGAGAAGGGGCCCGAGGGCAGAGGCGCGTACAGGTCCGAGGGCGGCGTGCTCTTCGCGAGCCTCAGCGCGTCCCTGACCAGCGCCTTGAGGCCGGAGGCGGTCACGTCGGTGGTTCCGGTCACGGCCCTCTGGGGCCCGAAGGCGACGTAGAGCGAGACGCTCTCCTCTTCGAACCTCTTCGAGACCGTTACCTCGTTGTTCGCGAACCTGATCATGTAGGTCGTCGTGGTGAAGGACTCCACCGCGCAGTCGGTCGCGCCCTCGGCCTTGACGGCCTTGGTCAGGGCCTTCGCCCTCCTCGAGCTCAGGACCAAAGCCCCTCGGCGGTCCTCGCCGGCAGGAGGTAAAAAGCTGATCGGGAAAGGACAGGTTCATAGGACCGGGAGGCCGGGTACGGGCAGGAGGTTGCTCTTCGCGGTCAGGTATCCGGTCGCGTCGAGGAAGGGCGTCTACGGCGAGAGGATGGAGGTCGTCGAGTCGAGGGAGGGAGCGCTCAGCGCCTGCTCCGGGGAGGGCACGAGGAGGGTCGTCGTGGACGCTGCGACGCTCTCTGCCGACGTCAGGAGGTCCGCGTACGGAGAGGTGCTCGCGGCGAGGCTCCTGACGCCGTTCACCGCCGAGGGCGACCTGAGGGCGCTCCGGTCGCTGCTCAGGGCGTACGTCAGGAGGTCGGTCGAGGACTCGCTGGTCGACATCAGGAGGGACTACGGGAGGGCCGCTGAGGAGTTGTTGATCGACCCGAGCCACTTCGTCCTCAGGAAGGTCAGGGGGCTCGTCGCGCTCTACCCGCCGCTCTGGAGGGTATTCTGGTGGGCCTCGAGGTCCTCGCAGGACAGGGAGCTGCTGAGGAGGGTCGCGGATAACTTCAGGCCCGTGCTCGACGAGCTGGTCGATGAGGGGAGGCTGGCCGCGGACGGGTCTACGGGGCTCTACAGGCTCGCCAGGGGGACCGGACGGGAGGAGGTCGGGGCGTCGATGGGAGCAGGCCTCGTGAGGCGGCTCGAGTCGCTCCTGATCCCCGGGAGGCTCGGCGCCGGTCTCCCGAGGCTCGTCTTCGAGGAGGCCCTCGAGGGCGGATGGGAGGCGATGGTGCCGCCGGACCCGGAGGAGGCCCTCTCGATCAGGACCGAGACCGGGCTGCAGCCGCTCTCCTTCGAGGGCGACGTCGCGGAGTTCGTCAGGAGGCTCTGCGGGGGCGGCGTCGACTCGGTCAGGGTCCGGAGGGCCGGATGGCTCTTCAACTCGACCTACCTCGTCGAGGTCGAGCAGGGAGGCGACGTGAGGAGGCTCTTCGTGAAGAGGTACCTCGCGATGACCGACGTCAAGTGGGTGGCCGCGAAGCTCTGGTCCTTCCCGCTCAGGAACTTCCACCTCTCGCCGGCGGCGAGGCTCAGCAACGAGCTCTTCTTCATCTCGTACCTGAGGGAGAGGGGACTGAAGACGCCGCACGTCTTCGGCGTGAGCTGGAGGAAGAGGGTCCTCCTAGAGGGCGCGATACAGGGGAGCTCGCTGAGGGAGCTGTGGACCTCCGAAGGCGTCGAGGCCGGTCTGCTCGAGGAGGTGACGGTCAGGTCCGGGGAAGCGGTCGCGAGGGCCCACTCGCTGGGCGTGACGCTCGGCGACTGCAAGCCCGACAACGTGATGGTCGACAGGAGGGGTCAGGTCTGGCTGGTCGACCTCGAGCAGGCGTCCCTAGGGGGAGACAGGGCATGGGACGTGGCCGAGTTCGTCCTCTTCACCGCGAGGTATCTGGACCTGAGGAGGAGCAGGGAGTTCGCGAGGCTCTTCGGCGAGGGTTACCTGCGACACGGCAACCCCAAGGACGTCGAGAGGGCCCTCGACCCGAAGTACGTCCTAGCGATGGTCCCGGTCTCGCCGGTCTGGACGCAGGTCGCGGCGCTCGAGGGCCTCAGGAGCGCCCTCCGCGCGTGAGTCGCCTGCCCCCCATGCCCCAGAGAGGTCGGACGCTTCTCGCCCGCTTCAACGGCTTTATCTATCAGCCCGGGATGGACTCGGCCGGAATGGGGCTCAGGGACTTCGTCAGGTCGACGGTCGTCCTCTTCAGGGTCTCGAGGAAGCCCTCGAGGGAGGAGTACTTCGTCCTAGCGAGGATCGTCGCGATCGGCGTCGCGCTGCTCGGCCTGATCTCGATGGTCATAAGGTTCGTCTTCCTCGCGCTCCTAGGGTGAGGGACTTGGGCAAGCTCTACGCGGTCAGGACGACGGTCGGGCAGGAGAAGAACGTCGCTCAGCTGATCTGGGGAAGGATCGAGCCCGGGTCGAGGGACGTCCACGCGATCGTCACGCTCCCGAACCTGAAGGGGTTCGTCTTCGTCGAGGGCGCGGAGAGGGACAGGGTCGCGGTCCTGGTCAGGGAGCTGAGGCACGTCAAGTCCAGGGGGATAGTCCAGATATCACACGAAGAGGTCCTCAGGCACATGGTCGAGAGGCCGCTGATCGAGACGATTTCTGAGGGGATGACCGTTGAGGTGGTCGCGGGTCCCTTCAAGGGGTTCACTGGCAAGGTCACCAGAGTGGACAGGATGAGGAAGGAGGTGATGCTCGAGCTCCTCGAGAGCAGCTACCCGTTCCCGATCTCAATACCCGTCAACCAGGTCAAGCCGGCCCAGTAGGTAGGTCCGCGATGGGCTTCAGGGATCTCCTCTTAGAGGTCCCCCTGAACGGCCGCAGGGTAGTCCAGTTCGGCTTCGCGGGCGTCGCGGCGGAGAGCGACGTCTTCAGGGCGATCGGGAGGGAGGGGGAGCTGCTGGTGCTGGTAAACAGCGAGAAGCTCAGGTCGAAGGCCGAGGCGTCCCTGCAGGGGACCGGGCTGAGGCACAGGGTCGTCTACTCGCCGGTGATCGAGCACAACCCGGAGCTCGCGCCCTCGAGCTTCGACGCGGCCCTCTTCCTGAACGCGCTGGTCTCGGTGAGGGGGAAGAGGGAGCTGGTCAACGAGGCCTACAGGTTGCTGAAGGCTGGGTCGGGCGCCGTCGTCTACGAGTGCTACTGGCCGACGGCCTTCAGGCTCAGGAGGACGCTGAGGAGTGTGCTGACGGAGAGGCCGGTCTTCCGGGTGAGGTCGATGAGCGTGGGACTGGACACCCTGACCGCGGTCCTCGAGAAGGCGTGAGGCCTTGACGCAGCTCGAGCTCCTCCTGCTGGGTTTCGCGGTCCTATCGGCGGGGACCCTCCTGCTCCTCTTCGCGCTGGCCTTCTCAGCCCGGGCGCCACGGGAAGGGAGGTCCGAGGGTTTCGGCGTCGTGCTGATAGGCCCCGTGCCGATCGTCTTCAGGGGGAGGGCCGCGCACGTCCTGCTGATCGCGGCAGCCGCGTTCGTCCTGATCCTGCTGCTGATGTTGGGTGCGCTGGCTTGAGGCTCGTCGCGGTCGCGCTCCTCCTGATCGTCACAGGCATCGCGCTGATGGTCCTAGCGGCGGCGCAGCTCGGGGGCGCGGAGTTCAGGGGTTTCGGGTTCGTCCTGATCGGCCCGATACCGCTGTTCGTCTCCGACGGCCAGGCGGTGCTCCTGACGGCCCTGATAGCCTTGGCGGTCTTCGTCGCGGTCCTTCTGAAGGCGCTCGGGCGGTAGAAGTTTTTCGGGGAAGATAGGTCACGCGGTCCTCAGGTACTTCTCCTCGATGCCCTTGTACCCAACCCTCTCCAGCTCTTCGGCGAGCTCGAACCCGCCGCTTGCGATGATCCTCCCGTCGTACATGATGTGGACGTAGTCGGGCCTCAGGTAGTTCAGGATCCTCGCGTAGTGGGTGATGACGAGGGCGCCGACGTTCTCCCGCTCGACCATGTCCTTCACCGCCGCCGCGACCACCTTGACCCCGTCGATGTCGAGTCCCGAGTCGGTCTCGTCGAGGATCGCGATCTTCGGCCTCAGGGTCAGCATCTGCACGATCTCGGACCTCTTCTTCTCGCCGCCCGAGAAGCCCTCGTTCAGGTACCTCCTCGTGAAGGACTCGTCGAACTGGAGCGCCCTGAAGTTCTCCACGAGCGTCCTGTGGAACTGCGAGGGCGAGACCTTCTTCCCCTCCTCGCCGTAGATCGAGAGGTAGGCCTTCCTGAGGAAGTTAGCCATCGTCAGCCCCGTGATCTCCTGCGGGTACTGGAACGCGAGGAAGATCCCCCTCTTCGCCCTCTGGTCCGGCGTGAGGTCGAGGATGCTCTCGCCGTCGAGCCTGATGTCGCCGCTCTCGACCGTGTACTTCGGGTGGCCCATGACGACGTAGGCGGTCGTGCTCTTCCCGGACCCGTTCGGGCCCATCAGCGCGTGGATTTCGCCCTGAGAGACGGTCAGGTTCAGGCCCTTGATGATCTGTCTCCCCTCGACTCCCGCGTACAGGTCGACGATCTCCAGCCTCAAGCCTCCCTGCCCGCGAATCGCCACAATATCTACTTCGGGGCTCCACTCGGCCCGGACCCGTCGGCCATCATTTGGTCCTCTCTTCCTCCCCCCAGAGCTCCCTCCTGAGGAGGTCCCTGACCGCGGCCCTGAGGAGCGCTGACCTGCTCGGGTAGACCCCCCTCCTTATCAGCTCGTCCATCCCCTCGACGAGGGCCTCCGGGAGCTTTACGCTGATGAGCTTCATAGCCGGTATGACCGAAGTCCTGCCACCGATTTGAGCTTTGCGCCGGAAGACGATCCCCGAAGGCGGGTACCGACGGGGGACGGGGAACGTTTTAAAGAAGGGCGGGAGTTGTGGGACCCGAGCAGGGTCGCGATGGACGTCAAGACCGAGCTGAGGGTTCTCAGGAGGACCGGGAAGGTCGTCTTCGGGTTCAGGCAGTCGTACCACGCGCTGATGCGGGGCGAGGCATCGGTCGTGCTGGTCTCGAGCGACTGCCCGGAGAGGTTCAGGAGGGAGCTGCAGGTGGTGGCCGCGATGAAGGGCGCGAAGGTCGTCGACGCGGGGATCAGCTCCAGCGAGCTCGCGAGGCTGCTCGGAAAGCCCTTCCACGCATCGACGGTCGCGGTGATCGACGCGGGATCCAGCGGCCTCGGCAAGGGGTGAGCTGGGGTGGCTGAGGGAGGGAGGACCTCGGTCAAGATCACGGAGAGCGAGTTCCAGTACATCTCGTTCTTCCAGAGGGTGACCGACGTCCAGCCGCTCGACTGCGTCGTGATCGACGACATGGTGGTCTACGTCGTCAACGCGGGCGACGTCGGAAAGGCCGTCGGGAGGAAGGGGAACATCGTGCAGGAGCTGAAGAACATCCAGAGGAAGAGGATCAAGATCGTCGAGTTCTCGCAGGACCCGAAGAAGTTCATCGCGAACGCCCTTCAGCCCGCGACGGTTTCAGAGGTCGAGCTTGTCGAGAGGGACGGGCGATTGTTCGCGCGGGTCAAGGTCCCCGACGAGGAGAAGGGCAGGGCGATCGGGAGGGGAGGAGTGAACCTGAGGGCGGCGGCCGAGCTCGCCCGGAGGCACTTCGGCGTGGAGAGGATCGTCATCAGGTAGCAGATGAAGCTCGTCGTACGGACGCCGCTGGGCCTCGAGCCTGTCGTCAGGTCCAAGATCGAGCTCCTCGACCCCGGCGCGCTGGCAGTCCAGACGCCCTACGGACTGAAGGGGCTCGTCGTCGTGGAGAGCTGCTCGGACCCGGACCGGCTGAAGAGGCTGATCGAGGAGGAGGTCCCCGAGGCCGAGAGGGTGATCAGGCCCGACGTCGTTGTCCCAACGGAAGTCGACCTGATCATCGAGGCGGCGACCGCGGTCTCCAAGGAGAGGATCTCGCCCCACGAGAGCTTCGCCGTCAGGACCAGGAGGAGGGCCCGCGGGGGCTTCACGAGCCTCGAGCTGAACGCGAGGGTCGGCGCCTCGATCCAGCACGCGACCGGCGCGAGGGTCGACCTGGATAACCCGGACAAGGTCGTCGTGATAGAGGTCGTGGGCGACAGGACGGCGATCGCGGTCCTCGAGGGGAGCTCCGAGCACAGGAAGATGGCCCCGACGAAGCGGAGCTCGTGGAGGTTCTTCAACAGGGTCTCGGTTGTCCAGATGCCGTACCTCGGGACCGTCGAGGGCGCGAGGGAGGTCGGGAGGAGGATCGGGAGGTTCGTCCAGGCCTTCGAGGTCGGGGAGCTCGTGGTCGCGCCGGTCGGCGCGGTCGACGCCAGGGAGCTCTCGGCCTTCCTCGACGCGGTCTTCGAGGGCATCTCTTCGAGGTTGGAGGTCCAGAAGCGGAGCTACGGCAGGCCTGCGAGGGAGGTCAGGGTCCTGGTCCAGGACCTCTACCAACTCGTCCTCGAGAGGCGCCACGAGCCTATCTTGGTCTTCGAGCCCGAGGGCAGGGAGATCTACGGCGCGCTCCCCGAGGTGGCGGAGGCCGTCGCTAAGGCCAAGAGGATCAACGTCCTCCTGGGTTCCAGGGAGGGGATACCGAAGGGCGTATTCAGGACGGCGACCGCGGTCTTCGACCTCTGTCCCGACGTGACCCTGCCGACGGAGCTGGCCGCGCCCGCGGCGCTCATCGCGCTCTACAACCTCCTCAAGCGGGAGGGCCTGGAGGTCGAGGCATCACCTGGTGGCGGATCCGAGGAGGAAGGCGACAAGGGCGACGAACATCCATAGCAGGTACTGGTTCTTCACGCTCCTCGAGACGGTCGGCGTTGGGCTCCGGATCAGGCGGTACGAGGAGTAGGCGAAGCCCGCGTCCGCTAACGCCACGCTCGGCAGGTAAGCCCACCCGAGGACGCCCGTGACGTAGGGCAGCGGGCTGAGCGCGACCGCAGTCATCACGGCGCCCGCGCCCAGCCTCGAGGCGAAGGCCGCCCCCCTGACCCTCGCCACCGTCCTGACGCCCCTGACCGAGTCGCCCTCGACGTCCGCGATGCCCTTGACGACCTCCCTCCCGAGGCTCGAGAGGAAGGCCAGGGCCGCCAACGTCCCAGCACCGAGGTCCGGGACCCCGACCGCGACGGCAGACCCGAAGAGGAAGGGAGCCGCGACCGTTGCGCTGACGGCGGCGTTCCCGATCAGCCCTGTCTGCTTAAGGCTCACGTTGTAGAAGAGAGCCAGCGCGTAAGAGGCGGCAGCGATCGCGAGGGGGAAGGCGCCGAGCGGAGCAGATGCCGCGAGTCCCACGACCCCGAGTGAGGCCGCGAGGGCCTTCGCCTCGGTCGGGCTCACCGCGCCGGACGGTATCGGCCTCTCGGGAGCGTTGACCCTGTCCGCATCGACGTCGACGAGGTCGTTGACGGCCATAGAGGATCCGTTGAGGCAGTAGGCCGCGAGGAACGAGAGCGTCAGCGGCTGGAGGTCGGGCAGCCTCCCGGAGGAGACGAAGTGGCCCGCGAGGACCGCGACGAACATCATCAGGCCGTTCGGAGGCCTGGTAAGCCTGATCAGCCCAGAGAACTTGCCCAACCTCAACCACCTGCTACGTTGACCGGAGAGACCTCGGAGCACGTGTAGTAGACGACCTCGCCCCGCCTGTCGACGATCGCGAGCAGGAGCTGCTTCCCCACGTTCTTCGAGTGCCAGACCAGCTCCATCAGGTCCGAGACCTTCACGGGGAAGCCCTCGAAGATCGGGAAGACGAAGTACTTCGCGCTGTCGGTCTTCCCCCTCTCGTAGACCATGAGGTAGAGGCCCGGGGACGGCCCGTGCCTGACGTGGTACCTCCTCCTTTTCAGGTCCCGGTAGACGACGAAGTTGATCCAGAAGCCCCTCGTCGAGCCCGAGAACCGCCTCACCAGCGAGGTGAAGTCGAGGGCGTCGCCCGCCTCGTCGACGACGATCAGCTCCCCCTCCTCGGCCAGATAGGCGGCCTCGTAGGGAGTCAGCTCGAGCGTCCCGGGCTCGACGAGCTCGCCGTATCCCCAGCTGTACAGCCTGTTGGCGGCCGCGCCCCTCACGACGACCCTCTCGTCGCCGACCATTCTGCCCTCCGCGACCTCCTCCATCCCCGCCCCGACCGGGTCCGACGCTTATTAGCGATGAGCGTCTCCCGGAATTCGTCCGCCGCCCTTCCCCCGGAAGCCAAATATCCGGGCGCCCCCGTGTAACCGAAGGTGCCGAAGCCGAACAGGATCGCGCCGGCCCTCTTGGCTGCTGCGCTACTCCTGCTCCTGATGAACAGCCCTCCGCTCGGCAGCGGCTCTAAGCAGCTCGTCGAGGTCATCTACTTCGCGGAATTCGGGTCTGGCCAGCCCCTGCTCCACGAGGTCGAGGTGGTCGTCCTCCATTCGGTCGACTGGGGCTCTCCCAGGAGGGCGAGGGCCGGGGAGGCTGTCGTCTTCATCGCCGGCGAGGTCAGGAGGGTCGGCTCCGACGGGGCGGTGAGGCTCAAGGTCCCCAGGGGCAACCACACGCTATCGGTCTACTGGGCCGACGGAAGGCTCGCGCCCCTGAGGACGAAGGTCTCAGTCGACAGCGACCTCTCGGTCACGGTGACATTCACCGAGGTCCGCTTGAAGCCGGCCTCGTTCATCCTCTCGCCCGACGTGACGAAGGGCGTCACTTCCCTAACGGTCGCGTTCGACCTGTTCAGGACCGAGGACGTGTACTTCGCTCCCCCGATCGTGAGGTACTTCACCTCCACCGGCGAGCTGAGGGTCGTACCGCCTGTCGTCAGGCCCGAATTGGTCTCCGCGCTCCCCTACTCGGTCAGACCGAGCTCGCTGTTCGTAGGACAGGTGGACGAGGCCGCGCTGGAGGAGGGAGCGGTGCCGTCGCAGGCGTCGATCAGCGTCGAGCTACCGGGAATAGCCGCGACCGTGCTGCCCGACAGCTACGTCCCCATGCTCGTGATAGACCACTCGGTGCGGGAAGTTGAGCGCGGCTGAGCTGTTCTACAGCCCGGCTTTCTGGGTAGCGGTGAACGCCGCGATCGCCGCGGCCCTTCTCCACGCCGTCAGGCGGTTCAGGAGGAAGAGGGCCGATGGGCCGACGCTCCGGGAGCGGTTCGGGGAGGTGAAGGCGCTCCTCGGTTCCGGAGGGTCCGGAAGGGAGTACGTCGTGACGGTCTCGAGGGCCCTGCTCAGGGACCTCAGGGCCGAGGGCTTCGTGGTCAGGGGCTCGATGAGCTTCAGGGAGGCCGTGTCCGCGGTCCTGAAGTCGGCGGGCTCCGAGGACCGGTTTGAGGACGTCGTCAGGTCCTTCGAGGACGCGAGGTACGGTGGGTCCAATCCCGATGACCGGGAGGTCGAGGACTTCAGGCGCAGGGTAGGGGAGCTCATCGGCCTCCTAGAGGTCTCCCTGTCAGCTCCCGGTGAAGCTCGACGATCGCGCGGCGCGGATCAGGGCCGAGCGGCCCCCCGATGACCAAGCCGTCGATTTCCTTGAGCGGCAACCCTTCGATCGCCCTCGAGACGTCCTCCGCGGTCCCCGCGAGGGCCACGGACGAAGCCACATCGTCCGGAAGCTCCTCCCTCACCTCCTGCCACCTGCCTGCCCTCACGAGGTCCCTGACGCGGTCGAGCAGCCCCTCGTCGACGCCCAACCTCGCCGCGTACTCGGCCGGAGAGCCCGCGAGCACCACCGCGACGTACGGCTTGACCGCCCTGAGGGCCTTCGCGCGGTCCTCGCAAACGGAGACCATCAGCCCAACCTCGACCGCGACCGTCCTTCCGGCCCTCTCGGCGGAGGACCTCACGAGCCTCGCCGACTCCTCGATGAAGGGGAGGTTCGTCGGGTTGATGAGCGCGCCGTCCCCCTCCTCCCCCGCCAGCTCGAGCATCTTCGGGCCCTGGGCCGCGACGTAGATCCTGACCTCCGAGGCCGGCCTGAAGTCGAGCCTCACCCCGCCAGCGAGCCCCTCGCCTCCCAAGAGTGCCCTCACGGACCTCACGCAGGCCCTCACCCTCTCGACCGGGTTCTCCCTCCGGACGCCGAGAGCCTCGAGGGTCGTCGCGTCCCCGGCTCCGATCCCCAGCATCACCCTTTCCGGCCCGACCTCCGTGAGCGTCGCCGCGACCTGCGCGATCAACGCCGGGTGGTAGGCGTACGGGTTCAGGACGCCTAATCCGACCTCGGCCCTCCTCAGCCTCGAGAGGAGGTAAGCGGCCGTGACAACCGAGGACCTGTTGAAGAAGTGCTCGGAGAGCCAGACCGCGTCGAACCCGAGCCTCTCGGCCAACCCCGCTAGGACCCCGATCTCCCAAGTCGGCGACCTCGGCGCGAGCTCGACTGAGACCCTCATGCCCTCGCGGCTTGCCCCGGTGCCCCGTCTCTTCGGGATCGTAAAGACCTTCGGCCGACGAACCCCTCAGCGGTCCGCGGAGGCCGAGGCCCTTGACCAGAACCCGACTCATCCTCCGGCCCTCCTTTTTAGTGAGGGCGGAGGCCGCAGGCCGTGCTGGGCTACGTAAGTCCCAAGGCTACCGTGAAGGGCGTCGTGATCGAGGGCGCGGTCGTGCTCGGGCCCTCGAGGATCGGCGAGGGATCGATCGTCGACTCGATGACGACCGTAGGCTATCCCATGAGGTCGAAGCTCCTAGGACTGAAGGAATCCGGGATCGGGTCGCTCGACGAGGTCAGCTCCGGGAGCGAGCTCGGCAGGAGGTGCGTCGTGAGGAGGGGATGCGTCGTCTACGAAGGCGCTGTCTTGGGGGACGAGGTCGAGCTCGGCCACAACGTCCTGATCAGGTCCGGGAGCGTGGTTGGGAGGGGGACTAGGATAGGCACCGGGACGCAGCTGGACGGCGAGGTCACTGTGGGAGAGGGGTGCTCGATCCAGTCGATGTGCTACCTCCCCCACCTGACCAAGGTCGGTTCCGGGGTCTTCATGGGCCCGAACGTCGTCGTGATGAACGACCGATATCCGCCCAGCGACCGGCTCGAGGGCGCCGAGATCATGGACGGGGCAGTGATAGGCGCAGGTGCCCTGATAGTGGCGGGAGTCAGAATCGGGAGGGGAGCGGTGGTGGGCGCGGGATCGGTGGTGACGAAGGACGTCCCCGACGGGTCAGTCGTGCTGGGCGTCCCCGCGAGGTTCGCCTACACGCGTGATGCCTACGAGGCGAGGAGGAGGGCCTCGGTCAGTCGAACCTGATCCCGATGACCGTGCAGGGCGCCCCGTCGACCCTCTCGACCCTGAGCGGCGCGACCACAACGAGGTCGTAGCTCTCCGGCTTCCCGGCGAGGTCCATGTCCTCTACGATCAGGAACCTCCTCGAGACCAGCAGCCTCCTGTGGGCCTCCCTCCCCATCTCCCTCCTTAGCGGCGAGCTGATGCTGATCGCGTCGATCCCGAAGGCCCTCACGTTACCGAAGCCGGCGATGTAGGAGGCGGCCTCGGGGTGGAGCGACACACCTTCGCCCGAGTACCTTGAAGGTTCGGACCTCCTGTAGACCTGCAGGCCGGTCCTGACCATCAGCATCCCGCACTCCCCGATCAGCCGCTCGTGGGGCCTCAGGTCCTCGACCCCGATCACGCCTCCCGGCTCCTTCGGGACGTCCAAGACCAGGCCGCGCCCGATAACGAGGTCCTCCGCCAGCAGGTCCTCCACCTTGGGTCCCGAGTCGTCGAAGTGGTTCGGCGCGTCGACGTGCGTCCCGACGTGGTTCCCCGAGCTCATCCTCCAGGAGTTCGAGGTGTCTCCGCGGGCTATGCTCCTCACCTGCTCGAGCCTCAGCGGCGGCGTCCCGGGGTAGACCGGGTCCTCCTCCCTCAGGACGTGCGAGAGCAGGTAGACCCGCATCGGGCTCATCATGACGCCCTCGGTAAAAACGGTCTCCGGGTCGTCAGCGTCCGCATCGCCACCGGCGAAGGTATTTAGCGAGTCCGGAGCAGGTCGACGAGGGGCCGTAGTCCAGCATGGAGTGGACGCCCGGCTAGCATGGAGTGATGCCCGGACTGGGCCCGGGAGGTCGCCGGTTCAAATCCGGCCGGCCCCACGCGGGAACACGAGAGCCTCGGCGATGATCCAGCCGGTCGGCGGAGCTCAGAGCCTGACCCTGATCCCCTTCGTCACCGCCTCCCGGACCACCGCCTTCCTCTCCCTGAACGCCTCGACCTGCGCCGGCGTGTATGGGAAGGCCTCGATGGTGAAAGACCCGTCCCAGAGGCCGCTGACCAGCATCGCGTTCTCCACGAAGCTCCGCTTCCCGAACTCCTCCGAGACGACAAGCATGTCGAGGTCGCTGTCGACCAGCGGAGTGCCGTAGACCCTCGAGCCGAAGAGGTAGACCTCGGTGACGTTCAGCTCCCGCTTCAGCCTCCTGAGGAACCTGGCGAGCTCGGCACTCTGCCTCCTCGAGAGCCTGACGCGCTCAAGGGCCTCAGTCAGGGAAGCCCCGCCCTCGACCTGACCCATCCTATCACCCTCTCCGCCGCCTGCAGGCACCTCAGGACGATCTCCCTGCTGTAGGCCTCGCTCGGAACCGTGTTCGCGGCGTTCGGGTACCTGGCGATCGTGTAGTGAGGGTTGAGCGCCTTCAGGTCGTCCATCAGCTCGTCGGCCTCCAGCGCCCTCCCGAGCTTGACGAGGTCGTGCCCCCTCGGAGGCAGCCTCGACTTCGCGACGACATAGAGGGCCTTCAGCGCCTTCCCGGCAGCCTAGTGGGCGAGGAAGGCCGAGACGCTGTACTCCTCGATCTCGTAGTTCCTCCTCGCCTGCCTGAGGTTGTGGAGGGCCTCGCGCCACCAGTCCATCGCCTCCTCCCTGACCTCGCCCGCCGGCAAGCCTCTCCCCGTCAGCCGAGCGCCCCCGGATAGATAACGTTGCACCGATCGAACGGATGCGCCTCTCCCGACGTGAGCTCTGGTGCGTTAGGGAGACCGAGCCGACGGACCAGCAAAGTATAACCTCTGGCCTCCAGAGTGAACGGTATGCAGCTCCACCTAGTTAAGGTCGAGTTCCCGGAGGGAGTCCAGCTGATACTCGCCCAGAGCCACTTCATCAAGACCGTCGAGGACGTCCACGAGGCCCTCGTCACCGCCCTCCCGGGGATCAAGTTCGGGATAGCCTTCTGCGAGTCGTCGGGGAAGAGGCTGGTCAGGCACTCGGGGACCGATGAGGAGCTCGAGAGGCTGGCGGTCGAGAACGCGCTGAGGCTCGGGTGCGGCCACCTCCTCGTGGTCCTGCTGAGGAACGCCTACCCGATCAACGTCCTCCCGAGGCTGAGGGAGGTCCAGGAGATAGTCGGGTTCTACTGCGCGACCGGGAACCCGGTGCAGGTGGTCGTGGCCGAGACCGACCAGGGCAGGGGCGTGCTCGGCGTGATAGACGGTCAGACGCCGCTTGGCGTCGAGGGTCCCGAGGAGGTCAGGGAGCGGAAGGAGTTCCTCAGGAAGATCGGTTACAAGCTTTGAGCGACGCTAGTACCTGATCCTGAAGCCCGCTTCTGAGCCGGTGTACTCCTCCCAGCTCACCTCGACGCGCTCCACGACCGCGTGCCGAGGTCCCCTTTTGCACCACTCGACCGCCTTCAGGACGGCCTCCTCGGGCCCCTCGAAGACCGCCTCGACCCTGCCGTCGGGGAGGTTCCTGACCCACCCGCTCAGTCCTAGCTCGTCCGCGACCCTCTTCGCGTTGGCCCTGAAGAAGACGCCCTGGACCCTCCCGGAGACCCAGACGTGGGCCCTGACCATCTTCGGCATCCCGGGTCATTCCCGGACCACGCTTTATCAACCTCATCGACCTCCGCGAGCCGGTGGGGCTGGAGTCGGTTGCCTACAGGAGAGTGGTCTACGACCGGGAGAGGTGGAGGATCCTCTCGGAGAAGCGGGAGAGAGCCGCCTCGATCATGTCGGTCCTCAGGTCGAAGGGGATCGCGGACGCGTTCGTCTACGGCAGCGTCGCGAGGGGCGACGTGAGGCCGGAGAGCGACGTCGACGTCTTCGTGCCGAGGGTCGTGAACCCCGAGCTTCTGCAGTTGATCGCGGAGTCGGAGCTCGGGGGCTACGAGAGGAGGACGGTCGTCCAGGCGACGCCCGGCTACGTCGTGAAGGGCTACATCCACCTCGACGAGCTCACGTCGATCTCCTTCCCCTTGATAGAGTTGCTCCCTGCGGAGCACGAGTTCTACACGATCGCGGGAAGAATAGAACTGGACGGGCTGATCGTAGGTAAGAGGGTCCCGGGGATGAACAAGTCCCTGACCGTCGTGGTACCAATCGAGGAGGGGCACTTGGAGTTCCCTGCGGAGTCGGCGCCGGAGATCGCCGCGAAGCTGATCGGGTGCGACCCGAGGGCCCTCAGGGAGCGGATCAGGGTCCTGAGGAGGAGGCAGGAGCACGGCAGGACCGGAGTCTACCGGGAGCTGGTGCTGGAGGGAGACCAGACGTTCTCTTGGGCGCTGAAGAGGCTCGTCGAGGAGAACCCGGTCCTGAGGAGGAGGCTGAGGTCCGCGTGAGCGGAGCGCGAGGGCCCTCGTGACCCGGAACCTAGAGGCCTGAGCCGATCCCGGATACCTCTATCACGGGGCTGTCCGCAAGGGGCGTAATGAACGCGCAGGACTTCGCGGCAGGAGCGCTGGTCCTCGGGATACTCCTTGGCGGGACCGCCCTCCGGAGCAGGTTCCCGAGGGTCCCCCTCTGGTCGGTGATGATGCTCTGCACCGCCGTGACGCTCGTGACGGACCTCGTGCCCGTCGACGAGGCCATGGCGCTCGTGGACCTCGACGTGATCACCCTGCTGATAGGGATGTTCGCGCTGGTCGGGATGGCGGAGAGGTCTGGGCTGCTGGACTTCCTCGCGTACTACTTCCTCTCGAGGCTCGGGACGACGAGGTCCATAGTCGTGGGCTCCGCGCTCCTCTTCGGCCTAATGTCGGCCTTCTTCGTCTACGACACCGTCGCCCTGATGGGCCCTCCGATAGCCGTGACAATAGGCAGGGTCCTCGGAGGCAACTACGAGTTCGCCTTTCTCCTCCTCTGCTTCTCAATAACGATCGGGTCGACGATGACGCCGATCGGTAACCCGCAGAACGTACTGATCGCGATCCAGTCTGGGATGAGGGCTCCCTTCGTAGAGTTCATGATCCACCTGGCGGTCCCGACGCTCCTCTCGCTGGTTATCGCGGCGCTTCTGATGGCGCGGCTTTACAGGTTGCCCAACGTCGGGTCGCAGGTCGTCGTCTCGCCCTGGGAGGCGATCAGGTCGAGGAGGGAGTTCGCCCTCGCGCTGGTCGGAGGAGGCGTCACTGTGGCGGTCCTGGTGGTCAACGACGTCAACGCGGCCCTCGGGCTTCCCCACGTGGCCGCCAGAGGTCTCATACCCTTCACCGCGGCCGCCGCGCTCATAGCGTTCACTGAGGGCCCTAGAGAGGTCCTCGCGAGGGTGGACTTCGGGACGATCCTCTTCTTCATCGGGATGTTCATCACAGTGGAGGGGATCTGGAGGTCCGGCGTCCTCCAGCCGGTCTTCTCTGCCCTGTTGCTCGATAACCCCTCGACGCCCCTCGGCCTCGCGTCCCTCGCGGTCCTCTCCTTGGTCATGAGCCAGCTGGTCAGCAACGTGCCCTACACGAAGCTCGCGATCCATCAGCTCAGGGAGCTCGGGGTGACTGGGGCCGAGACAGACGTCTGGGTGACCCTCGCGGCCGCCGCGACGCTCGCTGGCAACCTCACGATACTCGGCGCGGCGTCGAACGTGATCGTCCTAGAGGTCCTCGAGAGCAGGTACGGGACCACGATATCCTACGGGAGGTTCGCGAAGGTCGGCGGCCTCGTCACCGCGGTCACGGTCCCCCTCTTCCTCCTCTACCTGGTCCTCCTCTGAGGGCGCCGGAATCGGTTAATCACGGGCGGCGGCGGGTCTGCACGGGGAGGTCGTGAGGGCGGTAGCGGTCGACGAGTTGAGGAGGTCCGTGAGGCTCGTGCCGGAGTCGGGAGTCGACCTGATCAACCTCTACAGGTCAGTGGAGAGGGGGGACCTGGTCTTCGCGGAGACGACGAGGGAGATCAAGAGGGAGAGGGCCTCCGGCGAGGTCGACAGCAGAAGGGTCGCGATCAGGATTGGGGTAGAGGTCGAGAGGAAGTCGGCTGACCCCGGGGTGAGGAGGATCTCGTTCCTAGGCAGGATCGTCGAGGCGGAGGGCCACGAGGACCTCCTGAAGAAGCACCACACCGTCCACGTCGAGAAGGGGAAAGAGGTCGAGGTCGTCTCGAGGGAGAGGTTCGGGAGGCTGGTCGCGCTGGCGGAGGCCGGGAGGCGGAGGGCTCCGAGGCCGATGCTTGTCCTCTCAGCAGACGACGAGAGGGCCGTACTGGTCCTGATCGACAACGAGGGCGTCCAGGTCCTCGCGTCCTCTCAGGTCTCCTCGGGCCCGAAGCTCTTCGGCTCGAAGGATCGGACGGGCTGGAGGGAGGAGCTCGTGGAGGGCGTGAAGGACGCGGCGCTCGACGCGATCGAGAGGCACGGCGTCTCGGAGCTGGTCGTCGTCGCGCCCCAGCCGCTGGTCGACGGCCTCGCTTCCGAGCTGAGGAGGTCGCTCTCCTCGAGGGCGGAGGTGCTCAAGAGGACGGTCCCTGCCTCCGTGGGAGGTATCGAGGGCCTGATGGAGGTCCTGAGGAGGGGAGGGCTCGGGAAGGAGCTTAGGCCGCTCTACGACGCGCTCCTGATCGAGAAGGCGCTGGAGCTGGCATCGGAGGAGCCGGGATCGGCCGCCTTCGGGACCCTGGACGTCCTGAAGATGGTGAGGGAGGGAAGGGCCGGATTGGTGCTGGTCTCGGAGGAACACCTCTGGCGTAACCTCGAGAGCCCGGAGCTCGACGAGGTGCTGAGGGGCGCGGAGTCGGGCAGGTACAGGCTCAGGGTCGTCGGCCCCGGAGGGCTCGCGTCGGAGAGGGTGGAGGCCTTGGGAGGGATCATAGGGCTGGACAGGGCCCTCGCCTCTATGTTGCCCGCGGAGTGAGGCACGGTTTTCTTTAGGACGGGCCGCCTGAAACCGAGTTGCCGCTGGTGGTCAAGATCGGTGGACACGTCTTCGCGAAGGGCGAGCCAGAAATCGACCTGATCAAGGCCTACGCGCGGGTCCTCAGGGAGTCCCACGACGGCTCCGACCGCTGGGTAGTCGTGATGGGAGGAGGCGAGCCCGCGAGGGCCTACATCAGGGCCGCGAGGTCCCTCGGCGCGGACGAGGTCACCTGCGACGAGATCGCGATCGCGGTCACGAGGATCCACGCCACCCTGATGGCCCTCGCGCTGGGCGAGCTGGCGTATCCGGAGGTCGTGAGGGACATGGAATCCTTGAGGAGGGCCCTAGCGGTGAGGAGGGTCGCCGTAGCCGGAGGGCTCTGGCCCGGCCAGTCGACGTTCGCGGTATCGGCGCTCTGCGCCGGCGCGATCGGCGCCGACAGGCTCATCGTCGCGACCGACGTCAGGGGCGTCTACGACCGGGACCCGAAGCTCCATCCGGACGCGAGGCTCATCCCGCGGATGACCTACGACGAGCTCCTCTCCAGGCTCAGCTCGGTCTCCCACAGCGCGGGGGAGTACAAGCTGGTCGACTCGGTGGGCCTCGCGATGCTGAAGAGGTCTGGGGTGAGGCTGCTCTTCGTCGACGGCACCGACCCGGAGAACGTCAGGAGGGCGATACTCAGGGGCGAGGCAGGCACGGTCGTCGAGTGAGTCGGTCAGGAAGGCTTCCTAGCCACCATGGCGGCGACGAAGGCGGCCGCGTAGACCAGCACGGTCGCGGCCCCGACGTTGGCGTCCAAGACCCACGCGAGCGCCAGGCCGCCGAGCGCCGAGGAGGCCGAGATCGCGGCCGAGACCGCCATGTAAGTCGCGGGGCTTCTGGCGAGCAGGTACGCGGTCGCAGGCGGCACGATGAAGGAGGCCACGGTGGGGACCGCGCCGACTGTCATGAAGGCGGTGATGACCGTCGCCGAGAGCAGCGCCAGGAGGCCGTAGTGGAGGAGCGAGGTCCTCAGCCCGATGGACTCGGCGTAGACGGGGTCGACGCAGTAGACCGTCAAGGGCCTCCTCGCCGCGAGGACCGCCGCGATCGAGGCCGCCGAGAGGGCCAGCGACCTGACGAGGAACTCGTCCGAGACCGCGAGGACGTCCGCGAAGAGCACGTCCTCGATGTTCAGGGCCGCTCCGCCGGCCATGGAGAGCATCACGACCGCCAAGGCCAGCATGGAGGTGAAGGTGACCGCGATCGCGACATCGCCCCTCAGCTTCGTCCTCCGCTCGATGTAGGAGACCGAGAGGGCCACCGCGAGGCCGGCGGCGAGGGCTCCGAGGTAGTAGTCGGCCCCGACCAGGTAGGCAGCGACTAGGCCTGCTATCGCTCCGTGGGAGAGCGCGTCGCCGAAGATCGCCCAGCCCCGCATCAGCGCGAAGCTCCCGACCAGAGAGGAGGTGACGGTGACCGCCACCAGCGCGACGACCCCGACCGCGACCACGGCGAAGAAGGCGTCGAGACGCGGCCGCTCCCGGTGGGAGCTCAGGGCCTCGACGACCTGCATGACGTTCCACCTGACGAGGTCGGCGTAACTTCCGATCCCGCGCTCAGGGTCGAGCCTTTCGTAGTAGACCGGCCCGAGGACCTCGACCCCAGACCTCGAGGCGAGGTTAGCCGCGACCTCCTTCAGCGTCGTCCCCTCCTCCTCGGCCTCCAAGAGTATCGGAGCTCGTAGCCGACCGATCTCGACGAAGACCCGCTCCAGCCTCGAGAGCTGCTGCTCGAAGGTCCCAAAGCCCTCGGTGAGCGCGATCGCCCTCACACTTCTCATCCCCCTCAGGAGGTCGTCGAGCGAGGGCCTGATCGTCACGACAGCGGCTCCGGGGCTTATCGAGCGGCCCATCTCGTCGACCCACGACGCGAGAAGCCTCAGCTCCGCGATGGCCCTCTGCCTGTTGAGCTCTATTTTTTCGGAGGCATGGGGGAAGTGCCTAGCGAGGACCCACGCCAGCGCGTCGACGATCCCAGCGGCGCCCTCGGGCGAGAGCCAGAACGCGGACCTCACCTCGCCGATGCCCAGCAGCTCCGAGAGCCTGTACGTCGGGAGGCCCCTCCTGACCGCGGACGCCAGCTCTCCGACCCTCGCCTCGGCTCCGTAGCCGACGTAGACGAAGACCTCCGCCCTGACGATCCTCTCGACCGCGCTCGGCCTCATCCTGAAGGACGCGGAGCTCGACCCGCCGAGGAGGCTCTCAACCCTGACCACGCCATCGCCCACGTCTCCCGCCAAGTCCGCGAGGACCTCCGTCGTGACGAGGACCAGCGGCCGCTCAGGGACCTCGGACGCGTTCGAGAGGAGGGCAGCTGCTGCAAAGAGCGCGACGAGGGCTAGCAAGGGCTACCACTTTCCGTTGTAGGCCTCGGAGAGCAGCCTTTTCTCGGAGAGGACCTCGTGGGGCTTCCCGACCGCAAAGACGCGCCTGTTGAGGAGCACGACCCTGTCGAAGGGCGTCGGGTCAGGGACGTGGTGCTCCGAGATGAGGACGTGCTTCCCCCTCCGCTTCTCCTCCTCGAGCGCGGAGATCACCGCTCCCTCGCTGGGCCTGTCGATCGACTCGAAGGGCTCGTCGAGCAGGTAGACGTCCGGGTCCTGCGCCAGCGCCCTCGCGATCAGCGCCCTCGCGAGCTGACCGCCCGAGAGCTCCGAGAGCCTCCTGTGCCTCAGCCCGGATATCCCCACCCTCTCCATCGCCTCGTCGGGGTCTGCCCTGAGGCCACGCCCCCTCGCGACCTCCGAGCCCATCTCCACCAGGTCCATCACCCTCAGCGGCGGGCCGAGCGCGATCGACCTCTGCTGCGGGACGTAGGCGACCCTTCTCCTCACGGACCTGTCGGACCAGGGGTCCGAGCCGAGGACCTCGACCCTACCTCTGTAAGGCCTAATCAGCCCCGCGAAGGCCCTGAGGAGCGTCGACTTGCCCGCGCCGTTGGGGCCCATCAGCAGCACCATCTCGCCCGCGTTCCCCGAGAAGGTCACGCCCTCGAGCGCCCTGCTCCCGTTGTAGCCCGCGTAGAGGTCGA
Organism: Candidatus Caldarchaeales archaeon; assembly: GCA_039630085.1. GTDB lineage: Archaea > Thermoproteota > Nitrososphaeria_A > Caldarchaeales > Calditenuaceae > Calditenuis. Next base: position 105,055 of record JBCNVM010000002.1, read on the forward strand.
CGGCCCTGACCAGGACCCCCGGCATCCTGCTGAGTTAACCCTGGTAAACAATTTTAACCTTCCTTCACTTTCCGAGCCGGTCACGGATAAATCGGGCGGCGAAGTTATTCGGGGTGCGGCGATGACCGGTCAGGGTTACCGCGACGGAGTGAGCGGAAGGCGTTTGAGAGAGCCGCGCCGAAGCGCCGGTGACAACCTTTATCTCAAGCCCGAGGACCGTTAGGTGACTATAACATGCGTCTCAGTCTAGTGGTCGGGGCGGTCGTCGCGCTGACGTTACTGTTCGCGGTGTCACCGGTCGCTCAGGCGTCGAGGCCGCTCCCGGGGACGAACTTCGCCAATGCTCCCTCCCTCAGGCCCGGTTCCTACACCTATGACCTCCAGCCCGGCGACCTCCACTTCTTCAGGGTCGACCTCGTCAAGGGGCAAACGCTCTTCGTGGTGGTCAGGGTTCCGGCTGACCAGGACTTCGACGCGGTCCTCTTCTCGCCGGAGAGGGACCCGATCGAGCAGAGCGTGAGGCCGAGGGGATTCTACGAACGGATCTCCTACAAGGCCGTCGCCTCAGGCCCCCACTACATCGTGGTGTATCCCTTCGGCCCCTCTAGGGGAGTTTACACGCTCGAGGTCTCGGTGCTCGACGAGCCCGCGGTTACGGTCACGGTCACCGCGACCGAACTCAGGTACGTCACGGTGACGGTTCCCGGAGCGACTGTAACTGCGCAGGTGGTCTCCTTCAGGACGGTGATGCTCGAGCCGAAGGACGTCGGGACCGAGGCCTGGAGCGCGATCGGGATGGGGCTGGTCGCGATCGGGCTGGTCGCTACGGCGGTGATCTTCCACGACTCCATCACAAAGCTGAGGGGGGCTCAGGGCGCCGAGGCGCGGCCTAGGCAGGAGGGTGGAGGCGAGGGAGGGTGACCCGCGCGTTCAGCGGCAGAGTCTTCTTGGCCGTGGTTTTGGTCGTAGGGCTGGCGCTGGGCCTCTCGGGCTACTTCCTCGGGTACTCGGCGGGACGCGAGGAGGCGCTCGCGGAGTTCAGACAGCTCAGGTCGGTGAACGAGAGGCTGGGGGCCGAGCTCGAGTCCCTCAACGCGCAGCTCTCCCAGCTCAGGCTCGAGCGGGACGACCTCAGGGTGAGGGTCAACTCGCTGCAGGCGAACCTCGCCTCGCTCAGCGAGTCGGTGTCCGCGCTCCAGTCGAGGCTAAGGGCGGCTGAGTCGACCTCGGCGGAGCTCGGCAGGAAGGCCGAGAGGGCGAGGTCCGTGATCTCGAGCTTAGAGAAGGCGATCGCCATCTACACCCAGATCTCGGGAAGGGACCTGCTCCTCCAGCTCCTCTTCGTTGACGTCACGGACGTCCAGCAGCTGAACGAGACCCGCGTCAGGACCTTCCTAACTGAGTACTGGTCCGGGCTGAAGTCGACGGTCGCGGAGTACGAGCCGCAGCTCACATCCTCGGTCGACAGGATAATCGGCAACATCGGCGGCGTCATCGATTACATCAGGTGGCTTCAGCGCCAGCCGCCCGCCGGGGCGAGCTCCGACGAGATCCTCAAGTGGCTCCTCGCGTACCCCTCGAGCTTCGACGCGTACCAGGAGTCGGTCCTTCGGTTCCTCGACGAGTTCATGCTCTCCGTCTCCTCGAAGATCATCGCGCTCCGGGACGTCGGCCTCTGACGTCCGGGAAGGTCTAAATCGATCCGCACGGAACCCGGTGTTGCGGAAAGCCCGGTCGTCTAGCGGTCAAACTGGCCAGAGGACCAGGGATTCCGGGCTTTGGATCCCCTCTGGGGAGGAGGAACCCGGAGACGCCGGTTCGAATCCGGCCCGGGCTACCTCAGAGCACGACGTCGAGATGCGAAGGGCCTCGGTCAGGTCTACTCTGTGGACCGTCAGCTCCCGCTGGGACCTCGCAGGGCACTTGGAGAGCGTCGCGCACGCAAATATACCGGGTCCGACTTCGTTCGTGGGATTGACCGGATTCGGCGAGGTCATCGCGAGGCTCGAGCGCGAGAGGAGGCCCTACGCGATCGCGACCATCGTCAGGGTCGAGGGCTCCTCGCTGGGGAAGCCGGGGTTCAAGATCGTCGTCGACGGTGAGGGCAGGGTCCTCTACGGGACGCTCGGGGGCGTCTGCCCCGAGGGCCCGATCGTCTCGGTCGCGGTCGAGGCGATCAGGCAGGACAGGCCGAGGCTCGTCACGGTCCACCTAGTAGGCCCGGAGGAGTCGGTGGCCCGGATGGCGGCGGGGAAAGCGTCGGAGGACGAGATCTTCGTCGAGACCTTCTGCGGCGGGAGGCTCGAGATCTTCGTCGAGCCGAGATCACCGAGGAGGAGGCTCGTGATCGTGGCGCAGGGAGGGAGGGACGACGTCGAGGAGGCGCTGGTGCGTTTCGGGAGGATACTGGGGTTCGAGACGGTCGTCGTCAACCCCGCGCCGGCCCTGACCGTCGATCCGGACGTCCTGATCACCGACCTCTCCTTCGACATCGGCTCGCTGAACCTCGGGGAGCGGGACTACGTCGTCGTCTTGACGAAGGGAGGGAGGGACTTGGAGGTGCTGGAGGGCCTCTCGAGGACGAAGGCGGGCTACGTGGGGCTGGTCGCGAGCAGGAAGCGGGTCGCTAGGAACGTCGAGCTCCTCAGGTCGAGGGGCGTCAGCGAGGAGTTCATCACGTCCCTCAGCGCTCCAGCAGGGATCGACATCGGGGCCTACACGCCGGAGGAGGTGGCCCTGGCAGTCGTCGCGGAGATCGTCGCCAAGATCAGGGGCGTGAGGGTGAGGAGGAAGGGAGAGGAGGGGCAGGCACGGGCCGCGGGGCCGACCGGGACGACCGAGGCGGCCGGAGAGGTCAGGGTAGTGGGTGGGGCCTGCGAGCCTTCGCCGAGGGCCGGGGCCTGAAGGAGCGACCCGGCTCACGCTTATACCCCACTTCTCTCAGTCCAAGTTGGGGACGGGCAGCTGGGCGGGCTTCGGGGAGATCCCGGGGAAGTTCCTCCCTCCCACGGTGGGCCCGGTGCCGCGAGGCACGGGGGGAGACCCCTGGCAACGCCACAGAAACGACACCCCTCCGGCCGGATGCGGGCTGACGCGGGAGGTCCCGCCGACGACGGCCGGAGACCGGATGAAACGGGCGTCCCGGGCGGAGAAAGTGACCGGGGCCGTGAGCCCCACCGTCGAGCCCTGGAGGGACGAGAAGACGGATCCCGCCTAAAACGGAAGGAGGGCTACGGGCTGCCCGTCCCCGCCGCTCTCTCCTTCTTCCCCCTGCCGAGCCTCTCGTGGGCCCTCGCGAGGTGGTGAGCCGAGAGGGCGGACATTAGCGAGAGCTCGCCGGCCAGCGCGGCCGCCGCCAGCACCTCCGCGAACCTCTTCGCGTTGGTCCCCGGAGGGTCTCCGGGCCCCGCGACGCCCATGATCGAGAGCGCGGCCCTCTGCGCGGGGAGCCAGGTGCCGCCGCCGACGGTCCCGACCTCGAGGCTGGGCATCGTGAGGCTGAAGTAGAGGTCGCCGTCCTGCGTGACGTCTGCGAAGGAGATCGACATGCTGGACTCTACGACCTGTGCGGGGTCCTGGCCGGTCGCGATGAAGACCGCCGCGACCACATTCGCGACGTGGGCGTTGAAGCCCCCGAGGGCCCCCGCCAAGGCAGACCCGACGTAGAGCTTCGCGGAGACCACCTTGACCACGGCCTCGGGGGTCGTCTTCAGCACCGAGGCGACCGCCTCCCTCTTGATCACGGCCTCCGCGGAGACGGTCTTCCCCCTTCCGGTCACCCAGTTGACGGCCGCGGGCTTCTTGTCGGTGCAGAGGTTGCCGCTGAGGGAGACGTGCCTGACCCAGTCGAGCCTCGACGCGATCTCCTCGACGACGCGCTCCGCTGCCCTCGTGACCATGTTCATCCCCATCGCGTCGCCCGTCGTGGCCTCCATCCTGAGGAAGACGTACTTCCCGGCTACGAAGGGCCTGATCGCCCTTAGGTCGCCGTGGGAGGTCGTGGACCTGAAGGCCTCCCTGAGGACCTGGAAGTTCTCCTCGATCCACTTCGCGAGCCTTAGGCTCCACTCGAGGCCCGGAGTCTCGAGCGCTGGGGCTCTCGTCATCTTGTCGTCCAAGACCCTCGCCCTCACCGCGCCAGAGGCCCTTATCGCGGAGGCTCCCCTGTTCACCGTCGCGACCAAGGCGCCCTCCGTCGTCGCAAGGGGGACGTAGGCGTCGCCCCTGAAGTGTTCGCCCTCGACCGGAATGGGTCCGGCTATACCAACAGGAACAGTGACGCCCCCTATCGTGTTCTCGCAGTTCCGGCCGATTATCCCCTCGAACGGCAGGTCGACGTTCAGGGCCGAGAGGTCCAAGTGGAGCTTGCTCTCGAGGAACCTCCTCCGGAGCGCGGTCGCGTGTCTGGGACCGACGATCTCGTCGAGCGCGTGGAGCTTGACCCTCCCGGTCAGCAGGTCCTCGAGCGTGACGGCCTCGGTCCCGCTCAGCTCACCTCACCACCTTCGGGACCGTCGGCGAGTACCTCATCCTCTCCCTGACGGGCTTCGGCCAATCGTCGACCTCGAACCCGTGCCTCGCGAGGAAGGCCGCGGCCCACCTCGAGATCCCGTGGCCGATGCAGCCGGTCCAGATCGGCCTCTCCTTCACCTCCTTTATCCTGAAGGCGTTGACGTAGAAGTCCCTGTGCACCGTCGCGGCCGTGATCTCGAGCCACTCGGCGCTCTCCCTATCTCCCCTGTAGGCCATGTAGACCTCGACGTCGAGCGTCGGGATCTTCGCGGACGTCGAGACGTCGATCACCCTCTTCCTGGCCTCCTCGGGGGAGAGGTAGAAGGGCGCTCCAGCGACGACCCGCCACTCGAGGTCCAAGTCCTTATCGACTACCTCGACGGCCCTGTCGACGACCGAGTCCCTCAGCTCGACGACGTCCTCCGGAGAGCCTAGCACCACCATCTCCATCCTGAGGAACTCGTTGGTCCTGACGATCCCCTCGACCCCTCCCGCCTCGTTCCTCCACGTCCACCCTCCCATCACGTCGAAGGCCTTCACCGGGAGGTCCTCGACCCTGACGTACTCCTGGCTGAAGAACTGGTAGAAGGGCGGGCACTGGACCGCGTCCAGGACGTACCTCGGGTCCTCGAGGACGCCCCTCAGCAGGTCAATTCTGAGCTCCTTCCTGAGCGAGTACTCCCTCTTGAACTCGGTGAAGGCGTCCGGGTCCCTCGGGGGCGGACAGACGTAGAAGAGGCCCTCAGGGAGGTGCTCGACGTAGGTGGAGAGCCTCTGGAAGACCTCCATCGGGAGGAGCCTCGGGAAGACCCACTCTTGGAAGCCGAGCGGCAGGCATATTCGGTCTATTATCAGCTGAACTATGGACCTGATGAGCGAGGCCATGGGAGGAGCGTAGATCCACTGGCCCCTACCCGGGAAACGCTTGATCCAGCCGAGCGACTCCGCCACCTGCCCCACGTCCTCGGTCACCTTCTGGGGCTTCGCGGGACCTCTCCTCAGGACGGTCCCGAAGGTCGCCGGGACCACGATCTCCTCCGCGACCGCGCTGACCCTCACCCTCCTCAGCGCCCTCTCCACGAGCCTGTCCTGTAGCTCCTTCTCGGTAAGGCCCGCGAACTTGACCTCGAGCGACTCCCCGACCTGCGAGACCTCCGCGACGCCCTCCAGCTCCCTCACCGCCCTCTCCCTGTCGAAGCCCCTCTCCAGCCGGACCCTCAGCTCCTCGACCAGCGTCCCCCTGACCCCGACCCTGTAGGACCTCCCCATCGACTCCGCGACCGCGTTCTTCAGCCTCAGGACCGCGTCGGTCGCCCATACCGCGGTCCCCGACTCGACCTCGAACTGGAACTCGTTCCCCCTCAGCTCGAACCTCAGCAGCCTCGCGCCCTCGGCCGCCTTCTCCGGCGAGACTCCCTTCGAGAGGGCCGCGTTGAGGTCCGCGACGACCCTCTGGAGGCCCTCCGCGTCGACGGACGGCGCTGCGCTGAGGACGAACTTGCCCCTCGCGAGCATCCTCAAAGCCTTTCCACGACCTGTGGTCCTCCGGTAACATAAACTTACGCGGAATCCCGCTGAGGCCTCCGCCATCGACCTTCGCTGTAGACTGATATAGGACCCGGGGTCGAGGGTGATGCGAGGATGGAGTTCTGCCCGAACTGCGGCAGCTTCATGACGACCGCGAGGACGAGCGGAGGAGTCGCGCTAGTCTGCAGGCGATGCGGCTACAGGAAGGCGGGCAGGACCGTGGAGATCAGGCTGAGGGCCTCCAACAGGCCTACAGGAAGGCAGAGGGTGGGCGTCGTCGTGGAGGAGGCCGATGTGGAGTCCTCGGTCCACCCGAAGACGACCGACGTGGTCTGTCCGGAGTGCGGGAACAGGGAGGCCTACTGGTGGACGGTGCAGACGAGGTCCGCCGACGAGCCGATGACCCAGTTCTTCAGGTGCACCAGGTGCGGCCACACCTGGCGCGAGTACTCCTGAGCACGCGCTCACCTCTCGACGAGGACCGCCTTCTTCCTGCACCCCACCGGGAACCTGATGGAGTTCCAGACCTCCTCCCTGGCGTGGAGCGAGTAGATCCCTGAGCACCTGATCCCCCTGTCCTGGAGGAAGGAGATGAAGTCCGTGAGCGGACTGGGCGATCCGACCGAGCTCGCGAAGACCAACACCCCGTCCCTGAAGGCCCTGATGACCGACGGCACCCAGAGGTGCCTCGAGGAGTAGTCGCCCTTCGGCCTGTAGGTGACCGGGAAGTATTCCTCCGTGTCGCACATCGGCCGCTCGCCGATCATCACGATCCCGCAGCCCGTGACGAGCGAGAACGCGACTGTCAGGGGGACTGCCTGTGGGTCCAAGTTCGCGGCCCCGACCACCCTGGTCCCCTCGAACGTCCCGAGCGCGTGGTACGCGAGGAGCTTCAGGGCCTGGCCGTCGGCGGCGAGCCTGACCGCCCATCCATCCCGGTAGTGCTCAACGTACTCCCTCACGAGCTCCTCAGGCCTTATGATCTCGAGGGCGCGCCTCACGATCTCCCTCGCTACGCGCGGCCTCGGGACGGTCCTCCTGTGGAGGTACCTCACGAGGGTCGACTGCGAGATCCCCAACAGCTTCGAGAGCTTGCTGTAGTTGTACCTGCTCTTGAGGAAAGAGAGGACGTCGACCGCCGCGGTCACGTTCTGCGTCGTGATCACCGTCCTCCGGGCGGTCATCCCCCACAGACCTTCCGTCCGAAATTAAGTGATTATCCCCCGGGTCCGGAGCCACTCATTCGCGGAGCCTCAGGTTCCTCCTGTGGTGCTCGGGGAGGACGCCGAGGAGCCTCTCGTAGGTGCCGGAGAGGAGCTCGGGGAGCACCTTGGTGTCGCCTATCACCGGCATGAAGTTCGTGTCGCCCACCCACCTCGGGACCACGTGGACGTGTATGTGGTCCTCTATACCTGCGCCGGCCGCCTTGCCCAAGTTCATCCCCACGTTGAACCCCGAGGGCCTGTAGGCCTTGTTCAGCAGCTCGACGGAGAGCCTCGTAAGGCTCATCATCTCGGCCAGTTCGTGGTCCCGGAGCCTCGTGATGTCCCCCTCGTGCCTCACCGTCGCGACCATCAGGTGTCCGGTGTTGTACGGGAACGCGTTCAGGATGACGAAGGCCCTCCTTCCCCTTACTAGGATTAGGTTAGCCCGGTCGTCGCTGTCGTTGAACTTCTGGCAGAAGATGCACCCCTCCCTCGGGCCCGACTTCACCGCCTTCTCGATGTAGCCCATCCTCCAAGGCGCCCAGAGCCTCTCCACGCACGTTGGTCGCTGACCACGCCCTTAAAGCTTGAGCCCTCAACGGGACAGCGTTATTGACGAGCTGCGGCCTCTTCGAGGTGGTGTCGGTGTTGTTCTACGTCGTGAGGTGCCCCAAGTGCTCCAAGATCTCCGTGACGAGGGCTAGGACGGCCTACAGGTGTCCGTTCTGCGGCCTGAAGGTCTCGGTCGACGAGACGACGGTCCTCCACGTCGCGAGGGACGCCAGAAGGGCTAGGGAAGTCGCGTCACAGCTGAAGGTCAGGGGCTCAGGCTCGGATCAGACCGAGTGAAGCTCCACGACCCGTGACTCCCCTGTGAGGGCCATCCGCCTAGAGGGCGAGGCCCACTCCGCCTCCCTCCCGTAGACCACGGCCTCTAGGAGGAGCTCGGCGACGCCCGCCGACCTCATCAGGCCGTAGCCGTCGAGCCCGTCGACGACGAAGCAGTTGCTGGTCCCGGGCACCCTGCCCACCAGCGGCATTCCGTCGTACGTCGAGCTGCAGGGCCCCGCCCATCCGCCGTCTACGAGAACGCCCTCGGGCCGCCTCAGCCTCTCCGAGAGAAGGTCCACGATGTGGTACACGTACTCAGGCTCGACCGGACCTATCGCGCCCTCAGCCCTGTCGACCACCCTCGAGTAACCGTTCCCGGCCAGCGAGGTCCTGCCGAATTCCCGCCGCATGTAGAGGTGGTTTTCGGAGACGTAAAAGGGGACGTAGCTGCGCGGCTCAGGTATCCTCAGCTTCACCACCTGGCACTTGTATATCACCGTGGGGACATCGTAGATCCCGAGCTCCGACAACAGAGGCCTGTTCCACGGTCCGGCCGCGAAGACCAAGTTGTCGGCCCTCAGGCTCCCCGTGCCGTTGAGTTGGACATCCTCTATCGAGTCGCCCGAGGTGCGGACCCCGGTTATCCTGTTCCCCGAGTAGACCTTCACGCCCAGCTGGTCGATGAGCCTCGAGTAGGCCCTCCCGAGCCCCTCCAAGTCTACGACCCTGTCGACTCCCGTGTAGACACCCATCTCGTGGTCCTTGGTCAGGAGCACCGGGACCAGCTCCTGCAGCCCCTCGCGGTCCAGCAGCCTGCAGTTCACGCCCTGCGAAGCTAGTGACCTCGCGGTCTCCTCAGCCATCCACCGGGGCTCGACGGTGACGAACCCGGTCTCCTCCATGAACTTCACCTCCGAAAGCGTCTCGACCTCCTCGAGGACCTCTATCGTCCTCATGGCCAGCCTGATGTCTTGCTCGAGGCTCAACTGGGCAGTCACAATCCCCGCGCTGAAACCCGTGGCCCCGCTCAGAACGTTGTGCCGCTCGATCAGCGCTACCTTCATTCCCCTCTTCGCTGCGAGGTAGGAGATCGCGAGCCCGACTGCTCCACCGCCGATCACCGCTATGTCGTATGAAGTCACGGGCTTTCCCCGATCATTTCGTTTCCATCATGTGATATAACTGTAGGTTCTTTTATTTTCAGTAATACGGCGAAATGATATAATAAAAACCAAGCTCTTAAAACACATTGCGAGAAATTGCACGCAAAAGGAACTTATCTTGATGAACCGGACGTTATGTAGCTATTAAGTATCCTATGGAACTTTTTTACAACGTCTACGGCATTAACACCGAATATAAGGGTCATGGGCTCTTTTCCGTAATCTCCAGTGTGATATACTAGGTCAGTCACTCTGCCAGTGGACTTTATGGCTTCACCGACGCCCCACCTGATCGTCATCCCTTCAACCCGCTTGATGTCCGGAGGCTCCCTGGCGCGGTCGTAGCTCGAGACCGAATATCCAAGGGAGCGGGCTACCTCGATGAACCTCGCGTCGAACCTCACGTTCATCGCGGACCTGATCCCCCTGTCGAAGGAGTGCGCGGTTAAGACCGCTGAAGCCACGTGCCTCGAGCCTCCGGGCATGGGGCAGGTGCTGGCCCTGAGCCTTTCACCGGACCTCACGATCCTCCCGGGGTATCCGATCACGTCCTCAACGGACTGACCGTACTCTATCGTCTCGACCAGGTTGATCATCGACTCGGGGCACATGAGACCAGCGCCCTCAATTGACTCGAGGAGCTCCGTCGCGGCCTGGACGCTCTCGCAGGCGTCGAGCAGCCGGGCCTTCCTGAGCGCGGCCCAGACCGGGTTCACGGGACCGGAACCGCGACCTAGGTCAAGACCGTACCGTATCGCGTCCTCGACGAACTTCTTCGCCATCCTCACCGACCCGACGACGCTCCTGCCGTGCGCCAAATGGGCAGCGATCGCGGAGGCAAAGACGCACCCTGTGCCATGGGTGTTCCTCGACTCGATGCGGTCGCCCTCGAGCGTGACGAGCTCGCCTTCGTGGTAGACCACGTCGACGACCTTACGGCCTGGGATGTGCCCTCCCTTCACCACGACCGCCTTGCAGCCGAGCTGCGCGATCTCCTTCGCGGCCCTCGCCTGGTCCTCGACCGACCTGACTTCGAAGCCGCAGAGCCTCTCGGCCTCTCTGGCGTTGGGCGTGACGACCGTGGCGATCGGTAGAAGCTCGGACCTCAACGATTCGACGGCATCAGGCCTCAGCAGGGGAGCTCCGCTCTTGGCTACCATCACGGGGTCGACGACGATCGGGACTCCGACTCCCCTGAGCTCCGCGGCCACGGCCCTGATTATCTCGGTGGTGTGGAGCATTCCGGTCTTCACGGAGTCTACCCCGATGTCCTCGACGCAGACCCTGATCTGCTCCACGACCATCTCGGGGTCCAGGTCCACGATCCTGGTCACCTGGTGCGTGTTCTGGGCCGTGATCGAGGTGATCGCGGACATGCCGTGGACGCCGAGCGCGGCGAACGTCTTCAGGTCAGCCTGTATCCCCGCACCTCCTCCCGAGTCCGAGCCTGCGACCGTGAGGGCCCTTGGCAGACGCACGGGGATCGACCTCGTCAGCGTCCGGGGTTTGCTCGCCCATAAGGGTGACCGCACGAGCTCGACCCGAGTGGGGCGCGTTAGACCCGACCGGCCCGCTCACACCTCCCTGACCATCCTGTTCCTCAACAGGCCGATCCTCTCGATCTCGGCCTCGACGACGTCGCCGTGCTTGAGGAACTCCCTCCCGGCCGCGGCAACGCCTGCCGGAGTCCCCGTCGCCAGAATGTCGCCGGGCATGAGGGTCAGACCGTCGGATAGGTACTCGATCAGCTCGCCGACCCTGAAGACCATGTCCTCGGTCGTGCTGTCCTGCCTCAGCTCTCCGTTGACCCTGAGGGTCAGCCTCAGAGGGTAGGGGCTGCCGACCTCGTCCCTGGTGACCAGGTAGGGCCCGCAAGGGGCAGCGGTGTCGAGGCTCTTCCCGTGAACCCAGTTGTACCCGAGCCGGCTCGCCCTCTGCGGCCAGCCCGGCGGGAACTGCTTGTCCCTGAAGCTGACGTCGTTGAAGACCGTGTACCCGGCGATGACCTCCTCCGCCTCCCTCCTCGAGACGTACTTCGCCTTCCTTCCTATCACGACCGCAAGCTCCACCTCGTAGTCGACCTTTGCCGAAGTCCGCGGTATCAGCACGTCCGACCCGTGGCCGACGAGCGCGTTGGCGAACTTCCCGAAGAAGTAGGGCCTCTCGGGTATCTCGACCGACATCTCCTCGGCGTGGGAGCGGTAGTTGACCGCGACGCAGACGATCTTCTGCGGGTCCGGGACCGGAGGTAGGAACTCGACCTCGTCCGGCTCCCTGAGGACCGCGGCCTTAGTCTTGGGTTCCTCTTCGAGGATCCTCTCGGCCCTCTCCGCGAGCCTCCTGACGAATCCCATCGCCTCCTCTCCCGCCGAGAGCAACGCCATCATCGACCTGAGCCATCGGGGGACGGACTCCTCGCCGTAGATGATCTTGTACGCGGATCCGACGTCCAATATCCCCCTTCTTGAAAGGAGCCCGAGCCTCACGTCCTCGTCGCCCTTTGCCCTGAACGAGAGGAGCCTCATGGTCAGGATCTCGGGACGCGAGCGGTCAATACGCGGGTAAAAGGTTTGTGCGAGACTGCGGGGCGGTTCGTTGAGAGCGGGTTGAAGGGCTCGCTTCCTCGGCGCGCTCTCGATGCCCTAATCTCGAGCCACGAGTGCGAACGGGCGTGGGTCGCGTCGCGGTCGTCGGCGCAGGTCCCGCGGGCCTAATCGCCGCGAGGGAGCTGGCAGGGTTGGGGCACGAGGTGACGGTCTTCGAGGAGGACGAGGTCGTGGGGAGGCCGGAACATTGCGCGGGCCTCTACAGCGTCAGCGGGCTCAGGAGGATAGGCGCGTGGAGTCCGAGGTACGTCCTGAACTACGTGAGGGGCGCGGTCTTCAGGTCTTCGAGGGGGAGGGAGCTGGTCGTGAGGAGGCCGACGCCGGTCGCCGTGGTGGCGAACAGGGAGGAGCTCGACCGCCTCCTGGCGGAGCTCGCGGTTTCAAAGGGCGCCGAGATCGGGCTGGGCGCGAGGGTGACCGGCCTGAGCCTGAGGGAAGGCCCCGAGTTGCACGTCGGCGGCGACCGGAGGAAGTTCGACGCGGCGGTTATCGCGGAGGGGATGAAGAGGTCGTTGGCGAGGGCGCTCTTCGGCCCTTTGACGAGGGCTCAGCCGGTCCCGATAGTCCAGTCGCTGATCAGGGGTCACGGACTCGACCCCGACGCGGTCCACGTCTGGTTCGAGCGGTACCTGAAGGACTACTTCGCCTACGCCGTTCCCCTCGACGAGGAGCTGGCCAGGATAGGGCTCGCTTCCAAGAGCGGGACGCCGGAGCTGCTGAAGAGGTTCGCGAGGGAGAGGTTCCCGGGGGCGAAGGTCCTGGGCTATCAGGTCCACTCGCTCTGGCTGGGGGGGCCCTTGAACGTCGGGCTCGGGGGCCGGGCGGTGCTGGTCGGAGACTGCGCCGGTCAGACCAAACCGCTCACGGGCGGAGGCGTGGTGGTGGGTGGTCTCTGCGCGATCGCGGCCGCTAACCACGTCAACGCGCTCCTAGTGGAGGGGAGGGACGGGACATACAGGAGGGCCGTGAGGTGGATCTACTGGGACCTGAGGGCGTCGAAGCTCCTCAAGGACCTGCTGACGCGGAGGATGGGGGTCGATGACCTGATAGAGGCCGCGGCGGACTCGGGCATCGAGAAGAGGATCTCGGAAGTGGGGGACATGGACTTCCACGCGCTCACCGCGCTCAGGGCCCTGCCCTCGCCGAGCGGTATGAGGTTCCTAATGGGCCTCCTGAGGTCCTTGTTCTAGTGGCGCTCCTCGATCGGGACGTACCTCTGCCCCACGGGAGGACCGACGTAATGATGCACCGGTCTGATCAGCCTATTGTCCTTCCAGTACTCGAGGACGTGGGCGACCCAGCCGACCACCCTGCTGACCGCGAAGACCGCGGTGAAGTAGTCTGGAGGTATTCCGACCGCGGTGTAGACCATCGGTGTCCAGAAGTCCAGGTTCGGGAAGAGCCCCTTTGGAGCCAGCCTCGCCATCGCGGCCTCCTCGAGCCTCGTGGCGATCTCGTAGAGGGTCTTGACCCTGCCTCCGACGATCTGCGCGGCCTTGGCGGCCATCGCCTTGACGACCTTCGCCCTTGGGTCGTAGATCTTGTAAATCCTGTGGCCGAAGCCCATCACCCTCCTCTTCTCTGAGAGGGCCTTCTCCAGCCAGGCCTCGACCCTGTCGGGGTCGCCGATCTCCACGAACTGCCGGTACGCAGCCTCCGAGGCGCCCCCGTGAAGCGGTCCCTTGAGGGCCATGATGCCTGAGACGATCGAGGAGTAGATGTCGCTGAGGGTTGAAGCGGTGACGACCGCGCCGAAGGTCGAGGCGGGCACGCCGTGCTCCGCGTGGAGGATGAGGATGTCGTCGAGGAACTCGAGCTGATAGGGCTCAGGCCTTTTTGACGTGACCAAGTAGATTAAGTTGCCGGCTATGCCCAACGACGGGTCCGGAGGGACGGGCTCCTCGCCCTGATGGACCCGAATGACGTTCCCGAGGACTGACCCGGCCTTCGCTAGCGCCCTGATCGCGTGGCGCATGTGGTCCCCGTCGCCCGCCGCGCCCTTCCCGGCCAAGATGTAATACGCAGCCAGCGCGTCCATCCCTCCTGACCTCTTCGCCGAGAACTTCACGGTCTCGAGCTCGTCGCCGTCGAGGACCATCTCCTCCCTCAGCCTCGCGACGAACTCCCCGAACTCGGCCCGATTGGGGAGCCTGCCGTTGAGCAGCAGGTACGCCACCTCCTCGTAGCTGCTCTTCACCACGAGCTCCTCGACGTCGTAGCCGACGTAGTACAGCTTGCCGTTCTCCGTGTCTATCAGGCAGAGGGAGCTTTCGAGCACGTGAACGCCCTCGAGACCCTTATAGACTCTGGGAGGCGTCTCCATGATCGACTCTTGAATGATGTTAGCCATTAATAGTCTTTACACCCAAAGGAGATCAGGTTCGCCTCACGTAGAACTCGGTCAGCTCCGAGACCGAACGGAGGTTCTCGACGTCCGTGGCGAGCCGGAGCAGCTGCCCGGAGCGCGAGGGGCCGAGCACGGGCTCCACGAGCCTCCTGAACTTCTCAGCGAGCTGGCCGTCGGACATGGGGTTCCTGAAGTGGCCGGTCGGGTAGATGACCTCCTTGGATAGCGTCCGGCCGTCGGAGGTCCTCACGGTCACCCTGTTCGGGACGGCGCCCGGGTAGATCTCGTCGTACTTGGGGTCGACCTCGACCCGCGTCTTGGAGATGACCTCGAGCAGCAGGGGGTCGCTGAGCTTCTCGTCGGTGTAGGAGTCGATCCAGATGTCGCCATCGATCAGGGTCCTCGCGGTGATGTAAGGGAGGCTGTGGTCTGCCGTCTCCCTGGTCCTCGGCCTCCACTTCTCCGGGTCCTTGACGATGATCTTGTGCGAGACCGTGAACGTGTGGATCTCCACGCCCGCGATCCTCCTCGGGTCCTGGACCTCCCTCTTCAGCTCGATCGCCGCCTCCACCGCCGACATCGAGTGGTACTCGACAGGCCACCTCTTGATGCTGGTCATCAGGGTCCTGAAGGGCTGGCCCTCCCTGCCTCCCAGGGACGGGAGCGCCGGGAAGGCCCCCGCTATCACCCTCCAGTAACCCATCTCGCCCTCGAAGATCGGAGCAGGGCCGGTTAACCCCTCCGCGGCCAGCATCGCCGCGAAGACGCCGTGCCGGGCCGCGTACGCCGCCGCGCAGCCCTTCCACATGCTCAACTCCCCCGCCCTAGTCTGCCTCAGGGCAGCCGCGTTGACGCCCGCGATGTTGATCGCCTGGACGGTTCTCCTGTGGTCCAGCCCGAGTATCTTCGCGGCCCCGGCGGCCGCGCCGAACGCGATGTTCGAGACGTGGTCGAAGCCCCTGTCCCTGAGGGTAGCCGTGTCGGCCAGTGCGAGGGCCACATCGTAACCAGCGACGATCGAGGTGACCAGTTCGCGGCCCGACGCGCCCACGTACTCTGCCAGGCCGATCAGCCCCGGTATCATGTCGCTCGGGTGGAGCGCCTCCTTCGAGAGGTAGGTGTCGTTGAAGTCGAGGTACCTCACGGCGACGCCGTTGGAGAACGCGGCCATGTCCGGAGACACCTTCGTGCCTGAAGAGAGGAGCGTCGCCCCGCGCTCCGTCCTGTGCTTCTCCGCGACCCTCCTGGCGATCGCAACCGGTTCGGCGTCGATGGCGCCGTACATCACCGCCAGCGAGTCGACCAGCCTCCTGCTCACCTCCCTCCTCACCTCTGGCGTGAGGTCCCTGAACTCGAGTGAGGTCACGTACTCCGCTATCCTATCGGCAACGGACCTCTCCGACATCGGACCGTTCGCGGGTCAGGCTGAATAAATAAGCTCCGGTTAGCCCTCCTCCCTTCCCGGAGACGTGGAGTGGAACGTCCCGGTCGTCGTGTCGACGGAGACGATGGCCCTGAGGACGGCCCGGCCCACCCTGTCCACGTACGCCCTCAGTTGCTCGGCGTGGTGCATGGGGACGTGCTCGACGAGGTTGTCGCTGACGATCAGCGCCGCGCCTGACTTGACGCCCCTCATCATGCATATCCCGAAGATCGTGGCGCACTCCATCTCGACCGAGACGTAGCCCCTCGAGACCCACTTCCTCACGAAGTCGGGGTCCTCGGCGTAGAAGGCGTCGCTTGAGAAGACCGGACCGATGTACGGCCTGATGCCCTTGGCCTCGAGCTCCTCGACGATCCGCTTCTGGACGTCGAAGCTCGGGACGGGCGTGATGTGTGCGTCGGTGACGTACTGGAGGAGGGGGCCGCTGACGTACGCTGCGCCCGTCGGAACGACCACGTCGCCTATCCTCATCCCTTTCAGGAAGGCACCGGTGGTCCCCAGCCTGACGATGACTCTCGACCCGAGCATGATCAGCTCCTCGACCACGCCCGCGGTCGATGCGCCGCCGACGCCGTGGCAGGCTACCGTGACCGGGACGCCCTCGAACTTCCCGGTGTACGTGACGAAGCCCCTGCTCTCGTTGACGAGCCTCGCGTCCGAGAGGTGTTCAGCCAGCTGCCTCACCCTAGCGGGGTCGCCGACGACGACTGCCCTCTCGGCAATGGCCTCCCTCGGCGCCCTGATGAAGACCGGTTCCGGCACGACCTACCCAGCGAGAAGAGCGATATCAGCGTTATCGGATTGGACCCGCGCCCCTCTTCGTCTCCGTGACGAACTGCTCGACCTCCGTCGAGCCCTCCAGCGCCCTCGCGGAGACCTCGCCCCCGGTTATCACGTCGTAGAGCTTGTCGTAATAGTGGGTGCCTACGAAGGTCTGGTGCTTCGCCGCCCTGTAGCCGGACCTCTCCAGCTCGAACTCCCGCTCCTGGAGCTCCACGTAGGCCGGCATCGCCCTCTGCCTCAGCCCCCTCGCAAGCTCGAACATCGAGGCGTTGAGCGCGTGGAACCCGGCGAGCGTGATGAACTGGAACTTGTAGCCCATCCTGCCGAGCTCGTCCTGGAAGACCGCGATCTCATCGTCGGTGAGGGACTTCTTCCAGTTGAAGGACGGAGAGAGGTTGTACGCGAGCATCTTCTCGGGGTACCTGGAGAGGACCTCCTTCGCGAACTCCTTCGCGTCGCTGAGGCTGGGCCTCTTCGTCTCGAACCAGATCATCTCCGCGAGCGGAGCGACCTCGAGGGCCCTGTCGATCGCGGCGTCGAGCCCTCCCCTGAACCTGAAGTACCCCTCGGGAGTCCTGTCGCCGTAGACGTACTTGCTGTCGACGTGGTCGTGGTCGCTCGTGACGTACGACGCTCCCTCCGCGTCTGTGCGGGCTATCAGGACCATCGGGACGTCCAGGACGTCGGCCGCGAGCCTGGCAGCGACGAGCGTCCTCTTGAAGTTGCTGAGCGGCGCCAGGACCTTCCCGCCTAGGTGGCCGCACCTCCGCTCGGTCGGGTGCTGGTCCTCCAGATGCACCGAGGCGGCTCCGGCCTCCAGGAACGCGCTGACCAGCTCGAAGGCGTGAAGCGGTCCTCCGAACCCGGCCTCGCCGTCGGCGATCAGGGGGACGAAGTAGTCGGGGCCGCTCCTCCCCTCGAGGGCCCTGATCTGGTCAGCCCTCCGCAGTGCCTTCAGGATCCTCCTCACCAGTATGGGGCCGCTGTTGCTGGGGTAGAGACCTAGGTCCGGGTACGTCGATTGGGCCTCGTTGGCGTCCGCCGCGACCTGCCACCCGCTCACGTAGATCGCCTCGAAGCCCGCGTCGACCATCTGGACCGCCTGGCTGCCCGTGAGGGCTCCGGCCGCGAAGACGTACGGTCTGGTCCTGAGGAGGTTCCAGAACTTCTCCGAGAGAGCCTTCGCGATAACGCAAGTAGTGGGCCAGCTGCCCCTCAGCAGCTTAACGTCCTCGAAGGCGTAGGGCCTCTCGATCCCGCGCCACCGCTCTCCCTTCCAGCCCTCAGCCATGTCCATCACACATCATCCAACCCGTTGATATAACCATTTACGACCCGTTCGCTAGAACTTACCTTTTCAACCTGATCCTATACCTTGCTTAAGACCATCGATTCCAACGCGTTACGTGTCCTAACGTTAATCGTAAAGCAGGATATGCCGGTGGGACGGAATCCTTCGATCACTTGAGAGGGTTCTCCTTGAGGTACCTTTTGATGACGTAGACCGAGACGAGCAGGAGGAGGATCGTAACCGCGACGTTCACGGGGAACGGGAACCAGAGGGAGGGAGTAGTGATCAGGGAGATCGCTGCGAGCGTCGTCGGGAGGAGGAAGAAGAGGAGCGCGACGAAGAAGAGGTCGTAGAGCCTCGAGGAGACGAGCTGCGCGACGGAGTCCAACCAGCTGTCCTTGACCGGAGCGTCCACTGGCTGGGTCTGAAGGGTCGTCACTAGGTCGGCGAAGAGCTTGCCGTCGGAGGAGTACACGCCGTCGGAGGAGACGAAGGCCACGTTCCTGTCGCCCGACCTGATCACGATCATGCTGGAGGTCGGCACGGCCTCGAAGCCGTGCATCTTGGCGACCCTCGTCACGGCCCTTATCGTGGCGTCGCTGATCTTGATGCCGAGCTTAGGGTCCGAGTATCCGACCACTATCGGGTACACGGAGGCCACCTTGTTCACCGTGAACCGCTCGTCCCTGAACGTCGGTGCTTCCTTCATGATCGCGGTCGGGGACGCGCCTTGGGAGAGCTGGGACCGCACCCAGTCGACGGCCTTCTCGAAGGCCTCGGACATTTCGTCGTCTCGGGATCCGGCCATTAATTTTAACGTTCTTTTACAAAGGGTATCCCTAAATTGCCCTGATCACGGGCAATTCGAGATGGCTGCGCCTCCGGAGCAGCTGTGGTTCCTCTGGGACCCCTTCATCTTGTACGTGATACTAGTGCTTCTGGCGCCCGACGCGTTCTACATCGTCTCGTGGCTGATCTCGCCCAGAAGGTCCTCCAGGGTGAAGAGGATGGCCTTCGAGTCGGGCCAGGCGCCCATCAGGTCGGCGATAGGCTCGTTCCCCGTCGAGTACTTCCCGTACGTCATCATTTACGTCGCCTACGCCGTCGTGGCCATCCTGGTCTTCGTCTCGCTGGTCTCCGTTGTGGAGACCGGGGTCACGCCGCTGGTGCTCCTGCTGCTCGTCCTCGCGACCGTCGCTTCGTTCTACGCGAGCTCTCAGCTGAAGGAAGTGGTGGGGAGGAGGGGTTGAGGGGATGATCGACCTGATCGCGCAGCAGCTCTCGGCCGCGCCCGAGCCGATCAAAACGCTCCTCACCTGGGTCTTCTCCGACGCCTTCATCAAGGCCGCGATATTCCCGGGAGCGCTCTTCAGCACGATACTCGGGATGTTCGCCGTTTGGTACGAGAGGAAGCTCCTCGCGAGGGTGATGCTCAGGGTCGGGCCGCTCCATGTGGGGAAGGTCTCGGGCGTGCTGCAGCTGATAGCCGACGCGGTCAAGTTCCTCGCGAAGGAGCCGATAACCCCCTCCTCCGCCATCAAGCCCCTCTTCTGGACGATGCCCTCCGCGGCCCTCCTGCTCTCCCTGCTGCTCTTCGCGTTCCTCCCCTTCGGAGCCGGCTGGATCATCTATCCGAGCGAGATCGGCCTCCTGCTCTTCTTCGCGGTGATAGCGGTCTCGCCGATCCCGATACTGCTGGCCGCCTACGCCTCCGGTAGCAAGTACCCGCTGATAGGGCTGACAAGGATGGCCCTTCAGCTCTTCGGCTACGAGGTCCCCCTCTTCCTCGCGCTCGCGGGTGTGGTGCTGATGGCCGGGTCGTTCAACATAGAGAAGATCGTGGAGGCCCAGTCCAAGGCGCCCTTCGTCCTCCCGCAGTTCATCGGGTTCGTCGTCTTCTTCACGGCGGTCCTGGCTGAGACCGAGAGGGTGCCCTTTGACATCCCGACCGCTGAGGGCGAGATCGTCTTCGGGTGGCAGACCGAGTACTCCGGGGCCCACTTCGTCGTCTTCCAGCTTGCGATGTACGAGAAGGCGCTGGCCCTCTGCGTCCTCGGGGCGCTCCTCTACCTCGGAGGGTGGCACGGACCTCCGATCCCGTTCCTTCCCGAGACGGTCGCCGCGCCGTTCTGGGTGATCGTCAAGGCGCTGATCCTCTTCACGCTGATGGTGCTGATCAGGGGAGCCTACCCGAGGCTCTCGATCGACAGGGTGCTGGACGTAGGGTGGAGGTATCTGATACCGCTGGCGCTGCTGAACCTGTTGGTCGCGGGCACGATCGTCTACCTCTCGGAGACCCTGGCCTGATCAGCCTCCCTTGAGCCTCTTCAGCCTGAACTCAATCCCAACCGAGATTATATTGGCCCTCGAGATCGAGTAGACCGCCTGCTGGACCAAGAGGCCGTGGTCGATGTCGTCGAGCCTGCCGTTGGACTCGGAGACCCTCCTGTCCATCTCCCTGACGTTGTTGACTAAGTCCCTCAGCCCCGAGAGCTCCGACATCAGCTCCTCCCTCTCGAGCGCCCTGACCCGCTCCGAGGCGTTCCTGACGAACCCGTAGTCGTCGGTCTCGACGAACGCCCTCAGGTCCGAGATCACCAGCCTCAGCTGCTCCCAGGCCTCGCGGAGCGCCCTCTCCCCCAGCGGCATCGCCGTGAGCTCTGCGCGGTGGTATTTGAGCCGCTCACGATCCCGCGCCCCTGAACCGTTTTTTAGATGGCCGCCCGCAGGCCGGGAAGGCGATGTCGGCGACGGCGCTGCTGAGGCCCAGGGAGAGGAAGTCGAGGGAGATCGAGCTCCTCGCGGAGCTGATGTCCTCGAACCCGGTCGTGATGGTGCTGGACCTGACAAGGACCAGCGCGAACGTCCTCCACGGCTTCAGGGGCAAGGTCAAAGGGACCGCGACCGTTAGGGTGACGAAAAAGAACCTCGCCGTCAAGGCGGCCGAGAGGGTGGGGAGAAGGGCGCTGGCGGAGCTCCTCTCGGGGCTGAAGCACCCGGTCGGGCTCGTGCTCTCTCCGAAGAACCCGTTCCTCCTGAAGCTGGACGTCGACGCCAGCAGGATCCTCACGCCGCCTAAGGCCGGAGAGGTGGCGGACATCGACGTGACGGTCCCGGAGATGAACACAGGAATACCGCCGGGGCCGATCCTCTCGGAGTTCGGGAAGCTCAGGATACCGACGAAGATCGAGGGAGGGACGATCTGGATCGCGAGGGAGACGGTCGTCGCGAAGAGGGGCGACGCGATATCGCCGGCCCTCGCCAGCCTCCTCAACAAGCTGGACATCCCCGCGGTCTACAGGGGCCTCAACGTCGTCGCCGCGGTGGACGGGGAGACGGTGATCCCCGGCGACCAGCTCGCCCTGGACTTCGAGGCGGTGAGGAGGGACGTGGCGTCGTGCCACTCGACAGCGAGGGCGCTCCTGATCGAGCTCGGAATCCCCGAGCCCGATGTGATCGCGGACCTCCTGGCGGCTGCCCACGTGAGGGCGATGCGGGTCGCGGCCGAGGCCGGTTACGTCACGCCGGACACGGTCGCTTCAGTCCTACAGAGGGCCGAGGCGCAGGCGAGGGCGCTGGCGGCGGCTATCGGCCAGTGACCTCCTTTATCGCGCCGACGACCTTCCCGTAGAGCTCGCCGACCTTCAGGCCGTAGGCCTTGAAGCTCAGCTGCCTGAGGCCCGCCTCGACGACGTTGGCGCCCAGAGAGTCCCTCAGCGCGCCGGAGAGTCTCTCTAAGTCGAGGCCGGCAGACACGGCCTGCCTGTTGAAGGAGATCCACGCCCTGATCGCCTGCCCCTCATGCCTGAAGAGGACGACCACGGTCGGTTCCTGGACGTTGTTGACCGTCTGGAGCATCTCGGAGACGAGGTCGTCGTTCCTGGTCCGCAGGTAGTCGAAGACCACCTTCACGCCCTTCACAGTCTCCTCCTTCTGGTACCTCCTGAGGTCGAGCCAGAGCCTAGCAGCTAGGGCGTAGTGGGACCTGACGCTCGACCTGAGCGACTCGGGGTCTCCGGGGACCTCGGACTCGACCTGCTCGAGGAACTTCTCCGCGTATAGCTTCAGCTCCCTGTTCTCGCTCCTCAGGCTCTCGAGCTCGCCGCTCAGCTCCGCAACTTGGGACTGGACGTACTCGAGCGCGGCCGGGCCCGCGGCGAACTCGATCCTCACGACGCCGTCCGCGATCTTCTCGGTCCCTATCACCCTGATGAACCCGACCTCGGCGGTGTTGCTGCAGTGCGTCCCCCCGCAGGCCTCCGCGTCCCACCCGGGTATGTTCACGACCCTCACGATCCCTGCGGGTGCCTCGCCGCCTTGGTAGAGGGTGAAACCGAAGGTCCGGTCCGCGACGTTCCTGTGGAGCCAGCTCACCTCGACCGGCAGCCTCCTCGCGACGACCTCGTTGGCGACCCTCTCGATCCTCCTCACCTCCTCCTCGGTGAGGGCCCTGTAGTGGCTTACGTCGAGCCTGGCCCTCCTCTCCTCCTTCCTCGCGCCCATCTGCCACGCGTGCCTTCCGAGGACCCTCCTCACGGTCCCGATCAGGACGTGGGTCGCGGTGTGGTGCCTCATGATGCTCAGCCTCCTCTCCCTGTCGACCCTGCCCCTCACGACCTCGCCCGCCTTCGGGAGCGGGCCCTCGACGAAGTGGACGATCACGCCGTCGTAGGACTGGACGTCTACGACCCTGCAGCTCCCGGAGCCGTGCTCGATCACGCCGGTGTCCGCGACCTGTCCCCCGCCCTCTGCGTAGAAGCACGTCGCGTCCAGGACGACCATCCCCCTCTCGGCCGCGAGGACCCTCGCCTCGAAGTCGGTCCTGTACTGGTCGGCGTAGTAGAGCCTCTCGGTCTGGGGGAGCGACTTCGCCAGCGCGGCGGCCATAATGTCCCTCTGGTCGGCCATCTCGGACTTGGGTGACTCGGAGACGTGCATGCTCGCGACGATCTCCTGGACGTTCTCCGGAGCTTCGACCTCGACGCCCCACTTCGCCGCGACCTCCCTCACCAAGTCAGGGGGGAGGCCCCTCTCGTCGTAGAGCCTGATCATCGTCTCGGTCGTCACCTTGCCTCCGGTGGACTTGAGCTCCCTCATCGCCCTATCGAGGAAAGCGGTGCCCCTCGCGAGGGTCTCGTTGAACCTCTTCACCTCGTAGTCGACCAGCTCGAGGACATCGTCGCGGGCCTCAGCGAGCTGCTTGAACCTCCTCCCCCAGTGCCTCAGCTGGACATCGAGGAGGTCGAGGACCCTCTCCTCCGCGCCTAGCCTCTGGAGCGTCCTGTAGAGCCTTCTGATCAACAGCCTCGCGAGGTAACCGACCCTCGTGTTAGAGGGCACGACGCCCTCCGAGAGGATGAACGCTATGCTCTTCGAGTAGTCGAGGGACGCGTAGAACCTCTCGAGGGCCTCCAGGTCCTGGAGGACGGGCTCGAGGTCGACCCCCGCCAGCTCCGCGGCCCTCCTCCGGGCCTCAGCGATCGTGACGGAGCCGCCGGGCTGGATCCACGCCGAGTACCTTCCGTACCTCAGCAGGAACTCCCGGTCGACCGTGAAGGACCCCAGGAGCCTGGCAGCCTCCGGCACCACGGGACCGTAGACGACCTCGAAGGCCGATGGCGCGCCGTTGCTGAGCCAGGTGAACCTCTCGATGCCGTAGCCGGTGTCGACGGTCCTGACCGGGAGCTCCTCGAGCCCTCCGTCGAGGACCCTGTAGCTCATGAAGACCAGCGTCGCTACCTCGAGGCCGCCGACGTTCACCTCGAAGCAGGGGCCGGCGTTGCCGCCTCCGCTCCAGACGCCCTCCTTGTAGACGACGTCATCTTCCCTCACCCCCAGCCTCCCGAGGAACTCGGAGCAGAGCTCGACGGTCCTGTCCTTCCAGTAGACCTCCTTTCCGGGGAAGTTGAAGGCGTGGGCACCGCCCATCTCGAAGACCGTCATGTGCCTGCCGAGCGTCAGCCCGACCTTGTCGACGTCGACGAGCCTGATGCAGGGCTGGCTGACCACCAGCGGGTTCGCGGGAGGCTCCATCATCCCCGACGTGACGTGGGGCTGGAAGTCCACGACGCTAGCGGAGACCAGGTAGAGGTCCCTCCTCCACCTCGGCACCACAGGATACGGGTCGATCGGCTCGTGGCCCCTCTCCGCGAAGAAGCCGACGAAGGCGTCGCGCATCTCGTCGAGCGTGTAGCTCCTCTCGGTGGGCGGCCTTCCGATGAACTCGTAGGGCACGCAGGGCGCCTCGTTGCAGTTGTCCCTATCGGGGTCGAGGGTCCAGAAGTGCTTCCCGCAGTGCCTGCACCTCCTCCTCACGAAGCCCCTGGACCTCAGGTACTCGATGTCGTACGCCGATACGTCGAACTCCAATTCCGACCTACCCCAGAAAATGATGGTATAACGGTTTTCCCCGGGTCAGCCGAAGAGGGCCGCGAGCCCGGAGAGCGCCTCCTCCTCCTTCTTCGCCTCTTCCTCCTTCTTCTTCTCCTCCTTCGGGGCCTCCGCGGCCGGTGCGGCCGGCGCGGCCTGGGCGGCGGCCACCGGAGCGGCCACGACCGGAGCGGCCACGACCGGAGCGGCTGCGGCGGACTTGAGCACCTCGTCGATGTTGATGCCCTGCAGCGCCGCGACTAAGGACTTCAGCCTGACCTCGTCGACGACGCCTCCCGCGGCCTCGATCACCCTCCTGAGCCCCTGCTCGTCGATCGGCTTCCCGAGCCTGTGGAGCAGCAGCGCCGCGTACACGTACTCCATGACCCGATACCTCCTACTCGTAACACCTCGTCCGAAATATTACTGTATACCGATGAGGCGGCCGCTTCGGTCGTCATGTCCGCTGCGGTCCTTCCGATGACCGAGCTCAGCGGCGTTTGCTTTAAAAGGTGGGCGTTTTCTGGAGTTCACGAACGACCATGAGATGGAACCACGTGTTACCGTTGGCGTTGATGGGCCTGCTGTCGGTCGTGCCGGTCGCCTTCGCAGCTGAGGCGGCTCCCGCGGGTCTCATCGACAAGTCGCTCTCCGCGGCGATCGCCTTCGCGGTCGCGGTCGCCGCCTCGGGCTTCGCGATCTCTAGGGCTGGGTCAGCCGGCCTCGCCGCGTCAGCAGAGAGGCCCGAGCTGAGGACCGTGACGATCATCATCGCGGCGTTCGCGGAGGCGCTGGCGATCTACGGGATCGCGATCGCGTTCGTCATCCTGACCTCCTGAGATCCCTGAAGTCCGTCGGCGGATTTCTGCGTCCTCCGGAACAAACTTAAATCGATGACGAGGTTCTGTGATCTCAGGCCCCGGTAGCTCAGCGGGAGAGCGACCGGCTGAAGTCCGTCGGCGGGGACCGGTAGGTCGTGGGTTCAAGTCCCACCCGGGGCACGCGGGGCGCGCTCGCAAAGTTTTAACCGGGAGGAGCGGTGAGGTCTGTGTGCCGCTCTTCAAGAGGACCGAGAGGGCTGTCGCGATCAGGACGGCCGACCTGATGAGCGCGCCGCCGATCACGCTGAGCACCGACGCGAAGATCGACGATGTCCCCGGCGTGATGTGGGAGAACGGCGTGGGGAGCGTGCTGATAGTTGACCAGAGGGGGAAGCTGGTGGGGATCGTGACCGAGAGGGACGTGCTCTACGCGGCCTCGCACGGGCTCCTGGGGAAGGGCCGACCCGTCAGCGCGGTTATGTCGAAGGACCTGACCGTTGCGACCCCTGACGAGGACTTAGCCTCCGTGATAGAAAAGATGCGGGACTACAACGTCAGGCACATCCCGGTCGTCGACAGCGAGGGCAGGCCGGTCGGCGTCGTCTCCGCGAGGGACGTCCTGGACTACGCCGTCAAGCTGATCAGCCTCTTCATGAGAGCCTAGGCAGAGCCTCTAGGATCCACGTGAAGCTGGCCTCCCTGTAGGCCCTCCTGTAACCCCTCAGCAGATCGGTGATAGGGCAGACCATCCCCGCGTGAGCCCCGTCCGGCAGCGGCTCGTCCGTGAACCTCCTCGGCAGCCCGTCGGCCTCCTCGCCTATCCCGTAGGCCCTGTTGACGTATCTCTCCATCGCGAGCACTGCCTCGCCTATCTCCGCGAGGCGTCGGTCGTCGAACTCGACGCCGAAGAACGCCGAGCAGCCTTCAGCGTAGTCGCGGGGGTCCATCGCAAGCCTCGAGAACGCGCAGACGCCGAGCGAGTCCAGCCATGCCACCTCGACCCTCTTCGCGTGGACCCTTTCGGCGAGAGTTTTGGCATCGGGGCCGTCCCGGTAGACCGTCTCGATCCCGAAGTCCCCGAAGCTCCTGATCAGGTTCGGATAGACCCAGATGTGAGCGGCTCCTCCGTAGGACTCGACGGCGTTGATCAGGCCCCACGCCGGCTCGGCCCTCGGGTCGGTGTTCTGGACGGAGATGCCCTTGACCGAGGGAGCCGCGTGTACGTCGCCGTAGTGCTGCGCGGTCCTCAAGGCACCTCCAGAGAGGACCTCCCCGACGCCGGTCCCCGAGGCCATCGAGCCTATCAGCTCGGCCATCCTCCTCCAGTCGCCCCACTCGAGCTGCTCCTCGGTCAGGCCCCTCTCTGAGAGCTCTGCGAGGACCGCGAGCGCGTTGCCGGCCTCGATCGGGTCGACTCCTGCGTCGTAGCAGAGCTGCGTGAGGTACGAGACCTTCTCGAGGTCCAAGACCAGACAGTTGGTCCCCAGCGAGGAGATCTGCGCGTAGTCCGGGCCCTCGCCCCTCAGCCCGAGGGCGACGGTCTCCCTCCTGCAGGAGACCTGGCAGGTCGAGCACGTCAGCCTCCTCACGAGGACCGTCGAGGAGAGCCTCTTACCGCCGACCAGCTCGTGGTCCCTGAGCGTGCTCCTGCTGTAGTTCTTTACGGGGACCGCGTCGTGCCTGCCTAGGGCCTCGACGGCGATCGCGGTCCCGTGGACCGCCAAGAGTCCTCTCTGGAGGTTGAGCAAGCTGGAGGCCTCGACCTTGGCCCTCAGGGACCTCGAGAGCTTGCTGAACCTAGTCGGCTGGGCCGGAGCCCTCGAGAACCTCCTCCCGGCCTTGATCGCGATCGCCTTGACGTTCTTCGAGCCGAGCACCGCCCCCGCTCCGTGCCTGACGCCGCTCGACCTCCCCGAGTCGTTGACGACCGTCGCGATCGGCGCTGCCCTCTCGCCCGCGGGACCTATCGCGATCACCCTGGCGTCACCGAGCTCCGACCTCAGAGCCCTGCAAGTCTCCACGGCCCCCAGGCCCCTGAGCCGCTCCGCGTCGACGAACTTCACGCCCTCAGGCGTCAGGAGCAGAACGCAGAGCGACTCGGACCTGCCGGTGACGTAGAGGGCCGCGATGCCCAGCGACGCTAGGTCGGTCGCTGCGTATCCGCCGGTCATCGCCCACGCCACGGTCCCCGTGAGGGGGGACCTGAACGCGAGCGTCAGCCTGTTGCCGAGCGGAAACCCGGTCCCGGAGAGGCTCCCGACCGAGACGACCAGCGGGCTCTCGGGGTCCAGCGGGTCCCTGAAGGTCAGGTTGCGGGCGAGCAGGCCGACGCCGATGCACCTTCCGCCGAGGACGCCCTCTGTGACTAGGTGGTTGACATCGTGGGCCTCGAAGGACCTCTCCCCGAGGTCAACCCTGATCACCTTCAACGCCGCACCGAGGAGCGACCAGGGTCTGAAAAACGTGTCAGGGCTCCGCGACTACGGGATAAGGACCGGGGATCCGTCCCTGATGACCCTGTAGCCCCGGTCGTGGATCGCGGAGTAAACCCTCGCCAAGTGGACCATGGCCCTGTGGGTCTCGCCGGAGTAGAACCTCAGCGGTCCCTTCACCCTCTCGCGGAGAACCGCGTCGACCTCCTCCGATGACATGGAGCCGCAGTCCCTCGACTTCGACCCCACGACGAAGCCCCAGAGCGAGGCGAAGGAGAGGACGTAAGCGGCCAAGGGCGTGACGGACGGGAAGACCGACTTCACAGTCTCGAGGACCGACCTGAAGGCGAAGGGGTTGTGGGCGATCGAGGTCGCTTGGGTCACGAGCACCCCGTCCCCGGAGAGCTTCTCGAACGCGGTCCTGTAGAACTCGACGCTGTAGAGCGGCAGCGAGGCGGCGCCCTCGGTCGGGTCGGTGGCGTCGACGACGATCACGTCGTAGCTTCCGTCGGCCGCGGAGCTCAGGTAGCCCCTTCCCTCGGCGATGACCAGCCTGAGCCTCGGGTCCTCGAAGGCGCCCCCGCTGAGCTCGGGCATGTGCCTCCTGCTCAGCTCGACGACCTCGCCGTCGATGTCGACCATCTCGACCTCCTCGACCGTCCTCCACCTGAGCACCTCGCGGGCCGTAGCGCCCTCGCCTCCGCCGATCACGAGGACCCTCCTGGGCTCGGGGGCCGTGACCATCGCCGGGTGAACGAGGCCCTCGTGGTAGACGAACTCATCGATGAGGGCCGACTGGATCTTCCCGTCGATCACGAGGCACCTGCCGTAGGGAACAGTCTCCAGCACGTGGACGTCCTGGAACTTGGTGGAGGCCCTGACCAGAACCCTCTTAACGGCGTAGAGCTCCACGAGGCCCTCCGAGAGCGACTCGGAGGCCCAGAGGAAGTGGCCCTCCAAGCTCACTCCCTTACCGCGACCTTCACCTCGTCGTCGGCCTTTGCGTCTCTGCTAAGGAGGCCCCGCCGGATCTCCATCACGCTGACGCTCTTCGGGTTTAGCGTCCTCACGACTTCGTCGAAGGCTGCCCAGGGGTCGACGTGGTCGCCGCAGGTGTAGATGTCCACCGCGGCGTACGAGTGCTCCGGCCACGTGTGGACCGAGAGGTGGCTCTCCTTCACAACCAGAACATAGGAGACCCCGCCCCCGCCCTCGTACTTGTTCGCGAACTCGCCGACCGGGGTGGCTCCCGCCCTCTTAGCGCCCCTCCTGACCGCCGAGGAGACGACCTTGACGTCCGCCAGAAGGGCTGGGTCGCACCCGTAGAGCTCCCCGATCAGATGCCGACCGAGACCGTCGTAGGTATGAACGCGTCGTCCCTGGCTCCCAGCCCCCATTTTTCGGTTTATAAGGAAACTTCACGCTTAAAAACCTATCGATGCAGAGCCCCCGGTTTGCGCCCCCACCATATAAATGAATGCGGTATATGCTGGGCTCCGGCCCCGAGGGGTTTTGAAGGGTTGGATCCGTGCTACATTTAAATCGCTATCGGGGAGGTGGGCCGCCTCCTGCCGCCGATAAGCCTAGATATCAGCAGCTGCTGGAGGTGCTTCCTGCTCGAGGGGTCCGCGTAGGTCCCGTAGAGGAGTAGGGCCGCTGAGAGCGCCAGGGGCGCGGCGTACCCCGCCAACGACCCCATGCTGTAGAGGGAGAAGGGCTTCGGCTCCTGCAGAATGACGCTCAGCCACCAGTCGTAATGGAGGGCGAGGGCGGGCATGCCGAGGACGATCGTCGAGAGGAGGACGAGAGCGGAGTAGACGCTCCCCCCGCCGGCGCGCCACTCGGTGCTGAATATGCAGGACCCCGCGACGCCTATCCCCAAGCCGAAGACGAGGCCGCCCATCAGGAGGTGGAGGACCCCGACCTGAGGAGGGGTGAGGGCGAACGGCACTCCGGACAACTGGAGGGCGAGGACGCCCGTGCTGTAGGTTAGCAGCGCTATGGCCACCGCCTTGACCATGACGCCGCTCGCGTAGCGGGGCGCGACGATGTCCCTGTAGCAGGACGCGAAGCAGATGCTCGAGACCCACCCGAGGGCTCCGAAGGCGATGCCCGCGACCCACCAGATCGCAACGAGGGGGATCAAGAGGGGCACGACGGCGAGCGACAGGCCGACGACCGCCAGCCCGAGCCACCTCTGGGCCCGAAGGGGCAGCGTCACGGAGAACCTCCAGGGTGCAGCCCTAGGGGCGAAGAGGGCCTCGGTCAGCTTGAACCCGGCCCAGGTCCCCGGGAGGAGCGCGGCGGTGAAGAAGGCCGCGTGCACCCCGCCGGTCGCCCAGCCGGACAGGAAGTTGCCGATGTTGCACCCGAACGCGAGCCTCGCCCCGTATCCGAGCAGGAACCCTCCGAGCACCGCTTGGAGTGCCATCCACCTATTGGGGAAGTGCTTCACCGCGAAGCTCCCGGTCAGAAGCGACGCCGAGAGCCCTCCGATCAGCACCGAGAGGACGATCGCCTGCGTCGGGTCTTCGAGGGGGTTCATCAGCCTGAACTGTCTGTAGTAGGTCAGCTGGTCGACCTGGAGGCCGACCGCCCTCCAGAGGAGGCCGCCGAGCTTCGACTCTCCGGTCGTGATGCCCCAGATCGTCCCCCTTCCAGCGACGAGGTAGACCGAGTAGCCCAGCGCGACCGAGACCGCGCCGATCAATGCGGCGGATACGTAAACCCTTGCTCCCACGCCGTTTTCACCTCGGTCGGTCGCCTCGGTGGACATATTTGTATCTTATAATGCGACGCTAATGCGAGATTAATTTACGGTTTATATTAAGGCAATTGCGCGTCGGGTCCGTGAATGCCCGGATCCAGCTGCCGGCCCATCTCATCGCGAAGCTCGGTGAACGGCAATACAGGCTCGACCTGAGGGGTTACTCCTGTCCGTATCCGCAGCTCTTCGCGGTCAAGGCCCTGAGCCAGCTGGAGCCAGGCGCCACGCTCGAGATCGTGATCGACAACCCGCCCTCGGTCGAGACCGTGCTCAGGTCGATCGCGAACAACGGGCAGGAACACCTGGGGACCGAGAAGGTCGGGCCGTCGGTCTGGGTGATAAGGGCGAGGAGGCCCGAGTGACTGTAGGGAAATTCTGCCACCCGGCCGTTTGTGGAACTGTCCCCCGGTAGGAGTTGTCCGATGACGGTCGCGGCTTTACGTGGGCAGTCGAACGACTTTTCTTCCACCTGCGAATCTTTCTTATAACAGGCCATGAAGATACGGAAACGATGAGTAGCCCTTCGCTCGCCGAGAGGCTGGCGAGGGTAGTTCACGACAGGTTGCGCGGGTCCATGGAAATAACTAGGGCGCTCCTCGAGGAGGTTACGAGGGCGCTCGCCTCTGCGGGCTCGACGGAGGACGCCCTGAACACGGCCGAGGAGTTCGTGAGGGTCGCGTCGCAAAGGAGGTCGATGCCGATGCTCGCGAACGCGCTGAGGGTCATGCTGAGGCACGCCGAAGAGGGCATGAGTCCCGGAGAGGCCGCCTCGAGGACGCTGAGTGAGCTGGAGGCGAGGGTCGAGTCCTCGATCGAGGTCTTGGTCAGACTTCTCCGAGGCGCGAGGGCCGTGATGACGTACAGCTACAGCTCGCACGTCGTGAGGGCCTTGAGGAGGCTGAGCCCCGAGACGGCCTACGTCCCCATCTCCTGCCCCCTCCACGAGGGCGTCCGGACCGCCGAGGAGCTGAGGTCGTTCGGGCTAAACGCGGTATCGGTCTTGGACACCGATGCGGTGAGGGCCCTCGGATGGTGCGAGGCACTGGTCCTCGGCTCAGACGCGGTCCTGAGGGACGGGAGCGTCGCCAACAGGAGCGGGTCGAGAGCCCTCGCCGAGCAGGCCGACCGCCTCGGGTTGAGGGTCTGCTTCCTCACTGACTTGCTGAAGTACGACCTCGAGGGGACTTGGGAGGGCGAGCGGCTGACCTTCATGGGCCGTGAGCTCGAGCTCTTCGACCTCACTCCTCCCCTTTCAAACGTCCTCACGGTCTCCTCGATGGGGGCGCTTAGACCTAGCGAGTTCGCAGCCGCCTGCGACCGGGCCCTCAAGGGCTCCGCCTCGAGACGAGGAAGTTGAGGGCCGTGAGCACGGCCCAGACCGCCTCCTCGGTCCTCACGGTCCAGACGCCCTGCTCCGGGATGAAGTTCACGACCGCGTCGAAAACCTCCCCCGGGTCGAAGCCCTGGACCTCCGCTATCTCCCAGATGCCCCTCCTGTAGGACCCGAAGGCGACCGCGACCCTCCCGCCCTTCGCGCTCCCGATCAGCGACCCGAGCCTCTCCCAGCTCCCGGTGAGGAGGTCTCCGACCCTGCTCGCGGCGATCTTGACCTGGTACCGCCTCAGGACCTCGGGGAGGGGGAGCGGCGTCACCTCGACCGATGTCCCGAGGAAGTACCCGGACTTGGTCCTGGAGATCAGCCTGAACTTCAGCCCTCCCTTCTTCCTCCTGACGAGCAGGTAGACCCTGCTGTTGGGCCTCCTCGGCGACCTCAGCCTGAGCTGCCTCCTCAGACCGGCCTCGACGTAGTAGCCCTCGCCCCTCCTGACGACCAGGCCCTCCCTCAGCTCCACGCCGCCCTCCGGGATCGAGGGGGACCTCGGGTGGGTCGGGATGTTCAGGGGCTGAAGGGCCCCCGCGTACCTCAGCTCCCTGGTCACGGGGTAGATCAGCCTCCTCAGGTAGGGCGCGGTGTTCGCGTACTCCACGATCAGTCTGATCAGGTCCGCGTTCCTCTCGGGGCTCCGCGGGTCCTCGTGGAAGACGACCAGCCTCTCGACTCTGTACGTCGCGAGGGCCCTCGCGAGGTTCCCGATCCTGAGCGTCTGCTCGAGGAGCGAGGGCGCCTCGGAGGAGAAGCTGCTGGGTATCAGGACGTGGACCGCGGGGTCGGGGAGCTTCGGGAGGAAGGCCTGCCGCTCGGCGGTCAAGACCTCCACGCATCAGATGTCGAGGACGAACTTCACCTCTGCACCGGACTCGGACTCGTTCACCTCCATCAGCCAGTACGTCGGCGACTTCACGTCTATCCCCGGGACGTGCCTCGAGGGGTCGAAGTCCTCGCCGGCCACCCTCCCCCTGACCACTAGGTCGTCGCCCGAGGACGTTATCTCCTGGACCCTGACCTCCGACGCCACCAGCTTCTCGAGCTGGAAGACCAGCAGCAGCCTCTCGAGCCAGTCGTAGAGGAGCGAGTGCTTGTCGTAGCCCTTCGCGGTAACGGCGACCTCCCTCACGGCCCTCACGTCGCCGACGTTCCTGACCAGCACGCTGAAGAGCGCCCTCCCGGCCTCCTCGAAGGCCTCGGAGAGGTCCCTGCCGTAGGCCCTGACGTAAACGTCGCTGGTGTGCTCGAGGAACTCGAAGCCCCTCTCCGTCATCCAGCCTCCACTTCGAGCCCTCCCTTGATAACCCTCTCCCAGCCGGCCGACGACGCCCGCGGTCCGGTGCGAGATGGGCTAATCACCTGCCTCGCTCCCGGTCTCGCCGTTGAGAACGGGTGTCTGCAGGGTCCCCTCCAGCAGCGCGAACCTCGGCCCGGGATACGACGTCCTCTCCCTGGCCCTCTCGGAGCCTGCGATGGTGGTGGCTGTCGAGCTGACCGACCCGGCGAGGGGCGTGACCGTAGAGCCGACGGGCAGGTACGGCGGAATGGTGAGCAGGGACCCGGAGAGGAACTCCGCCGCGAGGGCGCTAGCGCGGCTGGCCCGGAGGTTGGGAGTCGAGCTCGGAGCGAGGATACGGATCGGTGCTGGGATTCCGGTCGGGAAGGGCCTCGGGTCTTCGGCGGCCGAGGCGGTCGGGGCCGTTTTCGCGGCCTGCAGGGCGCTGGGCGTGGAGCTCCCGAGGGAGGAGGTGGCGAGGATCGCGGCCTCGGTCGAGCCGGGAGGTCACGCCGACAACGCCGCTGCTTCCACCTTCGGGGGGTTCAACGTCATCCTCCACTCCGAGTCTGGACCGGAGTTCCTGAGCTTCAGGGCCCCGGAGAGGCTGGGCTGCGTCGTGGTGGTGCCCGACGTGGAGAAGGCGTCGACTGAGGTCGCGAGGGCGGCGGTCCCGAGGACGGTCACAATCTCGGACCACGTCACGGCCTCCTCGAGGGTCGCGGCGGCGTGCGCCTCGATGCTATCGGGGGACTTGAGGACGTTCTTCGCGGCGGTCTCGATCGACCCGATCGTCGAGAGGGCGAGGGCCGACGCCGGCGTCTACGGCGACTACACCTGGGAGGAGCTCAGGGGGGAGAAGAAGAGGCTGCTGAGGACGTACGGCGTCGCGCTCACGATCAGCGGTGCCGGGCCCTCGAGGCTCATCCTCTTCGACAGGTCGGCGGCTACCGGAGAGGAGGGCAGGAGGACGGTCGAGTCGGCGGTCCAGGAGGTCGTCGCGTCCCTCGAGAGGAGGGGGCACAGGGTGGTCGAGGTCTACTGGACTGGTCCCGACAACCGCGGAGCCGTGGTGACCGCGTAGCGTCCCCGTCAGCTGCCCTTTGGCGCCGGGATGTAGTAGACCTTGTCGCCCTTCGGCGTGACCACTATGACCCCCATGCAGCCCCTGCACCTGTAGTACCTGTTCTCGCCGCCCTCGGTCCTCTGGCTGCCCAGCCACTCGAGGTCGTCGTGGGGACACTCGGTCGCCTCCCCGCCCATCGAGTTGCTTGATTCGCCCGTGAATTTAAGCGGTCGCCGTGGTCGTGGGGGTCGCGTGTCGTACCCTCTTGAACTCCTCCCTGAGCTTGTTGAAGTCCGTGCCCATCGTCTTGATGGACTGGTAGTTCTCGGCCCTCTCGATCGCCCGCTCGTACTCCTTCCCGAGCCTCGTGAAGTACTTCTTGATCGCCCCCAGCCAGATCCTCGCGCCCGTGACCAATATCGAGGCGGTGATGGCCCTGTATACCGGGCTCTCCTTCCCTATCCTCCACGCGAGGGCTTCAGCCATCCTCTTGGTGTTCTTCCAGCTGACGTAGATCAGGGCAGCCTGCGTCGGAGTCATGTTCGCGTAGACGTCCGTCAGCCTGTTCTCGCCCCTCAGCGATCCCAAGCTCACGAGGGCCATGGGGGTCACCGTGAAGAACAGGTTCATCGACGCCATGTGGTTGATCAGGCCTATCGTGTCCCAGAGGTCCTCGTCGGTCTCGCCGGCCATCCCGAGGATGATGGTGTATGCCGGTATCCAGTGGGCGGCGTTGTAGGCCTTCTGGGCCTCGACGACGATCTCCGCCCAGGTCCCGTCCACGCCGACCTTCAGCGGCAGCGCCTTCCTCCAGGCGTGCTTCTTCACGAGCCTGTCGCTTCCGGTCTCCAGTCCGATCTGGACGCCGATGTGCTTCCTCGGCCCTGCCCTGACGATCTTGGCGATTCCGAACGCGAGCTCGGGATCCGCCGCGACCGGGGCCAGCGTCGCGTGCATCGGGTTGGCGCCCGTGACGCCGTCGTAGGATACGACGGTCCTGTAGAGCTCGAAGATCGCCTCCTTGTTCGGCCAGTAGTCCTTGTCCTTCAGCATGTAGGCCCACTGGTTGTCGGTGATGAACCACGCGTGCCTCAGTCCCCCGCGGAGGTTGACCTTGACCTCCTCCAGCACCTTCTCCGGCGGGTAGTACCTCAGGGGCCTCAGGGTGACCTCGCAGAAGTCGCAGTCGAGCCCGCAACCCCTCATGATCTCGGCCTGGCCCGATATCGTCGGGTTGATGATCGTCGGGATCTCCTCGACCCGCGGTATCTTGTAAATGGAGAACGGGTTCCTCGTGATGAACCGGCCGTTGGGGTCCTTCACGTACCTGACCCTTGGCCTGCCCGCGACGTCGAAGGTCGTCGTCTTGTGGCCGAACACGAAGACGCCCGTGTCGATCGAGTCCTCTATTACCTGTTCGAAGAGGAGGTGGGCTATGTCGTCGATCTCGCCCTCGACCGCGTAGTCGATCCCGAGCCTGTCGAGGGCCCAGGGCATCATCTCGAACTCCCAGACGCCCGGACCACCGACGACCACCTTCGCCTTCGGGCATCGCTCCCTCCTCAGGAGGTTGACCCGCCTCATCAGGCCGACGAACTCCTCGGTGACCCAGGACCTCTCCCTGCCCGCGTTGTTGAACATCAGGGTCAGGGGGCCTATCCCTAGGGGGTCCATCGTGTTGATCCCGATGACCTTCGTCTCGGAAGATATGTGTCGGTCGAGGTGATCCGGGTGCGCGACGACGACCGAGTACTTCGTCCTCCTGTAGAGGCAGGCCTCGACCTTCCTGATGCCGTAGGGCGCGAGGACGGCCCTTCCGTACTCGTCGGCCGGGACATCGGGCTCCGCTAGGTAGTAGTAAATCGGCGGCGGGACGAACCTCACCGGCGCGCAGGGCAGGAAAGAGAGCAGGGGGAAGTTATGAAACTGGTGACCGAGCGAGGGGTCGAAGGTGAGCACGATGTTCGTCATATCGGTGATTCGTCTGATAGAGGTCCCTTATCAATTTCATGCCGCTACCGATGGGCTTAAGTGCTCGAAGGTGTGGCTGAGCAACCGCTATAATCGGCTCCGGACGGTAACGCCGGGACATGGGAAGGAGGTGCGACCTCTGCGGCGAGGAGCTGGCGACCGGGGAGTGGCTCGCCGTGAGGTACGCCTGCCTGACCTCCTGCTTCCCGGTCCTGCCCGGAGACCACCTCAGGTCCGCTCACGGTGACTTCTATGCCGTGGCATCTAAGGTCGCGAAGTCCGCGACTTACTCGAGCGGCGCGATGTTGACTGCCGCGGCGGTCGCGCTGCTCACCGGTCGCGCTGAACTCGCGCTCCTGCTGTTGACGGGCTCCGCGTCGGCCCTCCTGATAGGCACGCTTTACAGGGTCAAGCTGTTGGCCTCCTACAGGCGAGGTCGCGCGGCAGAGTCGGGCTCGACTACCTCTGGCCCGTGAGCAACATCGGGCCGAAGAGGAAGAAGAAGAGCATCACCATTATAGCGATGTAAAGCAGCAGCGAGATGTTCCTCGCCCTCTTCTCCCTCCTCATCCTCTCGTCGTAGACCTTCCTGCAGCTCTCGCCGCAGAACTCCGCGTCCACGGCCATCGGCAGCCCGCAGATCGGGCAGTGCTTGTGCTCCGGTATCCTGACCCTCCTCGCGGCAGGCTTGACCGACATTCCCCGAGACTCTTCATGGCCGGTAAATAACTCCGCACCCCTCAGCTGAGGAGTTTCCTTTATATCCAGAGCGGACCCGCTAGCTTGGAAATGAGCACGAGGCCGGCGGAGCTCGGTGAGATCAAGGAGGGCTCGAACGTCGTGATCGATGGCGAACCGTGCAGGGTCGTCGAGGTCGAGCGGTCGAAACCGGGCAAGCACGGCAGCGCGAAGGTCAGGATCGTGGCCATAGGGATCTTCGACGGCGTCAAGCGGAGCGTGGTGGGACCCTCGGACCAGTACATCGAGATCCCGATCGTCGAGAAGAGGTCGGGCCAGGTCGTCAGCGTCGGCGAGACCGTCACCGTGATGGACAACTCGACCCTCGAGATGGTCGAGGTGCCCCTACCGAAGGACGAGGCGTTGGCCAGCAGGATCGAGCCAGGCGTCACGGTCGAGTACTGGCGGATCATGAACCGGCACATGATCGTCCAAGCGCGCAAGGAGTGATGCATTCATTTTGAAGTAAACGGAGTGCAATAATCGTATAAAAAACTTTCTTCGAAATCGGTGATATGTCTAAATAGCAGCCTTTCTCATTCCATGTCGCGAAATGAGGGCTGCAGTAAACAGAATGAATGCAACAAGGCGAAGGGGGCTGACGGGACTAGAGACGGCGATAATCCTGATAGCGTTCGTAGTCGTGGCGGCGGCCTTCGCCTTCGCGGTGCTGAACATGGGCTTCTTCACGACGCAGAAGTCGGGCGAGGTGATGCAGGCCGGGCTCGAGGAGACCCTGAGCGGCATAGAGCCCGCAGGCTCGGTGATCGTGAGGTCCGACGGCACCCAGGTCCAGAGCATCACGATCTACATCAAGTCCGCGGTCGGCAAGCACCCGGTCGACATGAGGGCCGGCAAGCTGGTGATCAGCTACAGGGACCCGTACAACTTCAACCCCAACATCTACACCACGAACGCAACGGAAGTCGGAACGGGCGTGACCGTCAGGCAGCTGACCGGCGACCGCGACACCGCCCTCGAGTACGCGGAGCTCTGGGAGATAACGATCGCGATTGAGGAGCTCCAAGACCTCAGGCCGAACGACCCCTTCTCCGTTGAGATCAAGCCGCCGCAGGGATCGGTCCTAAAGATCGAGAAGAGGCTGCCGCCCGTCTTCGACGCCGTGATGGACCTCGGCTGATCCGCCGTCTCCCCCTGAACCGAATCGCCCTTTTTTTGGTTCTTTATCCCTCAGAATCATCCGTGTCCCTGTTAAACTCCGTCTCCAGTTCGCTCCCGGTCCTAGCGTAGTCAGCGGTAAATAGGACCCGAGTCCGGGTAGTGCGGGTTGTCGATACTGGTCGACTCCTCGACCAGAGTTCTCGTCCAAGGCATAACGGGGAGGGAGGGAAGCTTCCATACCGAGGCGATGCTCAGGTACGGCACGAAGGTCGTGGCGGGCGTCACGCCGGGGAAGGGCGGGTCGCAGGTCCACGGCGTACCGGTCTACGACTCGGTCGAGGAGGTTGTGAGGAGGCACCCGGAGGTCAACGCCTCGATCGTCTTCGTCCCGGCAAAGTTCGCCGTCGACGCGGTCCACGAGGCGATCGACGCGGGCATCGGGCTGATCGTGGTGATAACCGAGGGCATACCGATTCACGACGCGGTCAGGCTGATCAGCTACGCCAGGATGAGGGGCGTCAGGATAGTGGGCGCCAACACGCCGGGCGTGATCACCCCGAACGAGTGCAAGCTCGGGATCATGCCGGGACATGTCTTCAGCAGGGGTAAGGTCGGGATGGTGTCGAGGAGCGGGACTCTCACCTACGAGATCGCGATGCAGCTGACCGGCGCCGGCATCGGGCAGAGCACCTGCGTCGGGATAGGGGGAGACCCCGTGGTGGGCACCGACTTCCTCGACGTCCTCGAGATGTTCAGGGAGGACCCGGGGACGGATTGCGTCGTGCTGATCGGCGAGATCGGAGGGGACGCGGAGGAGAGGGTCGCGAGGCACGTCGTCGAGACCGGATACCCGAAGCCCGTGGTCGCATACGTCGCGGGCAGGACGGCACCTCCGGGGAAGAGGATGGGCCACGCCGGCGCGATCATCTCGATGGGGGTCGGAGACGCAGAGAGCAAGGTCAGGGCGCTCACCGCCGCGGGCATCAGGGTGGGCGCCACGCCCGGCGAGATACCGGTCTTGGTCAGGGAGGCCCTGAAGGAGGGGGCGGCCAAGGCCTGAGCCTCACGAGGTAACCTTATGTCCCCCGCGACGGAGGCGGGTGAGGTTTGGTCGAGAGGCACGAGGCGCCGACCGTTACCTACTCGCTGATAGCGGCCAACGCGGCCGCCTTCGTTGCGTCGCTGGTCGTCGGTCAGGTGTGGATGGTGATGAACTTCGGAGCCGTCCCCTACCTGATCCTCTTCAGGATGGAGGTCTACAGGCTCGTGACCTCGATGTTCCTCCACACCGACTTCCTTCACATCCTCTTCAACATGTGGGCCCTCTTCATCTTCGGGCGCGACATCGAGCTGGTCGCGGGGAGGAGGGTCTTCGCAGCGATCTACTTCGTCAGCGGGCTCGCCGGGGGGATCGCGTACGCGGTCTACATGGCGGGGTATGCCTCGCTCTTCGACAGGACGGCCCTCTTCATCCCCGCGATCGGCGCCTCCGGGGCGGTCTTCGGCGTGATGGGCGCGTTCGCGGTGCTCTTCCCAACAAGGCCCCTCGCGATGTTCTTCTACTTCATACCGATCGTCGCGCCGGCATTCGTCGCAATCATGCTGATGGGCCTGCTGCAGACGATGCTGGCCCTCGTGCTGCCCTTCAGTCAGGTCGCGTACACCGCGCACGTCGGCGGCCTGGCGGTCGGGCTGGTCGCGGGAGCCGCGCTCAGGTCGCGCCTTCACAGGTGGTACTACGTCGTTTACTGAAGTTCCGGATACGAGACGAGCGGAGCGGCCCAGAACTTGCTCGAGAGGGGAAGCGTCAGGCGGAGCGCAGCGCCCACCATCCTCATCAGGTCAGCGAGGCCCATGATTGCCGTCGCGAGCAGGAGCACGAAGAGGAAGAGCGCGACCGCGGAAAGGACCTCCCACAGCTCCGGCACGGCGCTAGAGGCCCGACCCGCATTATTTAGGTTGTCTTCCCGCGAGCCCGTTCAGCGGCAGGTCCGTCGGTGCGTTTATTAGAGAGCGTTCTACCCTACTATAGTTGGCGTGAACGCCGCGGGCGGTAGACCCGCGGCGGGATGCGGGAGCTCATGCTGTGACCGCGTCATGGGAGGGCGTTGGAGCGCGGCAAGATAGGGCGCGCCTTGGCCCGAGCAGGGGTACGCCGGCCGGTGGATGCCTCGGCTTGGGCGCCGAAGAAGGACGTGGCAAGCTGCGGTAAGCTCCGGGTACCCGCAGGCAGGGGTGGATCCGGAGATCTCCTAATGGGACATCCCGTGGCGGGCTTCGGCTCGCCGCGTTCCCGGGCGCAAGCCTGGGATCGGGAACCCCCCGAACGGAAGCATCCAAGTAGGGGGAGGAGGAGAAATCAAACGAGATTCCCTGAGTAGGGGCGACCGAAAGGGGAGCAGCCCAAACCGAACCCTTCGGGGAAACTCGGGGGGAATGTGGGGTTATGGGCCGGAGGCCCGCCCTGAAGGCCGAGCCGAACTCCCCTGGAACGGGGGGCCAGAGAGGGTGAAAGCCCCGTAGGCGAAGGCCGGATGGGCGATGCTCCGGACCCTGAGTACCGCACCTCGGATATGGTGCGGGAAGTCGGGGGCCACTGGCCTCCAAGGCTAAATACGTCCCAAGACCGATAGCGGACCAGTAGCGTGAGCGAAAGGTGAAAAGTACCCCGGGAGGGGGGTGAAAAGCGCCTGAAACCGGCCGGTAACAGACGTGGGCGGCCCGAAAGGGAAATCCCCGTCAAGGCCCCGACGAGGGGCCGCGCGGGGACAATCCCAGGGTCGCCCGCTCCGTCTTGAAACACGGGCCGGGGAGTTCACGGGTGTGGCGAGTCTAAGGGCTGGAAGCCCGAAGGCGTAGGGAAACCGACCTGCCCGCAGCGGCTTCGGGCCGCGAGGGGCGGGGTCCGAAAGGGCCTGTAGCCACGCCCGTGAGGCTAGAAACCGGGCGATCTAGCCCTGGGCAGGGCGAAGCCGGGGGAAACCCCGGTCGAGGCCCGAATAGGGGTCTTGGTGTGCAATTCGGTCCCCTGACCTGGGGCTAGGAGTCAAAAGCTAACCGAGCCCGGTGATAGCTAGTTCCCCCCGAAGTGTCTCGCAGGACAGCCTCGGGGGAGGTTGCCTGCGGGGTAGGGCACTGATGGGGGAGAAAGGGGCCGATGAGGCCCCGCTCTCCTTTCAAACCACGAACCCGCGGGCGCCGCAGATCCCGGGAGTGGGGTACTGGGGGTAAGCTCCGGGACCGAGAGGGGAACAACCCAGACCCCGGGTTAAGGCCCCAAAGTGCCCGCTAAGTGACAAACCGAAGGGCGTCTTCACCCTGAGACAGCGGGGCCGTAGGCTTAGAAGCAGCCATCGGCCAAGAAGTGCGTAACAGCTTACCCGCCGAGGGTGGGGGCCCCGAAAATTGACGGGTCTAAGCGGGCCGCCGAAACCCGGGCTCACCCCTGCTCTGCAGGGGTGGGGGTAGGGGGGCGTGGCGGTTGGGCGGAAGCGGGGCCGTGAGGTCCCGTGGACCGGCCGCCAATGCAGATCCCGGCGGTAGTAGACAGCGAAGAGAGGTGGGAATCCTCTCCGCCGGAAGGGCACGGGTTCCCCGGCAATGCGTCGTCAGCCGGGGGTAAGCCGGTCCTAAGGCCGACCTTAACCGGGTAGGCCGAAGGGGAAGCCGGTTAAGATTCCGGCGCCTCCCGGGTAGGTGCGGCGACGCAGGCCGGGCCCCTGACGCTTCGGGGTAGGCCGACCGGGGCCGTAGCTCCGGCCAAGCGCTGAAGCCTGGGGAGTGCCGTAAAGGCGAGAACCAGGTGAAGGCGCGACGGGGCGGCGTATGCCGCTTCGGCCGATCCCCGGAGCCAGTGAAAAGGGGGTCCGGACCGATCCCGGGAGACCGTACCTAGATCCGACACTGGTGCCCCTGGCTGAGAAGGCCAAGGCGTCTGGGGTGACTCCGGGCCAGGGAACTCGGCAAAATGGCCCCGTAACCTCGGGAGAAGGGGTGCCTGCTTTCCTCTCCGACGAGGAGGGGTTGGCAGGTCGCAGTGACCAGGGGGTCCTGACTGTTTAATAAAAACATAGGAAGCCGCGAGGCCGAAAGGCTTCGAACGGCTTCTGAATCCTGGCCAGCACCGGTACCTGAAACCCGGGTCCAACCGGGATAAGGGCCGGCTAGCGCCGGGGGTAATCCTGACCCTCGAGTAAGGGGGTCGTTAAACGCGGCTGTATGCGGGGAAGGGCGAGGTCCCGGATACCCTTCGGGGTAACAATTCCGTGACCGGTGAGCTCGACCCGCAGGAAACCGCCCCGTGAACGGCTAATACCGGACGGCTCGCGGAAAGTCCGGTGACCCTCGCGTACCTGATCGGCGTCATGCTCGGCGACGGCGGCGTCTACGGCAACTACTACACGGTCTTCTGCAGGGACCAGAGCCTTGAGTTCGTCGAGTACGTCGCCCGCCTCGTGGAGGAACTCTTCGGGATAAGGCCGAACCTGAGGAGGGCAGGCTCAAACCATTACATTGCCACGACGAACGTCCGGTGGGTCCACGACTTCCTCCTGAGGATCGGCTTCCCGAAGGGGCGGAAGCTCGTCAACGCTGAGATACCGCCGCTGTTCAGGGACAGCCTCGACGTCGTTAAGGGGCTCTTCGACACCGAGGGCTACGTCGGGGTCGACGTCCAGCGGCACGGCGAGAGGCAATACCGGTACCCGTACGTCGGGTTCGACGTGATCGCGAAGCCCCTCGTCGTCCAGTCGCACCGCATCCTCTCCGCCAACGGGATCCATTCCGCTTATTTTCGGAGAGAACCGCACGCGTGGGGAAAACACGTCCAGTGGAGGCTGCAGGTCAAGGGATGGGAGAACGTCGAGCTGTTCCGCGAGAAGGTCGGTTTCAGACACCCCGTCAAGGCGGAGAAGCTCGAGGAGGTCTTGCGTGAGGGCGGGATCCTCAGAGACCATACGCCGCGCACCCGTCAAGGGTGATGATATGGTCCACCACCGATTCTTGTCGGTGGAGCTTAAGGTAGCCAAATGCCTTGTCGGGTGAGTTCCGACGCGCATGAATGGATCAACGAGGGCCCCACTGTCCCGGCCCGGAGCCCCGTGAACCCACATAACGTGGACGAACAGTCCACGAGCCCCCAGCGGGGAGAGAAGACCCTGTGGAGCTTTACTGCAGCCTGTCGCTGCGGGACGGCTTTGGGTGCATAGCGTAGCCGGGAGCCGTCGATCCGGACCTCTCCGGGGGTCCGGGGAGGCGCCAATGTAACACCGGCCACCTGGGGCTGTCCCGCTAACCGGGGCCTGTGCCTTGGGACAACGGCAGGTGGGCAGTTCGGCTGGGGCGGCACTCCCCCGAAAAGATATCGGGGGAGCCCAAAGGTCGGCTCAGGCGGGACAGAAACCCGCTGTAGAGTGCAAGGGCAAAAGCCGGCCTGACGGGACCCTCGAACGCGAGGGGTCCTGAGGGGAAACCCGGGCCTAGCGATCCATCGGCCCCTACCAGTGGGGGCCGGTGGTGACAGAAAAGTTACCCCAGGGATAACAGGCTCGTCGCGGGCGAGAGTCCCCATCGACCCCGCGGCTTGGTACCTCGATGTCGGCTCTTCCCATCCTGGCCTCGCAGCAGGGGCCAAGGGTGAGGCTGCTCGCCTATCAAAGGGGAACGTGAGCTGGGTTTAGACCGGCGTGAGCCAGGTCGGATTCTACCTGCTGGGGGTGCGGGCCGCCTGAGGGTAGGGTCCTCCTAGTACGAGAGGAACGGAGGGCCGGGGCCAACGGTGTACCGGTCGTCCTACAGGGCGACGCCGGGCAGCCGCGCCCCTGTG
Source organism: Candidatus Caldarchaeales archaeon (assembly GCA_039630085.1). GTDB lineage: Archaea > Thermoproteota > Nitrososphaeria_A > Caldarchaeales > Calditenuaceae > Calditenuis. The sequence goes on from JBCNVM010000002.1 coordinate 148,537, forward strand.
GATAAGGGCTGAAAGCATCTAAGCCCGAAGCCACTCCCAAAAATAGGCGGCCGATCGGGGCCTATAGGGCCCGGTAACGGGCCTTGGGCCCCGACGAGGGCTCCCCTAGAAGAGGGGGTTGATGGGGTGGGCGTGTACGGGCGGAGGCGTAATGCCGGACGCCCTCAGCGCGCCACTCCCAATC
>JBCNVM010000020.1:0-228 GCA_039630085.1 Candidatus Caldarchaeales archaeon
TCCGCGCTTCCATACCACATCCTCACCCCATCAGCTTCGTTTCTTGTGAAGTTCGCCGATAAGGGGGCTTTAACGATCAGCGTATGAGGCCGAGCGCTGAAAGCAGAACGATGATCATCGCGACCAGCGTGAGCGCGGCGTACGGAGGATCCCGCCCGTCCTTGGAGACGAACGACGCTAAGAGGACCGCCAGGCCAGCGAGGAGGGCCGCGGTTAAGACTGCAATCC
>JBCNVM010000020.1:238-10139 GCA_039630085.1 Candidatus Caldarchaeales archaeon
CCCACCGCGTCCCCGGCAGGCAGGCTCGTGAGAAACCAGTGGCCCGTGCCCTGCTTGCCGACTTGGCCCCAGAACTCGCTGGCGGTGTCGCCCCTCGTCCAGTAGCGAACGACTTCGGAAGGGCTGACGTGCGACCAGCCTGCGAGGCTGACGACCAGCCCTATCACCATCAGCGCCATGCTGAGCCGGCTGCCCAACAGGAATATCCTCCCCAGCAGACGTGCTACCTCCAAAGTCCCGACCCCATCAGGATGAGCCTGATAGAGGTGAACGTCATGATCGTCAAGACGGCGTACCTCATGTACCTAGCCTTGACCCTGACGGCCATCCTGCTCCCCAGCGTCACGCCCATCATCCCACCGACCAGCGCCGGCACCGTCATCAGAGGTACGACGGCGCCCTGCAGCACGTAGACCCACGTAGCGGTCACCGCGCTGATGCTCATGATGAGCTGTGAGGTGGTGATCGCCGGCCTGATCGGCACCTTCATGATGAGGTTCGCTATCGGGACCGCGCCCCATCCTGCCCCAACGCCGAACGCCCCGGATATCAGCCCCATGACGCCGAAGAGCAGTGTACCGAGAGCTGGCCTGACGACCCTGTAGGTCACGCGCTCGTTGATGGCGATGTCGTAGTAGGAGCTGTTCAGGTGAAGCCTGTCGGAGAGCGGGTCGCTGTTCCCCGGCTTCGGGTACTCCACCCCCCCTCTGATGACGTTGTAAACTAGAACCACGGACATCATCAACAGACCCAATAGCAAATCGAGCAGCGGGCCGCGAGGAGGACGGGCGATGGCCCCTACCGCGGCCAGGACCGCCGCAGAGATCCCGGCTAGGAGACCCAGACGCAAGTTCGCGACCCCGGCCTTAAGGAAGGCACCCGAGGCGGTGAGAGAGTTCGCGGCGACCATCGCGATCCCCGTGCCCCTCACCAAGTCGGCGTTCACGGGCGTGAACGCGAGCATGATGGGGGTGAAGAGGACTCCGCCGCCGATCCCGGCCATAGGTGATATCAACCCTATCAGGAACGAGAGGAGGAACAGGGCCAGTAGGGCGATCGCGGCCTCGCCCGTCAGAGTCTGGTGCGCCTCCGCTGCTGATGCGGCTAACGCAGTTCCCCAGAGCCACATCGACGAGACTTCGGACATGGCTGGCTTTGACCCCTCAGCTGAGGGGGGCGGCCTGTCCGGCCTTTACCCAGATGACCTCGTAGAGCGCGAGGCCGGTCAGCGAAGTCAACGAAGCGACTAGGCCGAGCGCGTAGTCGACCGATAGGGCGTAAAGCACAGCGGTTGTGATCGAGACGACTCCACCGAGGCCTAATGTTACGGCCCAGAAGGGGAGAGCTCCGGGCCCTCTCGTGACGTAACGCTTTGCCACCTCCGCCTCGACGGTTGTGTGACGCTGCATCAGGTCTGAGGTCGCGATTAAGATCACGATCGCGTTCCAGAGCACGAGCGATCCTCCGAGGAAGGTCTTGACGCCCGGAGGGAGGCCGAGTAACGGTGAAAGCACTATCATCGCTGCTGAGCCAGCCTGAGGCGCTGAGAAGATGAAGTGGAGGAGCGCAGAGGGCGACTGCCAGAAGTCCCTCCCCTCGCACTGACCGAAGAGGAGGCCGCTGTAACCCGCCGCTGCGCAGGCGACGAAGAGCGTCGGCAATATCAGCGCGTCGCTCCTGAGGAGGGGCCAGAGGAGCGTCACGAGCCCGAACGCCGCTATGACGAAGCTGCCTCTCGTTAGCCACGAAGTGAAATTGGGCTTCAAGAAGATGTAGACGAACCTCAAGGGCCTCTTCAGGTCCAAGATCAAGAGGGCCGCCGTCACCGCAAGGAAGAGGAACGCCACCGCAGGCACTAAGGCGAGCGCCAATGGCCCCAGCACGCCGGGGAAGATCGCAGCGAGGAGAGCCAACACCATCATGAGTCCCGCGGCGACGGCCTTCGTGAAGATGTAGGAGGCGATCTTAAGGCCCCAAGGTCTCGAGTGGTGGACATCGTAGGCGACTTGGGCATCGGCGACTAGGGCTCCTCCTGACCCGCCGGACACAACTGAGTCCGACCACATGAAGGTCGGCTCTTTCCTGTGGGCTAGGGGCGTGAGGCTGTGCTGGTCGGCCCCTATGTAGTAGAGCTTGGGCTTGGTCCCCTGCTCCGGCTTTCTCACCGAGACCGGATTGTCCCTGAGGGCCTTTGAGACTTGGCTCTCCGGGTCCTCGAGGTCGCCCCAGATGATGGCCCTTGTCGGGCAGACGATGACGCAGGCGGGTTCGAGCCCGACCTCGATCCTGTGGGCGCAGAAGTGACACTTGGCCGCGGTGCTCGTCTCCGGGTCGATGTAGAGGGCGTCGTAGGGACACGCCTGCATGCAGGCCTTGCAGCCGATGCACCTGTCCCTGTCGAAGTCCACGATGCCGTCCGGCCTCACGAAGAGCGCGGCTGTCGGGCAGATGCGGACGCAGGGCGCGTCGTCGCAGTGGTTGCACCTCAGGACTGTGTAAAACCTCCTCGCGTTCGGGAACTCTCCCTTCTCGATGTACTTCACCCACGTCCTGAAGACACCCAAGGGAACGTGGTTCTCCATCTTGCACGCGACCGTGCACGCATGGCAGCCTATGCACCTGGTCTGGTCGATCACGAAGGCGAACCGCTGCAAAGCCGTCACACCCGGGAGAGCATCACCCTTTCGAACAGCTTAAGGCCGATCCTCGCGCCCACGAAGAGCCCGAGCGCGTACAGCCAACCCTCCGGCCTCAGGGTCGCGGTGGCGGCCCAGAATCCCGAAATGTTGCACCCGACGGCTATCCAGACTGCCACCCCCATCCAGATGCCCGCGAGGAAGCCCACCGCGAGGTCGAAGCGTCTGGCTCCGGAGAAGCACGCGAAGCTCCCCGAAGTCACGCTCGCGAAGGCAGATCCCACCACGAACGCCAAGACCAAGAGGAGTGAGGGGTCGTCGTAGGGCTCCCTCAGCCCGAACCTCGCTACCCACGGGTTATCGGCGGGCGGCAGTACCGGGGACAGTAGCCAGAGGACGGCCCTGGCGAGGGGCAGCTGGATCGTCAGAGAGGAATAGAGCGCGAACTGGACCGCGAAGACCGCAGCGATTACGGCGCCTCCGAGCCACGCTGGCCAGTAGTCGGCCTTCATTAGGCGGGCGAGGGCCGAGGGGGACGCGGGGAGGCCCCCAGGTGGCGCGAGGGTGCCGCTCTTCCTCCTTTCTCCGAACCAACCCCCGCCCGAGACGAAGTAGAGCAGCAGAAGGATGACGCCCAAGTTGACCGCGAGCGCGAGGTCCGGTCCTAAGGTCGCTAGGATGTTGACTCCCCTCCCTATGTCCACGAAGGGCTCGACGTACCTCCACAGGAGACCCGCGCCGATGGCGTTCCCGACCATGATGCCCGCTAGGGCGGCAACGGACTTCGCCATACCGCCCCCGACCCTGAAGAGCGTACCGCTCATGCAACCTCCTGCAAAGGGCATGGCCATCCCGAAAAGGATCGAGCCGATCAGCACATTGGGCCCGATGGGCGTCGCAGGCGGCAGGTTCATCCCGGTCCTCAGGACGAAGTAGGAGGCGAAGCTCGCGATCAGGAGGCTCACCAGTATCCCCTTGAAGAGCTCCCTGTTCCCGTATAATGCGGTCGCGAAGCAGAGCCTAGACCGGAAGATCGCGTAGCCGTAGATCAGCCCGAAAACGATGAACAGCGCGTGCTGCAAGTAGCCTCCGATGTAGTAGACGAGCGAAGCGGCGGCCAGCATCAGCAGCGAGGCCACTCCGCTCCAATAGAGCGTCCTCGAAGAGCCGTCAGACCCTGACAATCACCTCACCCTTCATCCAAGGGTGCGCCGCGCAGACGTACTTGTATTCACCGGCTAGTACGAAGGTGTACACGAAGGTTTCCCCCGGACTGAAGAGTGATGACTTGAAGGACTGGATGCAGTTGGGCTCATGCCTGAAACAAGGTTCATGGGTGACGTCGTGTTTCACGTCGACTTCCTCCTTGTTCACCCACACGACCGTGTTGTTCACGCCGAGCCTCACCTTGACCGATGGAGGGTCATAGGTCGGATGAGTTCCGTCTATGAACGACCCGGGACGTATAATGACGGTCACTTTCATCAAAGGCCGCGTCGCGGCGACCGTCTCCTTCCCTGCAGGACCCGGCTGCTTCGGCACCTCCTTCACGAATTGTAGGCTTAGCATTCCGAAGACGAAGAACACGGCGATGGCGATGGCAAGCGTCTGGTCAGCCCTCAATCGATTCCCCACCAGCGCGTATCGGTTGATTTCCGCTATCCACAGGTCCCGGCGTAAAGCAGCATGTCGGGGGTGGCGATCACCTTCATCCTCAGTGACGCAGTACCCTTAGCAACTTGGACTAAGACGTAGACGTCGCCGAACTCCTCAGACGAGAGAGTTAAGCTTCCCGAGCCCTTGATGCACCTCCCCGGGTAGCAGAGGCTCTCCAGGCCCTTTTGGCCCCTACTGTAGGCCAGGTACTCAGTGAAGCTCAGGACGGTTGCCGTGTCCGCTCCCTGTACCTCCATCTCGAGAAGCGTCCCCTTTACGAACTGGTAAATGGGTATAACGTGCGTCGTCCCAGTGGGCAGTTCTGCCTCCATCGCGTTCCTGACGACGTTCTCGCCCTTCCTCATCCTGCTCACCGCCTCCTCGATCAACCCGGGTCTGACGGTGACCTTTACGTTCCCGTCCCTGATCTGTTCGATGACCAGCTTGTACTCTCCGCCCTCGTTCGAGGGCAGGGCTACAGTAAGCGACCTTACCATCGCGAAAACGAGGGCCGAGGCAGGAGGCTTGCCAGTCTCCTTGTACTGTCGGTAGAACCTAGACTCCATAATGTACACGTTGATCAGCGAGTCCGTCTGCGCCTCGATCACGTACCTGTCGCCCGGGTTGAGCCGCAAGTCGATCACGTGAACCTCTCCCGCCTTGAGGGACATCTGGTGGAACATCGCATCTGGAGTCCCCACGTTTGCGGTCAGCTGCACGATCGCCAGTATCAGGGGGATAGCTCCGAAAATCGCGGGCGATATCCTTCCCATCATGACCTGTTCATCCGTAGAGAGCTAGCAGGCTAGCCTTCTCCCACTCCTGCCTCTTGGCGAAGTTCTCGGCGGTTGGGGGACCGACCCTCGGGAATCCGGCCTTTACGGCGCCCTTGTCGTCCCATTCAACCTCTATAGCGGTCAGCTCCCTCTTGTTTACGTAGGTCCAGCAGACGTTATAGACTGAGGTCTTCTCCGGTTTAGATGCACCTAACCGCTCTGCTATCATTTCCGCCAGCCTCCTCCCGGACCTCATCGCGACGTACATCGACTTCGTGTAAGGCGCCAGTATTGCATCGCCTATGCCGTAGATGTCATCGTACTTCCTGCTCCTGAAGGTAGCCGGGTCAACCTCCATATACGGCGTCCCTAATCCTGCCTCTCTTATGAAGGACGGAGCCACATTTGGAGGCAGTATTGAGAGGACCTCGTACTTCACTTTCTCCCCTGCCGCCGATATGACTTCTTTCGTCTCAGGGTTCACCTCCGCGATCTTGAAGTTCGGCCTGTAGTCTATCCCGAGCTTCGTCATGGCCTCTCTAAAGTATGCGGCCTTGGGCGGCGGCTGCGGTCCTGGATTTGCATCGAGCACTATCACGTTTACTTTGTCGCCCTTCCCCTGCTCCATGAGGTAATCCCTAGCCAACATGACGACCTCGTACGGCCCCGGAGGGCATTTGTAGGGTGTAGGAGGTACGCTGAAGACTACGTTGCCACTTGAGACCCTCTCCAATTCCTGCTTCAGCATCACGGCGCGAACGGGGTCATACGCGTGAAGGTTCCTCGCCTTGTTTAGCCCCTGTATCTCCCAGCTCGCTAACTCGATGCCTGGGGCCAGAACCAGTATATCGTATTTGGTGTAACCGTAATTCGTGTAAACCGTCCTTTCGTCTGGTAAGAGTTGAACAACGTTTGCGTTTATCAACCTCATGCCGGGGCGCAGCGCCTTCTCGAATGTCATGGTCACCTGCTCGGGCTTCTTTATTCCCGGAACGAATTCGCTATGTGAGGGGCCTGAGACCCAAAATAGGTTCCTGTCGATGACTGTCACGGTAACCCTATCTTTCATCGTCTCCGCGATGCTCTTAGAGAACATTATGCCAGCTGGTCCAGCGCCGACCACGACGATGTTCGTCTTCCCAGACTCCTTCCATGTGAAGTCTCCAGCATTCACGGTTGGCCGTAAAACAGGCTGTGTGACCGTCCTTTCAACAGTTCTCTCCACGACCTGTGTGGCGGTCCTTTCGACCGTCCTCTCCCTGACCACCTCCTTGGTGACCTCGCGCGGAAAGAGCGATGACCCAGCGACCGCGCCTACCACGCCTCCGACGACTACGCCGGCGACCGCCCCAAGTACCGCTCTCCGGCTGGCGGGCTGTCCGGCCATCAGACCTCAACCTCCTCTCGTATGGGTTCGTATGCTAATGCATACTTTCGCATATCAAAATAGAGATACATCCGATATATATACTTTTTTGAATGCATTAATGTCGTCTCAAACAAAATTCAAATAGGCTATGTCGCCTCACGGCTTCGTGCAACAGTTCAGGAGCCACCCGACGCCAGAGAGGTGGGACGACTGGGAGGAGCTCGACCCCGACGCGTGGCCGAGGCGCTCGTGGAGGCGATACCTGATCGTCCCGACGGTCTGCTTCAACTGTGAGGCAGGGTGCGGGCTCCTCGCGTACGTGGACAAGGGGTCGCTCAGAGTTGTCAAGCTGGAGGGCAACCCATACCACCCGACCAGCAGGGGCCGGAACTGCGCGAAGGGCCCGGCGAGCCTCAACCAGTACTACGACCCCGAGAGGATACCGTGTCCGATGAAGAGGGCGGAGGGGAGCAAGAGGGGCGAGGGGAGGTGGGAGAGGATAAGCTGGGACGAAGCCCTCGACATACTCGCCGCGAGGATAAGGAAGTGCATCGAGGAGGGCAGGTTGACCGAAGTCGTCTACCACGTCGGGAGGCCCGGCGAGGACGGGTTCATGGAGTGGGTCCTTCAGTCGTGGGGGGTCGACGGAAGGAACAGCCACACCAACGTCTGCTCCTCCTCGGCGAGGGCGGGGTACGCCTTCATCATGGGGGCCGACAGGCCCTGCTCGGACTTCGAGAACGCCAGGTTCATCCTGCTGCTCTCGGATCACCTCGAGAGCGGCCACTACTTCAACCCACACGCCCAGAGGATCATCGAAGCGAAGAAGAGGGGCGCGAAGATCGCCGTGGTGGACGTCAGGCTCTCGAACAGCGCAGCCATGGCCGACTTTTGGGCGCCGTGCTGGCCCGGAACCGAGGCGGCCCTCCTCTTGGGAATCGCCAACATAATACTGCAGGAGGACCTGTACGACGCGGAGTTCCTGAGGAGGTGGACCAACTGGAGGGAGTACATGGTCGAGGAGCATCCGGAACTGGAGCCCACCCTCGAGAACTTCATCCGCGTGCTGAAGAGTGTCTACTCGGCCTACTCGCCAGAGTTCGTCGAGAGGGAATGCGGGGTGCCCGCCGAGACCGTTAGGAAGTTGGCCCACGAGATAGCCGGGGCGGGGAAGGCCTTCTCGTCCCACACCTGGCGCTCGGCCTGTGCGGGCAATTTGGGCGGATGGCAGGTCTCGAGGGCCCTCGTCTTCCTCCACGCCCTGACCGGGAGCATCGGGACCGTCGGCGGAATGGACCTGAACGTCTTCCACAAGTTCGTCCCTAAGCTCCCGCACCATCCACCGCCGCAGAGGGTCTGGAACGAGCTGGTCTTCCCCCGGGAGTTCCCGCTGAGCTTCTACGAGATGAGCTTCATCCTGCCTCACATGCTGCTGGAGGGGAGGGGAAGGGTCTCCGTCTACATGCCGAGGGCCTTCAACCCGGTCGTCACCTACCCCGACGGCTTCCTCTGGGTCAAGGTCCTGAGGGACGAGGAGAAGATCGGCTTCATAGCTGCCCTCACGCCCTTCTGGAACGAGACCGCTTGGTACGCCGACTTGGTCCTCCCGGTCGGGACGGCCCTCGAGAGGCACGACCTGCACAGCTACGAGTCCTATGCGGGAGTCTGGATAGGGTTCAGGCAGCCGATAAACAGAGTCGTGAGAGAGAAGCTGGGGACGGACCTCGAGGCTCCGGCCGAGGCTATGGACGAAGCCGAGTTCTGGATCGAGCTCTCCTGGAGGATCGACCCCGACGGCAGGCTCGGCATCAGGAAGTACTTCGAGTCGCCATACAGGCCCGGCGAGAAGATCACGCCCGACGAACTCTATAGGTGGATATTCGAGAACTCGGTCCCCGGGCTGCCCGAGAGGGCGAGGGCCCTCGGGATGGACCCGATGTCCTACATGAGGAAGTTCGGAGCCTTCGAGATCGAGAGCAGGGTCTACCTCAGCCACGAGGAGCCGCTGGACGAGGAAGAGCTGAAGGACGCCGTGGTGGACGAGGAGACGGGCGTCATCTACTCGCAGAGGCCTCCGAAGAGGGTCAACATGGTTCCCCTTCCAGCCAGCGAGAGGACCGAGAAGGGGTGGAGGATAGGAGTGATGGTTGACGGCAAACCCCTGAGGGGGTTCCCGACGCCCTCGAGGAAGATCGAGTTCTACTCCAAGACCCTGAAGGAGTGGGGGTGGCCGGAATACGCGATACCGTCCTATGTTAGGAGCCACGTCGACCGAGGAGGCATCGACAGGGACAGGGGGGAGTTCGTGCTGGTCTCGACGATGCGCGTCCCCACGCAGATCCACACGAGGTCCAACAACTCGAAGTGGCTGACGGAGATATCCCACAAGAACCCCATCTGGATGAACCCGAGGGACGCGAAGAGACTCGGAGTGAAGACGGGGGACCTCATCAGGATAACCACCGAGATAGGTTACTTCGTCAGCAGGGTCTGGGTGACCGAGGGCATAGTGCCCGGGGTGGTAGGGTGCACGGAGCACTTCGGGAGGTTCAGGGTCAACAGGGAGACGGGTACTACTAGGTTCGCCTCCTTGCTCGTCGAGATCTCAGAAGACGGCGACGAAGTGAGGATGCGTGTGGTCTCGAGCATCGAGCCCTTCGCGAGCAGCGACCCCGACAGCATGAGGATATGGTGGAGGGACGGCGGAGTCCCGGTCAACCTGACGTTCCCAGTTCAGCCCGACCCGGTCAGCGGCCAGCACATCTGGCACCAGATCGTGAAGGTCGAGAAGGCCCGCCCGGGCGATAAGTACGGCGACATCGTCGTCGACCTGAGGCGGAGCATGAAGGTCTACAGGAGGTGGCTCTCGCTGACGAGGCCGCCGAAGAACGGCCTGAGGAGGCCCCTCTGGCTCATGAGGCCCTTCAGGCCCCACCCTGACGCCTACAAGCTCCCCGACTCGGACCGGGCGCTCAGCTCATAGCCGTCTTCCTTACCGAGCGCTCCACCTCGTACATCAGCTGTGTCAACCGCTCGTCGGCCTGGGCGCTCAGCTCGAGGGGGTGGTACACCTTGGCTTCTATCAGGCACCCGCTGTCTTGGTGCTCTTCCGCGCGCAGCCAGCACTGTAGCCCATCTCCCAGGTCCACGAGTGCGTTCAGGACCGGTTTCCACTCGTGCTCCTCTATCTCCATCTCGAACCGAAGCCCAGCTGTGCAGATCACGTCCCTCAAAGCACCCTCCAACTCCTCGAGTGTAACGCCATCGAAGTGCTTCACCGTCCCGACGTGAGGCTTCGCGAAGAACGCCCTGATCAGCCTATCGTAAAGGGACATCAGGGGACCACCTCTTCTGCCCGAGAGGTCCGTTTGGGGTCAGCCGGCCCCGCCTGCTCCGCTCCTAGCGTACTTCAGTTTGCTGTAGACGATGCAAGTGGGCCTAGAGATGGCGTGGTCTAACTTGGT
>JBCNVM010000021.1:0-9378 GCA_039630085.1 Candidatus Caldarchaeales archaeon
TTTGCGTAGCTCAGCCAGGTAGAGCGGCCGGCTCTTAACCGGTTGGCGGGATGTGACGTCTCGCCCGGGAGAGGTCGCGGGTTCGAATCCCGCCGGGCCCGTCCAGCATCGGTTCAGCGTCTCTGCGGGGGGACCCGGACTACGAGGGCTCGACGCGTTCCGCGTCCCCTAGCGCTCGACCGCGCGGAGCTTGCAGGCCGCTGTCGGGCGGAGAAAGGTTTTCTGTTGGGCGGGCGTCCGTGTCGTGAGTTGGCTGAGGTCAAGCTCCCGGAGATCGGCGAGGGCGTTACCGAGGCCGAGGTCGTCAGGTGGCTGGTGAAGGAGGGGGATTACGTCAGGAAGTTCCAGCCGATCGTAGAGGTCACGACGGTCAAGGTGAACATCGAGGTCCCCTCACCGGTCGAGGGGAGGCTGACCAGGATACTGGCGAAGGAGGGCGAGGTCGTGAAGGTGGGCCAGGTGATCGCGGTGATAGAGGAGGCCGTCGCTGCGGTCGCCGAGGAGCCGAGGCCTGCCCCGGGGACCGCGGAGGTCCCCGCGCAGCTCCGGGAGGCCGTCCAGCCGAGGGCCGAGCGCACGGCCCAGAGGGAGGTCCTGGCCTCGCCGATGGTCAGGAGGCTCGCGAAAGAGCTCGGCGTGCCGATCGAGGAGGTGAAGGGGACCGGGCCCGGTGGCAGGATAACGGAGGAGGACGTGAGGAGGCACGCGGAGTCGATGAAGCGAGTTCCCGTCGAGGCGGCTCCGGCCGTGACCGCCGAGGCCGAGTACGAGGAGGTCCCCTTCAGGGGCGTGAGGAGGGCGGTCGCGGAGCACCTGACTAAGGCCGCGAGGAACGCGGTCTACGTCACGGTCTTCGACGAGGCCGACGTCACGAGGCTTGTCGAGCTGAGGGAATCACTGAAGCAGGTCGCGGAGAAGAGGGGCGCGAGGCTGACCTACCTCCCGTTCCTCGTGAGGGCCCTGGTTCTCGCGGCCAAGGAGCGTCCAGAGCTGAACTCGACCGTCGACGACGAGAGGCGGGTCATCAGGTACCACAGGAGGGTGAACGTGAGCGTCGCGGTCCACACGCAGGACGGCCTTGTCGTCCCCGTGCTGCACGGAGCTGACTCGCTGAACGTCTTCGAGCTCGCCGCGAGGCTCGAGGAGCTGATCGAGAAGGCCAGGAGGAGGGGCCTCGGGCTGGATGACGTGAGGGGAGGGACGATCGGGATAACGAACTACGGCGCGGTCGAGGGGCTGAGCGGCAACCCTATCCCGAACTACCCTGAGACCGCGATACTGGGGACCGGTAGGATCTCGCTGATGCCCAGGGTCTTCAGGGGCCAGATAGTCCCGAGGCACGTGATGCCCCTATCCCTCACGTTCGACCACAGGGTCGTCGACGGAGAGCCCGCGACCCGGTTCCTGAGGACCGTGGTGAGGTACCTGGAGAACCCGGAGCTTCTGCTGCTGTAATATGGGAGCGGAAGCGGCTAGACGTAGTCGGACCTGTCGACCCTGTTGAGGAGCTCCTCCCCCCTGAAGTGTCTGAGGACGTTCAGAAGCGCGTGCCTCACCATCTCCCCGAAGACCGCGGGGTTCCCGAAGGCCCCTGCGACCCACGGCGTCGAGACGACGTTGGGGAGCGAGGCGACGTCCCAGTCCTTCGAGAGGTCCTGCGGGTTCCACCAGACGTCGGTCGCGTAGACGAAGTCCGGGCTCTCCCTCAGGAACCTGATCAGGTCCTCCTTCACGACTATCGGTCCCCTGGCGACGTTGACCAGGATCCCTTTCCTGCTCATCGAGCTGAGGGCGTCGTAGTCGATGAGGCCCCTCGTGTGCTTGTTGAGCGGGAGCGCTATCACCGCGGCGTCGGCGCCCCGAAGCGCTCCCTTGACGTCTGGGTGGAGGAAGAGCTCGTCGACGAAGGGGTAATCCCTCCGCCTCCTCGCGTAACCCCTGACCGACATGCCCATGGCCCTCGCGAGCTCCGCGACCCTGAGCCCTATGGGCCCCAGCCCTAGGACCGCCAGGGTGGAGCCCCTGAGGATGACGGTCCTGACGGTACGCTTGAAGTCGCCTGACCTGCACCTGCTGTCGTAGTAGGCAACCCTCTTGGCCGCGGCCAGGAGGAGCGCGATCGCGTGCTCCGCGACCGGCTCGGCGTTGGAGCCGGAGTTCGAGCAGACGGTTACCTCCTCGGGTATCGCGGACCAGTCGAGGTGGTCGACGCCGGCGGAGAGGACCTGTATCAGCTTCAGGTTCCGCATCAGCTTCAGGTCGTCGGCGTTGATGTTGAACGTCACCAGGACCTCCGCCTCCCTCAGGTCCTCGAGCGTCGCCGAGCCGTACCTCACGACCTCCGCGTACCTCGAGATCTCCGCGATCAGGTCTGAAGGCCACTCGTCGCCCGCGTTGAGCAGCACCCTCCTCCTCATCGTCCGCGGCCCGACGCCTTCAGCCGGATAAAGGTTCCACCCCGACGTCTGACTTCTCGGGATCGGGTGGGAAGGGTTTTGTGCAGGAGGGGAGCGCGGTGACCGGGGTTGGTCGAGGTCAACGGGATCGACGTGGAGGCGCTGGAGGAGGCCCTGAGGCTGGTCTCCGAGCAGTACGCGGACCCTTCCAAGAGGAGGCAGATGAACCTGAGGAGGTCGAGGGCTTCGTGGAGGAGAGGGATGAGGTCGGTCGTGAGGGCCGGGGCCGGGAGGTTCGAGGTCGACGAGGACCCGAGCGGGCCCGTCAGCACCCCCACGTCCCTGGAGTACCTGCTGGGGTCGCTGGGCGCGTGCCTCCTCCTGACGTTCGTCTACCTGGCGACGAGGAGGAACGTGAGGATCGAGGACATCGAGGTGGCCGTGGAGGGCGAGCTCGGGGACGTGCTGACGTACCTGGGCCTCTCCGACGAGGGCGACCCGGGCTTCGTCAGGATATCGCTGACTTGCTACGTCAGGTCCGACGCGGACGAGTCCGTCCTCCGGGAGGTCTTCTCGGAGTCGCTGAGGAGGTCCCCGGTCCTCAGGACGCTGGCGAGGGAGGTAGAGCTCGACGCGAACCTCAGAGCCCTCAGGTGAACGGGGGAAACCGTTATCGCGGGGCTCGGGCAGGAGAACGTGGGAGGAGTTGGGGGTCAAGCTGGGGGACATCATCCCTCCAGACGCGGTCGAGGAGGTCGAGCTCGAGTTCTTCAGGGGGAAGTCGATCGCGGTCGACGGTTACAACACCCTCTACCAGTTCCTCTCGATCATCAGGGGGCCAGACGGCAGGCCCCTGATGGACTCGAAGGGCCGGGTCACCAGCCACCTCAGCGGCCTCTTCTTCAGGACCGTGAACCTGCTGGAGGTGGGGGCGAAGGTCGTCTACGTCTTCGACGGCGAGCCGCCCCAGCAGAAGCTCGAGACGATCAGGAAGAGGCTCGAGGCGAAGAGGGAGGCGGCCGCGAAGTACGAGGAGGCCCTGAAGGCCGGCGACCTGGAGGCCGCGAGGAAGTACGCCGCGCAGACCGCGACCCTTGAGAGGTACATGGTGGAGTCGGCGACCCGGCTGCTGGACGCGATGGGCGTGCCCTACGTCTTCGCGCCCTCGGAGGGAGAGGCGCAGGCGGCCCACATGGCCAGGAGGGGCAAGGTATGGGGATCGGCCTCACAGGACTACGACTCGGTGCTCTTCGGGTCGCCGAGGCTCGTCAGGAACCTCTCGATCATCGGGAGGAGGAAGCTGCCGGGGAGGAGGGAGTACGTCGAGGTGAGGCCGGAGGTGGTCTACGCCGAGCGGCTCTTCAGCGCCCTCAACGTCACCAGGGAGCAGCTGATCGACGTCGCGATACTAGTAGGCACCGACTACTTCGGGGGCGTCAAGGGCGTCGGTCCGAAGAGGGCCCTGCAGCTGATCAGGGAGCACGGCACCGCGGAGGCCGCCCTCAGGCACCTCGGGACGGAGCCAGCGGTGGACATAGGGGAGGTCAGGAGGCTCTTCCTGGAACCGGCCGTGACCGACGAGGTCAGGCTCGAGTGGAGGCCCCTGGACCAGGAGCGCGTGAAGCGGGTCCTCTGCGACGAGCACGACTTCAGCGAGGAGAGGGTAGAGAAGGCGCTGAAGGAGCTCCTTGAGCGGCAAAGGAGGACGTCGGGGATGACGAGCCTGGACCAGTGGTACTGAGCTCACTTGACGCCCACGACGCTTATCAGCTTCCGCTCCTCGTCGAGGCTGTGGACCCTGATGATTCCGTTCAGCTCCATCACGAGCAGGGCCTTCCTGAGCTCGGAGAGCGTGACTTCCCTGTACCTGCTCTGAAGGGACTTCATCAGGCTCGACTCCATCATCTTTCCGCTGTTCCTCCTCAGGACGTCCAGCACGGCCTGGATCAGCTCGGTCCTCCCCATGACCTCTAACCGAACATCGGCAGCGGCCTGTCCGAGGCCCTCAGCACCTCAGCGATCTTCTCGTACTCCTTGAGCATCTGGGGCGTGATGCTCGGCCTCACGAGCTTCAGGGCCTCCTGGAAGTCGGCCCAAGTGACGTGCTCGGTGTCGGGGTTCCTCCTGAGGGCGTTCAGGCCCGCCTCCCTGCAGAGCGCCTCGATGTCGGCGCCGGAGTAGCCCTCGGTCATCGCGGCGAGCCTCTCGAGGTCCACGTCGGGGGCGAGCGGCATCCTCTTCGTGTAGATCCTCAGGACCTGGTACCTGCCCTTCTCGTCGGGCGGCGGGACGTAGATCAGCCTATCGAACCTGCCGGGCCTCAGGGCCGACGGGTCCAGCAGGTCAGGCCTGTTGGTGGCCCCGATGATGATGACGTCCCTGAGCTCCTCGATCCCGTCCATCTCCGCGAGCAGGGTGCTGGTGACCCTGTGGGTGACGCCGGAGCTGTCGTCCAGCATGTCCCTCCTCGGTATCAGGGTCTCCACCTCGTCGAGGAATACGACGCAGGGCGCCGCCTGCCTCGCCTTCCTGAAGACCTCCCTCACGGCCCTCTCCGACTCTCCGACCCACTTCGAGTAGATCTCCGGGCCCTTGATCGTGACGAAGTTGGCCTCGGCCTCAGTCGCGACGGCCTTCGCGAGGAGCGTCTTCCCGCAGCCGGGCGGGCCGTATAGCAGCACGCCCCTCGGGGGCTTGATGCCCAGCCTCTCGAACTTCTCGGCGTACTTGATCGGCCACTCGATCGACTCTATCAGCCTCTGCTTGATGTCCTCGAGGCCTCCGATGTCGTCCCATCGGACCGTCGGAGTCTCGATCTCGACCTCCCTCAGCGCGGTCGGGGTGATCTCCCTGTAGGCGTCCATGAAGTCCTTCATGGTTACAACCAGCTGGTCCAGGATCTCCGGAGAGAGGCGCTCCTCGTTGAAGTCGATGCTCGGGAGGATCCTCCTGATGCACTTCATGGCGGACTCCCTGCAGAGGGCCGCGAGGTCGGCGCCCGTGTAGCCCTTCGTCATGTCCGCGAGCTTGTCGACGTCGACGTCGGGGGCCAGCGGCATCCCTCTGGTGTGGATCTGGAGGATCTCCTTCCGGCCGCGCTTGTCGGGTATCCCGATCTCGATCTCCCTGTCGAACCTCCCGGGCCTCCTGAGGGCCGGGTCCAGCGCGTTGGGCCTGTTCGTCGCGCCTATCACGATCACCTGGCCCCTGCCCTCGAGGCCGTCCATCAGGGCCAACAGCTGCGCCACGACCCTCTTCTCGACCTCTCCTGTGACCTCGCTCCTCTTCGGGGCGATCGCGTCGAGCTCGTCGATGAAGATGATGCTCGGGGCCTCCTCCTCCGCCTTCTTGAAGACCTCCCTGAGCTTCGCCTCGGTCTCGCCGTAGTACTTGTTCATGATCTCGGGGCCGTTGATGAGGAAGAAGTTGGCCTCGGCCTCAGTCGCGACGGCCTTCGCGAGGAGCGTCTTCCCGCAGCCGGGCGGGCCGTAGAGGAGGACGCCCTTCGGCGGGTCTATCCCCAGCTTCTGGAAGAGCTCCGGGTACCTGAGCGGCAGCTCGACCATCTCCCTGATCTTCTGGATCTGCTCGTGGAGGCCGCCGATGTCCTCGTAGGTGACGTTGGTGCTGAGCGTCTTCTCTTGGACGGGCCTGCTGTGGATTACGATCTTGGTCTTCGGGGTGATCTTGACTATCCCGGTAGGCCTGGTCTGGAGGACCGCGAAGTTGAAGAGGTTCCCGAAGAAGAGGACCGGAATGACGTTCTTCTGGACCAGCGGGTACTCTATCAGCCTGCTCTTGACGAGCTTGGTGAAGTTCTCGTCGGGCTTGATGGTGTTGTTCACGGGCGCGAGGACCACGAGCTGGGCCTCCTTGACGTTAGCCTTCCTGACGACGACGTACTCGTTCAGCGAGACGCCCGCGTTGCTCCTGATGTATCCGTCGATCCTCACGACGTCCTTCTCCTCCTCTAGGTAACCGAGCCAGAGCGTCGCCGCCGCGAGCTTCCTGCCGCGGATCTCTATTATGTCGCCGGTCGCTAGGCCTGCGGAGGCCCCGACCTCCCTATCGATCCTCGCTATCCCGTATCCGACGTCCCTCTGGCGCGCCTCCGCGACCCGCAACCTCAGCTCCCTCACCGGCTGCTGCTCCTCGTTCATTCTGGCGTTACAGACCCGTAGGTGCTTATCAAGATTGGCTCGTCGAATAGGTCGACGGAACTGAAATCTCGTTTTGGACTGAATTGACGCTGGAGCGGGTAATCACGCTTTCGGGTGCAGCTTAACCCTTATGAGCAGACCGGCCGAATCGATCCGCAAGGTGCCGAAAAGGTGCGCGAAGGCGTGCTCCATCGCCCCCTCAAACCGGTCGAGGTGAGCGCGGGGAAGCGCGTCTCCGAAGTCCTCGAGGAGATGTCCGGTACGGGGTTCCAGGGGAGGACGCTCGGCGAGGCGGTGAGGGTCTGGGAGAGGGCGATCAGGGCCGAGGACACCGTGATCTTCATGGGCCTCGCGGGGTCGATGAGCACGACCGGCCAGTGGAAGGTCGTCAAGTGGCTGATCGAGAGGAGGTTCGTCGACGTGCTGGTATCTACGGGCGCGAACGTCTCCGAGGACCTGATCGAGGCGATGGGCATGAGGTACTGGCAAGGATCGCCCTGGCTCGACGACGCCGAGCTGAGGTCCCAGAGGATCTACAGGTTCCACGACGTCCTGGTCAGGGAGGACGACTACCTCAGGATGGAGGAGGCGATAGCGCAGTTCATGCGCGAGGTCGACAGGTCCAGGACCTACAGCTCCGCCCAGTTCCTCTACCTCTTGGGCCGCTGGCTCAACGAGAAGGGAATAGACGGGATACTCGCGTCCGCTTACAGGTCCGGCGTCCCGGTCTTCGTCCCGGCCCTAGTGGACAGCGGTTACGGCGTCGCGTACCTCATCAACAGGTGGAGGGACAGGTCCTTCAGGCTCCTGATAGACCACTTCAGGGACTTCGAGCAGATGGTGAGGATCAGGTCCAAGTTCAGGGACAGCGCCGCAGTCTTCATCGGAGGCGGAGTCCCGAAGGACATCATCCAGCTGGTCGCGGTCTCGGTCGACGTGCTGACCAGCGGTGACCTGACGAAGACCAGGCCGCACAGGTTCGCGATGCAGGTGACCACCGACAGCCCCCACTGGGGAGGGCTCTCCGGGGCTACGCTGGAGGAGGCCGTGAGCTGGGGGAAGGAGTCGAGGGAGAGCCACAAGGTCCAGTGCTTCGCCGACGCGACGATCGCCCTCCCGCTGATCGCCCACGCCCTCGCCGAGAGGGTCCCCGAGGGGAGGAGGGGCCCTGACCTCAGCTGGGTCTTCGAGGAACCGGAATAGGAATTAATTGAGGGCCCGGCCGTGACGTGAGGGCATGCCAGTCCTCGACGCGACGCTGATCCAGATCGCCCAGAGGAAGAGGCTTCACCACAAGATCTGCAGGAAGTGCGGCGCGAGGAACCCAGCCAGCGCAGAGAAGTGCAGGAAGTGCAGGAGCTACAACCTGAGGTGGAAGAAGAGGGAGATCGCCCGCAGGTGAGCCTCCCGGGGTCATGGACGAGGAGCGCTATCGGCTGCTCAGGTCGGCCGGCGAAATAGCGAGGAGGGTGAGGGAGGAGGTTAGGTCCAAGGTCAAGGAGGGCGTCAGCGCGCTGGAGATCGCAGCGTGGGTCGAGTCCAGGATCGTCGAGCTGGGAGGCAGGCCGGCGTTCCCGTGTAACGTCGGCGTCGACGCGGTCGCGGCCCACTCCACCCCCAGTCCGGACACGGACTACGTCCTCAGGAGGGGCTCTGTGGTCAAGGTGGACTTGGGAGTCTCGATGGAGGGTTACATCGCCGACACCGCGGTCACCGTCCCGCTCCCCGGCTCGGACGAGGTGATGGTGATCGCCGCCGAGAGGGCCCTGCAGGCGGCCCTGAAGGCCGCGAGGGCCGGAGTCCCCGTCTCGGCGGTGGGGGGCGCGATCGGCGACGCCATAACGTCACTGGGGTACAGGCCGATCAGCAACCTCTCGGGCCACCAGATCGAGCGGTACGACCTCCACGCCGGACTCTCGATACCTAATGTTAGGGCAGGGGAGGGGAGGCTCGAGAGGGGAAAGGTCTACGCGATAGAGCCCTTCGTCACGAGGGCCGACGCGGCCGGGAGAGTCGTCGACTCCGACTCCGTCGAGATCTTCAGGGTCCCGAGGACGTCGGTCGAGAGGGCCGGAAGGCTACCTAGGGAGCAGAGGGAGCTCCTCGTCAGGATTCACGAGGCCACGGGAGGTCTGCCCTACGCGCCCAGGTGGTTCGGAGACCTCGACACGGAGCTGCACGGGTCGCTCTACAGGAAGGGTTACGTCCACGGTTACGCGGTCCTCGTCGAGAAGTCCGGAGCCCCGGTCGCGCAGGCCGAGCACACGGTCGTCGTGTGGGAGGACGGAGCTGAGGTCATCACGTGAAGCGTCCAAGCCCTCAGGCCCTCTGCTGCCTCCTCTCCTCGACGTGGATGCTCACGATTAGCATCTCGGTCTCGGAGTTGCACTTCGGGCAGAAGGACTTCACCCTCTTGAAGACGTAGTCCTGAGCCTGGTGGGGCCTAGAGTGGACGGTCCCGCAGGCCTCGCACCTCATCACGGTCACGGGGACCGCGACCTGCTTGGGGAGCTCCTCCTTCTGGCCTCCGAACATCGGTAGATCCCGCGATCCGATCCGAATTTAGTCTTAGCTGGGACTGGTGGAAGGTGCGGGCCCGCCGGGACTTGAACCCGGGACTTCCGGATCTGCTCGGCCTCGGAGCCGTAAAAGCCCGGCGCTCTTCCTGGCTGAGCTACGGGCCCGGCCCGCTCCACCGTCCCTCGACGGTAGACATAACCTCTTTCCTCACGTCAGACCTCTCCGCGGCTATCAGAAAATACCTGTTCGGGGACATCACGGAGATCCCGTGTCCTACTGGGACCGACCGCGGCTTCCGCTCC
>JBCNVM010000022.1:0-9019 GCA_039630085.1 Candidatus Caldarchaeales archaeon
AGCCCGGGCTCCTGAGGCTCGAGGTTGCGTTACACGACCTGAAGATCTCGATCACCGACTTCCTTGGAATGCCGGTGCCGTTCGCGGAGGTCTCTGTGAGAGGACAGAAAGAGAGTTCCGTGAGCGCTGACGCGTCTGGAGTGGCTGAGCTCAAAGCAATACCATACGGCCGGTATTCCATGAGGGTATCGTCGCTGTTTGGAAATCTGGAGAAGGAGATCGAGGCGCCGGTCGATGGAGGCAGAATCAACCCGAGGATTCCCGTCTCGCCATACACGCTGGTCCTTTTGGCGGCGGCGAGCGTCTCGATCCCAGCGGTGTTGAGGGGATGGAGAAGAGGATAATCATCGCAGCGCTGTTGGGAGCCCTCGTCGGCCTAGGAATACTGGCCGTGATCCCTCCGAATCTGGGCAGGACGACGGTGACTCTGACGGTGACGGCCACGCTGCACGGAGAGATACTGACAATAGTGAGGGGACGACGGAGTACGTCTACGCCGTCAGGACCGTGACGGTCACCCCTCCGGCCGCCCAAGGGAGCGTCCTCGCCGTCCTCGGGTCGGTTTCGTATAACTGCACGTCGTCGGTACTGAGCCTCATTAGGCAACGAGAGGGTCTCAGTTGATCCAGAAAAGGACATGCGGACATAGGGGATCGAGCTCGGAACTAGGAGGTTTGGAATATCACGGAAACCCGGTACCCACAGCCCCAGACCTCATGTATAGAATTAACGTCACTAGGAACCGGATAACAGGGATGGTGAAAGACGGCTAATTGCGGGCCCCCTTAAGATCTCATACGAAACTGAGAACGGGAAAAGGGGTAATGGTGACGAATATATGATACTCGAAGTTATGCTAAAACGATTGACTCAACTGAAGACAGCAATCACATTATAATAGTCGTTCATCGGGATTTCGATTGCATATCCTTGGACCCTTACGTCCTCTATCCACCGGTAGGTTGGGTTGCCGAAGTCGCCGAGCCTGACCACTAAGTTAGGCACGTAGCTGAGCTCGATAACTCTGTTGATACTCCGCCTAACGGTACAGCTCTCGCTAACAACCGTGTAAGACACACCGGTAAGATCTCTCGGTGGCTCGGCCTCGATCTTGAAAGTGGAACCACTGGAGTCCGGCCTGTACCCGTAGGCTCACGCGAGGGTCCAATTGGGCGCGGAGATCTTCCCGAAGTGAAGACTCTTGCTCCCGACCGCGACGATAACAATTCCTAAAGAGCAAGGAGATCGCCAACATCGCTAAAAGCCTCGGCGTGTCCGTCAGTTTTGGCTCCGGTGAAAAATGTACCGCTTTATTCGGACTGATTGGTTAGAAGACTGACACTCATTCGGCATGTGTAAGGTCGTTTCCCTCTTTTCCTTACATCGCGCTCTCTGCTCACGGAATTTATGCGGCCGGTGGGATTTGAACCCACGATTTCCGGGCCGGAGCCCCGGCGCCTTAGTCCTGGCTTGGCCACGGCCGCCGATAGTTTTATCATCCACTTGGGATATAAACCTACGGACTAAGCGCCGAGCAGTGGTCTGCTACATGCAGACAAGGGGTTTTAAGGTTAAACAAAAGCATGGAGTAGACTTATGCATCAGGTGAACTGATTGACTATCTTAAGGAAAAATAGTAAGATCAGTTGGTTTACGGACCAGAACCCCTGCCGTCCTAGTCCAGGCTAGACGACGGCCGCCTTCGTGTTCTTCACCTGCTTGGGATATAAACTTCCGCGCGAGGCGGCCCATCGATCGGTGCTCCGCGCGGACCCCCGGGCCCGAGAAGTGGGGCGAGAGCTTATTGGGAGGCGCGGACCTGTGCAGTGGGTGAGCTGATTGCCAGCCAAGAGGAAGAACAGGGGAAGGGCAAAGGGCCAGAAGGGCTCCGAGCCGATGATTCAGTGCGACAACTGCGGCGCCTTCGTCCCGAGGAGCAAGATCCAGCGGATCACGAGGAGGGTCTCGCTGGTAAGAGGCGACCTCGCGAGGGAGCTGAAGTCGATGGGCGCTTACATCGCGGAGAACGTCATCACCGAGAACCTCTGCATCTCCTGCGCGATCCACTACGGTGTCCTCAAGGTCAGGGCGAGGGAGGAGAGGAAGCCGACGGAGTTCGTCTGAGCGGGGCTCAGCCGGCCTGGACGGAACTCCTTATCCTGTCCAGGACCTCCTCGAAGTGCTCGGACAGGTTCCTCAGCGTCTCCAGGTCAGAGGCGCTGAACCTCTTCGCCGCATCCGCTCCCAAGGACTCCGCGTACTCCGCGAGGACCTCCCCGCGGATCCTCGACTCGTCGGGGAAGACCTCCTCGGAAGCCGGTATCGAGAGCCCGGCGTCGATCGCGCCCTTCACGACCGCGAAGACCCTCGCCCCCTTCGAAGGCGTCCTCATCCCTATGTCGGCTATCGCCTCCGAGTAGCCCTTGGACCTCGCGATCAGCCCCGCGAGGTAACCGGTGAGGTAGGCGGCCGGAGTGCTCTTCAGACCCGCCCTCCAGCCGAACCTCCTGAGCGCCGCGGAGTTCACCGTGAAGACGGTCAGGTCGCCTCCGGCCCTTGACTGCACCAGCTGGACGATCACGTGCCTGTTGGTCCTCCTCACGACGAGCCTCGGCCTGCCGGACTTGACCATCTTGTACCTCGCCCTGTAGTCCGTCACTCCCTCCCTTCTCCTCCTCGGAGGCCTCCGCTTCAGCTCGATCAACGCGCGCTCACCCCCTCTCGAGCTTACCCATCTCGATCAGGAGGTTCCTGATGTCCGCGACGGACTTGAACCGGCCTGCCTTCGCCTGGAGGTAGAGCTTCCTGTAGGTGCTCCTGTCGATGATCCCGGAGTCCCTGAGCCTCTTCAGGTACCTCCTCTGAGCCCTGACCCGCATCGCCCACCTCTCCTTCCTCGTGAGGACCGAGTACTTCCCTCCCTTCCTGACCCTGCCCTCCTTGACCCTGAGCCGCGTCTGGCCCTCGACCGGTGCAGCGTAGATCGCGCCCTCCTCGATCAGCGCCCTCACGTCCTCCCTCGTGATCGCGTCCTCGACGTCCTCGAGCCTCTCGGGGTCGAACCTCACCCTGTTCTCGCCCACCCCCAGCAGGTCCGCCGCGAGCCTCCTCTGGAGCCTCAGCTGCATCTCCTTCCCCGCCAGAGCCCGCTCCCTTCTCTTATACGTAGCGAGCCCGCCCGCCTCGAGGCCCCGCGGCCCGGATCACCGTCACCGACCGCAGCCGAGGGGCGCGAAGTTCCACTCTCTGGAAGGGCAAGGACTATATTCGGTCCGGGACCTGCGACGCCGATGATCAGGAAGGCGGTGATCACAGCTGCAGGCCTGGGGACGAGGCTGATCCCCTCGACGAAGGAGATGCCGAAGGAGATGCTCCCGATCTACGCCAGGGGCGAGTCCGGCCCCGTCCTCAAGCCCCTCCTCCAGGTCCTCTTCGAGAAGCTCTTCGACTTCGGGATAAGGGAGTTCTGCTTCGTCGTCGGCAGGGGGAAGAGGGCGATCGAGGACCACTTCACCCCCGACTGGGAGTTCGTCGAGAGGTTGGAGTCGATGGGGAAGGCGGGGCAGGCGGCCGAGCTGAGGAGGTTCTACGCGATGCTCGAGAAGTCGGTCACGGTCTGGGTGAACCAGCCCGCACCCCGAGGGTTCGGCGACGCGGTCCTGAGGTCCCGGCCGTTCGTCAACGAGGAGTTCCTCCTCTGCGCTGGCGACACCTACGTCCACTCGCCCGACAACGGGTTCCTCAGGTCGCTCGAGGCCCTCAGGGCAGACCAATCGTGTGACGCTGCGCTCCTCCTCAAGTCGGTAGAGGACCCGAGGAGGTTCGGCGTCGCCGTGGTCGAGGACGGCTCCGCCGGCAGGCTGAAGGTCCTGAGGGTGGTCGAGAAGCCCTCGGTTCCCCCCAGCGACCTCGCCATCCTCCCCTTCTACGTCTTCACGCCGGAGGTCTTCGACGCCCTCGGGTCGATCGGGCCCGGCCACGGCGGAGAGGTGCAGCTGACCGACGCGATCCAGCTCCTGATCGAGAGGAGGAGGTCCGTGATGGCCGTCAGGCTCCCCGAGTCCGACGTCTGGCTCGACGTCGGCACTCCCGAGTCCTACTTCGAGGCAGTCAGGGTCTCCTACGCGATCGCTGCCGGTGCTGCGCGTTGAGCGGGGCCTCGGGCTCCATCGACGTCACGAGGGTCTCGGTCGTCGGGCTCGGGTACGTCGGCCTCACGGTCGCCGCGGTCCTCGCCTCGAGGGGCTTCAGGGTCAAGGGGATAGATGTCGACCGGGAGAGGGTCTCGGCGGTCTCCTCCGGGAGGTGTCCCTTCCACGAGCCGGGGCTCGACAGGCTGGTCAGGAGGTCGGTCTCGAGGGGGACGCTCTCGGCCACGACCGACTACGGCGCGGTCAGGGAGACGTCGGTCACCTTCGTCACCGTCGGTACTCCCAGCAACTCCGACGGAAGCATCGACCTCAGGTACGTCAGGGAGGCGAGCAGGTCGATCGGCGAGGCGCTGCGCGGAAAGCCCGACGGCCACTTGGTCGTCGTGAAGAGCACGGTCGTCCCCGGGACCACGGGCAAGGTGGTCGTCCCGGCGCTCGAGTCCTCGAGCGGGAAGAGGGTCGGAGAGGGGCTCTTCGTCTGCGTCAACCCCGAGTTCCTGAGAGAGGGGTCCGCGGTCAGGGACATGCTCGAGCCCGACAGGATCGTCCTCGGAGACGCGGGTGACGGGTCCTCGGACATCCTCCTGAAGCTCTACAGGAGGCTCTACCGGAGGAGGATGCCGCAGGTCCTGAAGACGAATTACGTTAACGCCGAGCTGATAAAATACGCGAACAACGTATTCCTCGCGGCTAGGGTCAGCCTGATCAACGAGCTCGCAAACCTCTGCCAGCTCATCCCCGGAGCGGACGTGAAGGTCGTCGCCGAGGGGATCGGGCTCGACGAACGGATAGGCCCTCACTTCCTCAGGGCCGGGATAGGGTTCGGAGGGAGCTGCTTCCCGAAGGACCTCAGGGCGATAGTCGCGCTCTCGAGGGAGCTCGGGCACGATCCCAAGATCATGAGGTCGGTCTACGAGGTGAACGCGCTCCAGCCCTCGGTGGTCGTCGGGATGGCGGAGGAGCTCCTCGGAGAGCTCAGGGGGAAGAGGGTCGCGGTCCTGGGACTGGCCTTCAAGCCGAACACCGACGACGTCAGGGAGTCCCCGGCGCTGAAGCTCGTGAGGCTCTTCGCGGAGAGGGGCGCGGAGGTCAGGGCCTACGACCCGGCCGCCGGGGAGAACGCGAGGAGGGAGCTCGGGGGCGCGGCGGAGGTGGTGGGCTCGGTGGAGGAGTGCCTGAAGGGCGCGGACCTCTGCGTCCTCGCCACCGAGTGGGACCAGTTCAGGTCGCTCAGGCCCGAGGACTTCGCTTCTCTGATGAGGGAGCCCGCGCTGATAGACGGCAGGAGGGTCTACGACCCGAGGGAGTTCTCCGGGAAGGTAAGGTTCAGGGCGATCGGTCTCGGGCCCTCTGAAAGGTGAGCCTCACTCCACCCCCATCTCGGCCCTCCTGGGCAGGTACCACTCGACGTACCTCCTGACCATCGCGCGCAGGTCCGTCCTCGGGGACCACCCGAGCTCCCTCCTGGCCTTGCTGACGTCGCCGTAGCTCTCGAGCGACTCGTGGGGCGCGAGCTCCCTCCTGACTACCTCTACCCTCCTCCCGATCGCGGCCATCATCTCGTGCGCCAGCTCCTCGACGCTGACGGGCTCCCCCCTGCCGACGTTGTAGGCCTCTCCCCTTCTGCCCCTCTCGGAGGCGAGGACCGTCGCCTCGACCGCGTCTCCGACGTAGACGAAGTCCCTCGTGGCGGGCCTGAAGACGCCGTCGACAGTCCTGCCGTTCACCTCAACGGCCTGTCCGGAGGTTATCCTGTCCGCGAAGACCCTGAAGACGTTGTGGGTCCTGCACCTCTCCCCGACGACGTTGAAGTACCTCACGACGACCGCGTCGAGCCCGTAGTCGGAGGCGTAACCCCTCACGAGCTCCTCCCCCATCCACTTGCTGAGCGCGTAGGGCCCCTTGGGCTTGGGAGGCATGTCCTCCGAGTGAGGGGGCCTCTGGTCGCCGTAGACGCTGCTCGACGACGCGAAGACCACCCTCGGCGAGGGCTCGCACCTCCTCGCGGCCTCGAGGACGTTCAGGAGCGCCATCACGTTGTTCTCGATGAAGGTGTGGGGTTGGAGGAGGCTCAGTCTGTGCGACGACATCGCTGCGAGGTGGAAGACCCTCTCGGGCCCGTGGCTCCCGAAGAGCTGGAAGACCTGCTCCGCTGACCTGAGGTCTATCAGGACCGGCAACGTCCTGCTAGGGCCGCGCGCTCCGTGGAGCTCCTCCACTTCCCTCAGCGCTATCGAGGGGTGCCCGACCGCCAGGACGTCGGCGCCGGAGGCGATCAGCGCCTCAACGAGGTGGCTCCCGATGAAGCCGAACGCGCCCGTAACGATGATCATTCCCGTCCGAGGTCGCCAGTGCCGCATATTAGGATGGCCGGCCGGAGGGCTCCGGTCTCG
This sequence comes from Candidatus Caldarchaeales archaeon, assembly GCA_039630085.1. GTDB lineage: Archaea > Thermoproteota > Nitrososphaeria_A > Caldarchaeales > Calditenuaceae > Calditenuis. The sequence continues at coordinate 6,545 of JBCNVM010000022.1, forward strand.
CCGCGTCGCGGTGTGCCCGATCGCTCGCCTGAAGCAACGAGCCCCGGGCGGGACTCGAACCCGCGACCCCCGGCCTCGACCCTTGAGGTCTTCTGCCTGAAGGCTTACCAAGCCGGTGCTCTGACCAGCTGAGCTACCGGGGCGCCGGTCTCTGATCGACCCGCCCTCAATATTAGTTTGCCCGGGTATGAAGACAATATCCTTAGGAACACGTCCGCGGGTCCTCTGTCTAGCTCTACTTAAGATTTTTGACAGTTTAATAGTTATATAGCAATTTTTGTAAAGCAAATCAATGGTGATTGGGACCGGAAGGGCCGTTCTTCTCCTTTCGACGATCTTGGTCCTAGCTCTCGGGTTGATCTACCCTGTGCTCAACGCGACCACGGTAACTAGAACCGTCACAACGACCGTCGTGTCTCCCGGGACGACGTTCGTCACGGTCGTAACGGCTCAGGGCAGCACGGTGTCGCTTCTCATCGAGATGCCTCGTGTCAGAATGGTCATGAGCGTCGAGGTGCAGGACCAGGTCTGCGTCGTGAGGTTCGCAGCTAGAGAGCAACCATCTGTGATCTCCTTCGCCGGCACGACAATTACTTTCCCGGGCACCACGGTGACCTACGTGGTCAGCTCGCCCTTCTCAACAGCGATAACCACAGCGCTCCCCACACGTGTCACCACCACAGGCTACATCCAAGTGGAGACGGTGACCACGATGACCGCCGGTTTCGTAACGGTAGTCTTCACGTATCCCCTGTCGATTTACGGTGTCATCGAGGAGGCCTGCAACCTAGCCTATCAGATATCCAGGCTGAGGTTCGAACCCGAGCGGCTTCCCGCGACGTTCGTCTTCGCGATGGCTGGACAGACCTTGACTGTACCGGGCTTCACGATGACCCTCGATCCCGGAATGATGCCGAACGTCAGGCTTACGACGACCTTCACCACGACCAAGAAGGGTGAAACCGAGGTCGTCACCACTACCATTCCTGCCACGACCGTCTCCATGTTGACAATCATCCCAGGGACCACCAGGACAACCACCGTCGTTCGGCCGGGCACCACGATCACGACCACGACGGTCATCACAACTGTTCTGGCCGATACCACTCCACCACCGACGCCGACTCCTACGCCAACTCCTACACCTCGACCGACACCGACACCAACCCCCACACCCACACCTACGCCGACGCCGACCAGGACCGAGGCACAACCACTCGATGTCTCGATGCTGCTCCCCATCATAGCCGTCGTGATCGCGGTCGTCGCGGTGGGAGCCTTGCTGGCCCTCAGGCGTCGCCGGTGAGGCTTCCCTCTCCTGACAAGCTTTTTTGATGAGACAACCGGTCAGACTACATGGACGAGTACGTCAACAGGGCACTCGACGCCTGTGCTAGGGTCATGGCCGAACCCAGCGTTAACGCTATAAGGGTTCTGATCGACTCGCTGCGGGTCCTCTCGCCTCCCGGGATCGAGTGGGGAGTCGAGCTCCTGGACGTCGCGGGGACTAGGTACGTGCTCGAGGGAGGCAGGTTGACGGTGGTTAAGCTCTCCAGGGACGAGTTCGGGCCGTTCATGCGGACGCAGGTGAGGGCGATCGAGCCCGAGGACGTTCCGGAGGAGGTGCTGAAGGTCCTCCTCAGGGACCCCAGGGGCCTGATCTCCTCGATCGCGGACCAGCTCGAGAGGTGGACCCGGACAGCCCACCCGAACCTGGAGCTAAAGGAGAGGGTGAGGGAGCTGGTGAGGGGTCTGCGGGAGCTACTTCAGGATCCCGTAGGACCTTAGGGTCTCCTCGGTCTTCTGCCTGCCGTACTCGGTCAGCTTGTAGCTCTTCGGCCCCTCTCCGGACTCGACCGAGGCCACCATTCCCTTCAGCTCCTCGTAGAGCTTCTTGTCGAGCCACTCCTTCGTCACCTCCTTCCCCAGCTCTTTGCTCCTCTGGTTGATCCTCTCCTTCGAGAGCGGCCCCTCGTAGTAGAGGAGGACCAGCACCACGTCCCTGTAGCTCATCCTCGGGAGCCTCTCCACCAGCTCCCTCGGCATCGCCTGCTGCCTCGCCACCGGCACCGCGACCTGCTGCCACCTCGAGAGCTCCTCGAACGCCTCCCTCACCGCCCTCAGCACCTCCCCGAGCTCGCTCCCCCTCACCCTGATCCTGACCTCCGGCGAGACCGTGACCTCGATCTCCAGCTCGACGTCCCTCTCCATCTGGTGCACCCTTCGCGCCGCGCCCCCGATTCCGGCTGGTGGATTTAAAGGTGGAGTACACGGTCGCCCGAAAGTGGTCACCTTCGCAGGGACCACGGCAACGCGTTGACCTCGTGACCCGGGCCATCTCTGCGGGTCGGGGCGTTCGTCCGGCGAGGGCTCACAGCGTCAAGCCTTTTTACCACAGCGGTGACGCTCTAAGTCGGGAGTGACGCAGGAGCTGAAGAGGGAGCTGCTGAGGCTGCTGAAGGAGGACGAGGAGTT
>JBCNVM010000023.1:0-8920 GCA_039630085.1 Candidatus Caldarchaeales archaeon
ATCGCGATCCTCGACCCGTCCCTGCTGGAGACCCCAAGCTCGTGCCAGAGCTCCGACTGGAGAATCCCCTCCTCCCTCTCGAGAAGCAGCTTTATCGCTTGCTCCTCGAGCTTCGAGATCTTCGACGAGGACTGCATGAACCCCCTAACGAATAGATTCTAATAAGCGGTATTTATGCGATGACGGTATAATCCAGTCGGATTAGGTCGCGGCCTGGCCCCTCTGACCCTTCAAAGCCGCCGCGTGGAGCTCGTTGAGGGACCTGACTTCCCATTCGGCCCTTCCCAGCCATTTGATCACCCCGATCGCGGCGCTCAGCGCCTGGAAGGTGGTGATGTAAGGGACGCCGGTGATGACCGCGCCCCTCCTTATCATGTAGCCGAGCCTGTCCCTCTCGCCGGCCCTCAGCCTCCTCACGTCCACGACCAACCCCACGCCCAGCGCCCTGAAGGTCAGGGCCGCGTCGACCTCGTGGGACCATCCGGACGCATCCACCTCGACCAGGTCCCCGCCGAAACCCGCCCGGTCAGCCGCACCTCCCTCGGAGACGACACAGACGTCCATCCCCGCCGACTTTAGGGCCTTGATCGCGAACGAGGCCTCCGTCAGTGTCTCGGAACTGTAGGCGACCAGTACCCTCACGCCCCTCCGGATCGGGTTGTTGGCCGCGAGCTGGGCCTTCCAGTAAGCCTCCTCGAAGGTCGCGCCCACGCCCATCACCTCGCCGGTCGACTTCATCCTCGGCTCGAGTATCGGGTCGACGCCCGGGAGCTTCGAGAAGGAGAAGACCGACTCCTTGACCGCGACGTACGGCGGCGTGACCTCCTCCGGGAGCCCGAGGTCCCTGAGCCTGCTCCCGAGCATGACCATCGTCGCTATCTTGACTAAGGGCAGTCCGGTCGCCTTCCCGACGAAGGGAACCGTCCTCGAGGCCCTGGGGTTGGCTTCGAGGACGTAGACCTCGTCGCCCATCACCGCGTACTGGACGTTGATGAACCCGACGACCCCGAGCTCAAGGGCCAGCCTCTTGGTGTACTCCCTGATCCTCTCCGTCGCCTTCTCCGAGAGGCTGCGGGGCGGAACAACCATCGCCGCGTCGCCGCTGTGGACGCCCGCCAGCTCTACGTGTTCGAGTATGCCGCAGATGAGGACGTCCTCGCCGTCGGAGATCGCGTCGACATCGACCTCGACCGCGGGGTGGAGGTACCTGTCAATCAGGACCGGCCTCTCCTCCGAGACCTCGAGCGCGACGCCGAGGAGTCTCTGGAGCTCTTCCCTGTTCCAGACGATGCCCATGCCCCTTCCGCCCAGCACGTACGAGGGCCTGACCAAGACAGGATAACCGAGCGACTCTGCGACCCGCATCGCCTCCTCGACGCTCCTCGCCGTCCCTCCATCGGGCTGAGGTATCCCGAGCCTCAGGAGGAGCTCCCTGAACCGCTCCCTGTCCTCGCAGATGTCGATGCCCTCGTAGCTCGTCCCGAGGATCCTGACGCCGGCCTCGGCCAACCTCTTCGCGAGCTTCAGCGGCGTCTGACCGCCCAGCTGGACTATCACCCCCTCGGGCCTCTCCCGCTCGATCACGTTCATCACGTCCTCGAACGTGAGCGGCTCGAAGTAGAGCCTCGTCGAGACGTCGAAGTCCGTGCTCACGGTCTCCGGGTTGTTGTTCACCACGATCGAGTCGAACCCCATCTGCCTCAGCGCGAGCGATGCGTGGACCGAGCAGTAGTCGAACTCGATCCCCTGACCGATCCGGATCGGCCCCGACCCGATGATGAGGACCCTCCTCCTGCCCTCGTCGACCCGTGCCTCGTCGGCGTCCTCGTAGGTCGAGTAGTAGTAGGGCGTGACGGCCTCGAACTCCCCCGCGCAGGTGTCGACCATCTTGTAGACCTCCCTGATCCCGTGGGACTTCCTCAACCTCCTGACCTCGTCCTCCGTCGTTCCGAGGATGTGAGCGATCTGCCTGTCCGAGAACCCGAGCCTCTTCGCCCTCCTGAGCTTCTCGGGGAAGTCGGGCGACCTCGGGTCCGCTGACCTCACCTCCCTCTCCATCTCCACGATCCTCCTGATCCCGTTAAGGAACCAACGGTCTATGCGGGTGAGCCCGTGGACCTCCTCCAAGTCCATCCCTAGCAGGAAGGCGTCCTTGATCGCGAAGACCCGCTCCCACGTCGGCCTCGAGAGCAGCTCCCTCACCTGCTCAAGAGTCCTCGGCGCGTCGCGGCCGTCGGCTCCGAGGCCGTGCCTGCCGATCTCGAGCGACCTTATCGCCTTCTGGAGCGCCTCCTCGAACGTCCTCCCTATCCCCATCGCCTCGCCCGTGGACTTCATCATCGTCCCGATCACTTGGTCCATGTCGTCGAAGACGTCGACCGGCCACCTCGGGATCTTTACGACTACGTAGTCGACCGTCGGCTCCATCGCGGCCGTTATGGTCCCAACGACCTTGTTCGGGATCTCGTCGAGCCTGTAGCCCAGCGCGATCTTCGCGGCGGTGCGGGCTATCGGGTAACCTGTGGCCTTCGAGGCGAGGGCCGAGCTCCTGCTGACCCTTGGGTTCACCTCGATCACGGTGTACTCGAACGCCTCGGGGTTGACGCCGAACTGGATGTTGCAGGCCCCCTCTATCCCTATAGCTCTGACGACCTTGAACGCGACCCTCCTCAGGACGTGGAACTCCTCGTCGGTGAGCGTCTGAGCTGGCGCGACGACGATGCTCTCTCCGGTGTGGATGCCTAGCGGGTCCAGGTTCTCCATCGGGCAGACGCAGACGCAGTTGTCCGCGGAGTCCCGCAGGATCTCGAGCTCGTACTCCTTCCAGCCCTCGAGGTACTCGTCGACCGCGACTTTCCCGTTCATGCTGACCATCAACCCCGTGCTGACGAGCCTCCTCAGCTCCTCGTCGTCCCTCGCGACGCCGGAGCCCGTCCCGCCGAGCGCGTAACTGGCCCTGCAGAGGACGGGGTAGCCGCCGAGCTCCCTCACCGCCTCCTTCGCCTCCTCGAGGCTCGAGACCTCGATCGACCTGGGTATCGGCTCGCCGATCGACCTGATCAGCTCGTGGAAGAGCCTCCTGTCCTCGGCGTTCCTGATCGCCTCGACAGGCGTCCCTATCACCTTGGTCCCGACCTCGTCGAGGACCCCGGTCTCCTTCAGCCTCACGGCTAGGTTTAGGCCAGTCTGTCCTCCCATCGTCGGCAGCAGCGCGTCCGGCCTCTCCTTCCTCAGGATCCTCGCGACCGTCTCGACGTCGAGCGGCTCCACGTAAACGACGTCGGCGATCTCGTGGTCGGTCTGGATCGTCGCGGGGTTCGAGTTGACGAGTATCACCCTGATCCCGTCCTCCCTGAGCGCGAGGCAAGCCTGTGACCCCGAGTAGTCGAACTCCGCCGCCTGACCTATCACGATCGGGCCGGAGCCGATCACAAGGACGCTGTTGACCCAGTCGAGCTTCGGCATCAGAGCATCACCAGGAACTCGTCGAAGATCCCCGCCCCGTCGGACGGTCCCGGCTTCCCTTCAGGGTGGTACTGGGTCGAGAGGAGGTTGAGGTCCTCGTGCTCGAGGCCCTCGATCGTGCCGTCGTTGAGGCTGACCTGCCTCACCTTCAGTCCCTTGCCCTCGAGGCTCCCGGGGTCGACGGCGTAGCCGTGGTTCTGGAGGGTGATGTGAATCCTGCCGGTCTTCAGGTCCTTGACCGGGTGGTTGGTGCCCCTGTGCCCGAACTTCATCTTGTAAGTCCTGCAGCCCATCGCGAGGGCGATCAGCTGGTGCCCGAGGCAGACGCCCATCATCGGGACCCTCCCGATTAGCCTCCTCACGGTCTCGACCGCGTAACTGAGCACCGCCGGATCTCCGGGCCCGTTGGAGACCAGCACGCCGTCCGGGCCCCAGCCGAGGATCTCCTCCGCGGAGGTCCACGCGGGGAACCTGACCACGGTGACGCCGGAATCGACCAGCCTCCTGAGGATGCCGTGCTTGACGCCGCAGTCGAGCAGCGCGACAGTCTTCCTGCCCTTGCCGAGGACCTCCACCTCTCCGCAGGTCGTCTCCCGGACCAAGTCGACCTCGTACCTCCACGCCGCGAGCCTCTCCCTTACCCCCGCTAGGTCGACGGACCCGATGTCGCCGCAGATCATCGCCGCTGGAACCGTCCCGTGCTCCCTTATCGCGACCGTCAGCGCCCTCGTGTCGACGCCCTCAATGCCCACCACGCCGTGCTCCCTGAGGAAGTCCTGGAGAGTCCCCCTGCTCTTCGCGTTGGAGGGGTAGCCGCACGCGTCCCTCACGACCACGCCCTCGGCCCAGACCTTCTCGGACTCGAGCTCGCCCGTCCAGACTCCGTAGTTCCCGATGTGGGTGTAGGTGAAGAGCACGATCTGGCCGTTGTAGGAGGGGTCGGTGAGCGTCTCCTCGTACCCGGAGAGAGAGGTCGTGAAGACCAGCTCCCCGAAGGCCTCGCCCTCGATGCCGATGGACCTCCCCCTTATCGCCTGACCGCCGGCTAGCAGCAGCAGGCCTTCGGACATCATTGCCTTCGCCCGTCACCACTAGAAATAAGTTGGTCAGCTCCGCGGTGTAACGTTGAAAAGCCGATGACTCGAGCTCAGTTAACGCCCGCGGAACGCGCCAGAGGACTCTGCCGACAGCAGACCGGTTCCGGGCCTATGAGATGGCCTCACTCCCCGCCCCTCTTTGAGAGGATCTCGACCCACGGGTTGTCCTTCAGGAAGCTCGGGAGCGGCACCCGTTCCGCCGGTACCTCACTCGACGCCTGCTCGCTCCTCTCGACCGTGACCTCCCTTCTGCCCGCCGACTCGAGCGCCTCCACCCTCGCCGCCAGCTGCTCTAAACGCACCCTGAGCTTCTCGATCAGGGATGCGATCTCGCCGAGCCTCTCTAGCGAGCTGACCTTGGCCTCGAGCCTCTCGATCCTGGCGATCAGCCCGCTGACGTCCTCGCCGGACGTCGGAACGATCGGCCTCTCGGGAGCGGAGAGCTGCTGACGTATCGTCGTCTCGAGCTGGTCCATCCTCCTCAGGACCTCCATGATCGCTCCCTTCACATCCTCGAGCGCCCTCGCCTCGGCCGCATTCACCCCTTGGCCGGTCGGCTCCTGGGACGGCCTGACCTTAGGCGGCGTCGACTCCTCGACGAAGTCCTCCCCGTACTTGACCAGGCCGAGGCCGTAGAGCCTGAAGAGGTGCTCGCCAACCTTGACTGCGACCTTCTCGGGGGCCGCGACGTAGGCGGCCTTTCCCGTCGCCGCGTCCATCGAGGCCTCTATCAGCGCCGAGAAGAGCTCCGTCATGGTGGCGTCCTCGTGAACCACCCTCACGCTCGCCTCCGTCGAGCCCTGAAAAACCCTGATCAGGTCCTCCTCGACCTCGACCGAGTAGCCCGCCCTCCTGAAGTACTCGGCGATCCTCTGTACCGTCCGCCGCTCCCTCCCCAACCCTCATCGTTCCCCTGCGGCCCGGTATGAAAGCCTCCCGGTCACCCGGAGTGGGAGAGGAAGTCGATCCTCCCGCCGTCGATCGTGATTACCTGCCCGGTGATGAAGGATGACTCCTCGGAGGCGAGGAAGGCCACCAGGTAGGCCACCTCCTCCGGTCTCCCGACCCTCCTGAGCGAGGTCCTCTCCGAGGTCCACCTGACCAGCTCCTCTGCCTCCTCCTTCGGGGTCCCTAAAACGAGGTCGGTCAGGATCAAACCCGGCGCGACCGCGTTCACGGTTATCCCGTACTCGCCCAGCTCCATCGCGAGCCTCTTCGTCAGCACGACGATCGAGGCCTTGCTCATCGCGTAGTAGGTCGTGTTCTTGGCACTGGTCCCGAAGCCCGCGATGGAGCTGACGTTGATGATCCTCCCCCACCTGTTGACCCGCATGTAGGGCACCGCGGCGGCTATGCAGTTCACGACGCCCTTCACGTTGACCGCGTACAGCCTGTCGAGGATCGAGACGTCGTCCATCACCCCTCCCCTCAAGAAGACGCCCGCGTTGTTCACGAGGACGTCCAGTCTGCCGAAGGCGTTCACGGCCTCCGCCACGAGCCTCTCCGCCTCCTCCCTGACAGAGACGTCGGCCTTCACCGCTATCGCCCTCCCTCCAGCGCCCTCTATCGCCTCGACCGTCCTCTTGGCCTCGGTCTCCCTGTTCACGTAGTTGCAGACGACGCTGCACCCGCGCCTCGCGAGCTCTAGGGCTATCGCCCTGCCTATGCCCCTCGATGAGCCGGTCACGATCGCTACGCGCCCCTCGAGCCCCCTCACTTCACGGAGACCAACGCGCGGGCACTATTAGGTTAACGAGCGGAAGCGGGCCGAGATCTCACGTTAATACCGTAGAGGAAGGGGAGAGATCGAGGAGTTGCCGTCGCAGCTGGAGACATCCGTTCCGGCGCGGACGAGCCTTTGGGCCTACGTGACGGTCACCAAGCCGAACGTCTGGTGGCTCCTCGTCTTCACAGGAATCGGGGGGTTCGTCGTGGGGTCGACGGGCGGGCTCGACCTCGGGCTTCTGGGCCTGACCGCGCTCGCCCTGGCCTGCGGGTCCGCTGGCTCCGAGGCCGTCTCCAACTACGTCGAGAGGGACATCGACGCGATGATGGTCAGGACCAGGAGGAGGCCCCTGCCCTCCGGCGCGATCAACCCGCCTGAGAGGGCCCTCTGGCTGGGCATCGCCCTATCGGCCATCGGCGTCGCCGCCTCCGCGCTGATCAACGTCTACGCGCTCCTGTTCATGGTCGTCGGCATCTTCGACTACTTGGTCGTCTACGTCCTGCTGACCAAGCGGAGGACGCCCCTGAACATCCTGCTGGGAAGCTTCGCCGGAGGCGCTCCCGCGATGATCGGATACGTCTCCTCGAGGGGCTACCCGGACCTCACCGGATGGCTGCTGGCCGCGCTGGTCGTCCTCTGGATACCGGCACACGTCTGGAGCCTCGCGCTGAAGTACAGGGAGGACTACGCGAGGGCCGGGATCCCGATGCTCCCGGTCGTCGTCGAGGAGAGGAAGGCGATCCGGTGCATCGTCTCGACGGTCCTCCTGCTGGTCGCGTTCTCCCTGCTCCTAGCTTACCTCGAGCCGAGGCTCGGCCTCGTCTACACCGGTGCGGCGACGGTAACTGGGGCCGCCCTGATCTCCCTCAGCCTCCTCACTGCCCTCAGGCCGACGATGAGGAACTTCTGGGTGCTCTTCAAGTTCACGAGCCCCCACCTCGCGGTCCTTTACGTCGCGATGATGGTCGACGCCCTCCTCTGAAGGTCAGGGCCCTGCCAGCCTAGGGGGGTTAGGGCTTTTATAGGAAGGCGCGCGTCTCGACTCTGGAATATGAGCGTGCCGATCGACGTGAAGACGACGCTCGAGCGGTTCAGGAGGTTCATGATCTACAACACCTGCCTCTCCTTCATACCTAAAGGCTACCTGAGGGATCCGACCGTCTTCCCGGAGAGGGACAGCGAGAGGGGCCAGATCTACCTAGAGGCGGCGGCGAAGATCGAGCTGGCGAAGATCAGGGACATCACGTTCGTGAAGGCGGTGGACGTCCTCGGGATCATCTACAGCTCGAAGAGCGGCAACACCCAGCTGAGGTGGAGGCAGATCAGCGGGACCCTGGGGAGGCTCACGGGCCACGCGTCGCTGAACTCGCTCGTCAACCTGATAGAGTCGAAGGTGCTCACGAGGGAGTACGTGGAGGGGCTGGTCTCCCACATGCAGGAGCTGAAGGCCGCGAAGGAGGGCGAGGGCTCAGCCGAGGATTAGGGCCCTGCAGCGGTCGCAGGGCGCGACGCCCTTCTCGTCCGTGTCCTCGATCGTGTTGCTGAAGTACATCACGCACTCCCTCCTCGGGCAGTGCCTCAGCCCCAGCAGGTGACCGAGCTCGTGGGCTATCTCCTTCCTCACCCTCTCGACGAACCTCCGGGGGTCGGGGTGCCTGAGCCTAAAGGTCGAGACGACCGCGGACCTCCTGTACGCGAGCCCGAAGCAGAAGTTGAAGCCGTCGACGTAGATGTCGCTCGGGACGAGGAGCAGAAGGAGTCCCCTCTCGGGCACCATCGACTCGGTCCTCTTCAGGAGCTGCAGCGCGTCGACCTGACCCCTCCGCCTGTTCGTCGAGGCCGCGATGAGGTCGGTCAGGTCCGATCTCTCGACCTTCACAGGCAGGTCGTAAACCTCTTGGACCACTGAGGCAGCGCTCAACGCCGCCCCCTCGACCCCCTCGTCTACCACCACCAGCACCCCTCCCCGCATGCGAGCCGTCTCGTCCCGCGCCCGATTTAAGCCAAGCCCTCTGTCGTGGGCTAAAGTCCTTGATGTGCTCGGGTCGCCTCCGGATGACCGTACTGCGATAGACAGTCTGCCACCATTCAAGCAGGATTGATACCCAGTCTCGACAAACAGAGCTACACCACATCGACTCGGGTGAACCTAAATCCCTGGTAATGTGAATCTGTATGCAACAGCGTAATATCACATACACCAGAAATTCTTAAGGGGAAGCAGTGGCGTTATTTGATTGTGAAAAAAGCGGAAACCGAAACCATCAGACTCGGGCTTAACCTCCCGCTCTTCATCGCGGCGATGATAGCGATAGGCACCGGCACGCTGGTCGGGATGATGGGCATCTGGGGAGCCGCCGCGTGGGGTCGAGCCGTTCCCGAGTGGGAGAAGGTCGGTCACGCCCACAGCTCCTGGTGGGCGGTCCTGATCGTGATAGCGGCGATGGTCCTCCCCAGCCTCAGCATCAAGCCGTGGGCGAAGAAGCTGATCGTCGCGGGGACATTCCTAGGACCGACGCTCTGGATCGGCGTGCTGGCGACCTATTACGAAATCGGAGGTCCCGCGATCTGGAGGATCGAGGCCCCCGCCGCGCCCGGGACCTACTACGAGCTACCTCTTATCGGATTGATC